>CAVFNN010000027.1:0-29932 GCA_963623925.1 bacterium | reverse complement strand
CCTCTGTCCGCATGAGCTTCATTGCCGTCCCGCTCCTTTTACCGCTGTTATGTTGCATCGTTGTTTTGTCTAAAACTTTTTTGCCGACCAAAATATTTGTTATGCTTATAGTACATGTTTTTGAGGGAGAAAGCAAGAAAAGCCCCGGTGCACTCTCGTGCACCGGGGCCTTTCCCTGGCCTCTGCGAGGCCTTCCCTAGGATATTAGGTAGGCTTTGCTTACCGCAAAGCCTTTGACACGCTCGCCGCTAAGGCATCCTAGGGAACCCTGGCCTCTGCGAGGCCTTCCCTAGGATATTAATTAAACAAGTCCCTGTGCGAGCATAGCCTCGGAAACCTTCTCGAAGCCGGCGATGTTGGCGCCCACAACGAAGTCTCCCTCGTGGCCGTAACGCTTAGCGGCATCAGCAACATTCTTGTAAATGTTCACCATGATGTCCTTCAGCTTGCCGTCCACTTCCTCGAAGGTCCAGGACAATCTCTCGGAGTTCTGAGACATCTCCAGCGCAGATACAGCTACGCCGCCGGCATTGGCTGCCTTTGCGGGCATGTACAGGATCTTTGCTGCCAGATATGCATCGATGGCATCCGCATCGGAAGGCATGTTCGCGCCCTCTGCCACTGCCCAGCAGCCGTTGTCCAGCAGCTTCTTCGCATCCGCACCATTGATCTCATTCTGGGTTGCGCAGGGAAGCGCGATATCGCACTTCACACCCCAAGGTCTCTCACCCTCGAAGTACTGTGCGGTCGGCACCTTCTCCACGTACTCCTTGATTCTGCCGCGGTGACCATTCTTGATCTCCATCACCACATCCAGCTTGATGCCGTCTGCATCGTAAACATAACCATTGGAATCGGAGCAGGTCACAACCTTTGCGCCCAGCTCATGTGCCTTCTGGATCGCATACTGTGCCACATTACCGGAGCCGGAAACGGTGATCACGGCACCCTGCATGGTCTTTCCGGCAGCCTTCACCATCTCGTCGGTGATGTAAACGAGGCCGTAGCCGGTAGCCTCCGGTCTTGCCAGGGAACCGCCGAAGCTCAGTCCCTTACCGGTGAGCACACCCTCATAGAGATTGGTCAGTCTCTTGTACTGTCCGTACATATAGCCAACCTCACGTCCGCCTACGCCAATGTCGCCGGCCGGAACGTCCACGTCCTTGCCGATGTACTTGCAGAGCTCAGTCATGAAGCTCTGGCAGAAACGCATCACCTCTGCGTCAGACTTGCCGTGGGGATCGAAGTCAGAACCACCCTTGCCGCCGCCGATGGGAAGGCCGGTCAGGGAATTCTTCAGGATCTGCTCCATGCCCAGGAACTTCAGGATGGACTGGTTCACGGACGGATGGAAGCGGAGGCCTCCCTTGTACGGTCCGATGGCAGAGTTGAACTGTACTCTGTAGCCCAGGTTCACGTGGTTCACGCCCTTGTCATCTGTCCAGGGCACTCTGAAGGAGACAATTCTCTCCGGCTCAACAAATCTCTCCAGCAGGGCGTTCTTTCTGTAAACGTCCTCATTGGCCTCAACGATGGGTGCCAGAGAATTCAGGATTCTCTCTGCGGCCTCCAGAAACTCCGGCTCGTGCGGGTGCTTCTGCTTCAGGTTCTCGAATACTTCACTTACGTAAGACATGGTTATTCCTCCTTTGGGAACCGACTGATTCCAGCTCAGAATCAAGGGGTCGCTCCTACTCCCCGGAAAAGCTTCCCATATCGAGGCGTCACCATTGACTCCGAACATATAAGATTTTTACAAAAAATAATTTAGCACGGCGTTATGGAATGTACAAGTTTTTTCTGTTGTTATAACTTTAAAGCATAACAACACAAAAAAGAAGCCCTGCTGTTCGCAGAGCTCCGATACATTCGCCCCTAAGGCATTCACCGGGGCGCGCAATACTGCTCACCCCGGTGGATTCTTTATAATAGACTTGTTGCCGCAAGCATATTACCGTTTGGAAAGGATTACTTGGAATATTCCTTTACGCAACCCATGATCTCCACAGGTGTCTTCTCGTTCTGCTGGTACTTCTGACCATAGAAAGCCAGCTTGTACATCTCCTTGATGTCGGAGATCAGCGGATAACGAGGGTTCGCACCGGTACACTGATCATCGAAGGCATTAACAGACATCTCATCGAGGGTCTTCAGGAAGTCTTCCTCAGATACGTTGTAATCCGCGATGCTCTCCTTGATGCCCACGGTCTTCTTCAGCTCAACGATCTTGTCGCAGAGCTTCTCAACGGCCTTGGCATCGTCCTTCTCATTGATGCCGCAGAATCTTGCGCACTCTGCATATCTGTGCAGGGTATGCGGATACTCATACTGCGGGAAGGTACCCATCTTCGGCGGCTGCTCGCTGGAGTTGTAGCGGATGACCTCTGTGAGAAGCAGGGCATTGGCTACGCCGTGCGGGATGTGGTGGTAAGCACCCAGCTTGTGTGCCATGGAGTGACATACGCCCAGGAAAGCATTGGCGAAGGCCATACCAGCCATGCAGGAAGCATTGGCCATCTCGTCTCTTGCCTTAATATCGGTGGGCTCGTTGTATGCGATCGGCAGGTACTCGAAGACTCTCTTCATTGCCTGGAGTGCCAGACCGTCGGTGTACGGTGTGGCCATCATGGAAGCGTAAGCCTCAAGAGAGTGTACCAGTACGTCCACGCCGGATGCAGCGGTCAGACCCTTCGGCTGTGTCATCATGTTGTCGGTATCGACGATGGCGATGTTCGGCAGAAGCTCATAGTCAGTGATCGGGTACTTGGTGCCTGTGTTCTGATCCGTGATTACGGCGAACGGTGTCACCTCGGAACCGGTACCGGAAGAGGTAGGAACGGCGATGAACAGAGCCTTTTCACCCATCTTCGGGAACTGGTAAACCTTCTTACGGATATCGATATAGCGCATTGCCATATCCTCGAACTTCACATCCGGATGCTCATAGAGAACCCACATGATCTTTCCGGCATCCATTGCGGAACCGCCGCCGAAAGCCAGGATGCAGTCCGGCTGATACCGGCGCATAAGCTCAGCACCCTCCATAGCATTGGCAAGGGTCGGATCCGGCTGTACATTTGAGAATACGGTATAGTCGATGCCCATCTCGTGGAGCTTGTCGGTGATGGCCTTGGTGTAGCCTGCAGAAGCCAGGAAGGAGTCGGTTACGATGAAGCACTTCTTCTTACCGTATACTTCCTTCAGCTCGCTGAGAGCCACCGGCATGCAGCCCTTCTTGAAATAAACCTTCTGGGGTGCTCTGAACCAAAGCATGTTCTCTCTCCTCTCTGCCACAGTCTTGTAATTCAACAGGTGCTTAATGCCTACGTTCTCGGATACAGAGTTTCCGCCATAGGAACCGCAGCCCAGTGTCAGAGACGGTGCTACCTTGAAGTTGTACAGATCACCGATACCGCCGTGGGAAGAAGGCATGTTGTGCAGGATACGGCAAGCATGCATTACCTCTGCGTGCTTGTGGATCTTCTCGCTCTCTCTGGAATCAATGAAGAGAGATGCGGTATGTCCGGGGCCGCCGTCCATGAGAAGGGTCTCTGCCTTCTGCAGTGCGTCATCGAAGTCCTTGGCCTTATACATGCCCAGAACCGGAGACAGCTTCTCGTGTGCGAAGGGCTCAGCCTTGCTGTAGTCTGTCACCTCACCGATGATCACCTTCTTGTCGTGCGGGATCTGTACACCGGCCATCTCAGCAATCTTCCATGCCGGCTGACCTACGATCTTCGCATTCAGGGAGCCGTTGATGAGGATGGTGTTCCGTACCTTGTCCAGCTCGTCCTTCTTGAGGAAGTAAGCACCTCTGTACTCGAACTCCTTCTTCACCTTGTCATATACGTTGGCAAGAACGGTTACGGTCTGCTCAGAAGCACAGATCATACCATTGTCGAATGTCTTGGAGTGGAGAATGGAAGAAACCGCATTCTCGATGTCTGCGCTGTCATCAATGATACAAGGGTTGTTTCCTGCACCTACGCCAAGGGCCGGTGTGCCGGATGAATAAGCGGAATGTACCATGCCCGGGCCGCCGGTTGCCAGGATGCAGTCCGCGTCACGCATAACCTCATTGGTCATCTCGAGAGACGGCTCATCGATCCAGCCGATGATGTTCTCCGGTGCGCCGGCCTTCACTGCTGCATCCAGTACGATCTTTGCGGCAGCGATGGTGCTCTTCTTTGCACGGGGGTGCGGGCTGATGATGATGGCATTTCTGGTCTTCAGACAGATTAGTGTCTTGAAGATTGCAGTAGAAGTCGGGTTTGTGGTCGGGATAACCGCAGCCACGAGACCCAGGGGCTCAGCCACTGTCTTGGTGCCGAACGCCGGATCCTCTTCGATCACGCCGCAGGTTCTGTCATACTTATACTTATTGTAAATGTACTCAGCAGCGTAGTTGTTCTTGATCACCTTATCCTCAACCACGCCCATGCCGGTCTCTTCCACAGCCATCTGGGCCAGCGTGATTCTCTGCTGGTTGGCAGCGGTAGCAGCGGCATTAAAAATCGCATCCACCTGCTCCTGGGTATAGGTCGCAAACTTCTCCTGTGCGGCTCTGATCACCTGCAGCTTCGCTGTGAGGCTCTCCATGTCATTGACAATCTCCGGATTCTTCAATTCCTTTGCCATCCTTTTCCTCCTTGTTCCGAAGGGCACATCCCTTCATCATCATTTCGCGGCAACAAAAGATTCTTTAAAACTTGATAAAAGATTAAGAAACGAATCAGTAAGGTGGCTTGCTTTCGCACGCACAGTGTTTGTTAATCTTTTATCAATGTAACCGTATTATAGAGTATTGTTAATTTATTGTCAATCGATTTTTGAAAATTATTTTGTTTCTCTGAAAATACAAGCAAAACGCGTAGGATTTATCCTACCTTCATGCGGAATTTCAGGGCCTCCCGCTCATCGTTTACCAGGGAAATGTCGGCACCCAGGGCCTGCAGCTTCTGTTCGAAGTGTTCATAGCCTCTCTGGATGTAGCCGATCTCGTTCACTGTGGTAATGCCTTCGGCACAGAGCCCGGCAATCACCAAAGCGGCACCGGCGCGAAGATCCAGCGCGTTCACCGATGCACCGGTGAGTCCCTTCACACCATCGATGACGGAGACATTACCCTCTACCTTGATGGAGCTGCCCATCCGTGCCAGCTCGTCCACATACTTGAAACGGTTCTCAAAGATGGACTCGGTCACGATGGAAGTGCCCCGGGCCAAAGCCAAGGTCACACTGATCTGGGGCTGCATATCGGTCGGAAAGCCGGGATAGGGCAGGGTCTTCACATCCGTGGGATGCTGCACTGTGCTGCCGATGACCCGCACCGCCTCATCGTATTCAATGATGGTATTGCCCATTTCCAGAAGCTTCGCAGAAATAGACTCCAGATGCTTGGGAATGACGTTCTTGATAAGCACATCTCCCCGGGTCGCCGCTGCGGCACACATGAAGGTACCCGCCTCGATCTGGTCCGGAATTACCGCATAATTGGTGCCATGAAGCTTCTGTACGCCTCGGATCCGGATGGTGTCGGTACCGGCACCCTTGATGCTGGCACCCATGCTGTTCAGGAAGTTGGCCACATCCACGATATGGGGCTCCTTGGCCACATTCTCAATGATGGTCTGTCCCTCGGCGAGCGCCGCTGCCAGCATGATATTGATGGTGGCACCCACAGAAACCACATCCAGATAAATGTGGGAGGCATGCAGACCGTTCTCTGCATCGGCCACGACACAGCCGTTCCGGATCTGCACATTGGTACCCAGAGCCCGGAAGCCCTTCAGGTGCTGGTCAATGGGCCGGGAGCCGATGGCACAGCCGCCGGGCAGCGGCACACGGGCCTTCTGGTACTTGCCGAGCAAGGCGCCGATAAAGTAGTAGGATGCCCGAATCCGCCGGATAAATTCGTCGTCGATGGAGACGTCGGAAATCTCAGCCGCCGTGATTGATACGGTATGCCGGTCGATTCGCTTCACCTGGGCGCCGATTTCCTTCAGCGCCTCCAGCATAACATTTACGTCCCGCACGTCCGGCAGGTTCTCCAGGATCACTTCTTCGTCTGTCAGCAGTGCGCCGGCAATGATGCCCAGTGCCGCATTTTTCGCGCCGCCGATAACCACCTCACCCCGGAGCGGTTTTCCGCCCTTCATAATAAATTGCTGTTCCATTTCACCTCTTCGAGACCACGTCCGGCCGAAGCAAGTGGGTCTCTTCTATACATATTGCGAGAATTCTGGCCATAGGGCGAGAATTCCCTTTTTAATTTCATTTGAATCCTTGACATTATAGAATGCGGTCCTTTATTCGTCAAGAACATGAAAAATCGAATCATTGAAAGATCGACATCATCTGTCCGGAGGCCTTCTGCCCCACTGCCATGACATTATTGGCAAATACCACGTCACTTACACCCTTTTCCTGGATGAGCGTCAGCAGGTTCCCCGGATAGTAGCGATAGTCAATGACGTAGAGATACTGGTAGTGATCCGCCAGGAAGGGCGCCAGAGCATTGCCGTAGGATTCCTTCACCAGCACGCAGGCCGAGCCATCCGTGAGATTCGGATTCTGAATCTCCGTATAGGCATTGTCTCCCAGCAGGAAGCAGTTGTAGCGATTGCCCGCGTTCATCTTGGACGCATCGTTGATGATGGCTGCCTCGTGCATGGTGCCGGCAGAATCCTGATAGGACATGGCATTGCCGCAAAGGGGAATGTAGGCGGTGATGGTGTCCGGGTTCTGCTTCAGGGTCTCGGCCCGGTTCGTCGAGAAGTAGAAAGTACCGTAGAAGCCGTCGTAGCTCACGCTCTCGTATTCCGAAAGTTCATGCGGGGTAATGCCTTTTTCCTCGCAGAATCGACGATAGGCGTAGTAAGCGCCCAGCTGCGTCCAGTGATGGTCCGTATGGAAATAAATGTACTCATCACTGTGCTCTCGCAGGGTATCAAAGATCGACACCCGCTTCACGGCGGGATCGATCAGGCTGTAAGTATAGGCGAAGGCCTCATTCATACCGCTGGAGCCCAGCTTGGCCTGTACATTCTCCGGCAGCTGTACACCGAAAGAATTGGGGATCAGCATGTCATATAAGCTCACATTTTCCGGCAGCATGGCCTGCACCGTGTTGATCATAGAGGCATAGGCCGTAACATTTTTCTGGCTGAAGTAGTAGATCTCATAGGCGCGGCCATCACTGACATAGACGTTGCCGGCCTGTTCTCCGGCGAGTTCCACGCCTGCCGTATCCTGCTTTTCAATCTGCAGGTTTCCCTCCGCATCGGTTTCGAAGGCATCCGTTTCCGCCGGCGCGGTGCTTTCCTCTGCCGTCTCTTCCGCCGCGGTTTCTCCTGCTGCTTCGCTCTCCGTTACCGCATCCTCCCCGGTTTCCGTCACCTCGTCAAAGGAAAAGGTCGGTGCCAGGGCCGCCGCAGTCTCCGGAATGCTCTCGGCCACATTGTCCCCATGGCTATAAATGGCCTCACCCTGGAGACCATAGAGCTGCTCCAGGGATGCTCCTCCGGAAAGCAGCGTCTCTCGCAGGGGAAAGGTGTCCGAGAACCAGGCGGTAAGCTCCGTAAACCAGTCGCCGGACCATATATCCGCAAGGCGCGGCGTCGGAAAAGCCTTCAACTCCCGCTTCTCAGAAACCGAATAATTCGGTCGCAGGGAAACATTGAAGCCCAGGACCGCGAGACCCAGCAGACTTCCCGCCAGGACAGCGGTCATTCCGTATTTCCATTTCGAATTCAGCTTATTTTTCATCACATTTAAAAGGCATTATACAAAAACGGCTGGTAGCTGCTGCCCACCATGGCCATCACCGACAGAAGAAGCAGAAGAAGCAGCCAGATCGTCCGCAAACTGTAGTAGCCGATCTCCCAGAGCCAGGCGGTTCTCAGCTGCTTCTGCACCTGCGCCTTCACCCGGCCAAGCACTGCCTCGTGATCCATATCCAACGGGTCGAGCGCAAGCTTGGCTTGCGGGCACCCGTTGGATGCCTTAGCGGCGAGCGTATCAGAGGCTTTGCCACGGGCAAAGCCCTCCTTGTCCAACGGGTCGAGCGCATCATCAGAAACCTTACTGCCCTTGACGCGATTCCTAAGCCGAAGCTGTATCCGTCGCATCGCGGCATTCCGGAACGTATCCGACAGCAGCTTCCACAGCGGTGTCACCGCCGTCAGAGAAAGCAAGAGAAAGAAGAGGTTGTTCTTTAGCAGAAGATTCACCTGTGCCGAGTCGAAGGCATTATCCCCCTGTCCCAGCATAAGAAGGAGCGCGCCCTTCAGAGACGTAAAATCCGAGAAGCGGAACAGCACCCAGCCGAAGTACACCAGCAATAGCGTGAGGCAGTGCTGGAATAGTCGCGGGACCTTCGCCGTCATCTCCCGAAGACCGATGGGGCTCTTTTGCAGCAGATTTTCCAGCAGGATCAAAAGAAAATAGTACCATCCCCAGAGCAGGAAACTCCAGCTCGCGCCGTGCCAGATGCCGGTGAGGCTCCAGACCACCAGAAGGTTCAGGCAAAGTCTGCCGAAAGACACTCGGTTGCCGCCCAGGGGAATGTATACATAATCCCGAAAAAAGGAAGACAGGGAAATGTGCCAGCGCCGCCAGAAATCCCGAATCGAGGCCGCCACATAGGGATAATTGAAGTTTTCGGGATAGGAGAAGCCGCAGATCTGACCAAGGCCCAGTGCCATATCGGAATAGGCGGCGAAGTCCAGATAGAGCTGCAGCATGTAGCAGAGGCCGCCCAGCCAGGCCCCCAGCACCGTGGCGTCACCGCCGGTCAAAAAGCCGAGGGGCAGAAAGCTCTCACAAAGCTCTCCCAGATGATCCGCCAACAGACATTTCTTGGCCAAGCCCACCAGGAAACGCCCCAGGCCCAGCAGGAAACCGTCCAGACTATGCTGCCGATGCGCGAACTGCTCCGCCAGCGCCGGGAATCCCACGATCGGTCCCTGACCAATGACCTGGAAGTTCACCGTATACAGCAGCGTTTCGAAGAGCGGCTGCGCCGGTATGCGTTTTTTGTATACATCCGCAAGGTAGGAAATCAGGCGGAAGATGTAGAAGGAAATGCCCAGGGGAAGCAGCAGCTTCGGTACCGGGAGCCGCAACGTTCCCAGAAGAAGCCCCGTATACTTGAAAAAGATCAGCACCAGCAAAAGCACCGCAATGCCGCCCTGCAACCAGTGCCGGGCCTTTTTGCCGGGTACTATCTTTTTCGGCAGCTTTCCATCCTTTTCCGGAAGCAGCACGGCTTCCTCCGCCGCTATTGCCTTTTCGATCTCTCTGCCGATATACCAGCTCAGTACACCCAGGGCCAGCAGAAGCAGAAGGCAGCCCAGGCCGGCGAAGCTGTAGAAGAGCAGCGAAAACAGCAGCAGTACCCGATTTTTGTTCCGGATCCCCGGGGCCAGGAAGTAAACCGCGAGAAAGAGCGGCAGAAAAGCCGCCGTAAAGATCAATGTTGAAAAGCTCATAGCTTCCTCCAGTCTCCTTGCTTGAAGCTTGCATTTCCGAAAAATATCATGTATACTCTCCTTACCTTCGGGCAGCACTGAAGCTTGGGCCCCGCGCAATGGGTGGCCACGAACCGTGTCAGGATGGGAACATAGCAGCACTAAGAGGATTCTCTCATGTGCCGCGGGAATTCCTGGGTGGAGCTGCTCGGAGGTTTTTGTTATTGTTTAGCACCACTGGAAAAATCCACATAACACAGAGCTGAGCTTGCTCGGCGAAGTGTTTTTGCGATTTTTCCGGTGGCGGGCAAGACGCGTAGCGTCTCTGGACCGCTACATCGCGCATCGCGAAGCGATGTGGCGACACGGTGCTAACCCTTAATTCTATACACCCGCATGGCATTTTCTCTTGTCACGCGAATCAACTCTTCTGTCGAAATCCCCTTGATCTCCGCCAATACCGGCGCTACATACTGGAGCTTTCCCGGATCGTTCCGCTGTCCCCGGAAGGGAACCGGTGCCATATAGGGCGCATCCGTTTCCAGCACAATGTTTTCCAGCGGCACGGCCTCTGCCACCTCCCGGAGCTTTCGCCCGTTGGGGAAAGTCAGAACGCCGCCAATGCCGATGCACAACCCCAGTTTTACAAAGCGCAGGGCCATCTCTGCGGAATAAGAAAAGCAGTGGATGATGCCGCCCTCCCGGTAGCCCTCCTCCTGTTCGATGAGGGTATAGGTATCCAAGGCCGCATCCCGGGAATGCACGTTGATGGGCATTTTCAGTTCCCGGGCGAGACGCAGCTGCCGCACAAAGGCCTCCTGCTGCACCTCCGGCACCGGATCGTAAACGAAGTCCACGGATTCCGCCAGCTTTTTCAAGCGCTTGTATTCCTTTTTCCCGCAGATTTCCGGCGAAAGTGTCGGCAACTTCGCTTTTGCTTCCAGCGCCTCCTGCTTTTCTGCTTCACTGCGGTGATCGATATAGTAATAATCCAGACCGATTTCGCCGATGGCCACCACGCCGGGCTTCTGGGCCAACTGACGCAGTTCCGCCAGCGCTTCCTCCGTCAATTCTGCCACATGATCCGGATGAAAGCCCACCGCGGCATAGATGCGGGGACTGCCCTGACCGTTTCGGGAGGCCTGGTTTCCCCGGCCGAAGGCATTAGCCTCCTCTGCCGAAAGAGGGGCCTGGGAATCCTCCGCCTGCGCAGCGGCCTGTCGGGAGCTCTCCAGATCAAAGCCGATCTCCGTATAGGCGGCAATGCCGTCCGCCGCCAGCTGTCGAAGCAGCAGCGCGCGATCTTCCTGAAATTCCGGTGCGTTCAAATGGGTATGGGTATCAAAAATTCGTTCTTTTTCCATCATAAAAATGAACCTAGATAGATGAGGAGATACATGACGAGAAGGTGGAGAGGATAGTAGGCATAGAAGAACCACCTGCTACGGAAGCTGCCCCGTTCGCCGTTGTAGAAAAAGATGGGCAGGAAGGCCAGGGCGCCGAGACAATAGCTGCCTGCGGAGTCAATCCCGACCAATATGGCGGCGCTGCCCAGACGCAGTGTCCGCTCCCGGCGGAAGAAGTACAGACAGGCGATGGTGAGGAGTCCCAGGGCCCCATAGTCCAAATGCAAGAATTCCGCGGCAGCGCTGCAGATCAGGGCAATCAGCACCTGTCCGAGGCTGTTTTTCTGACAGTCCATGCCGTAGAGCATCAGAAGCCCCAGCGCCAGGGTAAATCCCACATTCATCAGGGAAAAATTCAGCAGCTCATTGTATACCGCAAGATCGAAGGGAATCTGTGCTACTATGGCCATCAGCAGCACCCGGCAGAAGTAACGCCGGAAATCCGCGGTATGCAGGAAGCCCTCCACCAGGAGGAAGGCAAAAATCGGCCAGGCGATCCTGCCCACAAGGCGCAGTATCCCGTAAAGCTGCAGCCAGCGCTGTCCTTCCTCCGTGGCAATGGCCATTTGATAGTACTCCAGGGAATACCCGTAAAGCTTGCCATTCCGTATGATAATCAAAGCAAAATGATCCAGCGTCATCGCCAGCAGGGCAATCAGCTTCAGGACGGAAGCTGACAGCCCCGGGGCTCTTCTGCGGCCTCTGCTGTTCCGGTAGGTAGCCATAGGCAAACCCTTAGCAGATCTCTGCGCCGGCAGGCATTGCCTTTGCCGGGGTCATCACAGCCAGCTTGCCCTCTGCATCCTCTGCAGACAGGATCATGCCCTGTGATGTGAAACCGCAGATCTCTCTCGGCTTCAAATTGGTCAGCACCATAACGCGCTTGCCCACGAGTTCCTCCGGCTTATAGCTGGACTTGATGCCGGACAGAATCTGGCGCACCTCGGTACCGATCTGCACCTGGAAACGGAGCAGCTTCTTGGACTTCTTCACTTCTTCGGCATGCAGAATCTTGCCCACGCGGAACTGCAGCTTATCAAAGTCCTCATAGCTGATTTCCGGCTTCTCCTCTACGGTAATGGGCTTCTTGTCCTCGGCCACATCGCCATTCTCGTCCAGTGCGGAGGGCATATCATCCTCTTCTGTCGTCTCTGTCTTCTCCTCTGCTTCTGCTGCCGGTGCGGCTGCCTGCACAGCGGCTCTCTGCTTCTCCTCGATCACCGCAACCTCCTGCAGCACATCCTCCAGCTTCTTCCGGTCAAAGAGGGTCTCCGGGGCCTCTGCCACCTTATTGCCTGAGGGGTAGAGACCGAATGTGTCCATCTTCTCCAGGGGACGTGCCTCGGTGTTCAGCTCCTTCAGGATCTTCTCTGTGGTCTCCGGCATGAAGCTCTCCAGCAGAGATGCGCCGATGACGATAGCCTCGGTCAGGTTGTACATCACGGTCTGCAGACGCGGCAGCTTCTCCTCGCTCTTCGCCAGTACCCAGGGCTCTGTCTCGTCAATATACTTGTTGGAACGGCGGAAGATCTCGAATACCGCAGTCAGGGCATCTGCCACCCGCAGCGCGTCCATCTTCTCTGTGCAGAGCTGTACATTCTTCAGCACAGTGGCCTTCAGATCGGCATCCACCTCTTCCACTACGCCCGCATCTGTGACAATGCCGCCGAAGTACTTGTTGCTCATGGAAATGGTTCGCTTCACCAGATTGCCGAGGATGTTGGCGAGCATGGAGTTGTAGCGCTCCACCATCAGCTCCCAGGAGATCACGCCGTCATTTTCGAAGGGCATCTCGTGAATCACGAAGAAACGCACGGCATCCACACCAAAAAGACGCACCAGGTCATCCGCGTAGATGACATTGCCGCGAGACTTGGACATCTTCACGCCCTCCTCCGACTTTCCTGCCGCGGTGAGCAGCCAGGGATGACCGAATACCTGCTTCGGCAGCGGCAGGTCGAGGCTCATCAGGAAGATGGGCCAGTACAGCGTATGGAAGCGGATAATGTCTTTGCCGATAAGATGCAGGTCGCAGGGCCAGTACTTGCCGAACATCGCATCTGAATCACCGTCTGCATCGTAGCCAAGGCCGGTGATATAGTTGGTCAGTGCATCCAGCCATACGTATACCACATGCTTCGGATCAAAGTCCACGGGGATACCCCACTTGAAGGAGGTTCTGGACACGCAAAGGTCCTGAAGGCCCGGCTTCAGGAAATTGTTCACCATCTCGTTTTTTCGGGAAACCGGCTGAATGAACTCCGGATGCTCCTCAATATGCTGCATCAGGCGATCCGCATACTTGGACATTCTGAAGAAGTAAGCCTCTTCCTGGGCCTTCTCCACGGCACGACCGCAGTCCGGGCACTTGCCATCCACAAGCTGAGACTCTGTCCAGAAGGACTCACAGGGTGTGCAGTACCAGCCCTCATAGGCGCCCTTATAGATGTCGCCCTTGTCGTACATCTTCTTAAACATCTTCTGAACCTGGCGCTCATGATCGGCATCGGTGGTGCGGATGAACTTGTCATAGGAGGTATTCATGAGATCCCAGATGGTCTTGATCTCACCGGCCACCTTGTCCACATAGGCCTTCGGTGTCACACCGGCTGCCTCCGCCTTCTCCTCGATCTTCTGTCCGTGCTCATCGGTTCCGGTCTGGAAGCGCACATCATAGCCTTCGAAGCGCTTGTAGCGGGCAATGGCGTCTGCCAGCACGATCTCATAGGTATTTCCGATATGCGGCTTGCCGGAAGCATAGGCAATCGCAGTTGTCATGTAAAACGGTTTTTTCTCCATTTTTTCACTTCTTTCCACCGACACTTGCCATTATCTCCCACCAAAGGGCGCAATCTGCCGGGTTTTTAATAAATTCAATCCCACAATTATAGCGGAATTAAGCCTATTTTTCAAGCTTTGGGGCATGTCACGGCCAATGAAGCCCCTTGCCGGGTCCCACAACAGCCGCTGCAACGTAAAAAGAAGCCGCTGCCCGCAGGCAACAGCTCCTCTTTTATCCGCCGGAGACCATATCTCTTTAATTCAACACCAGCTCTACATTGGCCAGCTCGTAATTTTCCTTGAAGGTATCGATCACGGCCTGCTTAGCGGTAGCTTCATCCAGACCGCTGCCTGCCGCGAAGCCTTCCAGTGTCAGAGTGCCGTTCTGCAGCTTCTCTGCGCTGTCAGAGGAAGCACCGGGGCCGGCTGCTGCTGTCTCATCAGAGTCCTTCTTATCCAGGCTCACGAACTTCACGCCCTCTGCCAGGGTACCATGAGAAACCAGCAGATCCAGCACATTCTGCTCGGTCAACTCGTCTGCCGCATCCATGATGCCGCTGATCTGACCGTTCTCATCCGGGGCATATACCACGATAGACGCCAGCACCGGCGCTGTGGGATCCGGCTGCTTGGACAGCGGCAGACCGTTCTCCGGATTGGTCTCCTCCTCAGTGGTCTCCATCGCCACCGGACCGTTTACCTCGGTTCCGCTCTTCTTGGAGCCACAGGCGGAAAGCGCCAGCATTGCCCCCAACATCACAGCAAGCATCCATCTCATCTTCTTCATAACATTCTCCTCGTATTTCTCTGCCAATTCCGCAGTTTGTTTTTCCTAAAACCAGACGCTAGTATACAGAACCGGCCCCGATTTTTCAAGCCGCACCATAAAATGTTCATAATCCTGTAAATCTTTTTGAGGGAGTTTCCTTTCCACGGCATGAAACAGGGGCGCTGATGCTCTGCATCAGCGCCCCGCCTTCTTAAAATTTTATCCCTGAATCTGGTTTCGCTTCTTACCGAACATCGACAGAATCGCAGTCACCGCATTGATCAGACACCAGCCTGACCAAATGGCCAAATCCGAGTAGCTTCCATAGCAGGAAAATCCGACAATCGCAGCAAGCCCGAACAAAATGAGCAGTGCAATGTTTCCACCATTCTTCTCCGATTTTCTTGTTGCGATAGAAACAATGCCTCCCGAAAGCATACAAACCGCTACTATAACGCCTGCTGAACCAGAAATCTCACCATTGCCTTCCACTGCATTCACAAATCCGGCTGCGCATGACTGGAACGTCACAAACACAAACAAAACGATCGATAAAATTCCCGAAACCAGCTTCCATGTTTTCATTGATAAATCCTCCTCTTTCTTAGAACGTAATCGATGATAATCCCTACTCCTGCATCCCGCTCATCCGCAATGGCTCCATTTCATTTTTCTTTAAGAGCTCATTGATCTCTATGATATTTCCCGGGCGCTCATTGAATAGGATCATCAGGAATGCATCCCTCGGTATTTTGGGATACAGTGCAGGCATGTCATATTTCTTTAAGGCCCGCTGCGTTTCTTCCAGACTCAGCTCTGCCGCGTAGCAAATACGCAGGATCACGTCTCTCTGCCGCGTATGTTTTTCACCGGACAACAGCTTGTATCCGTAGCGTTCCGGAATGTCAGCTCTTAGAAAGACCACCTGCTGTGTGAGCGACTTCTCCTTCATCAGTTCTTTCATATATACAAAGAAGTCCTCGCTTCCCTGATGCATGGAATCCTTGTTTTCTCTGCAATATTTTCCAAACTCCGACAAGTGGGTCTTTCCCAGAATTTCTGTGAGCTCACTTGTGCTTTTTTCCTCCATTGCCTTCTCCAATCTGCTATAATTGTGTGAAATTGTTTCACGAAAGGATTCGTTCCCTATGGATCTCACCCGCCATCTGGCTGTTTCATACTATAAAACCATTGCCACCATTGATGAAGCGCATAAAATATATCTGGCGCAGCACCAGGAAACCCGAAAAATTGCCATCAAGAAAATCCTTGATGTTTACAATGCCGACGTGTACAAATATCTGTCTCTCTATCCCATTGCCGGAACGCCGAAGATCCTTGCCTTCTGTGAAGAGGATCACCAGCTGACCGTAATTGAGGAATATATTTCCGGCTGCACCTTAAAAGATAAAATGCAACAGCACAGCATATCCGTTTCCGACATTGTTCGTTATATGATCGACCTATGTACCATACTACAGCCGCTTCACCATACCAAACCTCCCATCATTCATCGTGACATCAAACCATCCAACATCATGATCGACTGCTGGAACCATGCTGTCCTTCTGGATTTCAATGCTGCCAAATTTTTCTCCCCGGGCAGAACAGAAGACACCGTCCTGCTCGGCACCATGGGATATGCCGCCCCGGAGCAATATGGTTTTGGTTCCTCCTCCCCGCAAACCGACATTTATTCCATCGGTATCCTGTTGAAAGAGTTGTCTGATTCCCTGGCGGAGCCCTGTCATTTGTTTGACGCCGTCATTGAAACCTGCACAAAGCTAAACGCCGACGAACGCTATAAATCCGTGAATGACCTCAGAAAGTCCATGGAAATGCTTTCGCCTGTCCATTATTCGCACAAAGCACCAAAAGGCATACAGGCCCATGCGCTGCCCGGGTATCGTTCCCATAGCCCCTGGAAAATGCTGCTGGCGTCCATTTACTATCTGTTTGTCCTCTGGATTTCTGCCACATTTCAGGTAAAGAACACCTTCGGCATGGCCCTGTTCTTTTACAAAGTCTGTGTCGCAGGAATCCTTCTTTCCTGGGTCTTCGCTTACTTTAACTACAAAAATATCCAAAACTGGATGCCACTTTGCCATCATAAAAACCGCATCGTGCGCCACCTCGGCATGCTCCTATTGACCATTGCGCTGGTGTTATTTTTGTTTAGTATTCTGTGCACATCCCAGGTATTTTTCACTCTCTAATCATATCACATCTCTAATGTCTTTGTTCCCACCATAGCGGTGGGAATTTATTCATATTTTCACATCCTTGAAACCAATGATCCCGGAATGGCGCTTGCGAATTCCACAGGCGTTTTTCTATCAAGTGGACTTTTCCCATTGCGCACGCTATACTCTATTCGGTAAAAATCGCAATGCGCCGGCACAATCGCGTGCCGGTATGTCATAGTTCTACACAACTGTTTTGCAAGGAGACACCATGAACCCTGGAACCCTTTATATCTGTGCCACACCCATTGGAAATCTGGAAGACATCACCTACCGGGTGCTGCGCTGCCTCCGGGAGGTGGATCTCATTGCCGCAGAGGATACCCGGAATTCCATCCGGCTTCTGAATCATTTCGAGATCAAAACGCCGATGACGGCGTATCATGAATACAACAAGTACGACAAGGCCCGGTATCTGGTGCAGGAGCTTCTCAACGGAAAAAACATCGCCATCATCACGGATGCCGGAACGCCTTGCATTTCCGACCCGGGCGAGGAGCTGGTACGCCAGGCCGCGGAAGCCAACATTTCCATCACCAGCCTGCCCGGTCCCGCCGCCTGCATTACCGCGCTGACGCTCTCGGCACTGCCCACCCGCCGCTTCGCCTTTGAGGCCTTTCTGCCGGCGGAGAAAAAGGAACGGCAGGAAATTCTCGCAGAGCTCAGCCGGGAAACCCGCACCATGATCGTCTACGAAGCCCCCCACCATCTCCGGAAAACGCTGGCAGAGCTGGCGGAGGTACTGGGCGAGAATCGCCGCATCTCCCTCTGCCGGGAGCTGACAAAGACCCACGAGGAAAGTCTCCGCACCACGTTGGGGGATGCCATCGCGAAATACGAGACAGAGGATCCCCGCGGCGAGTATGTCCTGGTCATTGAGGGAAAGAGCCGGGAGAGCCTTCGGGAGGAGGCCATCCGGGACTGGACGGCCATGCCTCTTTTTCAGCACATGCAGCATTACCTCGATCAGGGCATGTCGGAAAAGGATGCCATGAAGGCCGTGGCCAAGGATCGCGGGCTCGGCAAGCGGGAGGTTTACCAGGCCTGGAAGGTCGGCAGCGAAGAAGCCGACTGACCGCACATCCGACAAGAATCAAATCATATCGTTCGGGGCAATGACGTCCCGAGGCAGGGAGTATACAAATGGAAGAAAACAAGCATTGGTTTCGGCGGGGACTGCATGACGGCATCCCCATCGCCCTGGGCTACTTTGCCGTGGCCTTCGCACTGGGCATTTCCGCAAAACAGGCGGGACTCACCGCCCTTCAGGCCACCCTGGCCAGCCTGCTCTGCAATGCCTCCGCGGGGGAATATGCCGGCTTCACGGTGATCGCCGCCCAAGCGCCCTATCTCGAGATGGCCATCATTACCCTGATCATCAATGCCCGCTATCTCCTCATGTCCGCTTCGCTTTCACAGAAAATTTCGCCGGACACAGCCTTTGGACACCGGCTTCTGGTGGGCTTCGTCATCACCGATGAAATCTTCGGCGCGTCCGTGACACAGCCGGGGAAACTGAACCCCTTCTATAATTATGGCCTCGCCCTCATTTCCCTGAGCTGCTGGGCCCTGGGCACCTGCCTCGGCGTCGTGGTGGGCAGCATACTCCCGCCGCTTCTCGTGACCGCCCTGGGCGTCGGCATCTACGGCATGTTCCTGGCCATCGTGATCCCGCCGGCAAGAACAAACCCGGTGATCCGCGGTCTGGTGCTCCTGTCCATGGTGCTGAGTTTTCTCTGCTCCCGCCTACCGATGATCAGCACGCTTTCCGAAGGCAGCCGCATCATTCTTCTGACGGTGCTGCTGTCTCTGGGTGCCGCCCTGCTTTTCCCCATCCCGGAAGAATCTCAGGATAATGCTGTCGGCGCGAATACCGAAAAGGAGTCGAATTAAATGAATGCGTATATTTATATCTTCATCATGTTCCTGGTGTCCTATCTCCTGCGGGTTCTGCCCCTCACGCTGATTCGCCGGGAAATCCGGAACCGCACCATCCGTTCCTTCCTCTACTATGTGCCCTATGTGACGCTGGCCGTCATGACCTTTCCCGCCATGATGGACGCCACCACCAATCCCCTGTCGGGACTTCTGGCACTGCTGCTGGGCATGGCACTGGCCTGGTTTGGCGCCGGTCTCTTCCCCACCGCCATGGCCGCCGTTGCCGTGGTACTGCTGAGTGCACTGGTACTGGGGTAAACGCCAAAAAACGCTTAATTCTATCTTACCTTTACATCCTTAAAGTTGCTGACCCGGGCGTTGTACTTGCGGATCAGGTCGGCGAGCACCAGCTCCGGCACGGACAAGTAGCTGTCCTTCCGGTAAGCCACGGTGCTGTACCAGCATTTATGGGGCTGTACGGAGAAATAGACCACCGGAGCCTCCGCATCGATGTAAAAGGCCGGAAAGAAAGCACAGGCCTGCTGCCCCTTCACGGAACGAATTCGGGTGGCACTGCCCGAAGCGGTATAGAGCACTCGAGGGCGAATACCGGCAATGCCGAAGATCTCCGCCTCGATGTCCGCGCTCTTGGTATCCGGTCCCGCCAGTACGAAATCCGTATCCTTCAGCAGCCGCATATCCAGTTCCGGCAGCCGTTCCGCGCTGTTTTCCCCGGCAAGATGCGCCAGGGGATGCGAGGCCGGCATGCCCAGAACGATTTCCTCCCGCACGCCGCCGATATAGGAAAAGGCCGGATTCCGGTCTTTTTCTGTATAGGTGACGCAGGCCAGATCCGTTTCCCGGTTCATGAGCAGCTGCTCCATCTGCTTGTTCCGAAGCTCCCGAGTCTGAAAGCGAATATGCGGATAGAGCAGGTGAAACACCGGAAAGACCTCCGAAAACATATCGGCGCCGCGCTCCGGGGTATAAACGATGGAAATGGTGCCGTGGCTGTCCTCACTCATATCCGACAGTCTCTTATAGGTATCTTCTTTAATCTGCAGAATTTCCCTGGCCCCCTCCAAATAAATCTCACCCGCATCCGTGGGAATCATACTGTGGTTGCGCCGCTCAAAAAGCGACAGACCGATCTCCTTTTCCAGCTTCAGAAGCTGCTGGTTCAAAGCAGACTGGGTGACAAAAAGCCCCTCCGCTGCCTTCGTGATGCTCCCCTTGTTGGCAATGGCCACGATGTTTTCAATCTGTTTCAGATCCATTTCTTTTTTACTCCCCTGAAAATATCACTGCATCTTAATTTTTCTAAGTTTTAATCCTTTTTCTTATAAGTTGTACTAATAATACTCCCGCGTTACTATGGAATCAAGAAGTATCAAGTTTTTTTCATAGCGGAACATGCTGTGTCAGGCGGCATTTTCGCGCACACACGAAAGGGGAGTTCTATTATGTCATTCAAATGCACAAAACCCATGGCCGATCCCGTAGCCACTCTGGCTTATCGTCCGTGGACCGCAGCCATCGAGCCGTTCCAGGTATCACCGAGAACCTGGTATGTTGCCGGACAGACCTGGGTAGGCTGCTGGCTCATCGAGACCAGCGAGGGCTGTATTCTCATCGATACCGCCATTCCGGAGAGCGCCTATCTCCTGATCGACAGCATTTACAAGACCGGCCATAAGCCGACCGATATCAAGAAGATCCTGCTGAGCCACGCTCACTTCGATCACTGCGGTGCTGCCCAGCTCATGAAGGAGATCACCGGTGCCGAGCTGTATATGTCCAAGGAGGACTGGGATTTCTATCAGCAGGTACCGGAGGAGACACTGGTGCTGGACAAGGATTCCCACCCCATGGATTTCCAGGTGGACAAGTTCTACGACGACAACACCCCTGTTGTGCTCGGCGACATTGCCATCCGCACCATGCTGACGCCCGGTCATACCATCGGCTGCACCAGCTTCTTCTGGGAGGAGACCAACCCCGCTGACGGCAAGACCTATACCCTGGGCATGCACGGCGGCGTCGGCGCCAACACCATGAACGACAAGTACTATGCCGGCAGCAAGATGCTGACCCCCGCCCTCCGGGACCGCTTCTTCGAGGACGAGGCCAAGCTCACCGCAATGCATATCGACATTGCCCTGCCGAGCCATCCGAACCAGATCGAGATCACCGATCGTGCCGGACAGTACACCAACGAGAACAACTGCTACTATGACCCGACGGTCTGGGCAGATTTTGTTCGTGAGCGTGTTCGTCAGGTACGTGTCCTGATGCAGTAATTCGATTTAGAGAAAGGATCGGTAATCATATGTCTCAATTAACCATCGTTCTGCTGGTTACCCTGTTCATGATGGTCATGTTCGTCTGGAACAAGGTTCCCTTCGGCGTCACCGCCATGACCTGCTGCCTCATTCTGGCAGCCACCGGTGTTGTGGATCTGAAATCCGCCTTCACCGGCTTCGGAAACAAAACCGTAGTGCTGATCGCTCCCACACTGGCCCTCTCGGCAGTTCTCTCCAAGACGGCTCTGGTGGACAAAATTTCCGAAACCCTGAATATGGTGCAGGGAAAAAGCGGCTTCATACTGATCATCGCCTTCTATGCTGTCGCTGCCCTGTTCTCACAGTTTGTACCGTCCACCGCAGCGCTGGCCATCCTGGTCATCTTTCTGACCACCCTGAACAACTCCGGTGAAATCACCGCAAACCGTCTGATCCTGCCGCTGCTCGGCGTCATGGTGGCCTGGAAGTTCCGTCTTCCCATCGGTCTCGGTGCCACAACCTTTGCCACATTGAACGGCTTCTACGAGGGCATCATCGGTGAGAGCCATCCGGAGTATATGCTCTCTCTCCTGGATCCCTTCAAATTCGCCATCATTCCGATCGCCGTGCTGACCCTCTACTGCATCTTCGGCTGGAAGCTGATGCCGAAGGATAATGCTGTCGACACCACAAAGCTGAAAAAGGGCGCTGTTGTGGAAAAGCTTCCGCAGTCCAAGCAGATGATCGTCTATGTGGTCTTTGCCGCCGTTATGCTCTGCCTCATCTTTAACCAGATCACCGGAAACTTCATGTATCTCGCACCAGCTGCCGGCGTCATCATCCTGATCTTCACCGGCTGCATCAACGCAAAGGATGCCGCAAAGGATATGACCTCCGATATGATCTGGATGCTGGCCGGCGTACTCGTAGTGGCTGACGCCATCGGCGCCTCCGGTGCCGGCGAGGTCATCGGTCAGTTCATCCTGAACCTCATCGGTCAGAATCCGAGTCAGTTCAAGGTTATGCTGATCTTCTCTACCGCTACCGTTGTGATGACCACCTTCATTTCCAACATGGGCACCCAGTCCGTGCTGATCCCCATCGCTGCCTCCGTTGCACTGGCTGCCGGCTGGGATCCGAGAGGTCTCGTGCTCATCATCGGTACCGCCAACTACTTTGCCGTGGGCTTCCCTTCCGGATCCGGCGAGTGTGCCGTGGCCTTCGCTGCCGGTGAATACAACCCGGGCAAGGTGCTGAAGTTCACCCTTCCCTACATGATACTGGCCATTCTTTCCTGTGCCGTATCCGCCACGATCTTCTATCCGCTGGCGTAAACCTCTATACCCCCGCCGTTAAGGCAAGTATAAAAGCCGGGGCGCTGATGCCACCATCAGCGCCCCGGCTCTTTTTTTAATGATCATGCCCACGGGCTTCAAAATTCATACAATTCCTCCAAGGAAATCAAGATCAGATCACCCTGTGCCTCGCAGGCAAAGCCTGATTTTGAAAAGAAGCCGTATCTGTAACACTTCAAACCGGTTTGTTGCACCTGACGTATTTCGTTTTGAATGACGCTCTCTGTGACAGGCTCTTTTCTGAATTTGGCTTCATAGAAAATATAGCCCTTTTCATCCAGAGTAACGATGTCAAATTCCCCGTTCTTCTTTTCTATCGGATCATCGTAGTAGTATTTTCCTATCTTTTCAAACACCTCATCCATGAGACCGCTTCTGTTTTTTCTGATCAGATACTGTTTGCATATCCTCTCAAAGCTTTTCGGAACATACTTTGTTTCAAAGTCATCCTCAATATACCTATCATAAAACACATCGGGATCCATGATGTTCATTCTCGACATATTTCTGAATATATATTTGTAGTAAAACAAGGATAGATTGTCCGAAATATAATACCCCGACTTCTTCTTATTGTTTTCATCGTTAATGGGCGCTTCTTTGGCCACAACATCCATACGCATCAGCTTATCCAGGACATCAATTAAAGCCGGTCCGCTTGAAACATTGGACTGGTCGAGAATATCTTTATATCTGGAAAAACCCTTTGCAAGGGCCTCAAAAACCTCGTTCGCATTTGTGATCTTCGAGATTTCCGAATGGAGATACATAGACACTTCATTTTCCAGCCGCGCCCCGGGCGATGCAATCAATTCTATGATATTCTCCTTTACACTTTTTTTAGCATCGATCAGCCGATTGTAATACGGAATTCCCCCAAATACACTGAAGAGCCGCACCTTATCTTCTGCCGCAAATGCAGGATAAAACAAGGCCGACTCATAATAATCCATCGGTTTCAAATCAATGGTGAGATCGATTCGGCCAAACAACGGATTCTGTTTTTCCAAAAGGGCTTTCATTGTATCCACATAAGACCCGCAGATAATCAGCTTCATCCTGGAAGTATCTTTATGATGGTCTATAAGAGATTGTAAAATGCTGTCGAGTCCCTTTGTGTTTTCCCGTAAATACGGATATTCATCCAGGACAAGAATCATCGCTTCCTTTTCTGCTCTTTTAAAAAGGAACCGCAGCAGCGCTTCCATACTTTCAAAGGCCGGCTTGGGAAAGTCAAAGATTTCTCCTATAAGTTCTGCCAGGCTGTCCACATTGTTATATTCCGTGGTTTGTTTACATTCGTAGTAAATGCTTTTCAGCTCTGTTTCTTTCAGTGCCTGCTTGATCAGCTCACTTTTTCCGATTCTTCTCCTGCCGTAAATCAGAGAAATTCTCTGTTCATCGGAAAGGAACATGCTATGCAGTTTTTTTCTCTCATTTTTTCTTCCGTAAAACATATGCCCCATCCCCCCAAATTGAAAGCAAAAAGCGCTACATCCAGTATAGTAAACCAGTGTGCAGCTGTCAATTTTTGTTCGGTTGCGACCGAGTCAGCCGCAACCGAATAAAATGTGCGAGCAAACAAAGAAGGCTCTGCTGACGCAGAGCCTTTTATACGATCATCATTTATTTCGTAATCTGGATGTTCCGGCTGCCGCTGAAGCCTTCCGGCGGCGCAGCTTCCGTCAAGATGACGGCACTGTCAAAGGACGCGAAAGTCACAGAACTGACCACACCGAATTTCTGGCTGTCCGCCAGCACATAGCAATGTTCCGTCTGCTCCATGGCCGTCTTTTTCACCAGCGCTTCATTGGGATCCGGCGTGGTAAAGCCGTGGTGCTTACTGATACCGTTGGTGCCGAAAAAGCCCTTGGTGAAGTGGTAGCCCTGAATCGTCAGGATGGCCCGGCTCCCCACCACTGCCTCCGTGGTACCCTTCAGCTCTCCGCCGATGAGAATGACCCGTCGTCCGGCGGCCGCCAGACGCTGCGCATGGGATACTGCATTGGTCACAAAGGTGGCCCGACAACGCGGGAGGTAATCCAGCATATATGCGGTTGTGGTCCCCGCATCCAGGTAGATAAAATCATCGTCCCGGATGAGATTTGCCGCAAACCTGGCAATCGCCAGCTTCTCCTCCTGCTGTAACTCCATTTTCTGCGCAACAGACGGCTCTGTTCCCGTAAAAATGCCTTCCCGGGCCACCGCACCGCCGAACACCTTGGTCAGGCGTCCGGCCGCATCCAGCGCATTCAAATCACGGCGAATCGTGGATTCCGAGACCCCCAGTTCCTCCTTGATCTCCGCCAGCGTTGCGCTCCGCTTTCTTTCCAGGAGCTTCAGGATCAGTTCATATCTCTCTTCTGTCAGCATAAAATTCCTCGGCTCTCAGTTCCCATCATAACTGACTAATATCACTCTCCCGAATGATCTTGCGGATCGGCAGCACGCATCCCGGGGATACGGACAGCTCATCCACGCCCAGCTTCAGGAAGGTCTGCGTCAATGTCATATCCGCGCCCAGCTCGCCGCAGATACCGGCCCAGATGCCCTCGGCATGCGCATTGTCCGCCACCATCTTGATCATCGCCAGCACCGCCGGATGGTGCGGGTCATAGAAAGCATCCAGTTCCGGATTCTGACGGTCAATGGCCAGGGTATACTGAGTCAGATCATTGGTACCAATGCTGAAGAAATCCACCTTCTTGGCCAGCTCCCGGCTGATCATCACCGCTGCCGGGGTCTCAATCATAATGCCCTGCTTCGGATCACCGTACTGCACCTTCTGCTCCGCCAGCTCCACCTTCACCTCTGCCACAATTTTGGCAATGGCATCCAGTTCCTTGACACTGGTGATCATGGGATACATGATCAGAAGATTGCCAAATGCACTGGCCCGGAACAAAGCCCGCAGCTGCGTCTTGAAGATTTCCGGCCGGGTCAGGCAGATCCGGATGGCACGACAGCCCATGGCCGGATTTTCCTCCTTCTTCAGATGGAAGTAATCACACTGCTTGTCCGCACCGATGTCCAATGTACGGATGATCACCGGCTTTCCGGCCATGGTTTCCACCACATGCCGGTATACCTGGAACTGCTCCTCCTCTGTGGGGAAGTCTTCCTTCTCGAGATACAGGAATTCGCTGCGGAACAAGCCGATGCCTGCCGCGTCGTTCTGCATCACGGAGGCCAGATCCTTGCTGTTGCCAATGTTCGCATACAGCTTGATCTTCTTGCCGTCCAGCGTTACGGTTTCCTTTCCGCGCAGGGTCTGCAGCAATGCCTTCTTCTCCTGCTCCTCCTGCTGCTTTTGACGATAGGTCTCCAGTGTCTCCGCATCCGGCTCCACGTAAACAACGCCCTGGGTGCCGTCCACGATGGCCAATTTTCCGTCCACACTTTCATCCAGCGGCACATTGGTGCCGATCAGTGCCGGAATGCTCATGGTCCGGGCCAAAATCGCCGTATGGGAATTCACCGAGCCCTGTACCGTCACAAAGGAAAGCACCTTGTCCTTCTCCAGCTGCACCGTTTCAGAGGGTGCCAGATCCTCCGCCATGATGATCACCGGCTCGTCTGTGTGGATGCCCTGACCATTGCCGCCGGACAGTACCCGGACGATCCGCTCAGAAATATCCTTCACGTCCGCTGCACGGCCCCGCATATACTCATCGTCCATGGCCGCAAACATCTGGGAAAAGTTGTCGCCGGTCACCGCCACGGCATATTCCGCATTGACCTTCTGGGTTTCAATGATGTTCCGGGCAGCATCCAGATAATCGTCATCCTCCAGCATCATCTGGTGGATCTCGAAGATGGCCGCATTGGCCTCGCCGACCTCCTTCACTGCCTTGTCATAGAGCTCTCCCAGCTGCCGGATTGCCTCCTGCACGGCATCATCGAAGCGCTGCTTCTCCGCCTCCGTATCCTCGATTTTCGTTCGCTTTACGGTCTGCTCGCCCTTCCGGTAAACGCAGATCTTACCGATGGCCACACCGCCAAATACACTTTTTCCCTGATATGTCTGCATGCGGATACCCCTCTTTATTCATTTTCGCACTATTGATACCGGATTGCGCCGCGCTCAGCGCTCCCGCAATCCGAAAAAAATTCCAAAAACGCGTCGCCGAGCAAGCTCGGCTCCGCATTCCTGGATTTTTCCGATGGTGCTGAACGTTTACATGTGTTCCTTCATGAAGCTGCTGACTGCCTCGTAAGCTGCATCCTCATCCTCACCCTCAAAGGTCAGAACCACTTCCTGTCCGCACTTTACAGCGAGACCCATGATGCCGAAGATCTTCTTGCAGTCACCGCTCTTGCCGTCCTTGCTCAGCTTAATGGTGCTGGAAAACTGCTTTGCTGCCTTCACCAGCTCACCGGCCGGACGTGCATGAATGCCCTCAGAATCTGTGATGGTGTACGTAAACTCTCTCATGATGAAACGCTCCTTTTCCTGTATTTTTTGATGATTTAGAACGATACCGGATTGCTCCGCGTGCCACGCTCCCGCAACCCTTTAAAATGTGAAACCGATACCATTATTCTACCACATTTTTCTTTAAAACACCAAGCAATATTGTGGAAATTGCTGTGCCGACCACCAGGGCCAGAAGATACGGCAACGGGTTGCCCATCACCGGGAACACGAAGATGCCGCCATGGGGTGCCATCAGGGTACAGTTGAACAGCATGCTCAGCGCACCTGCCACACCGGAACCGATCACACAGGCTGGCAATACATGCACCGGATCAGAAGCCGCGAAGGGGATCGCACCCTCTGTGATGAAGGCAAGGCCCATGATAAAGTTGGTGGGGCCGGACTCTCTCTCTTCCTTGGTAAACTTCTTCTTAAACAGAATGGTGGCCAATGCAATCGCGCAGGGCGGTGTCATACCGCCGATCATCACGGCTGCCATCACATCATAGTTGCCGGAGGCGATGGCTGCAGTACCGAATACGTAAGCTGCCTTGTTGAAAGGGCCGCCCATATCGATGGCCATCATTGCCGCCAGAATGAAGCCCAGTACCAGACGGCTGGAACTTCCCATGCTGGTGAGTCCGTTGTTCAGGGCAATGTTTACGGCACCCATGATGGGCTCTACCACGAAGCTCATGACCAGTCCGATGCAGAGAACACCCACCACCGGATAGATCAGCACCGGCGCAATCTTCTCCAGTGCCTCCGGCAGCTTTTCGCAAGCCTTACGGAGCAACAGGATCACATAACCTGCAATGAAACCGGCTGCCAACGCACCCAGGAAACCGGATTTGCCCTGAGAGGCAATCATGCCGCCCACAAAGCCCACCGCCAATGCCGGACGATCGCCGATGGCCATGGCGATAAAGCCTGCCAGTACCGGCAACATGAAGCCGAAGGCCACGCCGCCCACACTCTTGAACCACGCCGCCAGCGGGGTAATGGTACCGAAGTTGCTTCTCTGGTCCAGCGGCAGAGAGTTCATATCCACGCTGAAGCCGTCGATCAGGAAGGCGATGGCGATGAGAATACCGCCGCCCACAACGAAGGGCAGCATATGGGAAACGCCGTTCATGAGCTGTGTGTAGATCTGATGACCGACACCGCCGGACTTAGCGGCGGTCGCGCCCTGCGTCTTCTGTCCGCCGGATGCACTGTGGTAAACGGGCACCTCTCCGGATACCGCCCGCTCCAGAAGCTCCGGGGCCTTGCTGATGCCATCGCTTACCTGACACTGGATCACCCGCTTTCCGTCGAAGCGATCCATGGGCACCTGGGCATCCGCCGCCACAATGATGCAGTCTGCCGCATCAATTTCCGCCTGGGTCAGCACGTTTTTCGCGCCGGCTGAGCCCCGCGTTTCAATCTTGATCTTCCATCCTTTGGCCCGGGCTGCCTTCTCCAGTCCCTCTGCCGCCATATAGGTATGGGCAATGCCGGTGGGGCAGGAGGTCACGGCCAGCAGCTTCGGTGCCGCCGCATCCGCTTTGGTCTCTGCAACTGTTTCTGCCGGAGTCTCCTCTGCGCCGCCAGCCAGACGCTCGTCGATATCCGCCTGCTCGGCATCCGCCTTATCGATAATGGAAAGGAATTCCTTCACGGACTTGGCATTTCGCAGCGAATCCGAAAAATTCTCATCCATCATCAGCACAGAAAGCTTGCTCAGCACATCCAGATGCACATTGTCCTTGGTGTTCGGTGCCGCAATCAGGAACAGCAGTGTCACCGGATCGCCGTCCAGTGCATCGAAATCCACACCATTCTTGATGACCATAGCCGCCAGACCCGGCTGCTTCACCGCATCACACTTACCGTGGGGAATGGCAATGCCCTCGCCGATGCCGGTGGTGCTTTCTTCCTCCCGGGCATACACCTGCTTGCGATACGCCTCCACATCCGACAGCTTGCCGCTGGCGGCCATCAGCTCCACCGCACGATCCAATGCTTCCGATTTGCTCGCCGGTGCCGCATCCAGTGATACGCTCCGCGGATCCAGTAAATCAGTAATCTTCATACCTGCTCCCTTCTTTTCCTGTTTATGTATCCTTCATGGCTTTTCACAGCCCATTACTCATTCAACTTTGCTGATGCAGCATCTTGTATACAGATCTTCAATTTCCTGCTTCGTGGCCAGCTGCTCCGAGAAAGCGCTGGCACTGCCGGAGGCTACGCCCATACGGAAGGCCTGCGCACAATCGCCGCTCTCGCCGTATCCGGCCAGGAAGCCCGCCACCATGGAATCTCCCGCGCCGACACCGTTCTTCAGGACTCCCTTAGGCGCCTCCGCCTCGAAGACATTACCATCCTCAGCCAGCAGCACGGCCCCTTTTCCGGCCATGGACACCAGCACGTTCCGGGCGCCCATTTCCTGCAGCTTTCTCGCGTAGGGAATCACGTCCTGCCGCTCAATAAGCGTCACGCCGAAAATCTCGCCCAGCTCATGATTGTTGGGCTTGATCAGGAAGGGATGATGCTCCAGCACCTTCAACAGAAGATCCCGGGTGGCATCCACCACGATGCGGACGCCCCGATCCTGCAGCCTTGCCATGATTCTCTGGTAAATGTCGTCGGGCAAAGTTGCCGGGATGCTGCCGGCCAGCACCAGCGTGTCCTCTGCGGTCAGCGTGTCCAGCTGTGCCATCAGTTCCTCCACCGCCGTCTCCGGGATGTCCGGTCCCTGGCCGTTGATCTCCGTGCCGTCAATGGACTTCAGCTTCAGATTGATGCGGGATATTCCCTCCTTCAGGGTAATGAAGGCGGCTCTGACACCCAGGTCTGCCACGCCTCTGCGGATTTCCTCCCCTGTGAAGCCGGCAATGAAGCCCAACGCCGTGTTGGCAATGCCCAGATTCTGCAGCACCGTGGAAACATTGATGCCCTTGCCGCCCGGCAGCAGCAGCTCCGAATCTGTCCGGTTGGTCAGCCCCAGTTTGAAGTCCTGCACCGACACGATGTAGTCAATGGATGGATTGAATGTCACCGTATAAATCATAAGCTCACGTTCCTTTCCTCTTGCTTGATTCTGATGGCATTATACGGCGGAACTCGTTCACATTCAATCAAACTAATTCACAATCATTCACGTATTCCTTCGTGCAAGCTGCACAATACAAGTTTTTTTGGACCCATTTTTTTGGTGATAACAAGGAAAACTGTATACAAAAAACGGTCTGTGAAAGAAAAGTCGTTCACAGGCCGTCACAACGATTTCTATTCTTTTAGAACTCCAGCTCTTTTTTCTTGAAGATCCACACCGTAGCGAAATATGCCG
>CAVFNN010000026.1:0-30477 GCA_963623925.1 bacterium | reverse complement strand
GCGATCCGCGCGGAGCGTTTTTTGATTCATAGGATGCACTTTCCTATGAATCAAGAAAAAAGGAGAGCCTCATCAGCTCTCCTTCCGCTTTGCATCGGTCAGACAATGTCGACCGTCTAGCTTTTACTTTTCCGCTCTTCTTTTTTTGTACACCGGGATTCGTCTCAAACTGGAAGTTTTCGACGAACCTGCCTGCGGCAGGCTGACAGTTTTGCTTCGCCGTCTTTCTCTTTTTATTCGACTTTCTCTTCGAAGCAAACCCTGTCAGTCAGTTCGCTCCGGATTTTTCTTTATGAAAAATCCTCCGCTCCCACACAAACGCTCCCAGGCAAGCGAGGAAGCCGCATCCCATGACGGCCATCATGCTGTTGTCATCGGTCTGAACGCCCTTTTTCTTCTTGGCGCCGAGGGTCTGTCCCTCAGGGCCGTCAATGAGTCTTCCAAAAGCGTCACGTCTTCCGCCGAGGACGTTACCCGCCTCGTCTGTCTCGAGCTCAGCCGGATTCCCATTGTTCGTACCATTCGCGTTATCCGTCTGGTTTGCACTGTCTGTCGGATTTGCGTTGTCCGTCTGGTTCACACTTTCAGATGGTTTCACGCTGTCCGTCGGATCCACGCTGTGCCAGTCGCTTTTACCGCCGCCACCGCCACCGCCACCGCCGGAACTACCGCCGGAACTGCTGCTCTTTGTGTTCTCAAAGACAATGCTGTCAAGCTTCTCTGTGCTGTCGTTCTTCGACACCCACATAGCCTCAAGCCGCAGACCGCTCTTGTCATCCGTATTGTAGACCTTCACATAAATGTGATAGGTGGTGCTGTCGTAGCTCATGCGGCTGGTGCTGCCGGCGTTTTGGGTCAGCGTATACTGGTAAACGCCCGGCGTCTCGTAAATGATGGAGCCGAATGCAATGGTTTCGCTCCGATTGTTCGTATTCAGCGCACCGGTGCTGTAGGTCTTCAACCCGTTTTCTGCACCCGAAGGCATTGGCGCGTTATCGACGCTTTTCAGTACGAGGCCAAAGGATTCGTCAGTGAAATTGGATCCCGTCACGGTGACGGTCGCCTTCAATTGGTTGAAATCCAGCTGGCCATCCCCTGTTGCAGCCACTGCGCTGAAAACCATCATGATGCTCATCACGACAGCTGCCATGATGCTCATTATTTTTTTCCGGATTTTCATTTTGCTTCCTCCTTATCGGCACGCAACGGAACCAATTTTCCAATCGCTACTGCTCTTCCGCTTGTGGAGGTGTCCTTGCAGGTGGAGAGGCTAATGACCTGGTCTTCTGCGGTGACACCGATGTCTTCATAATACAATGCCTTCTCTTTGACATAATGCTGGAAGGCGTTCATATCGTTGTTGATGTTGTGTACGTTGTAGATCATGCTATCGTACGCATCGGTTTCGACGATGGCGTAGAGCTGAATCTGATAGCTTTTGTTCGGGAGTATCAGGGTCCCGTTTTTGTGCTTTCGGAAGTAGTCTTCGTCGAGCATTTCCATGACATCGCCGTACATGCCGCCGTTGTCCATGTGGTGTCCGTAGGTGAGGCTGTACTTGTCGTTGAAGTCGCCGTCGTTTTCTGCGGAAATGAAGATGGCGCCGCTCAATGAGAACTCGCCGTAGACGTCTTTGTTGACGTATTCCATGTCGTCCTGGCCCTGGAGTACGGGGTAGTCGATGTGGGTGTCGTCGATGGTGATCCAGGCCTTCACGTCTGGGTTAATGGCCCGGAGTTCCTCGAAGGTCGGGGCATTGTCTTCGCCGACGGCGGGTTTCCACTGCATGAGGTCGCTGCCGAGGAAGGCGCCGGTGTAGGTGACGTAGACGTCCCAGAGGGAGTAGCCGCCGTAGAGGAGCATGATGAGGATCATGAAACCGGCGATGGCGGCGAGTATTCGGTTTCCGATTGAGGCGAGTTTTGCCGCGAGTTCCATGAAGTGCTCCTTGATGTTTCTTTGGGTAATGTCTTCTGCTTAATTGCTGGGCTGGACAGGAGGCGGTTAACGGCGGTCCGGAAAGGCACGTACTCGGCGGGACATCTGCCGCGGTACCTCGTACCGCGTTGCCGACTTCGCCAAGTCTTGTCGCTCTGGGCTCAGCGATGGCTTCGCCAGCGGGGCGCCCAGAGCGACCACCAGGATCAGTCTGGTTGGGGTCCCCGCAAGCTAAGCTTGCGCTGATCCCCAACCAGCCAATCGACACCGCCGGGAGCGGAGAAGTTTGCATCAAGCAAACTTCGGAGCGATCTGACATGTTCCCCGCAGGGGGACATGCCTGCGAAGCAGGTTCCTTGAGAGCTACCAGCTCGAAAGGAATCCTGGGTAATGTCTTTGGCCTGAATACTGGGTCTGGCCGCGGTGACCGTCAGGACCGGTCGGAGTCTGGACAGCTGCCGCTGTCGCGTTGCGAACTTCGCCAAGTGCGCTCTGCAGCGGCTTGATACGATCGCCCTTTTCTTGATGAAAAGGGCTCCGTTCTGCGCCGCCGGGAGTGGAGAGCTCTGCATCAGGCAGAGCTCGTAACGATCTGACATGTCCCCGCAGGGGACATGCTTGCCGAAGGCAAGTTCATCGAGAGCTACCAGCTCGAGATGAATCCGTTCCTTTGGAGCGCACTAAGGCTCGTCCGCAAGCAGCTGTTTCCATCCTCCTCAAAGGTCTTCCGGTCCCTCTCGGCCAGGCCCTGCAATTGCGGCTCTCGTCGTCAAAAATTCATAAAGTCGTAATATCTTGGTAAGGACTCCTTAATGGTGCCTGTCACCCCTTAGGGTTATTCCTCGTCCTCGGTCTTCTTTCTGCAAAGGAAGATACCTGCAAATGCGCCAGCACCAAGGATCATCGCTGCATACGGTGCGATGTTCATCACAACGCCGGTGGGAGTGGTGTCATTCAAGGTATTTGTCACCTGTACATACTTACCTTCAGCTCCAAGACTATCATCCGCTGTCAATGTACTTGTCACTTTTCCGTCTGCCGCAGCAGCTTCTGCGGTGAGATTACTAGCTGTCTGTGAATCGATATCACTGCCAGCAAAAGTTGTCACCTTGGCAGTAGCCACATAATTGTTCTTTGTCGCATCAACCTCAGAAATCGTGTACTTCACGTCTGAAGGAATTCCATAAATCACAACATTCTTGGAATCACTCAGCGCAACGCCGGTAACCGAAATTTTGTTATCTGTCACAGTTACCACATCTTTTGTGTTGTCCGGCTTCACTACGGTAACTTCCATGCCAGTATATGTATTTGTTTTGTCACCAGTTGTAGTAGGCACCAACTCCACTGTGAAATCAAAGGTCTGGCTCTTATTTGCCAGAGAACCCGCAATTTTCTTCTCAACCTTCAGGTCCGTGGTCTTGAAGTTCTCTGCATCTACATTAGTTTCGCTGTCACCTGTATAGTTGTTTTCATTGTCCGTCCAGCCCCAGCTCTTGGTGTTGGCATCGTACGCCCCTGTGGAATTTTTCTTGTAAAGCGTGAAATTGGAAATTTCCAAGCCATCGTCAGTATTCTTCACCCAAACATCCAGCACTCTTTCGGTCGAGTAATTATTGTCATGCGTGATGGTTGTCGGATTAGTAGTTGCAGCAGTCTCAGTAATCACATACCGGAAGATACCAGCATGCTTAAACTCACTTGCAACAAAGCTGAAGTTCAAGTCCTTTGTCACTGCATAATTTCCTGTCGCGTAAGTGGCACTTTCGCCAGTTCCTGTTTTCACATTTTTATCACTCGGAGCGAAGGACACGGTTTTTGTGCTTTCTGTAGATCCACTTTCATTTTTGCTCACTGCATCCATAGGCCCAGCCTCAACCTGCAGTGTCACATCTGTTCCGTTTTGTTTTCCAACCGCAGTTCCCGCAGTTCCTGCGGAGATGGTATATGTATAGCTTGCAGTCGGCACATCGGCGCTAGCTGTATCGCCGCTCAAATCACCGATATTGATCTTCTTTTTCAGCGTAATTGTTCCATTATCAACGTCAAACACACCCTTCTCTGCGGTAGCTGCCATCGCCCCAAAGCTCATGCCTGCGGCGAGGATTCCTGTGAGGGCGAGGGTTGCGAGTTTGTTCATGTTCTTTTTCATTTTGTTTTACCTTTCCTTCTACTTCTTTATATTTTGGGTTTCATAGAGCTATCGTTTTCAGATGCCGGATCTCCGGAGTACGGTGATGACCTTGCCCTTGAATTCGCTTTTCTTGACGGGGCCGAAGGTTCGGCTGTCCTTCGCGCCGCTGCGGTAATCGCAGAGGAGGAAGGCTTCGTCGCTGGCGAGGGTGAGGGGATACGTCACGTCGCTGTCGTACTTCGGTGTGCTGTAGTAAATGTCGCTTTCGATCATGGTGCTGTTGTTCACCACGAGGCTCGCGCTGTCGGTGATCTCGACGGTGTCGCCGCCCTGGGCAACGATGCGGCCCGTGTAGGTTCGGCCGTCTTTCTCGAACACAACGACGTCTCCTGCGACGTATCGTGTCTCAAGGCGGTAGTAGAGCATCAGGTCGCCCGCGCTGATCCGGGGCTTCATGTCGTCGCTCGGCATGGCACGAATACCGAACACCACGCCAAAGAGGACGTAAAGCAGGATGATCATTGCGGCGAGGCGGAAGAAGAAGCTCTTGATCTCCCGGATCTGCCGCGCCCGTTTCTTCCGGGCTTTCTTCGCGGCCTCGTCCGCCTGCATTTTCATGTCAATGTCTTCTGCCCTGTCTCCCGGGTTTTTCGCCCGGGTGTCAGCGGCCTCCATTGTTCCTTGTTCCAATGTCTTCTGTTCTGCCATCCGGGTCACCCATTGAGGCGCTTCCGGCGCTCATTTTCGAGAAGCAGCAGCGCCACCCCCGCCAGTGCGATGCCCATACCGATTACATAGGGCAGAATGTCCTTGTGAACCCCCGTCGGGGATGGCATGTCCTTGTGGTTGGTGAAGGCGATAGTCTTCGCCTCACTGAAGGTCTGCGTGCTGTCGAAGGCTTTGATCCAATCATTTTCAGCTGTCTTCTGCTTGCCCTCAACGTAGGTCACATATCCGGTCTCTGCTTTTTCATAGAGCTGGTATTTTGTGCCCGAAAGAAGCTTAATGCCGTCATCAAACTTCGCTTCCTCCCATTTGTCCGGCGTAATCGTGAATATGACCACTCCTGTATACTTAGGATTTTCAGTCGTACTGTCGCTGGTCTGCTCCCAGGTCAAATCTGTTCTACCTTCGTTCAGCTTCTTAATACTAGCGATTTTGCTACTATCATTTCCACTCAGATCCAGCTTGAATGTGAACGCTTTGTTGATCTCCGCCGCATCTCCGGTAACGGTTTTGCTGACGGTCAAGGCATTGGCCCGCTGCCATGTGTTGGTTACCTTAATGGTTTCTGTATCCGTCGAAGAAATCGTTGTTTCATTTGTATTAGCAATTTCAGTGACAGTTCCGTTGACATCCTTTATGACACTGTAGCTTTCTTTATAAAGCTTCTTTTGCTCCTCAGTCAGAACCTCAGTCACGCGATAAACATCATCCTTTTCCAGATTTCCGAATACCGCCGACTCGGTGGCCTTCAGTTTAAAGGTACCATCTTCTCTTGTTGTACCGCCTCCCGTGCTCTGGTTCAAAAGGGAATACGCTTGATTAGCAACCGCTTCGTATTTTCCATCACTGGTCTTTTTCTCAAGCTTCATGGTGAACTCCTGTGATGTGCTGTAGTTCACCTCTTCTCCGGTCACCGTCTTATTGACAACCAGCGCTCCCTTCGGTGCCGAAGGTGTATTGAACTTGATCTTCAGATCAGAAAGCGACTCACCTCTCTCCAGGTAAAAGATCTTCATGCTATGCTGTGTACCATCCGCAAAGGTATTTTTACCTGTTTTCAGCAAATTTGTTTTTTGAGGGCTGATTTCCATTTGCGTTCTAATGGTAGTTGATGTTGAAGTTTTACCATATCTATTCATCACGACATCACCAGTCGCAAAATTAATAGATCCACTTGCAGAGGCATGTATGCCGCCAAGATCCAGCACCAAACGGTCATCAATGTACACCCACATATCATCATCGCCACTGAATTCGAAGATCATATCTTCTCCATTCAGTTTTCCGCCAACCGGCTGATAAAATGTTGTTTCTATCATCATGCCAAAGTGAACATTGCCGCCTTTACTCTCTGTACTTGTTATTACCCCTTGTTTGTTTTTTGTAAGTGTATTTAATTGGTAAATTATTTGGCCATTCTCATCTGTCACATCTGTTATGCCACCAATTGTGTTAAACGGGAAAAAATTTCCTTTTAAGGCACCTGCGACATTACTATCTCTTGCTGTATTAGGACCGGCTATATTTTTATAAACTGTGAAATTTCCATCAGTCTGTACCGCTGCAGTTGACTCATCAATTATGCTTGCAAAATTTTTAGCAGAATCATATTCAAACCAACCGCCATTGTCATACGAAGACTGATAAAACAAATGGTTCACTTTTTTTATGGTTGTTGCGACAGTGTTTCCTCCACTCGCGCTTGTTGCAAACATGGATTTTAGATTGAGCGCATCGGTATAGCTGTCTTTTGGTTTATTTTTAGCCTTTTTATTTGTCGACGGATATCCATCAGTATTTAGATCATTCTGCAACAATCCGGCCCCATCCTTGAGGTCTTTCCCGTTTTCGTCTACAAACTGAAGCATATTCAAACCAATGTGGTTGCCTCCATCTGGATAATCATACAGATACATGGTCACGCCTTTGGATGTACTATCCAAGGTTTCTACCGTTTCCATCTTTTTGTAGTAAACGTTTATTTCAGCGCCTGAGGCAAGCGTTACTGTTGTCCCATCTTTGTAACGTATCTGATAATATCCATTGTCATGATCCTGATCGCCATCTTGTCCCTGCCATAGCAAAGTGCTGTCTATTTCCTTGCTATTGTACAGTGCCTTTACAAATTCATACTCTGCCGGCACTCTTGTTGTTGTCAAATCAATGTCTTTAGCTCTCCAAAGGATGTCTGCATCAGAGCTATCTGTTAATTCCTGGTTAGTATCAATATCATATCTTGATATCTGAATAGTCTGACCACTCTGCCCCCACTGGATCGTAAACGTCGAAAAGCTCTCCACGGTAAACTCCGTCTTTACCTTCGCCACTTCCTCGCTGAACTTTGTCACGGTCTCGGTGGCGGTGGTTTCTGTGGTGTTCTCTTCTTCGGTCTCAGCGACAGCTGCGATGGCTTCTGTATTTTCTACTGTCTCCGTCACGATGGCCTTGCTGTCAGCAATGACAGTGCCGGTCTGATCGAGGGCCTTGGTGTTGGTGTCGAGTGCCTTGACTTCCTTAACGCTACCGTCTGTTTTCTCTTCTACGTGGTAAACGTTGAGGCTTGTGGCATTCTGCGCATCGAGGATTTCTTTTGCGACCTCGATCTCGACTTTCACCTTGCCGTTTGGCTCGACTTCATTGCCGTCGGCATCCTCGAAGTGGATGTCGAGGGATGTGGAGTTCTCATAGATACCGGCTTCCTTAAGGACTTCAGCAGTTTCGGTCTTCATGGTCTCGGGGCTTTCGGTGCTGGCATCGGCCTCGGTCTGCTCTTCCTTGAGGAGCTCGGTGGCCTTCAGCGTCCAGCTGCTGTCAATGGCCCCCTCATCCACGGGGTACACCTTCACGAGGTAAGCGCCGAGGTCAGCGGACTTGAAGTCGCTGGTGATGTCGGCGAGTGTATACTGCACGAGCTTCGCGCTGGTGAGCTCGGTGGCGATGTCTTTTGTACTGACGGTCTTCAGGGTTTCCTGGCGCTCCGCGGCGAGGCTCTCGTCCATGGCGGTGATGGCTTTGGTCTCTGTTGCGGTGCTTTCTTCCTTATCTAATGTGGTCTCTGCTGCAGTGCTTTCGTCTTCCTGCTCAGCGGTCTTCACATCCACGGACGCAGCCTCGTCAAAGAAGCGGTCCAGGGTGAAGGCGCCGATTCGGGTGATGGTGCTCTCACCGCTGCTCTGTTCAACTTCCCGGATGGCCGTCTCGCGGCTCTCCTCGGTACGCTCGGTTTCTGCCGCGCTTTCTGCTGCCTCACTGGTCTTGCTGTTTTCTGTTTCCTTTGCCGTGCTTTCGGCCTGGCTTGTCACTTCGGCCTCGGATTCGGCTGCAGCCGTGGTGGCCGCCTCAGTGCTTTCCTCGGTACTTTCCTGCGTGCTCTCGGCTTCTGCAGCACTTTCTGCTGCTTCGACGGTGGTCTCGGTTGTCGAAGCGACGACATTGTCCTCGGCTTCTGTCGCGCGCTCTGTCGTCTCGGCAGCGGTGGAAGCGTCGGATATAACTGCATTATCCTCTGTCTCCGTCTGACGGATCACGCTGTCGGATGCACGGCCGTCCGCGGCCTCGGTGGTCCCAGTGAGGTCCTCCTTGATGCGGCTCTTCAGCTTTTTGAGGATGGCCTTCGCGAGCTTCTCGGTACCGGCCACCTTGATGCCGGTGCTGTAGGTCTTGCCGTCCACGGAAAGCTTGAAGGTATGGGCCTTCTTATCGGTATTCATATACAGAACGGTGAGGGTCTCGTCACCGGTCAGCTCGTAAGTACTGTTGTCCAGACTGTTCTCGGCCGCAACGGTTTCGTGGTAGAGCTTGTCCGCCTGGAATTCGCTGAGGAGGCTGTCGAGGGAGCTGCCGGGCTGGTAGAAGGCGATCTCCTGTCCGGGCTTCGCGTCATGAGCGTCGTACTTAAAGGAGACATTGCTCTTTCTGAGCTGGCTCTTCGTGGCGGGTGCGTCGGTATCTTCCTTCTCTTCCTTCACGATCCTGCTGTCACGCTGCACGAGGAGCTTCACATCTATGCCGTTCTCGGCCATCAGCGCCTCTTCCTCGCCGCTCCAGAGCTGAAGCTCATAGAAGGGATTTTCCTCGTTCATGAGGTTCTCGAAGGCGGCGTCGGTGGCAGTGTCGGTGCTCAGGTAGTTGCCTACGCTGTAGACATTACCCTCCTGGATGGCGGCGAGGGCCGCGGTCTTCAGGGCTTCGCTGTCCAGATTAATGTTTACCTTCTTATTGATAATGCCGCTGATGTCCATGCGGGTCTGGTCCTGCTCCGAACCCACGGCGATCTGGATGCCGTTCAGGGGATTCAGCACCATGCTGGAAACGAGGAGCGCGGAAACGCTGCGCTTCAGTCGGTCCGTCATTTTTCTGCTTATTTTCTTCATTCTCATGCCGTTCCTCCTGTGTTCTTATCCTCATCCGCGTTCATGGCATCCTCCATCAGTCGGAGGAGCTCCAGACTGGAGCGAAAATACTGTTTTCGGTTTCGGTCGGTCCAGATCACCTGTCCCTGCCAGGTAGCGCGTTCTCTGCCGTCTACCCGCACCACAAAGGTGCCACCTGTCTTTTTTCCCGTCTGTTTATTCTCCATGCTTGCCTCTTCCGCCGATGTGCTTGCTCTGACTTAAGTGATTATGTTGCGACATCCGAATTAAATTTCGGATATTAAACTTTTTGATTTATTCATTGACTGCATGCAGATTAGCATGTTTCTTAAGTTTTTGCAATTAAAATCACAAAAGACTTTGTTTGATTTGTGAAACGCCTTAATTTTCTGTTAATTTTTATAATAAGTTTTGTTTGTTGCCATATTTTTATAACAAATCAAAGGCCGCGCACAAAAACAGAGGGACTCGCTTACATTTAATCGTTCAAGCGAATCCCTCCAAGTGCAGTGCCTGACACAGTATCATCGGAACCCCCACTTCCTGCAAAACCGATACCACCTTAATGGTGCCTGTCACCAGGCCCGGAGATGTAACGCATCCATTCCGGGACTCCAATAATCAATTCTCCTGCCAGACTAAAATTTCATATAGCGCAAAGCACGTCGATATGTTAACATAAACAAAGGTGCTACCATAAAACGGTAGGCGGTTGGCCCTCTGCGGAGGGACTGTGACCCTCCGATCACATAGAAATCCGAAAGCGGAAATCAAATGAAAGAGAGGGCTTAACCAATGACTATAGAAGAGGTAATTGCATTGCTGAGCTTATGCTTGGCATGCATTGGTCTCGGCTATAAGATTGGTCGAGATATTAAAGACACAAAAAAATGACCGCCCGAACCTGCGAAGTTTAGCGGTCATTAAGCTATAAACTAAACGGGTCAGCCGTCTATCGGTAGCACCTGTTTGTATTTGAATAATAACATCTTTCGTCGTGCTTGTCAAAGACTACGACACCCTCTTAAATACACCTCCGCCTCTTTCTCCAGTCCCGTCTGGTCCGGCTCGCCGTCGGCATCGTAGACCCCCGTCTTTTGGTGCCTGTCACCGTATCCCTAGGAAAGTTAGGTGGCTACTTGCCTCCATTAGGCTGTGGCGTCAAATCACAAACACTTTTTAATGATATCCGGATCATTCAAACAGAAATCTAACATTCTGGAAAGCACACCGCTATATCCAGATCCCAAAGATTTGGCTTTAGCAAGCGTCACCGGAGATACACGTAAAGTGACAATCTGCTTGCGACGTTCACTTTTTCTTTCATCGGAAATTTTCTTAAATTTCGTCAGATCCTCGTCTGATAATTCCGGACAATCCTCATCAAAACAAATTGGCCGCTTCGCAGCTTCCTCCAACATCTTGATTTGTTTCTTAGTAGGAGCTTTTTTTACATCAATATTGGTTACAATCATAATATGCCTCCTTTTCACGGCGAGTGGCTGATCTTGCGGAGCCTGGATTTTCCTTGTATACTACGCAAAGGACAATATCAGAATGGTGGACGGTTAGCCTTATTCTTATAGAAGGAGGCTGATGCCGATGGTTACTTACAACGATCTGTTCCAGTACACATTAGTACTTTGTGCTGTCGCTACGTTGGCAATACTATTGAGCAAAAAGAAATAGCCGCCCTCAACCCTAGGAAAGTTAGGCGGCTACTCTTTTAGCTTATTAATTCGTTCAAAGGTTAACCGTTCATCGGTGTTGTCCTTTGCTTGTATATTACTACAAAATGCATAGTCTGACAAGGCCTGTGAAATCACCTTAATGGTGCCTGCCACCTGGAGGCGGCGGAAATTGCTGGGCTGGACAGGGGCGCCGTCAGTCCGGTCGGAGTCTGGACAGCTTCAGCGTGGCTCCCGCCAACGGCGCTCAACAGCGGTGCGCATGTTTCGCTGTTCCCTTGATGGGAACAGCTCATTGCGACACCGCCGGGACCTGTGGTCCCTTTGGAGCGCCCTAAGCGTGACCACTGGAAGCTGTTGCCATCCTCCTCAAAGTCCTTCCGGCACCTCCCGTCCAGACCCTGCAATGGCGGCTCTCGCTGTTAAAAATTCATAAAGTCGTAATGTCTTGGTAAGGGTTCCTTAATGGTGCCTGTCACCAGGTCGTAGGAAACTTATGTTAGCTCTCATTGGATTTGCGTTGATGGCCATTTTGATGGTCGTCCTGATCAAAAGCTGGGTCAGCCCGCCTGTGGCCTTCATCGGCCTACCCCTCCTGGCGGCTGTTCTCGCCGGCTTCGGTGCAGAGGAGATCGGCGGCTTCATCGGCACTGGCATGAAGTCCATGCTCAGCACAGCGGTACTCTTCGTTTTCTCGATCTCCTACTTCACTTTGATGGATGAAATCGGTCTCTTCGAGCCCATCATCAACTTCCTCACCAAGAAGGCTGGCAAAAGCCGGATGATGATCGTTGCCGCCATTATCCTGACCACCTTTGTGGCACATCTGGACGGCTCCGGCGCAACCACCTTCCTGATCGTGGTTCCGGCTTTTCTCCCCATCATCAAGCGGCTGGGCTTCCGGCGGGAAGCACTGCTGGCCATCATCTGCGGCCCCTACGCAGTGATGAACATCGTTCCCTGGGGCGGCCCCACGATGCGTGCTGCCACGGTGGCAGAGGTGGAAACCGGTGATCTGTATTCCTTCATTATCCCGGGTGTCATCGTTCTGATCGTCCTGGCTTTTGTGAATGGCTTCCTGGTGAATCTGAACGAAGTGCGGCACGGCCTGCATCCCGAGCGCGAGGCCGAGATTGCTGAAGAAGAAAGCATTAGCAAAGCAGAAAAACACAGCTGGCGCTACTGGTTCAATCTGGTGCTGACGCTGATCATGCTGGTCTTCCTCTTCCTGGACACACCGCTTCCCCTCTACTCCATTTTCATGATCTGCTATGCCATCGCACTGGTGGTGAACTTCCCGGAGACAAAGACCCAGAACAAGAAAATCAAGGAGCTTGGTCAGAATGCTATGGTCATGACGGTTACCCTCTTCGCGGTAGGTGTTTTCATGGGTGTCATCAGCGAAACCGGCATGGTGGATGCCATGGCCAACACCATCGTAAATGTACTGCCCGCTTCCATGGCACCCCATATGCATTGGTTTATGGCGCTCTTCAGTGTGCCGCTGATGATGATTCTGGGCACGGACGCTTTCTACTATGCCCTGCTGCCGATCATCATCGGTGTGGTGGCTCCCTTCGGTGTCTCGGCCCAGGCCGTGGCGGCGACCTTCCTGCTGACCGCAACCTTCGGTACGCCGGTGAGTCCCTCTGTCGCAGCGGTTTATGTAGGTCTCGGTCTTGCTGACGTCAGCATCGGCGACCACATCAAGTATTCCCTGAAGTTCGTCTGGCCCATGAGCATACTGACCCTCATCTTCTCCACGCTTCTCGGTGTGATTCCGTTCTAAGGACTGTGGAGAACTCCCCCCAATTGATATTGAACAGCAAAAATCCCGCAGTCTCCCATACATGGAGACCGCGGGATTTTTGGTATCACAGTTTGATGCTTGTCGCCATTAAGTCTGATAAGCCCAGCTTGCATTTGTAGTCAAATCGAGAGATAATATGATTACAACAAAAGGAGGGTATGCCATGACTGCTGCAATTTCAATCAGACCATCGAGAGACTTAAGAAACAATTACGCACAGATATCTGCATTGGCCAAGAAAAATCCGGTAGCCATTACAGTGAACGGAAAGGAAGATACCGTTGTATTGAGCCATGACCGATTTGTAGAACAGCAGAATTATATTTCTGAGATAGAGGCGAAACTTGCCGTGTACAGTCATCTTGCACAAGCAGCGGATGATTTAAAGCTGGGCAGAGCACAGCCGCTTGATAGCGCATTCGATGACATATTATCAGAATTGGACGGGCTTGAGCTATGAATTACACGGTGGTCATTACGGATACTGCGAAGCAGGATTTAAGGGAAATTGCTGTATGGATTGCAAATCAGTCTAAGAACATTGAGACAGCAAAGCGTTTTGTGAATGAACTGCGGGAAAGCTGTCAAAAACTGTGTAAGTTTCCATCTACTGGATCTTTTCCTAGAGATCATGTTCTGAAAAGTGCGGGTTTTCGATTTGTCACACACAAGGATTACCTTGTTTTTTATCTTATCGACGAGGAAAATAAAACTGTAAATGTGATGGCAATATTCAATGCCAAAAAAGATTACATGCGTGTGATGAAGAATTTCATCTAATGTCCGGGAAAACCTCGCTATGGTGAACAAGAGAGGAAAAAAATCAAAATGAAGAACAACTTGCCAGAACGGCTTACGAATGAAATTACCAGATTTGCACGGAAAGCCGGTGTTTCAAAAATCGTATTGTTTGGATCTCGGGCCCGAGGAGACCATACAGAGCGAAGTGATGTCGATATCGCAGTCTATGGCGGCGACTTTAATGCTTTTTATTGGGATGTGAAAGAAAATGCATGGTCACTTCTGATGTTTGACATCATCGATGGAGATCATATGGTTTCTCCGGAATTAAAAGCAGAAATAGAAAGGGACGGCATTGTCATCTATGAAAAAGCTTGAGAACTTTTCAAATTGCCTGGCTATATTGAAAACGGCAGACTTTGCACTGGCAGACAACAACGAAATCTACAGGACTGGTATCATCGGCCAGTTCAATCTAACATTTGAACTGGCATGGAAAGCGCTGCAGGCAGTGCTGAGAATTCACGGCGCAACGGAAGCAAACAGTGGCTCACCGAGAGACATCTTACAGCTTGGCTATAAATACGGCTTTGTCAATGATGCACCTGTATGGCTGCTGATGCTGAAAAAACGAAATCTTTCAGTCCATGTCTATAATGAAGAAGATGCATCAGAAATGCTTCTACTTATCCGCGATAGCTTTATCCCTGCCTTTGCAGAATTGGAACAGACCCTGTTGAAGAAGATGGATGGCATTGAGGAGGAATCGTAAACTTCCCCTTTACATACACCTCCGCCTCCCGTTTCAGTCCCGCCTGGTCCGGTTCGCCGTCGGCATCGTAGACACCGACGGTGCGGAAGCCGGCCGCCTTTGCGGTGCAGAGGGCATAGAGGGAATCCTCGAATACGAGGGTTTCGGCGGGCACTGTCCCGAGGCTTTCGGCTGCCGCAAGGTAAATCTCCGGCGTGTGCTTGCTCGTTCCCAGTTCTTCGACAGTGAAAATCCGCCTTTCGAAATAATCCAGAACCCCGTTCCGCTGCAGTGCCGCTTCGACATGTGCCCGAGGACTCGAGGTGGCCAACGCCATAGGAATCTTTTCTTCCGAAAGAGAACGCAACAGCGCCGCAACGTCTTCCTTCAGCCCGACTTCATGAACATAAAAATCCCGGAGCATATCCTGCAATCCCACCTGTATCTCCGTTTCCGCTTCCAGCAAATGATACTCCCGGCGGAGACACGCGGCTCCCTGTTCGAGGCTCATGGAAAAAAGCCGCCTATCAAGATCTGCCGTAGCCACAATTCCCCGTCGCCGGAGAAAACGGCTCCCCAGCGTCTTCCATACAGAAAGGGAATCCAGCAACACCCCATCCGCATCAAAAATCACGCCCCGGATCTCCCGCAACGTCATGATCGCACCACAAGCGCGGCTGCCGCCTTCAGCTCCTCTGCCGCCAGCCGAATATTCTGCTGCCCATAAATGGCGCTGACCACCGCAATACCGTGTACGCCGCGCCCCCGCAAAAGCCCCGCATTTTCCCGGGTAATGCCGCCGATGGCCACCACCGGAATGGAGACTGTCGCGCAGATTTCCTGCAGGGTCTCGTGCCGGATAACACTGGTGTCGCTTTTCGTGCCGGTGGGGAACACGGCCCCCACGCCGAGATAATTCGCGCCCCGCTGCTCGGCCAGCCGCGCCTGCTCCACAGTTTTCGCCGTGACGCCGATGATCTTGTCGGGGCCAAGCTTCGCCCGCACGTCCCCGGCCTCCATATCGCTTTGTCCCACATGCACGCCGTCCGCACCGATGGCGAGGCAAATGTCTACGCGGTCATTGATGAGGAAGGGCACCCGGAATTCCCGGCAGAGCTGCTGCAGTGCTCTCGCCTCCGCGAGAAAGGCCGCGTCATCCAGCTGCTTCTCCCGAAGCTGCAGCATCGTAACACCGCCCGCGAGACTTTCCCGAACCACCTCCGACAGTGTCCGGCCATTGAGCCAATGCCGGTCCGTCACCCCATATAACAGAAGATTTTTTTCATCGAAGTTCATACCTTGCCCCCTTGTCCAGCGTTTCGCCGTCCATATTGAAGATCGCGTCAATGATACGGTTCCGGTACGTCATGTTGCCGTCCCCGGGCTGCATCCTTTCCCAGGCCAGCTCTCCCGCAATCCCCATGGCGCAGACCGCCGTTGCTGCCGCTGCGAGCCGATTTCCGGGATTTGCCGCCACAAAGGCGGTGAGCAGCGCGGACAACTGACAGCCGGTGCCGGTGATGCGGCCCATTTCCGGCCGCCCGTTCCGGATCACATAACAGCGGCTGCCGTCACTGACCAGATCCACGGCCCCGGTGAGCACCGCGATCAGTCTGTGCTGCGCAGCAAAATCCTTCACAAAGGAAACGCAGCTGTCCAGATTCTCCGGCGTCACCGCATCCGCCGCTGCCGCGTCCACGCCATGACTGCCGCCCCTCCCCCGGGCCAATGTCTTCAGCTCGGAAACATTACCCCGTACCAGCGTAAAGGGCAGCGCCGCCATCAGCGCCTGCGCGGACTTCTGCCGGAATGCAGAAGCCCCGACACCCACGGGATCCAGCAGGAGCACATGCTGCTGTGCCGCCGCTTCCCTTCCTGCCGTCAGCATTGCCTCGATGCGACGGGGATTCGGCGTGCCCAGGTTGAGACAGAGGGCGTCAGTGCCGGCCGTGATCTCCCCAACCTCCTCCGGCGCGTCCGCCATGATGGGACTCGCACCACAGGCCAGCAGCACATTGGCCACATCATTGGCCGTCACATAATTCGTGATGCAGTGGACCAGCGGCCCGGTCTCCCGCAGATTTTCAAGACAGTCTCCCAGCATACGCGCCTCCGTATCGATCGCCTAAAGATTCTCTCATTATAGCGCATTTCATTCTATGAATCAAAAAAGCATGTCCCACTTTTGTAGGGCATGCCTTTTGATGTAAACTTCTTTCATGGATTCCTACGGGGCACATGTTGCGCTAATCAGGTGCCACTGGCACCTAGCGCCGCTCCGAAGTTTGCCTGATGCAAACTTCGGAACGCTCGCCGCTAAGACATCCAACGGGCACCCGTCAGCCAAGCTGTCGCAAAGCCCTTTGGATCATTTGTATAAAGCCTTGGAATCCTCGATGTTCCGGCGGATGCCGTCACAGCACTGGTGGAAGCGCGCCTTTTCCTCCGGAGTAAGGGGAAGCTCAATGACCTCCTCCACACCGTTCCGTCCGATGCGGGCAGGCACACCAGCGAAAAGCCCTGTCTCGCCGTACTCGCCGTTCAGCTCCACGCTGGCGGGCACCACGGCCTTTTCATCGAAGCGGATCAGCTTCACCAGCTTCGCTGCCGTCATGGCGATGGCATACTCGGTGCAGTACTTACCGTTATAAGTGGTCCAGCCGCCTTCCCGGGCACTGTCTTCCAGCGCCTGCGGATCAAAGCCCAAGTCGCCCGTCGGCCGGTAACCGCCCAGACTGTAGCAGGACCAGGGGCTCATCTGCTCATTGCCGTGCTCGCCGATCATATACGCAGTGATGGACTTCGCATCCACCCCCGTCACCTCCTGGAGGCGATACTTGAGCCGCGCCGTATCCAGTCCCGTACCGGTGCCCAGCACACGGCCCTTCGGCAATTCCAGAATGTCATTCAGCCACTTTGTGATGACATCGCAGGGGTTCGAGATGTTCACCAGCACGCCCTGGAAACCGCTGGCCTTCAGCCGCTCCGCATAGCCGTGAATGGCATGCATGTTAAAAGTCATCTCCGTGAGACGCGTATGGGTATCCTTCAGCGCGATGATGTCGCCCACGCAGTTCACAATCACGTCCCGGTCGCCCAGGTCCTCAATCTCGCCCAGCTCGATCTTCACCCGATGGGGCAGAAATTCCGTGCAGTCCAGCACGTCCTGTCGTTCGGAGGCTGCTTTTGTTCGTTTCTCCGGCAGATCCACCAGGATAATGTCTTCGGCCAGACCCTGCGCGGCAACCGCATGGAGCACATGTGCGCCCACATGTCCGAGACCAATGATACCAAGCTTGAAATCACGCATTTTCATTTCCTCCTCTTTTTTCTCCGGCATAGCCCTCCGTCAGCCACCAGTAGGCGTAGGCCGCATAGGCTGCGCTGCCGATGGGAATGGCAGCCTCGTCTACATTAAAATGGCTGGTATGGTAGGCATTTTCTGTTCCCGGCACCGCCGGATTTCCGGTGCCGAGGTAGACATAGACCCCGGGGATTTCCGCCTGATAGTCGGAAAAATCATCCCCGGAAAGATAGAGCTCCCGGTCGGTGCAGATATTCTCTGCGCCCACCAAAGCCCCCAGTACCTGCTGCACCTCCCGGGTGGTCTCCGGCGGATTCACCAGAGGAAGCGCAAAGTCTTCCCAGGTAAGCTCTGCTGTACCGCCGTACAGGGACGCGATGCTCTCTGCCGTCCGGGTCACCAGATCGTTGATCCGGCGGCGGTTCTCCGCGGAGATGTTCCGGGTGGTGCCCTCCAGAACGGCCTCCTCCGCGACGATATTGTAGCCGTCTCCCGCCGTGAACTTGCCGATGCCGATGATCACCGGCTCCACCGGGGAACTCATGCGGGTCACGAGGGCCTGCACCGCCACCACGATCTGGCTGCCGATATAGAGCGCGTCCACACCCTCATTGGGCTTACAGACATGGGCGGCCTTGCCCCGGATCCGGATGGTGAAGTGGTCAACACTGGCATTGTTGATGCCGGGCTTCACGCCCAAAACGCCGGTATGCAGATCCGGTGCCGTATGAAGGCCGAAGACCCGCTGGGCCTTTCCCAGGGTCTTCTCCCTGTTCCGGCAGAAGAGCTTCGCCCCGGCGCCGATTTCCTCCGCCGGCTGGAAGAGGAAGCGCACAGTACCGGAAAATTCCGCCCGCCGGTCATTCAGGAGCTTCGCCGCACCCAGCAGCGCCGCCGTATGCACATCGTGGCCACAGGCATGCATCCGGCCCTGTTCCGTAGAGCAGTACCCGACAACATTATCCTCCGACATCGGAAGCGCGTCAATATCCGCCCGCAGTGCAATTTCCCCTTCCCCTGGCTTTTCACCCTGGAGAATGCCGATGACACCGGTCTCGGAAACCCGGAAATGTGCGATCCTAAGCTTCTCCAGTTCCTCTTCGATGCGGTCCGAGGTGCGGTATTCCTGAAAGGCGATTTCCGGATGTCGGTGAAAATCCCGCCGCAGGGAACGCAGAGAATCCAGGTCCTGCTCGGCAGCGACCCGGATTTCGTTCAGTTTCTCTCTGTTCATTTCGTCATCTTCTTTCGAATGTCCTGGAGGCGATCCAGTGCCGCCTGCAATGTCTCGTCCTTCTTCGCAAAGTGGAAACGGATCAGATGATTCACGTCCTCATGGAAGAAGCTGGAGCCGGGCACAGCGCCCACGCCCACCTTCTCTGCCAGCTGGTAGCAGAAATCGAGATCACTCTCATACCCCCACTCGGAGATGTCCATCAGGACGTAATACGCGCCCTGGGGCTTCGTGAACTGCAGCCCTGCCGCTGCAAGCCCGTCACAGAAGAGGTCCCGCTTGTGGGTGTACTTCTCCAGCAGGTCATCATAGTAGTCCTGTCCGAAGCGAAGGCCGGTCACCACCGCCTCCTGGAGAGGCGCTGCCGCGCCGACGGTCAGGAAGTCATGAACCTTGCGGATCCGATCGGTGATCTCCGGCGGTGCGATGGTATAGCCGAGACGCCAGCCGGTGATGGAATAGGTCTTCGACAGGGAGCCGGTGGCAATGGTCCGTTCCCGCATGCCCGGAAGCGATGCCATGTAAACCATCTTGTTGGGCGCATAGATGATGTGCTCATAAACCTCGTCCGTCACCACGTATGCATCGTAACGGATGGCGATGTCAGCGATGAGCTTCATCTCTTCTAAGGTAAAGACCTTGCCGCTCGGGTTCGAGGGATTGCACAGCACCAACGCCTTCGCGCCGTCCTTGAAGGCCTGCTCCAGCACCTCGGGATCGAAGTGGAAGTCAGGCGGCACCAGAGGCACGTAAATGGGTTCTGCACCGGAAAGGATGGTGTCCGCGCCGTAGTTCTCATAGAAGGGAGAGAAAATCGCCACCTTGTCGCCGGGGTTCACCACCGTCATCATGGCCGCCATCATGGCCTCGGTGCCGCCGCAGGTGATGACCACCTCGGTGTTCGGGTCGATGTCAATGCCCATGAGCTTCGACTGCTTCGCCGCCAGAGCCTCCCGGGTATTCTGGGCACCCCAGGTGATGGAATACTGGTGGTAGTCCTCATGAGCCACCTGCTGCAGGCGGTCCAGAATGGGCTGGGGCGGCGCGAAGTCCGGGAAGCCCTGGGACAGGTTAATGGCGTCATACTTAGCGGACACCCGGGTCATTCTCCGGATGACGGAATCTGTGAAATTGGCGGTTCTGTGCGAAAGCTCTCTCATTTTTATGTCCTCTGTTCATATTACAGGCGCATCACTCCGGCACCCCGATAGGCCACGCCCAGAGCGATATTGAACGTATCAAGGGCTTTGCAAGTTGCAAAGCCCTCTCTATCATCGTTATAACGGTTGATTTACTCGTAGTCAGCCAGTAAGTCCTCATCCCAGCCCACAGAGATGAAGTAGCCGCCGAAGTCCTCATCGAAGACCTTCTGGGTCTCATCGGTGTGGAAGGCATCTACCACTGCCTTATAGGCTGCCACGAGCTTCGGATCGGAAAGATCCTCGGTTCTTGCGGCGATCAGGTTCCAGTACTTGCTCTCGTCGAGAACGGAATCCTGGTAAACGGCTTCCTCTGTCTTGAGACCGAAGTCCAGGGCATAGTTTCCGTTGATGACTGCGGCAGTCACATCCGGGAGAACGGAAGGGATGGTGTTGGCGGCCAGCTCCTCGATGGTCACATCCACGGTGTAGCTCTCGATGTCGTCCAGTGTCGGGTTGAAGCTGTCATTCTCCTTCAGGGTGATGACACCGGCATTGGCCAGTACCTTCAGGGCTCTGCCTTCATTGGTCAGATCGTTCGGCACTGCGATGGTGTCGCCGTCTTTCAGCTCATCCAGAGAAGAAATCTTCTGGGAATATACATTCAGCGGGATAATGAAGGTGTTGCCGATGTTCTGGATCTTGTAGCCGTAGTTCTCGATCTCGGAATCCAGATAAATCTGATGCTGGAAGGCATCCAGGTCAATCTCGCCGTTGTTCAGTGCATTGTTGGGGGTCACATAGTCAGAGAACTGCACGATTTCGAGGTCGATGCCCTGCTCCTTCAGCTTGTCTGCTGCGGGCTGCCAGAGGTCCTCATAGATGGAACCTACCACACCGAGCTTCACAGTGATGGGATCCTTGGTGAAGTCATAGGCACTTGCCTCGGTCTCCTCTGCTGCCGCAGTTCCTTCTGCAGCTGCTGCTGTCGCTGCCTCTGTCTCTGCAGCGGCTGCTGCCGTTGTTGCGCTGGTGCTGCTGCCGCAGGCGCTCAGTACATTTGCCGCCAGTGCGGCGCCGATTCCCAGTGTTACGATCTGCTTTTTCATAATTTTCTCTCCTCTACGCTTAAATATAAGCTTTTTCATATTTATTTAATGGCTGTGCTTCTTTGCGATGCTGTCGCCCACCACCTGCACCAGGCTCACGGCGATGATCAGGACGATGACGGTGACCCAAGTGATATCGGTCATGTTTCGGTCATGTCCGTAGCGGATGGCGAAGTCGCCCAATCCACCGGCACCGACGGCACCTGCCATGGCGGTGAGTCCCAGAAGGCTGATGGCCGTGATGGTGGTGGCTCTCGCCAGCGGACCGATGCTTTCTCTCAGGTAGACTCTTCGGATAATGTCGGCGGGGCTGAGCCCCATGGCTTCCGCCGCCTCGATGAGGCCGTCATCGGTCTGCGCCAGTGCCGACTGCACCTGTCGGGTGAAAAAGGGAACCGAGCCGAACACCAGGGGGACAATGGCGCCCCGCACATAGATGGCCGTGCCCATGATAACCCGGGACAAAGGCATTAGCGCCGTCAGCAGGATGATGAACGGAATGGAGCGGAAGAGGTTCGTGAGAAGATCCAGTGTCTTGAACACGACCTTGTTCTCCAGAATCCCGCCCGGTTTCGTCACCGTCAGGATGATGCCGAAGCCCAGTCCCAAAACAAAGGCGATGGCGCCGGCCCAAACCTCCATCAACAGAGTATCCCGGATGGCCTCCAGGAAGTCCGGCCATTTGCTGACCAGATTCGGCAGCAGCTTACTTATGAGTTCTTGCATCTCTGATCACCTCCACACCTACTTGGTTGTCCCGCATGAACTGCAGTGTCTCGTCAATTCGTTTCGATTCGCCCCGGATATTCACCACGGTGCCGCCGATGGTGGCATCTCCCACCCGGTCAATGCTGGCCAGCAGGATATTAAGCTCCACATCGTACTCCTTGGACGCCGTCGCGATCAGCGGCTTCGTCAGGGTCTTCGCATTGTAGGAGAAGCGCACCAGCACCTCGTCCTCCGCCGGATCCAGTCCCAGCAGCTGCTCGGACAGCATGTCCTCGATGCGGTACAGATTCGACGTGGTCTTGATGAAGTCCCGGGTCAGCTGGTGTTTCGGGTTTGCGAAGATATCAAAGGTATCTCCCACCTCCACCACATGACCATGTTCCATGACCGCCACGCGATTACAAATCTGCTTGATGACCTCCATCTCGTGGGTGATCACCACGATGGTGATGCCCAGCTCCCGGTTCAGCTTCCGGAGAAGCTTGAGAATCGCATTGGTGGTCTGGGGATCCAGTGCGCTGGTGGCCTCATCGGAGAGCAGCAGCTTCGGCTCATTGGCCAGGGCCCGGGCGATGGCCACTCTCTGCTTCTGTCCACCGGAAAGCTCGGAAGGATAGGCATTTGCCTTATCGGAAAGCTCCACCAGTTCCAGCAGCTTCTTCACCCTTTCGGCGATTTCCGCTTTGCTGAGGCCGCTCTTATCCAGCGGAAAGGCAACATTATCAAAAACCGTCCGGGAAGGCATCAGGTTGAAGTGCTGGAAGATCATGCCGATCTTCTTCCGCTCTGCCCGCAGGCCCTTCGCATCCAATGCCGTCAGCTCCGTGCCGTCGATGGTGACGGTACCGGAGTTGGGACGCTCCAGAAGATTGATGCAGCGTACCAGGGTAGACTTTCCGGCACCGGAGAAACCGATGATGCCAAAGATCTCTCCATCGTTGATGGTGAGGGAAACATCCTTAACGGCATGCACCTCCTGCCCATCCTTTCCGACGCCGAAGCTTTTCACTATATTTTTCAGTTCGACCATGTACTCTGCCTCCCACGTAAGACTTACTGTGATGGTGCATATTGTAATGGCAGATATTCCTATCGTCTAATCCCAAAAAATAATAGCCTGCTATAGATCGGTTCTATAGCAGGCTAAGATTTAACACTACTTTATGCTATTGTTTCGCTTTCCACTTCATCCGCCAGGAACTTCTCCAGCACCAATGTCTGAATCGCCTCCCGGGTACTTGACTTGATGGGATGCGCGATGTCTCTGTATTCTCCGTCTGTGGTTCTTCTGGAGGGCATCGCAATGAACAGTCCCTTTTCGCCTTCAATAATTTTGATGTCATGGACGACAAACTCATTGTCCAGTGTGATGGAAACCACGGCCTTCATCTTGCCTTCCTTCTCCATCCGCCGGATACGAACGTCCGTAATCTGCATATCGCTCCCTTCCGCGCTTACATCACATATCTCTCGTTCTTCTCGTTGACAATCTTGATATTGTCAGGACTTCCGATGTATGTGGTATTGGCACGGATGGTATCACGGCTCTCTACAACGCAGTTTTCAATGACAGTATTGTCACCAATGTAAACATCATTCAGAATAATGGAATTCTTGATGACACAATTGTTGCCGACATACACCTTCCGGAAGAGCACGGAGTTCTCTACCGTACCGTTCAGGATGCAGCCGCTGGCCACAATGGAATTCCGCACAGAACAATCCGGGTTGTACTTTGCCGGCGGGTTGTCCGCAAGCTTCGTATAGATACCGGGCGCACTCTTGAAGAAATAATCCCGTACCTCGCGGTTCAGGAAATCCATATTGGTCTTGTAGTAGGACTCCACAGAAGCGATGTTGCTCCAGTAGGTATCCATCTTGTAGCCATAGATCCGCTTGATGTTCTTGTAGCGTACCAGAATGTCCTTCACGAAATCGTAACGATCCTCGTCGTTGGCCTTCTCCAGGAGCTCGATCAGCAGTCTTCTTCGGATAATGTAGATACCGCAGGAGATGGTGGTGGCATCCGTAGCGACCGGCTTCTCCTCAAACTCGATGATTCTGCCGTCCTCGTTCTGCTTTACGCAGCCGAAGCGGGAAACGTCATCCTCTGCACCCATGTCCTTGCAGACCACGGTGACATCGGCCTTCTTTTCAATGTGGTACTCCAGCACCTTGCCGTAGTCCATCTTGTAAACGCCGTCGCCGGCAGCGATAATGACATAGGGCTCATGAGAGGACTTCAGGAACACCAGGTTCTGGTAGAGCGCATCTGCGGTGCCCCGGAACCAGTCGCTGTGCTCAGCGGTGATGGTCGGTGTATATACATAGAGACCACCCTGCTTACGGCCGAAATCCCACCACTTGGAGGAATTCAGATGCTGGTTCAGGGAGCGGGAATTGTACTGGGTCAGTACCGCTACCTTCTGCACCTTGGAATTCGACATATTGGAAAGTGCGAAATCGATCGCACGGAAGCTGCCGCCTACGGGCATGGCGGAGATGGCTCTCTTGTTGCTGAGCTCCCGCATACGCTTGTTGTTGCCGCCTGCTAAAATGATACCGATTGCTCTCATATTCTGTCACCCTCCTTGATGATTGCTCCGCCGCTGGGAAGTAATCCTTCAGGATAATCCTCTGCTGTCGTTGCTCCGGAAATCGCTGTGTTTCTGCCGATCTTCACATTATCAGGAATCACGGAATACTCGCCGATGACGGCCAGATCCGCGTTGTATACACGCTGGTCATAAACGGAAGGTGCGAACTCGCCGCAGCCTACGGTACAGTTCTTGCCCACCTTGACGTGCTCTGCAATCACCGCATTGTTCACATGGGTGCCCGCCTCGATCACCGTATCCGCCATGATGATGGAATTTTCCACCACAGCGCCGGCCTCGATGGTGACATTCACGCCGATGACGGAATTGTGCACACTGCCGTGAATCTCACAGCCCTCGGAAACCAGGGAGCGCTCCACTGTGGACTCCGCAGAGATATACTGGGGTGCCGCAGAATCGGTCTTAGTGTAGATCTTCCAGTACTCCTCATAGAGGTTGAACTCCGGAATGATGGCCACCAGCTCCATATTGGCCTGCCAGTAGGACTGCAGGGTTCCTACATCCTTCCAGTAGCCGTTGAACTCATAGGCGTAGATGGGTGCATTGCCCTCGAAGAGGTAAGGAATGATGTGCTTTCCGAAATCACACTCCGGTACGTCCTTGTTCTTGATCAGAGCGTCTCTCAGTACCTTCCAGGTGAAAATATAGATACCCATGGAAGCCAGGTTGCTCTTCGGCTCCTTCGGCTTCTCCTGGAAATCGATGATGCGGTTCTTCTCGTCGGTGACGGTAATGCCGAAACGGCTTGCCTCCTCCCAAGGAACCGGCATGGACGCGATGGTGAGATCCGCATTCATGGCCTTGTGGTACTCGAGCATCACCTCGTAATCCATCTTATAAATATGGTCGCCTGACAGGATCAGCACATAGTCCGGGTCATAGGAATCGATATACTCAATATTCTGATAGATCGCATTCGCTGTGCCGGAGTACCAGTCTGAACCGCTCTGGGACTCATAGGGCTGCAGGACAGTCACACCGCCTCTGTTGCGGTCCAGATCCCAGGGAATGCCGATTCCGATGTGTGCATTCAGTCGGAGGGGCTGATACTGGGTCAGTACACCAACCGTATCAATGCCTGAATTGATGCAGTTGGACAGCGGGAAGTCGATGATGGAGTACTTTCCGCCGAAGGAGACTGCCGGCTTTGCAACATTTTTTGTGAGAACACCAAGGCGTGAGCCCTGGCCGCCTGCCAACAGCATAGCGATCATTTCTTTCTTAATCACGTCGTCACCTCTCTAGTCTTTCGGTAAAGTTTTCTAGCTGATTTAGAGTATAGCACTTTGTGAATGAATTGTGAACAAAAAGAATGTAAAAACTTGATATTTTTCACCATGGAATCGCAAATATTCTATAAGCTTTTGTTCACTTTTTACAAAGCCCGTTTTTCATTGAAAAGCGGCCTGTTTTCAAGTATAATACTGCTGTTTATCTACTTAACATCGGGGGTTAAAATATGCAGGTTACTACCTTAAGAGAAATCTTCAAAAACCAGGAGGCATTCTATGGCAAGGAGGTCACCGTGGGCGGCTGGGTCCGCAGCAACCGTGACTCCAAGTCCTTCGGCTTCCTCGTCATTTCCGACGGCACCTTCTTCACACCGCTGCAGGTGGTGTATCATGACACCATGGCGAACTTCCAGCAGGCAGCGAAGCTCGGCGTCGGCGCAGCCGTTATCGTCAAGGGCCAGATCGTGGCCACACCGGAGGCCAAGCAGCCCTTTGAGCTGCAGGCCACAGAGCTGAGTCTCGAAGGAGACACCACACCGGATTATCCTTTGCAGAAGAAGCGTCATACCCTGGAGTATCTCCGGACCATGACCCACCTGCGCCCCCGCACCAATACCTTCCAGGCTGTGTTCCGGGTACGTTCTCTCATCGCCTATGCCATCCACGTGTTCTTCCAGGAGCGGGGCTTCGTTTATGCCCATACACCCCTGATCACCGCTTCTGATGCTGAGGGCGCCGGCGAGATGTTCCAGGTCAGCACACTGGATCCCGACAACATTCCCCGGAATCCGGACGGCAGCGTAGACTATAGCCAGGACTTCTTCGGCAAGAAGACATCCCTCACGGTTTCCGGTCAGCTGAACGGCGAGACCTTCGCCCAGGCCTTCCGGAACATCTATACCTTCGGTCCCACCTTCCGTGCGGAGAACTCCAACACCCAGCGTCATGCCGCTGAGTTCTGGATGATCGAGCCGGAGATTGCCTTTGCGGATCTCGAAGACGTGATGCAGCTGGCAGAAGACATGCTGAAGTTCGTGATCCAGTATGTACTGGACAACGCACCGGAGGAGATGGCCTTCTTCAACCAGTTCGTGGACAAGGGTCTTCTGGAGCGTCTGCAGCATATCGTCAGCTCCGACTTCGGCCGGGTGACCTATACCGAGGCCGTGAAGCTTCTGGAGGAGCACAACGACGAATTTGACTACAAGGTTTCCTGGGGCGTGGACCTGCAGACCGAGCATGAGCGCTATCTCACCGAGAAGCTCTTCCAGCGGCCTGTATTCGTCACCGACTATCCGAAGGAGATCAAGGCCTTCTATATGAAGCAGAACCCGGACGGCAAGACCGTGGCGGCTGTGGACTGCCTGGTACCGGGCATCGGCGAGATCATCGGCGGTTCCCAGCGTGAGGAAGATTACGACAAGCTGGTGGCCCGCATGGAGGAACTCGGCATGGAGATGGATGCCTACAAGTTCTATCTGGATCTCCGGAAGTACGGCACCACCCGTCACGCCGGCTTCGGTCTGGGCTTCGAAAGAGCCGTGATGTACATCACCGGCATGCAGAACATCCGTGATGTCCTGCCCTTCCCGAGAACCGTCGGAAACTGCGACATTTAAGGCCGCCGCGGAGGCTGATGAGACCATGCCATGGCGGCATGGTCTCTTTATTATCGAGTGGACACCCCCCATATTATCGAGCGGGCGCCCCGATAGCGAAGCTATCGCTGAGCCCGCTCGACAGGGACGCCCACTCGATGAAACGCCCGTGGGATATGGCGTTCAGCATTAATGTTAAAGGAGCAGCATGAAATTTATCCATACAGCCGATATTCATTGGGGCATGATCCCCGAATCCGACTGTGCCTTCGGAAAGCAGCGGGCACAGGACATCCGCGATTCCTTCCGGCGGATCATTGAGAAGGCCCGGGAAATCAGCGCCGACTGCCTCTTCATTTCCGGCGATCTCTTTCACCGGCAGCCCCTGACCAAGGATCTGGCCGAGCTGAACTATCTCTTCAGCTCCATCCCTTCCACCCATGTGGTGATCATCTCGGGCGACAATGACTATATCGAGAAGAGCTCTGTACTCCTCAGCTTCCGCTGGTCCGACAATGTGCACTGGCTCCTCTCCGGCGAGCCCGAAAGCATTTACTTCGATGACATCAACACCGAAGTATACGGCCTTTCCTATCGGAGCCGGGAGCGGCGCGAACCGAAGATCGAAAGCCTGCAGCCGGAAAATAATGATCATATCCACATTCTGCTCTGGCACGGCGGCGATGAAGGACACCTCCCCTACGACCGGGAAGTGCTCAAAAAGCTGCCCTTTGATTACATCGCCCTCGGACATCTGCACCAGCCGGAGGAGCTGGTGGAGGGACGGGTGGTGAATGCCGGCTCTCCGGAACCTCTGACGGTGCTGGATACCGGTGCCCACGGCATTTTCATCGGGGACATCAGCCCGCTGAACCACCGGGTGCAGAAGCTCAGCTTCGAGGAGATTTCGGAGATTCGCTGTCTGCCCCTCTGCTTCGAGGTCAGCGAGAAAACAAAGAACGAAACGCTGCTGAAAGGTATCCGCCGGGAACTGGAACGCCAAGGCAAGAAGAACATCTACCAGATCCGTGTCGAGGGAAAGCGAAATGCAGACCTCGAGTTTAATCTGGACAGTCTGAAGGAAGAATTCCGCATCACAGACATCCTGGACGAATCGGAGCCGGTCTATGATTTCTCCGCCCTCTACCGGGAACACCCCACGGATATGATCGGCTACTACATCCGCACCCTCTACCGGGAGGATGAATCCGAAATGAGCGAAGTGGAAAAACAGGCCCTCTATTACGGCATCCATGCGCTGCTGAAGACATCACGGGAGGAACACTGATGGAATTTATCTCACTGAAAATTGACGGTTTCGGCAAATTCCAGGACCTCCGCATGGACTTTTCCCAGGGTCTCAATGTGATCTACGGCCACAACGAGGCAGGAAAGAGCACCCTCCACAGCTTCCTCCGCAGCATGCTCTTCGGCATTGACCGGAAACCCGGCATCGCGGCCCGGAACGATCTGCGGGAACGCTACACGCCCTGGGAGGCGACGGCCTTCGCAGGCGAGCTGCGCTTCTCTTTTGAGGGAAAACGTTACATCCTGCGGCGGAATTTCAGTGAAATGCCGGCGGCCCCGACCATTCTGGAGGAGGAAAGCGAACAGGCTGTTCCAAATCCCGAGGACTTCCTGAAGCAGGCCCTGAACGGCATCACCGAGACCGCCTACATTAACACAGTATCCATCGGGCAGCTGAAATGCGCCACAGGACGGGAAATGGTACGGGAGCTCCGGAGCTATCTGGAGAGTATCCAGACCACAGGCGATGCCAGTCTGAACGCGGTGGACGCCCTCCGCTACCTGGATGCCCAGAAGGCGAAGCTCAACGCGAAGCGGGTACCGGACGCAGCCCGGAGCTATGCGGCGCTGACGGGTGAGATCAAGAATCTGGAGCGGGAAATCGCGGCACCGGCGTACGAAAACCAGCTGAACCACTTCACGGCACTGAAGGACAGTGCCCGAGGCGAGCTGAAGGACCGGCAGACGCGGAAAGAAGAGCTGCTGCAGAAGACCGCACAGCAGGAAACCGTACTGCGACAGGCGGGCTTCCCGGCGGGAACCGCCCTTGCAGAAGAAAAGGAAAGGGCGGAGCAGCTCTATACAGAGGTGCAGAACGGCGAAAAGGGCGAGAAAAATGCCCGCAAGTATCTGCCCTTTGCCGCCTTTATCGGTGGCATTTTCTTCCTGTTCCTGATGGTCCTGGCGGCTGTTTCCGGTTCCCGGAACTTTGCGGCCATGCTGGGCATCGAAGGTTTTTACCAGAACAGCGGCCTCGCGGCAGGTCTTCGGGCCTTTCCGCTGCCGGCTTCCCTGCTGGTGATTTTGAGTCTGGTGCTTTCCGTGCTCCTCTTTGTGGAGGGCGGTGTGCTCCTGTCCCACAGTCGGGCGGAGGCTGCCGAAAATCAGAAGAAGCGGGAGGCACTGGCACAGATCCTCCGGAAGCAGCTGGCCAGCGATACCATTTCTGCAGAGGCCATGACGGCCCTGCGGACGCGCTTCACGGAGCTTGAGAACATCAGCCGGGAGCTTTCGGAAAACCAGACGGCCCTGTCCTCCCTCTGCGATGCGCTGAACTCCCTCACAGAGGAGGAAAAGCGCTGTGACGAGGCCCTGCAGGAGCAGCAGAACCGGCAGCGGGATCTGGAGGAAAAGTTGCAGCACCTCAGCAACATCAAAAATCGGGCGGAGCAGCTGAAACGGGCCCTCCGGGAAAATGACCGGATTTCGGAAAAACTGGATGCCCTGGAGCTTGCGGAGGAAACGCTGACCGAGCTCTCCCGGGAGATTCGCCTAAGCTTCGGCCATTATCTCAATGAGGAAGCCGCCGGACTCATCAGCATCATCACCAACGGTGCCTATGATTCCATCTGGATCGACAATGACCTGAATGTGTCCCTGAATCTGAAGGACCAGCTGGTGCCCATTGACCAGGTTTCCAGCGGCACCATGGATCAGATTTATCTGGCACTCCGGCTCTCCGCCGCGCGTCTGCTGCAGGCAGACAAGGAAGAGAAGCTGCCCCTCGTGCTGGATGACAGCTTCGTGATGTACGATGAGGACCGCCTTCGGGCCGCCCTCCGCTTCATCGAAAGCCAGTATCCCGGCCAGGTGCTGTTGTTCACCTGCCACCGCCGTGAGGAGAAGCTCTTGGAAGCAGACAAGATTCCGTTCCACCGGGTGGAACTGGCATAATCGTATCAGAATAAACCCACATGCCTACGTATTTGTAGGTACCACATAATATAAAAGTCACGGATTGCTTCGCACTAACGTGCTCTCGCAATCCTGCCCTGTATTCGCATTCCGGGCTATCGCCCTACATCGCTCATACAGGGCAGCCCGTC
>CAVFNN010000025.1:0-31098 GCA_963623925.1 bacterium | reverse complement strand
ATCCGCGCGGAGCGTTTTTTGATTCATAGGATGCACTTTCCTATGAATCAAAAAAGAGCTTTGCAATCGCAAAGCTCTTTTTTCTTTTATCCCAACAATTCCTTTGTCCGTTCCCGGTCGAAGCGCACCTGCTTCACCTGGGTGGTTTCGATCTGGTAAAGCGCGTTGGCGCAGAGATGCTCTGCTGCCTGCTCAAGATCACGGCAGCCTGGCTCATCCCGATATTTCTCGAGAATCACATCCACCGCATCCTCTGCAATGATGCACTCCTCTTCCCGCATGCCCATGCGCTTCAGAACCCGCGGCAGGGCGAAGCGTGAAAAGATCAGCTTCTTCTCCTCCGGTGTGTAGTCCGGAATATCAATCACCGCAAAGCGGGTCAGCAGCGGCTCACTGATCTTCGACTTATCATTGGCTGTGGCGATGGGATACACCCCGCCTGTGGGAATCATGCACTCCACGTAGTTATCCGTGAAGCCCAGGTTGTCCAACAGTGTCAGCAGCGCATCTGCCGGATTGCCGTTGGCATTCCGCTCGTCTGCCTTGTCCAGCTCATTGATGATGAACACCAGATTGGATGCCCCGGCCTGAGAGAAGGCCTCCATGATCCGTCCCGGCTTCGCATTGGAGTACACCCGGGGGCTGCCGGTGAGCGCCTCAGAATCATGAATGGCACTCATATCTAGCGAGGTCCAGGGCAGCTTCAAAATCCGGGCCACCGCATAGGCGATCTGGGACTTTCCGGTACCGGCGGGTCCCGCCAGAAGGATACCATAGGCCGGTAACGTATGGGTCCGGTTGATCTGGATGATGGTCTCGATAATGCGCTGCTTTACCTTCTCCAGACCAAACAGTTCCTCATCCAGAATCCTTCTGGCCGCCACCGGATCAATCGCTTCAAAATAAGAACCCTTCCACTCGATGTTCAGCATCATGGAAAGACACCGCTGCGCATGCCGCCGCTCCTCCGGGCTGATGGCCCCGGACTGCACCAGGTTCACATTGCGATGGGCCCAGGTACGTATAGGCGCCGGCAGGGTATGCCCTGCTACCCGCAGAAAATCCATCATGCCGTTAAGGTCCGTCATATGCAGCTGTTCTGCGTCCGGCGCCTCCAGCTCCGGCTCCTCCTCTGTATAGTGACTCCGCAGCAGGCGGGTCATGAGGAGCTGCAGGAAGCTGTCCTGCAGCGTCGGCTCTGTACTCTGATAACGGGAATCCACCATACGGAGTCCGGTTACCGCAAAGCCCTTCGTTGTCCATGTGCCGAAGAGACAGAGGGCCGTGCCGTTTTCTCCCAGCCACTCCAGGAGCTTTACAAAACGGACGTCCAACTGCAGAATGTCCCGCAGATCCCCATTGTCCTCCCGGACGCGGAAGGCGGAGCGACGCTTGGGATTGATGAAGTTGCCGAAGAGCATCGTCTCCTGCATGACTTCATCGGCCTCCGGCACGCCCTGTAGAAGAAGGAGCGGACTTTCCGATGTCGGCACCGAAACATCTGTCTTCGTCAGCACATAGGTGCATATACCCTGCACCTCTGCGTCTGCATCATTTCGTCCCCCGTCCCGGAAATCAAATACACGTCTCTCCCTGTCTTTTCCGTATTCCATGCTCCCTCTTCCTTATGCAATCCAGGTTTTCTGGAAGGTATCACAGAGCTCCTGGATCCAGGTGGCCTTCATCAGCTTCTCACGCCATGCCTCCGGCACTGCCTGCTCACCATAGAAGGCACCGGCCAAAGAGCCTGCCAGAAGGCTCACTGCCTCTGCCGCGCCGTCCAGATTGGCTGCCTTCAGCACGCAATCCTGGTAATTCTCTGTATTGAGGAGGCAATATACCATAGCTTCCAGGGTATCGATGGCCTTCTCTGTGCTGTGAATCTCTTCCGCAGGCAAAGACTTAAAGCTGTCCAGATCCTGCAGACGCTGCAACAGAGAAAGAGAAAGCCGCACCTGATCATAGTCCTGCACCACCTCACGGCGCTGGGCCAGTGCCTCCTTGTTCATCTCAATCTCTTCCGTTGTCAGACCTTCCTCACTCTCTTCCTCATAGAAGAGGGAAACGTCATTGACCGCTGCCTGCAGCTGCTCCGCCAGCGTCTTTCCGCCAAAACCATTCTCAATGTTCCGCAGCATCAGGGCATAGAGCTCACAACAGAGCTTCGAATCTGTGTTGTTGTGGGTCATGGCAGAAGCCTGGTGCAGCATGTAACGATCCAGGTCCGAGAAAACATGTCCACGACGTCCCATAAGGAGGGCAAAGGGCAGCATGCGAATCAGGGCACCGTTATCCGCCTTATCTTCGCCGCACTGCAGCGCTGCCATACCCCGGGCATTGTTCATGAGTGCCGCGCCGATTGTCGCGTTCACATGCTCTGTCTTGCCAAGTGCGGTATACTCACCCCGCATTTCCCAGGCAAAATAGGCATCCATGATGCTGTCGAAATCCAGCTTCTTCTCGGCATCCAGACTCTCCATAGCCGCAAAGCAAAGGCCTGCATCTGCCCAGAGACCCAGAGATGCATCGGAAAGTGTACCGTTGACCGGTTTCTCCTCCAGTGACAGCATGTCTGCCACAGCAGCACCCAGCACCGAGGCTCTGACGATATTTATTTTCTTTGCCTGCTGCTGTGCCGCCTTGGCATTGCCCATCTGAATGGTCTTTGCCTGAAGGATCCAGTTGATGAGCGCCTGGTTCAGCAGGAAACGCTGTCCCCAGACATTCAGCAGCACACCATCCAGCTTGGTGTTTTCTGCCATCTTCTTCGCCGTCAGCAAGAGGTTCTGCAGCGGCATGGTGATGGCACCGGTGTTCTGATTGCCCTTCCGGATCTCCACATCGCTGGTGAAAGCGGCCAGTACATCCTTACCGTCGGAGGTCTTCATGTGATTCAGTACGATCTTCTCCTCCGGCTGCTTCTTTCTGGCCGGATCCTGTACCTCACCTTCCTTCTGCGCTGCCTTCACCTTGCTGACTGCCACCAGTACATGAGACTGACGATTGGTGGCATCCAGTACGGCGGCCAGAAGCCGTTCCAGGGACTTCTTCATCTTCATATTCTGCGCAGTCTCATCCGGCAGCTTCTCATCCAGATCCTTATAATACTGGGCGATGCAACTCTCGATCTGCTCATTGTGCAGATTCCGCTTCACATTCTCCTGACGAAGCTGGTTCAGCAGAACCTCCTCGACCTGACGCACCACAATAAAGCTCTCCCCCCAGGGGTTGATCACCACACCGTCAACCTGGGGATTCTGCACTGCTGCCTCCAGGATCTTACCGATGGGCATGGTCACAGCATTGCCGACATCCTTTCGATCCTTTCCCTTGGCCTGCTCCTCCTGACTGGTATAGGCAATGGCATAGCTCTTGCCGTCACCGGTCTTCAGAATATTCATGGTGATGCGGAGTTGATTCTGTCCCTGTCCTTCCCCTGCCGGTACCGGTGAGGCCGCAAAGAGCATACAGGTGCCCGCCTTCATTTCCTCAAGAATCTTCTGGAAGACTACCTGCAGATGATCCTTGTCATGACTCTCTTCCTTGCCGAAAACAGAAATGGCTTCTGTAATATTTGTATTGCCCTTCAAAAGCGTTTCAATGCTTGGTTTTTCCATGGTTTGTTCCTCTTTCACTTATTCCGCTCATGCCCTAACGCACAATTGGAGATATTTTAGCATAAATACGAAAAAAAGGAAACCAGCAGGGCAAAACCCGACTGCTTTCCTTGCTTTTCCAGCTTATGAGAAGTATTTGTCCTTCACCAGCGCCGTCGGCATCTCTTCACCGGTCCAGAGCCGGAAGGACGCCGCCCCCTGATACAGCAGCATGTACATACCGTTCATGGTTTTGAGTCCTCGTTCCCGGGCCAGCTGCAGAAGCCGGGTCTCCCGGGGATTGTAGATCACATCCGTTACCGCGAGACCGTCGGGAAGCCAGTCCTTCTCCCGCACAAGGCAGTCCTCTGTATGCGGTGCCATGCCCACATTGGAAGCATTCACCAGAAGGGCAGAATCACCGAGCTCCTGCCGGATCCGGCCGTCCTCATAATCATAGAGCTGCACGCGGCAATGCGTCCGCTCATTCAGCTGCTGCACCACCCGGCGGGTCCGGTCAATGAAACGGCTCGTGAAGCGGGAGAATACACTGACCTCCGCCGCACCGTCCAATGCTGCCTGCACCAGAATCGCCGTGCCGGCACCACCGGTGCCGAAGAGGGTCAGCTTCTTCCCCTTCCAGTCGATCTTCTCTTCCTCCAGTGCCCGCAGGAAACCGGCACCGTCCGTGGTATGGCCACTGATGCTGCCGTCGTCCTCAAAGACCACGGTATTCACCGCACCGGAAATCTCCGCTGCCGGGGAAAGCCGATCACAGAGGGGCACAATGTCATTTTTCAGCGGCATGGTCAGGTTCATTCCCCGCACCTTCATGGCCCGGAAAGCCTCCACCACCGAAGGCAGCTGCGCAGGCTGTATATCAAAGGCCAGATAACGGTAGTCCAATCCCAGCGTCTCAAAGGAAAGATTGTGCATCTGGGGCGAAAGGCTGTGGGCCACCGGAGAGCCCAAAAGACAGATCATCCGGGTATGTCCGGTGATTTCCTGCAAATTCTTTTCCGTCATTTCCTTCTCCTTAGCCCATAATCCGCTGGCGCAGAATTTCATAGGCCAGCACGCCGCAGGCCACGGATGCATTCAGAGAATCAATGTCTCCCTTCATGGGAATGGAAGCGATCATATCGCACTTTTCCCGCACAAGACGGGAAACGCCCTCGCCTTCATTGCCGATCACGAGACCGATGGGTCCCTTCAGATTCAGCTTGTACATGCTCTCACCACCCATGTCCGCACAAACGAACCAGAGTCCCTTCTCCTTCAGCTCCTCAATCGTGGCCGACATATTGGTCACCTTGGCCACCCGGGTATAGTTCAGGGCACCGGCACTGGTTTTGGCCACCGTTGATGTGAGGCCCACCGCCCGGCGCTTCGGAATGATGACGCCATGAGCACCGCAGAGATTCGCAGTTCGAATCATAGCGCCCAGATTGTGGGGATCCTCTATGCCGTCCAAAAGGAAAATGAAGGGCGGCTCGCCCTTCTCTGCGGCATAGTCCAGAATGTCCTGCACCTCATAATAGCGGAAGGAAGCAAGATAGGCCATCACACCCTGATGGGTCTCTCCACCAGCCATCTCATCCAGTCTCTGCTTCTTCACGAAATCCACCATGGTATCGTGCTTTTTGGCTTCCCGCAATATCGTAGAAATCGGGCCCTCCCGCAGACCGTCCTGTACAAAGAGGCGATCTATGGTCTTACCGGCACGAAATGCTTCCAAAACCGGATTCCGTCCGATCAGTGTAAATTCCTCGTCTCTCATTCTGTGTCCTTTCCTTCCTTCATTTCTCCTGCAGAAACATTCTCCAGGCGTTCCCAGATATGATAAATGCCCCGGCTGATCAATTCGCCCAAACGATTCATCTCCCCCTTGATATAGAGGTATCCCAACAGGGCCTCAAAGCCCGTGGCCCGGCGATACTCCTGAATGGAGGAGTTTTTGGAATGGGTCTCCGACTTCTGGTTCCGTCCCCGCCGGTAGACGCCGAACTCTTCCTCAGTAAGTATTTCCTCGCCGATCAGCCATCCCATAATCTCCGACTGGGCATGGGCACAAACCAGCTGTGTTTTCAGCCGGTTCATGCGGTTCACATTGCCGGGCGCATGCGAAAGTACAAAGTCCCGGGCAAAGAGATCATAGACACAATCGCCGAGGTAAGCCATAGCCAACAGGGACGTGGTGTTCACATCCCGTTTCGTGATCCCCAGCTGCGCCTGCCAGACCTGAAACACCGATCCCGGCTGCTGCCAGACATTTACGCTCTGCTCCACTTTACGCCCTCTCTGGTGTCCTTCAGCACGATGCCCTTGGCCAGCAGTTCATCCCGAATTTCATCCGCCCGGGCAAAGTTCTTCGCCTTTCTTGCGGCCTGCCGCTCTGCGATCAGCGCCTCCACTTCCTCATCCAGGCTTTCCTTCTTCTTTTCGGTCCGGATGCCCAGCACGTTTGTCAACTTTTCCAGCAGCTCCAGTGCATATTGTGCAAATGCCTTCGAGCTCTCCTCTGTCACTTCCACGTTGCTGAGCTTAACCAGCTCAAAAATCGCTGTAATGGCATCCGCTGTGTTGAGGTCATCCTCCATCTTGCTGTCAAAGATCTCGGCTTGCTGTACAAAAAGCGCCTTTTTCTCCTCTTCCGCCGAAGACATTGCCCCATCGGACAGTTTCGGCAAAAGCTCATGCAGGCGCTCCACCGCAGTCAGGATACGGTCCAGGCTGGTCTTGGCGGAATCCATCAGCTCCCGGGAGAAGTTCAGCGGGCTTCTGTAGTGAGCAGACAGCATGTAGAAACGCAGCACCATGGGATCGTAAAGATTCGTGATGTCCCGGACGGTGAAGAAGTTGCCCAGAGACTTGGACATCTTCTTGTTGTCGATGTTAATGAAGGCATTGTGCATCCAGTAGTTGGCAAACTGTTCGTGATGCGCCGCCTCGTACTGGGCGATTTCATTCTCATGATGGGGGAACACCAGGTCCTCACCGCCGGCATGAATGTCCAGACGGCCGCCGCAGTACTTCGGTGCCATGACGCAGCACTCGGTATGCCAGCCGGGTCTTCCCTCGCACCAGGGAGACTCCCAGAAGGGCTCGCCCTCCTTCTTCGGCTTCCACAGCACGAAATCTGTAGAATTCTTCTTGTCCTCTTCGCCGGAAACCTTCAGCTCACGAAGGCCGGACTGGAGATCTTCGATGTTCTTGTGGGAAAGCTTGCCATACTCCGGGAAGGATGTGGTGTCATAATAAACCGTGCCATCCTTTGCCACATAGGCATGACCGTCCTTCACCAGCTGATCGATCAGGTCAATCATGCCCTGAATCTCCTCGGTGGCCTTCGGGTGTGCCGAAGCCGGCTCAATGTTCATATCCGCCATGTCCTTCTCCACCTCGGCGATATACCGCTCGGTGATGGCACGGCAGTCGGTGCCCTCTTCATTGGCCTTCTTGATGATCTTGTCGTCCACATCGGTATAGTTGGACACATAGGTCACCTGATAGCCCTTATACTCCATATATCTTCTGAAGGTATCGAAAACGATCATAGGGCGGGCATTGCCGATATGGATCAGGTTGTACACCGTGGGACCGCAGACATACATCCGCAGTTTTCCCTCCTCGATCGGCTGAAACTCCTCCTTCATTCTCGACATCGTGTTATAGATCTTCATCTTGATTTTCTCCATTCCGTCCGGCCCTGCCGGCATCTGATAAGCTATCCTCTAAGTTTACCTTGTCTGGGATAGAAGGTCAATCAATATCGAGTGGGCTCAGCGATAGCTTGGCTATCGGGGCGCCCACTCGATGGATGGCCCACTCGATGGATGCGACCACTCGCTGGCGGGTGCCCGCAGGATGGGGTGCCGATATCGGGGCGCCCACTCGATGGATGCGCCCACTCGATGCCTTATCATGCTAATGTTATAACAATCGGCACCAGCACTACAGTCAGGATACCGGCCACCACGATGGAGAGGGAGCTCATGGCGCCTTCGATCTCGCCCAGTTCCAGGGCCTTGGCGGTGCCCACGGCATGGGCCGAGGTGCCCAACGCCAGACCCCGGGCAATGGGATGCTGGATCCGGAAGATCTTGAACACGGTCTCGGCCAGCATGTTGCCCAGGATACCGGTGATGATGATGGCCACCACCGTCAGCGTCACGATACCGCCGGCCTCCTCAGAAACGCCCATGCCAATGGCCGTAGTAATGGACTTCGGCAGAAGGGAAGCGATGTGCTCCTTCGGCAGGGCAAAGAGCTTCGCCATAAGGAAGATACCCAATACTGAGCACAAAGTGCCGGTCAGAATGCTGATCACCACCGCTGCAAGGTTCTTCTTCAGAAGCTGCAGCTGCTTATACATAGGGATAGCCAAACAGACCGTGGCCGGTGTCAGCAGGTAGCTCAGGAGGCTGGCGCTGGACTTATAGGTATCGTAGGGAATTTTGCAGATGACCAGAATCGCCACAATGATGATGGTCGACGTCAGCAGCGGATTCAGAATGGCCAGCTTGAAGCGGGCCTTGATCTCCACCGCCAGGAGAAAAATAAAAATGCTGAGTGTCAGCCCGAAATAATTGGATTCGATCAACGCTTCCTTCATGCCTCTGCCTCCTTCTGCTGCTCTTTTTCTTTTTCTTTTTCCTTCTCATTCAGGATTTCCCGGTAGCCGTTGGCACCATCCGCCTCGCCGTGGGGGCTCAGGGGCCGCCGTCCGAGACCGAAGGTCTCATTGGGCTCCAGAGAAATTTCCTCCGGCTTCTCTTCCGAAACGGCACTCGCCTTCGCTGTCCGCTTCAGAATGAACTCGGCTGTCCGACCGGTCACAGTCATCACCAGGATCGTGGAGACCACAATGATCACAATATAGGGCAGCAGCACAGGGAACAGCACGTCCGTGGCCGCCATAATGCCCACCGCCGCCGGCAGAAACATCATGGTCATGGTATCCAACAGGAAGTTACCAGCACCCTCCACATCGGATACATGAATGACGCCGGTCATCAGTGCCAAAAGCATAAGAAACAGACCATAAACCCCGGCAGGTACCGGCAGCGGCAGCGCTGCGTTCAATACCTCGCCGACAAATGTGAATACAATGATCCACATGATTTCCTTTACATATTTCATAATTTCTCCTCTATCTTTGAATCTGAAGCATCACTCCTCAGTATATGCTTCTAGATCCTCGTCTTCAAATTCCATCTCGTCATCAAACTCTTCCTCTTCCTCGAATGTATTCTCGTAGTAGCCGGCCTTGAAGAAGCCGTCCTCCGGGGTGTCCTCCGTGAACACTTCCGCAAAAAGCGCCCGGACCTTCGTCGGCATGTCTCCATAACCATCATGAACGTACATAAGCTCCAGCGCACCACTTTCCGTGATGTCCATGCCCGGCAGCTTGTAATGGAACATCTCCAGCAGATCCCACACCGGCTGCTCACTGTCGTATTCAATTTCCAGCAGCACACAGTCCAGTCGATCCGGATTGTAGTAGCCCCGTACCATGGCGCCGATGGTGTCCTCGCCAAAGATATCCATATACAGCTGCAGCACCGCCTGGGCATTGAGTTCCTCCGGATCCGTCAGATAGGAAAGCGGATCTTCCACCGCGATCTGCACCCCGGTAAAGGCACCATCTTTCAGTTGGATGAAATCCATCAGATTGGTGAAGGCGGTCTCCTCTGTGGTGTTCTCTGACTCTGCATAGCGGGCCAATACCTGCTGGTATGCCTCCGGAATTTCCATGATTTTTGCCATATCTCTATTTCCTCCTCTTGCTTACATCGACAAGCGCCATTGCTGTTCTGCAATTTGGCGTGCCCTTAGTATAGATTTCTCTGCCGAAAATGGAAACTATTTCCGTGAATTTTCTTGCATTTATATCTAGCTATAAATTTTCGAGACTGTCAGGCAATGAATTTCTATGTTAGAATAGGCGTATTTGACATTGATGATTTAGGGAGACAACAGATATGAAAGTGATCGACATTCTGAATACCAAAGACATTACCCTGTCATTCGAGGTTTTTCCCCCGAAGCAGACCAGCAGCTACCAGTCCGTGGAGCAGGCCACCGAGGCCATCGCCGCCCTGCAGCCCAGCTTCATGTCCGTGACCTACGGTGCCGGCGGCGGCACCTCTGCCCATACACTGAACATTGCCAAGAACATTCACGATAAGTACGGCGTCACTGTACTGCCCCACCTCACCTGCATCAGCTCCACCCGGGAGCATGTGCGGGAAATGATCCGGCAGTACCACGAGCAGGGCTTTGAAAACATCATGGCGCTCCGGGGTGACATTCCCAAGGAGGGCGCACCGGCCCATGACTACCGGTATGCGGCACAGCTCATCCGGGAGATTCGGGAGCTGGATCCCGAGATCTGCATCGGCGGTGCCTGCTATCCCGACGGTCATGTGGAATGTGCCACGAAGAACGAGGACATTGATCATATCCGTGAAAAAGTAGAAGCCGGCTGCCAGTTCCTGACCACCCAGATGTTCTTTGACAACTCTGTGTACTACAACTACCTCTACCGGCTCCGGGAGCGAGGTGTCATGGTGCCCGTGCTGGCCGGCATCATGCCCATCACGAACCCGAAGCAGCTGCAGCGCTCCGTTGCCCTCTCCGGCACCATGATCCCCAACCGCTTCCGGGCCCTGGCGGACAAGTTCGGCTCTCGTCCGGAGGCCATGAAGCAGGCCGGTATTCTCTATGCCGCCGAGCAGATCGTGGACCTCATCGCCAACGACTGCACCCACATTCATGTCTACTCCATGAATAAGCCGGACATCGCCGAGGGCATCCTGAAAGCCGTAAAGGATATTCTGTAAGCCATGATCGAGATTCGTCAGAAGGAGGTACTCCGGTATCTGGGCTACCGCCGGGGACAACTGCCGGACACGGAACTGCTGCAGAAAATCGCGGTCTGCGAATCTGCTCTCCAGGCTGCCGCGGAACCTCGCTCCACCTATCTCCGCCTTCCCCTAATCATCACCGGTGAAGACAGCTTTCAGGTGGACGGGCATTCCTTTGTGAGCCGGGATCTCTGCCGGAATCTGCAGGACTGCAAGGAGGTCTTCCTCTTTGCCGCCACCCTGGGCATCGGCGTAGATCGTCTCATCCGCCGGGCCACCGCCACGAAAATGTCGGATGCGGTGATTTACCAGGCAGCCGGGGCAGAAATGATCGAATCCTACTGCAACCGCATCAATGAAGAACTGCGGCAGCAGGTGCTGCAGGAGGGCCTCTATCTAAAGCCCCGGTACTCACCGGGCTACGGTGACATGCCCCTCAGCGCCCAACCAATGGTCTGCCGTATGCTGGACAGTGCCAAGCGCATCGGACTCACTTTGACGGACAGCCTCATCATGATGCCCTCGAAATCGGTCACCGCCTTCATCGGCATCACAGAAAAGCCCCAGAAAAATCATATGAAGGACTGCCGCAGCTGCAAAAAAACAAATTGTGCCTTTCGTGCAGAGGACGTGGACTAAGGAGAAAGATATTTTATGAAACTACTGGATCGACTGAACAATGAATGGCTCTTTTTTGACGGCGGCACCGGTTCCATCCTCCAGGACATGGGACTCGCCGCCGGTGAGCTGCCGGAAACCTGGAATCTTCGCTATCCTGACCGCATCAAGAGCCTGTACCGGGGCTATCTGGACGCCGGTTCCACCATCTTCAATGCCAATACCTTCGGTGCCAATCGCCTGAAGTATCCGGAAAATCTCCGGGAAATCGTGGAGGCCGGTGTTCGTCTCGCCGTGGAAGCCCGGCGGGAAGCCGGACGAGAAGAGGATGCCTATGTGGCGCTGGATCTGGGTCCCACAGGAAAGCTTCTGAAGCCCATGGGCGATCTGGACTTTGAGGACGCTGTGGGCATCTTCTCCGAGGTGGTCCGCATCGGTGCGGAAGCCGGTGCCGATCTCGTCCTCATCGAGACCATGAACGACTCCTATGAAGCAAAGGCAGCCGTTCTTGCGGCCAAGGAAAGCTGCTCTCTGCCCGTCTTCATTACCCTCGTTTTCGATGAGAAGGGAAAAATGCTGACCGGCGGCACCCCGGAATCCATGACAGCTATGCTGGAGGGTCTGCATGTGGATGCGCTGGGCATCAACTGCTCCCTCGGCCCCCGGCAGATGCTCCCCATCGTGAAGCGCTTCACGGAATGCAGCTCCACACCCATCATCGTGAATCCCAATGCCGGACTGCCCCGGGTGGAAAACGGCCGCACCACTTACGACGTGGACCCGGACGAATTTTCGGACATCATGTGTGAAATCGCGGAACTCGGCGTGCAGGGCATCGGCGGCTGCTGCGGCACCACCCCCGCCTACATCCGGGAAACCATCCGCAAGGTCACAGAACGCCTGCCGAAGCCGAAAAAAGTGAGTGAAAAGCATCGTTCTGTCATTTCTTCCTTCTCCCAGTGCGTGGAAATCGGCCCCCGTCCCATCATCGTGGGCGAGCGCATCAATCCCACGGGCAAGAAGAAGTTTAAGGAAGCCCTCCGGAACCATGACATCGACTATATCCTTTCCCAGGGTCTCGAGCAGGAAAGCGCCGGAGCCGATGCCTTGGATGTCAATGTCGGCCTGCCGGAGATTGATGAGGTGGAGATGCTCACGGAGGTCATGCAGAAGCTCCAGAGCATCACTGCCCTTCCCCTGCAGCTGGACACCACAAATCTCGAGGCTCTGGAATCGGCTCTCCGCCGCTACAACGGCAAGGCCATGATCAACTCCGTGAACGGCAAGCAGGAGTCCATGGATGCGGTCTTCCCGCTGGTGCAGAAGTACGGCGGCGTGGTGGTGGCCCTGGCCCTGGACGAGGCCGGTATTCCCGACAATGCCGACGATCGCATCCGCATCGCAAAGCATATCTATGAAGAAGCGGCGAAGTACGGCATTCGGCCCGAAGACATTGTCATCGACGGTCTCGCCATGACCGTGTCCTCGGACCCCGGTTCTGCCCTCGTGACGCTGGAAACCCTCCGGCGCGTCCGGGACGAACTGAATGGACACTCCATCCTCGGTGTCTCGAACATCAGTTTCGGTCTTCCGGCCCGGGAAATCGTGAACGCTGCCTTCTTCACCATGGCCATGCAGGACGGTCTTTCCTGCGCCATCATCAATCCCAACAACGAGGCCATGATGCGCTCCTTCCGCTCCTATCTCGCCCTCACCAACCGGGACCCGAACTTCGCGGGATTCATCACCGCCTACCAGAACTACAAGGGCACTCAAACGGTGACGAAGGAGGGTAATGTCGGCGGTTCTGCTGCCGGAAGCAGCCAGGATCTGTCGCTCTTCGACGCCATCAAGCGGGGTATCGCAGGCCAGGCCGCGGCAGCCACCCGGGAGGCCTTGAAAAGCCAGGCAGCCCTGGATGTGGTGAACACTAGCCTGATTCCCGCCCTCGATGTGGTGGGCAAGGAATTCGAACAGGGCACCCTCTTCCTGCCCCAGCTCCTCATGGCCGCAGAGGCCGCCCAGGCCGCCTTTGATGTGGTGAAGGAATCCATGAGCGGTGCACCCCGGGAGCTGAAGGGCAAGGTGATCCTCGCCACGGTAAAAGGAGACATTCACGACATCGGCAAAAACATCGTGAAGGTTATGCTGGAAAACTACGGCTTCGACGTTATTGACCTCGGACGGGATGTGCCGCCGGAGACCATCGTGGAAACCGCCATTGCCCAGTCCGTGCCGGTGGTAGGGCTCTCCGCCCTCATGACCACCACCGTGGTCAGCATGGAGGAAACCATCCGCCAGCTCCGCATCGAGAAGCCGGACACCAAGGTGGTGGTGGGCGGTGCCGTCATGACGCAGGAATACGCCGACCAGATCGGTGCCGACTGCTACGCGAAGGACGCCATGGCCACCGTCCGCTACTGTGACAGCGTGTTTGATGCCTTGAAATAACGACAAAAAAGAAAGTAGCTACGCGATATTGCATAGCTACTTTCTTTCATCATTCCAAATCTTTTCGTTTGCTGACGCGTATTTTACATTCCTTATCCCAAAATGCGATGCCATACTGCCAGATCTCTCCGATGCGATAACGGCGCAGGAATGCTGTATAATCTCTGCTCTCTATTTGCTCCATTGCTGTTTCACATGCTCTTTCGAGGTCTTCCTCTTCCTTGACATTCTTGATTTCGATCACAAAGCCAAGTTTTCTGTCTCTACGCCAGCCGATGATATCGCTTCTGCCCTTCCCCGCCTCCGGATTGGATGTAATCACCCAGTCCTCGCAAGTGGAAAGCAGCGCCAATAAAAATCCATGATAAAAGGATTCATAGGCGTCATAGTAGCTTATGGTATCTAACAGCTTCGCATTCAATATGTCTGCAATCGTGTCAGCATCGCCTTCTTCAAATGCTGTATACAATTTGCCAAGCTTTCCTGTCTCCGTCTTCGTTTTTGCCTTAAACCATTCCAGCACCTGATCTTTGAATATCCTTCGAATCTCATAGTTTGGTATACGCAAAGTGTATTGCCCATTATCCTGATGATCGTCTGCCGTCAGATATCCTGTCATATACAGAAGGCTCCAGAGATTATCGATGGTATCATCTATCTCATTATGCGTAAGATTTTCATTGATGTTTTTGACGATGGTCTTTCCTTCGATAAGCTTTTCTATTTCGAATTGCGTTGTTCCATCCCCATACTTATCAATAAGACGCCGTATCAAGCTGTTGCCGCTCGTATTCGTCCAGTACGCCTTGGGCTTTGTCCGTTCTGATGCACGCAGATCGTAGCAATAATTTATGACATCCCAGGGACAGTATATTCCCTGTTCTCCGAATCGGTATCCGTCATACCATTTTTTCGTTTCCGGATAATGTGATGCCAGGCCATAGTACGCAAGCATGGTCCGAACCTCATCATCCGTAAAGCCAAAGTACTCGTCGAATTTATCGTCCGATATGGTATGCACCTTAAGGTTGTTGAGTCCTGTAAATATACTTTCCTTGGACACCTTCATGCAGCCCGTCATAACAGCAATAAAAAGGCTGTCGTTTGTTTTGAGCACCGCGTTAAACATAGCGCGTATTACGTCGGCCATTTTGTCGTAATAGCCCTGATGATATGCCTTATCAAGAGGCACATCATATTCATCAATCAGGAGCACCACCTTCTGTCCGTGGTGCTTCTCCAGCAATCGCCCTAACACAAGAAGGCTATTCTTAAGGTCTGCTGAATCCCCCTGCCCACTTTTTATCTTTTGAAATTCTTTCTTGTCCTCTTCCGTCAGCATTTTGCTTTCCGAAAGATAGCCATGTCTCGACGCCTCGTCACGAATCACACCGCAGAGCAGCTCATATGCAGACGCAAAATCCAGGCCTTCCACGCCTTTCAATGTCACGAATACCACCGGGAATTTTCCCATGTGCTTCTCACATATTGCTGTGTTTTCTTTTACTTTGAGTCCATCGAATATACTTTTATTCGTTCCAATATCGAAGAAGTACTTCAACATACTCATATTTAAGGTTTTACCGAAGCGTCTTGGGCGCGTAAAGAGATTGACCTTACTCCAGTCCTTGAGCAATTCAGATATCAGACCGGACTTGTCAACATAGTAAAAATCGTTCTTTCGCAGTTCTTCGAAATTTTCTATGCCTATCGGCAATTTCTTTTTATCCATCGTTTACACCCCCTGCCCGCTTTTTATCATTCTATATGAGTTCGAACCACAAAACAAGAAGATGTGACATCACCTGTACAGCCCATTCTCCTTCAAAAACGCAATTGTGTTGCTGTAGCTGGGATACACCTCATAGCTTAGATTGTAGAAGCTGCGGTAAATCTTGTCGTCCGTCCAGATATTGCTCCGCTTTTCATAGTCCCTCCGGAAGTCTTCGAGACTGCCCTGGTAGCCAAATCGCACGGCATCCGGATAGGCATCCTCCGGTGCCTGTTCGCCCCGCAGTACTACTTTTCCGATGACCCGATTGTCCCGGGCGAAGGAGAAGCTGTACTGCTGCATATCCTTCCGGTACGCTTCCCGGAAGGCCTCCAGAATCACAGCGCTTCCCTGTATGCTCGCTTCGCCGACATTATCCTCCTCATCATTTTCCCGATAGCAAAGCTTTGTATATTCGCTGTGACCTTCTTCAAAAGGATAGCCCTCCAGCTGCCAGGTGTCCTCATGGTAACTGTCGCTGCCAAAAACCGCATCCATCAACCCGGGATCGATATCCGGAGGAAGCACAAAGCTCCGGGTCTTCTCATCCCCGTTTTTCAACGTATACAGCACGGACACAGGATAGCCCTCCTCAAGATCACTGTCCAACGTGCCTGTATACTGCATACCGATCTTTGCCAGCTGCAGCACCGTATCTGTCACACCTGCATCGGTTTCCTCTGCCCGCAGCGAAAGATAAATATCCGGCTCCAGGCAAGCGCCGTTCACCGAGGCATAGCCGTCATTGACAGAACCGGGATCGGAATTATCCAGGAAAAGCTGCGCCGCCACGAGTTTTTCCCGCTTCGGCACATAGTGATTGTAGCCGGACAGGTCAAAGCAATAGTAGGAAAATGCCAGCAGGGCCAGCAAAACACAAAACGGCAGCTCCCGGGCACGCCGGAAGAATCCCGTGCCGTAAATCTTTTCCATGAAGCAGCCCAGCAGAAACGCCATGAGGGCAACCATGCCCAGCGTGATCAGAATTTCCATCCGTCCCCGATGACCGCCCAGCATATGATAAACAAAATACCCGGTGCACAGACCACCCAATACGGAAACCGCCAGTTTCAGTCCGATCTGTACCGGCCGAAACACCACAACACGTCCCGCAGCGTCTTTTGGCCGCCTCCGGTATACCCAATACGCCAGCAGCAACAGGCCCAGCGCCAACAGCAGCCCGCAGAGATCCCAGCCAATCGACAGCCGCACATACTCCCGGACCCGCGGCACGGTCATCTCCACGCCATAGTCGTAGTCGTAATAGGCCGCCCGAAGATCCCCAAAAGCATTCTGCCCCATGGTGTAATAATAAAACGGGGAACTCAGCACCCGGAGGTCCCAGCCATCTGTCAGAGAATAGGCGGTCCAGTAAAAATAAAGCCGCAGTTCGTGCATCAGTATTCTGGTCAAAAATTCCGCTGTCATCAGAAAGCCTGTGACCAGCAGGCCCATCAGAAGATTTCCGCAGAGCATCATGGCCAATGTCGTCAGTCCGCAGATGCCGAGGAAGAGGCAGAATTCCCGGAAAGTCTGGTACAAGGTCGTCAGCAGAAGTCCCCTGCTCGCAACATGCATGCAGAGTGCCACGAGTAGTCCCAAGAGCCGCATGGACAGCGTACTGAAGAGAAACAAGAGAACATTTTCCCCGGTCACATTCCAGAAACGTCTTCTGCCGGCGGGCTGCCCTTCATGCAGATAGGCAAAGCCCTGCATCGCCAGGATTACGCCGAAAATAGGGGCAAAAACGACGGCAAAATTGCCGCAGCCAAAGTGGTCACCGAGGGTACACAGCTGTCGGCTTCGCAGCACCTCAGTGCCGACTTCCCCTGCCCGGTCGGCCGTCACGAAGTAGGCAAGATTCAGAAATACGCCCACCACAAAATAAAGAAAATACAAAACCAGAGACAGCACCAGCGGCCATTGCCGCGGATGCAATCGCTCCCGTCCTTTATGCCACACAGCTTTTATTGACGTCATTATTCTGCTCCTCCATTTGAAGTATCCCTATATATTGTATACTATCGCATTCACGATGGCAGCGGCGACATTGCTGCCGCCCTTCCGTCCCCGGGCCACGATATAGGGCACCTCCGACTGGGACAGGATCAGCTCCTTAGCCTCCACCACATTCACAAAGCCCACCGGCACACCGATGATGCCCAGAGGGCGGAAACCGGTCTGCATAAGCTCATAGAGCGAAATCAGTGCCGTGGGCGCATTGCCCACGGCAAAAATGAGTGGTTTCCCCAGGGCCGCCGCATGTTCCATGGACACACAGGCCCGGGTCACGCCTCTCTGCTTCGCCTCCGCGGCCACAACGGGATCGCTCATAAAGCAAAACACCTCACCGCCGTATTGCTGCAGCCGCTTCTTGTTGATGCCGGATCGCGCCATTTCTGTATCCGTCACGATGCACGCCCCGGCTTTGATCGCATCCCGCAGCCTTGGCACCGCATTTTCCGAAAAGCACAGGGTATCATAATAGGAAAAATCCGCCGTGGTATGGATCACCCGCTTCACAATCGGCGCAATTTCCTCCGGAAGCGTCAGGGCCCGCTCGCCCAGCTCCTCCGTGATGATTTCAAAGCTTCGTTTTTCGATATCCGCCGGCAGAATTTTCTCCGGTAAATGCTTCATAATTCCACGCCCTTTCTGGAAAGCACGCCCCGATCGTAGGGATGGCGCTGCTTCCGCATTTCGGTAATGTAGTCGGCATAGGAAAGCACTGCTGCCGAGGGATTCTGTCCCGTCAACACAAGCTCCGTGTGGCAATCCAGCGTTTCCATCAACGCCAACAGCTTCTCCTCCGGCAGAAGGCCCGCACGAATGGCATGCAGTACCTCATCCAGGACGAGAAGCCGCCGCACCACGGGATTTCCGTTTTCATCCGTGTTCGCATCCTCCTCTGCCTCTGCTTTCAGCACTTCCGGCTTCTGCACAGACATATCCTCCTGCGTCATTTCAACTGCATCAAAGCCCGGCCTCACGTCGAAGCTCCCACCGGCAAATTTTACCGCCTCCGCCAGCATGTCGAGATACATGTGTCGGGTATCTTCTTTCTGCGCCTCCGTCATCCGGAAGCTGAAGCCGTAATTTCGGGGTGCGTGCCGTGTCTCGATCCCCGGCAGCTGCTGCAGCAAGTGAATTTCGCCGGAGCTTCCGTCCTTTAGGAACTGCAGAAAAAGCACCGGTAGACCGTGCCCTGCCGCCCGCACAGAAAGCCCCACCGCTGCCGTAGTTTTCCCCTTGCCGTCACCATGATAAATGGCAATCATTTTTTCTCCTTTTACAGCTGAATACCGAAAAGCCCGGAAATCGTCCCATCCGCATGAACCTCTCCGGAAAAGCCCCCGAGACAGGCACACTGCCCGTCAAAATAGTTCATCTTCGGAACAGAAAATCGCTCCAAAAGGGCCATAATCGTGCCGCCATGGGCAATGATCAGCAGCGTCTTCGAAGCATGCTCCGGTGTCTCGCCGGAAGCCGTCCGGCCTTGCCCTATTGCATCTCCAAACAGCGTCGGCAGCAAGTCCTGGTAGGCCCGGCAGACCCGTTCTGAAAAAACTTCCCGGCTCTCTCCCGCCGGAAAGCCGCAGCTGCCGCCGCTGTCAATGAAATGCTGGTAGATCCCGGCACTTTCCGGATCCGCCATAAGCTCCGCATAGTTCCGGTACTCGAAGCGGCCAAAGTCCATTTCCCGGAAGTCCGGCACCACCTGCTGCGGAAGTCCCGGACAGAGCAAGGCTGCCGTTTCCCGGGCTCGTTGCAGCGGGCTCACCCATAGTCGCAAGTCAGTTAGTTTAGTCAAACTCTCGCCGCCATCTGTCACTTTCGAAGCCGAGTCATTCGGCTGCGTCGCCAGGTTCTGCGGCTCCCTTTGCAAAATATTCCGCCAGAAATTTTCCCGACCGCTGAGAATCCGCTCCCGGGCCGCAATGATCAAGGACTCATCTGTCCTGCCCACATAGCGATGTTCTTCATTTCCTCTGGTTTTTCCATGCCGCAAAAGCACGATTTGCATGCTGCACCTCTCTTAACTCGCCTGCATCAGTTCCGTGGTCCTTCCAATCCCATGATCTCATAAATCCGCGCCATGTCCAGACTTTTTCGAAGATGCGCCGCCAGAAGCTCATATTGCTGCTCCTTGTAATCCCGGTAGCTGCAGTCATTTCCTTGCGTCGCTTCCAATCCTTTCCGCCGGAACAAAAGCGCTCTCAGCCGTTCCCGGAAATCCTCACTGTCGAAAAGACCATGCACATAAGTGCCCAGAACATTGCCGCAAACTGCGCCATCCAGACTTTCACAGCCCTGCACCGTATCCCGCAGTCTTGCAAATGCTGTTCCAACATCGGCGGCTTCACCTTCCGCATCTGCCGTACCGCATTCCGTGCTTCTTCCCATATGAATTTCATAACCGGAAAGCGCGGCATCAGAAAGCGCTGCCCATGCGGAAGCCGACGGCAGTGTCAACACCTGCCCGTCCACACGCGTCCGCCGCTTCTCTCCTGTAAACCGCGTTTCCATCGCCAAAAGCCCCAGGCCCGGCTCTCCGCCCGAAGACATTAGCCCGGAACTGCTGTCAATCTCCACGCCATCCGGGTCGTACAGGACAGTGCCCAGCATCTGGAAACCGCCGCAAATGCCGAGAACGAGACATCCCTTGTCCGAAAGCTTGAGAATGCCCGCCGCGAGGCCGCTCGCCCGAAGCCAACGAAGGTCCGCGATGGTGCTCTTCGTCCCCGGCAGGATCAAAAGATCCGGTGTGCCCAGCTCAGACAATTGCGATACATAGCGAACGGAAACACCTTCCATAAGCGTCAGTGCCTGAAAATCCGTGAAATTGGAAATGTGGGGCAGCCGCAGTACCGCGATGTCCACCCGGGCTCCTGCCTGCAGCGCATGCTTTTGCAATGCCGGACTCAGCGAATCCTCCGCATCGATGTCCACGGACAGATACGGAACCACGCCCAGCACCGGCTTGCCGGACCGTGCCTCCAGTTCCCGCAGGCCCGGCGTCAGGATCGTGGGATCGCCCCGCAGCTTATTGATGACGAGTCCGGCCACACGCGCCCGCTCCTCCTCCGTCAGCAGCACCAGCGTGCCGATGAGCTGCGCAAAGACCCCGCCCGGGTCAATGTCTCCCACCAGAAGAACCGGGGAATCCGTCAGCTTCGCCAGTCCCATGTTCACGATGTCTTCCTGCTTCAGGTTGATCTCCGCCGGGCTTCCCGCACCTTCGATGACGATAATGTCATTTTCCCGAGAAAGCTGCTCGTAGGCCGTCATAATCTCCGGCACCAGCTGTTTTTTGAAACGAAAGTACTCCCGAGCCTTCATATTTCCCAACACGCGGCCATTGACGATGACCTGGGAACCCACATCCGTGGTGGGCTTCAGCAAAATGGGATTCATCAGCACCGAGGGTTCAATGCCGGCGGCCTCCGCCTGTACGACCTGTGCCCGGCCCATCTCCAGCCCTTCCCTCGTGATGAAGGAATTGAGGGCCATGTTCTGGGATTTAAAGGGGGCTACCCGATAGCCGTCCTGATGAAAGATCCGGCACAGTCCCGCTGCAATGAGGCTCTTCCCCGCATTGCTCATGGTGCCCTGAATCATGATGGATTTTGCCATTGCCGCCACCTTTCCAGTAATGTCATATTGTCTTCATGTCTGCCCACACAGATGCGGTAATCTCCTTTACGGAGTCCCACGAAGCTGCTGCAGTCCCGGATCAAAATGCCGCGTTCCAGAAGTCCCGGTTCCAGCGTCGGTGAAGCCCGAAACAGAATGAAGTTGCCGCTTCCCGGGTACACGCGGTCGCAAAGCGGACGGATCGCAGACGCGAGCCAGGCGCGTTCTGTCGCGATATACTGTTTCGTCTTTTCCACATAGTCCTTTTGCGCAAATGCCTTCTCCCCCGCAAGCTGGGCCGGAATCGACACATTCCAGGGCTGCAATTGTCGTCGCATTTTCTGCAGCAGTTCCTGGTTTCCACTGAGAAGAAGTCCCAGGCGAAGCCCGGGCATGGCATAGATCTTCGTCAATGCCCGAAGCACACAGAGCCGGGGATGCTGCAAGAGCCAGGGCGTCAGTGTCAGTTCTTTTTCTTCCAATAAAAAAGGCAGAAAGCACTCATCCATGACAAGATAGCCGCCCTGCTGTTCCACCCGCGTCAGGATCTTGAGGATCGTCTCCCGGGGCAGTACCGTCCCCGTCGGATTGTTTGGGTTACAGAGGAAAAGAATGTCTCCGGTGCCCATTTTTTCCAGGGCCTGCCATATCTCCGGCAATGCCGGCTGGTACGCCGTCTCTTCCTGCAGCATAATCCGGTGCAGGCGTGCATCCTGCGAAAGCAATGCCTGTTCGTATTCCAGAAAACCGGGCGCGAGGACAAAGCCCTGCCGGGGCCGCAGGGCCGCCACCAGGGCATAGATCAGCTCCGCAGCGCCATTTCCCGGCAGGATTGTCGAAAGCGGCAGCTGAAAGTGTTCCGCTGCGGCCCGGCACAGCTTCTCTGCTGCCCAGTCCGGGTACCGTTCCGACTGTCGCACGCCCTCCATGGCTGCCTGCCGCACCGGCTCCGGCATGCCGAAGGGATTTATATTGATGGAAAAATCGAGTTCCACCGGCCGCCGATACACATCGCCGCCGTGGAGGTAGGGGTTTTGCATGGTTTGCTCCAATATCACGTGGGCTTCGCGACAGCTTGGCTGGCGGGCGCCCACGTGATGACGCTCAAGCTCCGGCTAAGCCTTTTTTACGCTCGCCGCTAAGGCATCGAACGGGCACCCCGATAGCCAAGCTATCGCTGAGCCCGTTCGATAATAAAGAAGAGCCCCGAAAAACACTTCCGTGCTTTTCGAGGCTCTTCTCCGGGTTGGGCTGTTGCCTTAAAACAAAAAGCTGGTAACCGGAATCGGACCGGTGACCTCCGCACTACCAATGCGACGCACTACCGACTGTGCTATACCAGCTTGTTTTGTTCGCTTCGCTTTGTGTCTCCCGCGAACTCGTTTATAATAGCATCCGACCTTATATCTGTCAACAACTTCTTGAAAAATTTTTTTCAGCTTTCTGATGGCAGATGATCCACCACATCACGAAGCGCTGTCGCGATGTGATGAAAATGCCTCACAGCAGCAGGCAGGCATCCTTCACCGCCACCTCTGTTTCCACATAATGAATGAATGCCTCCATCAGAGCACTGCGGCGTTTGTCCTGGGGATAGATGAACCAGCTCCGACGCATCACCGGACTGCCGTTACTCTTGATGAGAGGTGTGAGGCAAAGCCCATGCTCATTCACAAAATTATCCGGCAGAAAGCAAAGCATATACGCATTCCCCGCGAGCACGTTACGAAAAGCAAATTCGATATAGCCCGCATCCACAGAAACCGCCGGCAAAGGTGTGCTGAAGGAATCCTCCCACCAGTCCGCAATCTGCGCATTGGTCAAGGCATTGGTCTGATAACCCACCCGGGTAAGAGCCGGCAGCAGGGAAAGCGCCACCGGCTCCCGGGTGACGCAGTAGGCCTGGGTATAGTCCACCAGAATCCGGTTTACGCCATTGTAGTAGTCGCTGCGGATAAAGGCCGCATCGATCTCTCCCCGCAGCAGCATGTCATGGAGAATGTCACTCTGCTTATTGATAATGCGGTAGTTGATCTGCGGATGCGTATCCGAAAAAGGCTTCAGCACCTGATCCAGGCTGTACTTCGTGTAAGTATAGGCAGAGCCCAGGATCAGGCTGCGGGTCTCCTTTGCCTGCAGATCCCGAAGGCCCTGCCGGGTTTCCTCCTCCAGCCGCAGGTACTTCTCCGCCTGCTTTGCCAGAAAGGCACCGGTCGCCGTGAACACCAGTCCCTTCGGCGTTCTCTCGACGATCTGCGTTCCAAAGCTTTCTTCCATGCTCTGGAGGCGCTTTGTCACCGCTGACTGGGTTTTGTACAGACGTTCCGCCACCCGGGTGATATTCGGATTTTTATACAATTCACTGAGAATCTGCCAGTCTGTGTCTTTCATCCGCGTGGCCTCCTTTCGTTTTTCATGCTGCTAACCAGAGCAGTTTTCTTAGGGCATAATGAAGATTTCCGCCCATATAGGCATATATCTTCATTATATTGGTCATGATCTCCGTTTACAAGTAAGTCTGGCACGTGACAGCCTAGGACACACTGGGCTGGACAGGGGCGACGCCTCCTCAAAAGCTACCAGCTCGAAAGGAATCCAGAAATACGAAGTTCTCGGCCTTGAACACGACCGCCCAGGGGCTCCGAAATCCAGTCGTCGGCTGGACATCTGCCGAGGCACGAATGTGCCTCGTTGCCGACTTCGCCAAGTGCGCTCAGCAGAGGCTCGATACGATCGCCTTTTTCCTGATGAAAAAGGCTCCGTTCTTCGCCTCCGGGACCTGAAGTCCCTGTGGAGCGCACTAAGGCTCGTCCGCAAGCAGCTGTTTCCAGCCTCCTCAAATGGATTTCTTGCGCCCCGGCTTGTCGCGTCAGCCGAAGTATTGCTGCATCAGAGATTTCTTTAAGGTTTCTAGCTCCTGCAGTGACTTTTGGACTACAGATTTTGATTTGTCGACTTGGGCGACGAAGGCAGCGAACTGCTGTTGAAGCTCCATCGGTGGAATATGCACCACTATTTGTTTCAGCTTTGTCACATTAATTCCCGCCATTATTGCTCCGGAACTTACTAATTCAATCTGATGCTGAACTGCTCCACTATAATGAAGTTGATGCATCAGAAATACTGGTAATACCAGATCATTATTAATACGAATTCGTAAAACATCAGAGTGTATAATTCCATCTTCCATTGTCTCTGGAAAAACAGCACATCGGCCAACATTTCCTTTTCGAGACATTGCAATATCACCCGATCTAAGAGAATATGCTTCAAGCTGATTTGCTTTTTCAACTGTCAAAAAATGAATAGGTTGTGTAGTAAATCCACTATTTATCTGTGGGATCTCCCAAACTGCAACGCCAGATGTGTAATATTCATCTTTACTAAGCTGTGTTCCAAACGGACCACATTTTATATCATCAGGATTTCGGCATACATCTACAATTTTCTCCTTTTTCCATTGGCAGTTAGGATCTGCCAAATCTCCAAACAATTCGATAAATCGGGATTTGAGAAGTTCATTAAGTTTGCACTGTTGCTTTTTTCGTCTTTTTATCAAAGCATCAGTTTTATCAAATAAATCTGCAATAGCCTTTTGTTTTTCTAGAGAGTACAAAGGAATTTGATATTCTTTTAACCACTCTGTGCTCATATTTTTCTGCGCAATTCCTTGTGCTGAAAATATGCATTGGCTCTCAAAAAAATCAGAGTTCAATAAATGAAAAAGATACGGCTTATATACATTTGCTGATTTTTTTAGTCTTAAGCAAGCGACTCGCTGATTTAAAGCAGCCGGCAACATTTCTTTTTTTAGAAGAGCTACACGTCCAACATTTCCGGTCAATGACATTAACAAATCACCTTCGTGTAACAGATACTTTTCTATTTCTTTTTCACTTTCTAACGGATAGTATTGTGGAGCATTATCCTCAATATATCCCTTTTGAACATTTGTAATTCTAATTACACGAATTCCTCCATCGACATAGTTACTACTCTTGAAGGCGTAGCCATTCAGTACATCACAAATATCTTTTAGTTGTACATGTTGTTTCTTCATCCCCACCTCCGCTTCATTGAAATTTTTCGCATCCATCATCCTTTTTCCCTTTCCTTCCGGATTTCTTCGATTTTGTCCCGGTACATGGCGGCGTCTTCGAAGTTGAGTTCGGCGGCAGCGGCCCGCATTTTCTTGGTGAGTTCCCGGATGAGTTTGTCGATATCCTGGTGGGTCATGGATTCGAGGTCCCGCTGCAGGCCCTTCTTGTCGTCGGTGTCGGCGGCTTTGGAGATGGCGATCAGGTCCCGCACCGCCTTGTGGATGGTGGTAGGGGTGATGCCGTGGGCTTCGTTGTAGGCCATCTGCAGCTTGCGGCGGCGTTCGGTTTCTTCAATGGTGCGTCGCATGGATTCGGTAATGTTGTCGGCGTACATGATGACATGGCCTTCACTGTTTCGGGCCGCCCGGCCGACGGTCTGGATCAGTGAGGTTTCGGAACGCAGGAAGCCCTCCTTGTCTGCGTCCAGGATGGCCACCAGCGTGATTTCCGGAATGTCCAGGCCCTCCCGGAGGAGGTTAATGCCCACCAGCACATCGAATTTGTCGAGACGCATGTCCCGGATAATGCTGGCGCGCTCCAGGGTGTCGATGTCCGAATGGAGGTATTTTACCCGGATTTCGGCTTCCTTCAGGTACTTGGTCAGGTCCTCGGCCATGCGCTTTGTGAGAGTGGTGACCAGTACCTTGTGCTTGTTTGCGGTTTCCTTATGAATCTCGCCGATGAGATCATCAATCTGGCCCTCAATGGGACGCACCGAGATCTCGGGATCCAGGAGACCCGTGGGGCGGATGATTTGTTCGGCCCGCAGTAGCTCGTGCTCGGCTTCGTACTCCCCGGGCGTAGCGGAAACGAAGAGGAGCTGATCGATCTTTTGTTCAAACTCCGAAAAATTCAGTGGCCGGTTGTCCAGGGCAGAGGGCAGACGGAAGCCGAAGTCCACCAGTGTGTTCTTACGGGACAGGTTGCCGTTGAACATGCCCCGGATCTGGGGCAGACTGATGTGGGACTCGTCCACGATGATGAGATAGTCATCCGGGAAGTAGTCCATCAATGTATAGGGCGGTTCCCCGGGCTTCGCAAAATTCAAGTGCCGGGTATAGTTTTCAATGCCGGAGCAGAAGCCGGTTTCCTTCAGCATTTCCACATCAAAGTTTGTCCGCTCGGCAATGCGCTGGGCTTCGATCAGTTTGTCCTCTGCCTTAAAGTATTTCACCCGTTCTTCCATCTCTGCCAGAATGTTCCGGCAGGCCAGCATCATCTTGTCCTGGGGAATGACGTAAGGACTGGCGGGGAAGATCATGACGTGTTCCAGCGTTGCCTTGGCCTTGGAAGTCAGCGCGTCGATCAGCTGGATCCGGTCGATTTCATCCCCGAAAAATTCAATGCGGTAGGCCTGCTCTCCCTCAGAGGCGGGGAACACATCCACAACGTCCCCCATTACCCGGAAGGTGCCCCGGTGAAAGTCCATGTCGTTCCGGTTGTACTGAATGTCGATGAGCTGTCGCAGCAGGGCATCCCGGTCCTTCTGCTGCCCGGGCCGCAGGGAAATGGCCATATTCAGGTATTCCGTGGGCGCGCCCAAACCGTAGATACAGGACACGGAGGCTACCACGATCACATCCCGTCTTTCGGAGAGAGAGGCCATGGCAGAGTTCCGGAGCTTGTCAATCTCATCGTTGATGTCGGAATCCTTTTCGATATAGGTATCGGAGGAAGGGATGTAGGCCTCCGGCTGATAATAGTCGTAGTAGGAGACGAAGTATTCCACTGCATTCTCCGGGAAAAATTCCTTCATTTCCGAATAGAGCTGCGCCGCCAGGGTCTTGTTATGGGAGATGATCAAGGTGGGCTTCTGCAGCTGCTCGATGACATTGGCCATGGTGAAGGTCTTGCCGGAACCGGTGACGCCCAGCAGCGTTTCGAACTGGTTTCCTTCCCGGAAGCCCTCAGTGAGGGTGCGAATGGCCTCCGGCTGGTCACCGGTGGGCTGATAGTCGGAATGAAGCTTGAATTCCATGGCCGTTCTCCTTGCTTTTATGCCAATGTTGGTGGGCTCAATAGTTACACGAAACTTTTGTTTGATTATAGCGCGAAATGCTTCCCTTGTATAGCCTTTTTCCGGGCCATTTTCCCGGAATGACAGCCATAGAATAAAGGTATTCGCATAAAGCCACGGTACAGAGTACACTCTAAGGGTTAACGGCACAATACATGGAAGATCTATAAAAATCTTTTATGATACATATAAAACAAACTGTGCTAGTATAGGGAGCATGTTCCTGAGATGCTCCGAAAGAAAAGAAGGAGAAGAACATGAATTACAGAATTGCAGCGATTCACGGCGACGGCATCGGACCGGAAATTGTGCGGGAAGCACAGAAGGTTCTGGAGAAGGTCGGTCAGGTCTACGGACACGAGTTTACCTTCGTTAACGTGCTGATGGGCGGCTGTTCCATCGATGCCTGCGGCGAGCCGCTGACCGATGAAGCGGTGGAAACCTGTCTCAGCACCGATGCGGTACTGATGGGCTCCATCGGCGGTAAGGTGGGCCAGTGCAGCTGGTACGAGCTCCCCCCGGAGAAGCGTCCGGAGGCGGGACTTCTGAAGCTGAGAAAGGCCCTCGGCATTTTCTGTAATCTGCGTCCGGCACATCTCTATCCGGAGCTTCGCAAGGCGTGTCCCCTGAAGGAGTCCATTGCCGAGCAGGGCTTTGACGTCATGATGGTGCGGGAGCTCACCGGCGGCATTTACTTCGGTGCTCATGAGACTTCTGTAGAGGATGGCGAGCAGGTGGCCAGAGACTATCTGGTGTACCACGAGTATGAGATCCGCCGCATCGTGCGGAAGGCCTTTGAAATCGCGGAGAAGCGCAACAAGCATGTGACCTCCGTGGATAAGGCCAATGTCCTCGATTCTTCCAGACTCTGGCGGAAGGTGGTGGATGAGCTTGCCAAGGAGTATCCGGATGTGACGGTAGAGCATGCTCTGGTGGATTCCACCGCCATGCAGCTGGTACGGAACCCGGCCCAGTTCGACGTGGTGGTGACGGAGAATATGTTCGGCGACATCCTGTCCGATGAGATGGCAGAGATTGCCGGTTCTCTCGGTATGCTGCCGTCAGCCTCTCTTCGTGAGGACAGCTTCGGTCTCTATGAGCCGAGTGGCGGATCCGCACCGGACATCGCAGGACAGAACGTGGCAAATCCGTTGGCCACCATACTTTCAGCAGCAATGCTGCTTCGCTACTCGCTGAACCTGACAAAGGAGGCGGATGCAGTCGAGGCAGCCGTGGCGGAGACCCTGGCCCAGGGCTACCGCACAGGAGACATTCTGGACCCGACAGAGAGCGGTCTTACGAAGGTTTCCACCAGCGAAATGGGAGATCAGGTCGCTGCCCTGATCAAATAAGATAATTTTAGAGGAGATCAATTATGAGCAGAGTTTACAATTTCAGTGCAGGACCCGCCGTACTTCCGGAGGAAGTATTGGCCACAGCAGCAGGGGAGATGCTGGATTATCATGGATCCGGTATGTCTGTGATGGAAATGTCGCACCGCTCAAAGGATTTCCAGGATATCATTGATACAGCGGAGGCGGATCTCCGGGAACTCATGGGGATTCCCTCCAATTATAAGGTTCTGTTCCTGCAGGGCGGCGGCAATACGCAGTTTGCCATGGTGCCCATGAACCTCATGAAGAACCGTGTGGCAGACTACATCGTCACCGGTCAGTGGGCGAAGAAGGCGGCCCAGGAGGCGGCCATTTACGGCAAGGTGAATGTGGTGGCCAGCTCCCAGGACAAGACCTTCTCCTACATTCCGGATCTCAGCAATCTGGACATCAGCCCGGATGCAGACTATGTCTACATTTGCCAGAACAACACCATCTACGGCACCACCATCCGGGAGCTGCCGGATACCAAGGGGAAGGATCTGGTGTCTGACATTTCTTCTATGTTCCTGTCAGAGCCCATGGACGTATCCAAGTACGGCATCCTCTGGGGCGGTGTGCAGAAGAATGTGGGACCGGCTGGTGTGACCATCGTCATCATCCGCGAGGATCTCATTCGTGACGAAGTGCTGCCCTATACCCCGACCATGCTGAAGTACAAGACCCATGCGGATAAGGGATCTCTCTACAACACACCGCCTTGCTATAACATCTACGTTTGCGGCCTGGTATTCAAGTGGCTGAAGGAGATGGGCGGCCTCGAGGTCATGAAGCAGCGGAATGAACAGAAGGCAGCGATCCTTTATGATTATCTCGACAATTCGAAGCTCTTCAAGGGTACTGTTGTGAAGAAGGACCGTTCCCTCATGAATGTGCCCTTCATCACCGGTGATGCGGAGCTGGACAAGAAGTTTATCGCAGAGTCTTCTGCCGCCGGCTTCAAGAATCTGAAGGGTCACCGCACCGTAGGCGGCATGCGGGCTTCTATCTACAATGCCATGCCGGAGGAAGGCGTGAAGAAGCTGGTGGAGTTTATGGAGCGCTTCGAGAAGGAAAATGCCTGAACCCGGAAAACCGGCCGAAGACATTAACGTAAAAAACAGGGAGAAGGTTAACGTTATGAAGGATCGTGAAATTTTTTGTCTCAACAACATCAGCCGCGTGGGCACGGGAAAGTTCCGGAAGGGCTACACACTGGTATCGGAGATTGACCATGCGGCCGGTGTGCTGGTGCGTTCTGCCGATATGAAGGAAATGTCTTTCCCCGACACGCTGCGGGCCATCGCCAGAGCCGGTGCCGGTGTCAACAACATTCCGCTGGAGCGCTGTGCGGAAGCGGGCATCGTGGTGTTCAATACACCGGGCGCCAATGCCAACGCCGTGAAGGAGCTGGTGATTGCGGGCATGCTGGCGGCCAGCCGTGATTTCATGGGTGGCGCGGCCTGGGTGAAGGAGAACCGCGAGGATCCGAACATTCAGAAGACGACAGAGAAGGCGAAGAAGAATTTTGCCGGAAATGAGATCAAGGGCAAGAAGCTGGGCGTGATCGGACTCGGTGCCATTGGTGTACTGGTGGCCAATGCGGCGGTGGACCTCGGCATGGAGGTGTACGGCTATGACCCCTATCTGTCGGTAAATTCGGCATGGAATCTTTCGCAGAAGGTGCATCATGCCTCTATGACAGAGGAGATTTACGATAAGTGTGATTTTATCACCATTCATGTGCCGGCGGTGGATTCCACCAAGGGCATGCTGAATCGTGAGGCCTTCCAGCGCATGAAGAACGGTGTCTGCATTCTGAACTTCGCAAGAGACATTCTGGTGAATGAGGCAGATATCGCAGAGGCGCTGGCAAACGGCAAGGTGAAGTGCTATGTGACAGACTTCCCGAATCCCGTGTCCGCGAACATGCCCGGCGCCATCGTGCTGCCCCATCTGGGCGCTTCCACCGAAGAGGCGGAGGACAACTGCGCGGTGATGGCTGTGGAGGAGCTGCAGGACTACCTGGACAACGGAAACATCAAAAATTCCGTAAACTTCCCGGCAGTGGATGCGGGCGTTTGCCAGGCGGCAGGCAGAATTGCACTTCTGCACCGGAACATTCCGAATATGCTGAGCGGCATCACCACTGCGCTGGGTGCGGCAAACATCAACATCGAGAACATGCAGAACAAGAGCCGCGGTGCCTATGCCTATACGCTGATCGACATTGACCAGCACCTGACAACGGAGGGCCAGGAAAAGCTCCAGCAGCTGGAGGGCGTTCTGCGCGTGCGGAAGGTAAAGTAAGTAATTTGTAAATTTGTGCTTGACAAAGGGTAGCATAACCTGTTATCCTTTACGAGCGTTGGCCCGGTGGCTCAGATGGTTAGAGCGCCGCCCTGTCACGGCGGAGGTCGTCGGTTCGATCCCGATCCGGGTCGTTAAATTTTCGTTTCACGAAAATTTAACCAGATATCAAAATCGATATCCCAGAAAAACAAATATGGATGGGTTCCCGAGTGGCCAAAGGGGACAGACTGTAAATCTGCTGTCAATGACTTCGGTGGTTCGAATCCACCCCCATCCATTTTGGGGTCTTAGCTCAGCTGGGAGAGCATCTGCCTTACAAGCAGAGGGTCACAGGTTCGAGCCCTGTAGGCCCCACT
>CAVFNN010000024.1:0-32425 GCA_963623925.1 bacterium | reverse complement strand
GTTATCCTCAATACCTATACAATTAGTATTTATACCATCATTCGACATCATCAATGAAACCATATCTAGTTAAATAACTTTTCGATCATATAATCCACCCCAACCATGGTCTCCCTAACAACTACCGAAGCTTAAAATGTAGTAAATACATAGTGTTTGAGGAGTGGGTAAACGGCCGATGGGAATACTGGAAACTTGGGGTAATTAGGGAGATTAGAGACATCCACACATTCTATCATACTTTCTTAACGGCCATCACCCTATTTCTATTTCTCACAGCTGCCTTCAGAGACTTAAGCATTGATTCTGACAGCTCCGGACAATCCTCATCAAACTGTGGTTCCATCTTCTTTGCATTTCTAATCTCTTCTTTTTCTTCTTCTGTCAACTTTTGTCCTGAAGTTATACTATAGTTCACCGTCATAATAAAATTCCGCCACAGCACGAAGATCATCTTCGTAATCAGACACATTATTCAAATAAGGAAATCCAAGTTTGTCATACAATTCAATCAGATCCCATTTTTTTATCCCAAGTATCTGAGCCACTCTTCCATGTGACAACATGCCATTTTTTATATACGGATACATAATCATCGCATTTCTCTCAAGCTCTTCTTGTTTGGTTTCTGGATGCAAATAAATTACCATCTGCTCAGGAACTTTAATTTTCGTCTCTGTCATTTATTGGATCTCCTTTCTTCATAGTTGTTTGAATTCTATAGATATCTGTCAACCACGATCAAATATTACATAGCTCTCACTTTATCTATAAGATCTTCTTTTGTATCAACAAAGCTATATGGAGCATACTCTCCATAAGCCATAGGCCTTGAAATTGTGACTATCTGAATATGTTTACCTGAAACTAAATTCTCAAGAGTATTTTTTAAAACTCCCAGCTCTTTTCCAGGCTTTGTCTTCCAAGCAACACAGCCATGTTCATTTGTGTCTTTCGCCAAAATGTAGCACATTTTCCAAAACCTCCTTAAACTCGTCTAGAGTTCTAATTTCACCTTTTTCATAATGCTTTCTTAGAACTCCGCCAATACCTTTGGGATATTCTTTCTTGTATATATAATCATGAAGATAATTATTCAACTGTCTATCATAAAAAGTATTGAACTGTAATTCAATTGGATAAAATTTAGTCCCTCTTTTATAAGTAAGATGAACTCCTCGATATCCATCATCATCTTTCTTTCCTTGTGATAAGTCAACAACGCGAACCCTTTTATCATTTACAGAACGGATTTCCTGGTAATCATCACAAAGATCTCTTAACCCGAGAATGTCATTAAAAACCTTCCTGATTTCACGATCTGGATAATATCGTTCATACTTCGTTTCAATCGATTCAAAAGATTTAATCCTATAGTCAATCGACACATTCGAAAGCAATTCCTGCTCATTCAGCCAATTTGAATAAGATTTAAGTTCAGCCATCAAAGCTGTTTTGTCAACTCTTCCCAAATCCTCTCTTAATGAAAATGGCAGGTGTGACTCAAATGACAGCTCATTCAAAATTTCAATTGATAGTCCATGCAATTTTAATAATTGTTCAAAATCCATATATTTCTTACTGCATAACAAATCCAATGGCAATGTAACGACTACTGTGTTTATTAATCAAATCATTTTCAGGTATATACCACGTTCAACTTCGGGAATATTGAGTGCTTCCATGGCCTGCTCTGCTGTCCATTTTAAATTAAGCATCAGGCGTTTCCATATACACCTTTACTCGCCCATCTGCCCCATATTCCGAATGAACGATCTCTGTATTATCATTCAAAGTCATAAAAGGATATAACATACTGCATTCTTCTTTCTTTACTTGCCTACTACGGCTGCCGGCAGCTTCGTGATGTGCCACTATCATTTCAAATTCAGGCCCTGTGCGTATCAAATTATCCCGCATTCTGACTCTTCTTCAACTGCTCAAAATAATCAATGAAATAATCAGGTCCTTGTGTCCAAAGTCCAGTTTTTTCATCATAAAGTGCATCATACGCACCGGATTCAATAATCTCGTTTCTAACCTCTGACACAGATTTACCGGTTCTCTTAGCATAGTCATCGATGGCTGCAGTTAATATCAGTTCGATTGTTACAGTTTTCAAATCATCGCTCATATTTTTTCGCCTCAACAAATTCCAAACAAGCAAGAGCTCGTTCACTCAAGAAGCAGCATTGGTCTTTCAGTCTATCCGGCATCAGCTGATTTATCGCAAATTGTATTGCTGTTTCAGATTTAACATTGCCATATAAACCATTCAGATATGCCATTAAAGTCGGATTCGTCGTGTCATTGGCAATCTTTCCAATAATGATTTCAGAGCCAAGCAGTTCTGTATTCAGATCAGTTCTAAATTCATTCGCCATCTCAAATCGTCTATTCATTGCGACAAACCATAACCATTCAATGTTTGCGGTTTCAAAAACATACACAGGCACATCGTCCTTTGGAACCCTAAATCGAAACGTCGTTACATATCCATAATTTTGATCTTCCGGAATCCTTTTTACTCTCTTAGCCTTTCTAAGAGAGTTTTTGATGAACCCCTTTGCCTGCTCCGAATCATCGGTAAGGTAGAATCCTTTTCCGAAATCCTTACCCGATGCACACATAGACAGTTCAATTTTGTGAATAGGGGCATAGCTCCCATGGTATAAAAGCATTCTGTCTTTCAAGATCATAATGTCCCCCCTTGGGCTGCCACTATCTCGTCAATATCATCCAGAATATATTCATCACCATTCATGTGAAGCGTATCATAACATTCTTCAATATACTGCCAAATTCTATGTTTGTTAAAAAGGGCATTTGCTTCTTTGGAAATATATTTGTGCCTCTTGCAAAATTGCTGGATTAATCGCATTTCCATAAAGAGTACTTCGTTTATCATATGCAATGCCCCTTTCTTCTCTGTGTTGTTCACTGTCATAATAATTTCTCACACCCCACAGCAATCAGCCCCGCCAACATTATCCCGATCGCCGTGGGTATGATGTCATCTTAACTTATTATTATCCCACACTTCTTCTTTTGTCACAAGTCGTAGATGCCTATGTATTGCCTGCAAATGCGCAGGCATGGGATGCCTTGAGGCGGAAGCGCAGCCGCAGCATCCGGGATTCTGTGGCCTCGGCGCTTCCCACGGCCCGGTCGGCGCTGGCAGCGTCCGCGAAGAGCGCCGCATCCAGGGCCGGCGCATCGGTATCATACAGAAGGTAATGCTTTCCTGCCGCGGCATAATCGAGATGGGGCAAAGAACCGGGCAACTCCGGATCCATATATTCGAGGCGATCCGTGACCCAGATGCCGGAACAGGGTGTGCTGCTGAGCCAATAGGGCGTCTCGCTTCGCCAGCTGTCCTCCGCCGCCGGGTAATCCGTCTTTTGCGGCAGCGGCACAGAAGCGGCGGCGGTCCCGAAAAGGTCCTGCTCGCTGAGGAAGTGGAACCGGCCCTTCGTCCGGGTCAGGAAGTCAATGTTGTCTCCGCCGGCGAAACCGGCCTCCCGCCAGCTGTAATAATCCCAGAAATTTTCTGTACCACGGCACTCCGCCGCGAATCCCTGGGTAAAGCATTGTGTCGTCTCCTCCGGCGACAGCGGCAGGTAATCGTCTGTTTCTCGGCTATAGAGGCGGAAGCCCGGATAATCTTTTGCCTGTGCCATGCCGTCCGTGTCCGTCCAATGGTAGGTGCCGCCGTTCAGCAGGGCCCAGGGCAGAGTCTCCCCGGCGCCGCCGACATTGCCATCCAGGCCACACTGCATGGGCAGGCAGAGGCGATCGGCGGCATAGGCCTGTACCAACTCCAAGTGGCCCGCACTCTCCGCCGGGGACCGCAGCAAGCTCACATACAGCGGGATCTGCGCCTCTGTCGCTGCCGGCTCACCGGGCAGAGAAGTCGCGCCCGTGAGGTAGAGACGGCTCGTGCAGCGGTTTTCGAAGCAGTCCTCATAGTCCAGGGGATGCTGCAGGATCCGGCGCCAGAGGTCATAGGCGATGCAGTGACTGTCCGCGTCATCGCGATCCACGTGGCTGTGGATCTGCGCGTCCTCCTCGAGCGCCTGTCGCCGTTCATTTTCCTGCGTGGGGCCTGTGGGGATAATGTCGGAGGGGCTGGCTTTTTCCGGCAGCGGCCGCGGGATGTCGGAAGCACTGGCTTTTTCCGACAGCGGCCGCGGGATGTCGGAGGGACTGCTCTTCTCCTCATGCCGGGGCTTTGCGGAATCCGGGCGCTCTGTTTTCTCCGGCGTCGGCATTGTAATGGTCGGCGGCGCCGGTTCTTCCTCTTTCGGTGGTGTGGGATTTTTCGGTTCTGGGATTGTCGTTATCGAAGGTACCGGGTTTTCCGGCTCCGGGGTGGGAACACCCGTGCCTGTGGGCAGACCACTGCTGCCCCCGGATCCATGCGCCGCCGCCGGATCCGACAGGATTTCCGTCAGGGAGCCGTAGGTGGGGCGGCCATTGGCGCGGTAGGAATAGAAGCCACTGGCGTATCGGTCGGTCTGCGCAATGTCCGGGAAATAGTTGCCCTGATGGGCCTGGTCCCGGAAGCGGTAACGGATACCGTCCAGCTCCTGCACACCGGTCAGCATCCAGCCGTCCCGGTCCAGGTAGTACCAGTGATGATCGTCGGGATCCTGCAGCCACTGGCTGCGCAGGCAGTCCAGCGGATATTCGCCGCGTGCATTCCAGGTCGTGGCATAGCGCCATTTTCCGGCTTCTCCCGCATAGTACCAGCGACCGTCGGGACTGTTGGCCACGGCCGTGATGTTCAGGAGCATTGTCAACAGTAGCATGACACACATTGTTAATTTCACGAACATTTTTGATACCTCCCATTCTTATTTTGATATCATTATAACGAATGGGAGGTATTCCTAATAGTTAATTTATGAAAAACGCAAAAATTCGGCATTTTGCCTGGTTTTCAGAGGTAGAATTCGTCAAAATCACGTAGGAAATACCTGCACCATGATCCGCACAACAAAGCGTTCGGGATGGCTCTCCGCCAGCTCGTCCAGCAGATATTCCTCATAGGCATTACCGATGATCTGCAGTCGCGCTTCCTTTATATAAGAAAGTATCCGGCTGTAGGCCTCGCCGACATTGGCATACGCTCCCTTCGCATAGGCAACAGCATAGCTTCCCCTGGGAATCACCGCATTAGATCCCCGGGAATCCCGCAGACGGCAGAACATCTGTGAAATCTGCGTCAGCTCCCCAAGCTGCAGCATCTCCCTTCGCTTCATCAGTCCGCCGGAAAAAATCATGGGAAGGCCGCGTGCTTCACAGCGCGTATAGAAATCGATCAGCATCTCATCCGTGACCGCCTCCCAGCTGCAGTCTATCCGTTCGCCAAGATAAACAGGCGTATCCGCCGAAAGTTCCGTTATGCTGATGCCCGGATCCGGTCTCTCCAGAATTTCTCTGCCCAGAGCGATCTGCTCCATGCGAAGTGCCATCATGCCCTCCAGCATTTCCAGCTTCTGTACTTTCTTCTGTACCTCACATTGCTGCTTTTTCAGCACCTCTATGGCAGTATCCGGGGAAATCCGTTCCACAATCTGCTTGATTTCCTTCAGCGGCACGCCCATTTCACCGAGCATATAGATCAGGCTGAAAATGTTGATCTGCGTTCTGGAATATACCCGGTATCCGTTTTCCAGGGTTTTGATGGGCTTAAACAGGTCGATGCGGTCGTAATAAAGCAGGGTCTGCCGCGTCACACCCACCAATTTTGCGAAGTCGGAAATGCTGAAATATTTATCTGAAAACATCTTGTGAACCTCTTGACTGTGTAGTTGCTATACAGTTTATATTGTCAAATCGTCAATTGTTTTGTCAAGAAAAGTGAGGAAATTCATGAAACTGATCTTACGCTTCGCGATGCGGCACCGGCTGCTCTGCGCAGCCACAATGCTGCTTTTGATTCTCGATGTTATGGGCGGTCTGCTCATTCCCACCCTGGCGGCAGAAATGCTGAACTTGGGGGCTGCCGGCGTCAGCTTTGAAAGACTGGTGGAAACCGGCATGAAAATGCTGGCGTTCTCCCTGGCCTCCGGTGCCTGCGGCATCCTGGGCGGCTATGCCTGTGCTGTTCTGGCTTCCCGCATCGGAAAGGATATTCGGACCGCCCTCTATGAAAAGAGCCTGTCCCTTTCCGTATACGATTTCCGGCAGTACGGTGCCGCCTCCATGACCACAAGAACGGTATCCGACGTGAACACCATACAACTGGCCGTGAAAAACCTGTTCTCCATCCTTCTGCCGGTACCTGCCATCTGCATCGCTGCATTCTTCCTGGCCTTCCGGCTGGATACCCGCGTCGGCATTCTGCTTCTGACGGTGGTGGTGCTCGTGATGGTGTTGGCCGGTTTTATCATGCGCCGGGCAGCGCCTCTGTTCCGTCGCCTGCAGAAGCTGCTGGACAAAATGTCCGTGGTGCTGCTGGAAAATATCACCGGCGTCCGGGTGGTCCGGGCCTTCAACAGCGAGGCGCGGGAGGAAAAGCGCATGACGGAAACCTTCCGCGACTACGCGGAGACCTCCATTCGGGCCAATCGCTGCTTTTCCTATCTGGACGGCTTTTCCTTCCTCTTTGTGAATGTTTTCATCGTGGTGATCTACTGCCTCAGCGGACGGGAGATCAGTGTGGGGAATCTGAAGATCGGCGACATCACCGCCTTGATCGAATATGCCATGATGGTTCTGTTTTTCTTAATGATGGCACAGATGGAAATTCTGGTCCTGCCCCGCTCCCTGGAATGCTGCGCGCGCATCCAGGAGCTACTGGCACACAATCCCGAAATCCGGGATCCGGCAAAGGCACTGCCGGTCAAGGAAACGGCACAGGAAAAAGAGGTCCTTACGTTCCGGCAGGTTTCCTTCCGCTTTGCGGATGCCGAGGCGGATAGCCTTTCGCAGCTGGACTTCTGCTGCCGCCGCGGCGAAACCACCGCCATCATCGGCGGCACCGGCAGCGGCAAGTCCACCATCGCTTCCCTGATCCTTCGTTTCCATGATGTCAATGAAGGCGAAATCCGTCTGAACGGGGTGGACCTCCGGGATATGCACCAGAAGGATCTTCGGAACCAGATTGCCTATGTGCAGCAGAAAGCCTGGCTGTTCTCCGGCACCATCGCCGAGAACCTGCGCTACGGCAATGCCGCCGCCACAGACGAAGAACTTATGCACGCCCTCACAGTGGCCCAGGCCGCGGATTTCGTTCGTTCCCTGCCGGAGGGGCTCCATGCGCCGGTGGCCCAGGGCGGCAGCAATTTTTCCGGCGGCCAGCGACAGCGGCTCTCCATCGCGAGAGCACTGGTCAAAAAACCGGCACTCTATATCTTTGACGACAGCTTCTCCGCGCTGGATTTCAAAACCGATGCGGCACTGCGCCATGCCCTGGCCCATGAAACGGAAAATGCTGCAGTACTGATCATCGCCCAGCGCATCAGCACCATCCGCCACGCCGCCCAGATCATCGTTCTGCATGAGGGACAGATGGTGGGAAAGGGCACTCACGAGGAACTGCTGCAGACTTGTCCGATCTACCGGGAAATCTATCGTTCCCAGACAAAGGAGGATATACAATGAGAAAAGAAAATACCGTCCTGCGGCTGCTCCGACAGCTGCGGGGACAGCGCCTGCGGCTGGGCATCATCGGCATTTCCATCATATTCTATGTACTTCTGACCATATGGCTGCCCATGTACAGCGCCATTTTTCTCGACAGGCTCTGGCAGCGCATTCAGGCTTGTTGGAAAAACGGCATCGCCTTTCAGATCACCTGGGATGCGCTGGGCCGGGATCTCTTCCTGCTCGCCCTGCAGTATTTTTTCATGTGGCTGTTCTACTTCCTTCAGTCCTACCTTATGGCCAATGTCGCCGACACTCTGGTGCTGGACCTTCGAAAACAGGTAGCGACTAAGCTGCATCGTCTTCCCCTCCGCTTTTTTGATGAGAGCAAGGCCGGCGAGCTCCTCAGCCGGGTCACCAGCGATCTCGATAAAATGTCGGAGGTGATGCAGACGGGCCTTCTGCGGCTCATCGTATCCGTCGGCACCATCACCGGTGCCCTGGTCATGATGTTCCGCTGCAGCATCCCCATCACGCTGCTGTTCCTACTCTTCATGCTGCTCAGTACCCTCATTACCCGAGCGGTCTCCGAAAAAAGTCTGCAGTACGCCGCGGAACGGATGGAAAGTGTTGCGCATCTGACGGGGCTTGCGGAGGAATATTATAAGGGGCGGAACGTGATCCGGGCCTACAACCGGGAGCAGGAAAGTCTTGCGAACATCGAAGCCGTCGCCGAATGGGCCCGTGCCGCGGACCAGCGGGTGGACTTTCTGTCCAACTGCATGAATCCCCTGATTCGCCTTCTGACCAGAATCTCACAAGCATCAATCGCCCTATTTGCCGGGCATGCGCTGCTGCACGGCACTATGACAGTCGGCGTCATGCAGGCGATCTTCCAGTACATCAATCTGGCCGCTGAGCCGCTGGCGGAAGCTTCCTACATGATCAATTCCATGCAGGCGGCACTGGCTGCCGCAGAGAGAACCTTTGCCCTTTTGGACGCCCCGGAGGAAAAGGCGGATCCTGCCGTTCCTCTGACACTGGAGAAAGCCAGAGGACGGGTCTGCTTTGAACAGGTCTGCTTCGGCTATAGCCCGGACCATATGTTGATGCAAGGGATCAGCTTCACGGCGGAACCCGGGCAGAAGATCGCCGTGGTGGGCTCTACCGGCGCCGGGAAAACCACCCTTGTGAATCTGCTGATGCGTTTTTACGAGCTTAATGACGGCAGGATCACCATTGACGGGTTGAACACCGCGGAAATGACCCGACGGGGTCTGCGTCGGAACTTCGGTATGGTGCTACAGGACGCCTGGCTCTTTTCCGGCACACTGGCGGAAAACATCGCCTATGGACGGCCAGAGGCCAGTCGTGCGGAAATAGAAGCCGCTGCGAAAGCGGCAAAGATCGACTATCTCATCCGCACCATGCCTCAGGGCTATGACACCGTCATAAGCAGTGAGGCGGCAACGCTTTCCGCCGGTCAGAAACAGCTTCTGACCATTGCCCGGGTCTTTCTCTGCGATCCGCCGGTCCTGATCCTGGACGAAGCCACCTCCAGTGTAGATACCCGCACGGAGGCAGAAATCGGAAAGGCGATGGCAAAGCTCATGCAGGGCCGCACCAGCTTCGTCATCGCCCATCGCTTGTCCACCATACGGGATGCAGACAAAATTCTGTTTATGGAGAACGGAAACATTATCGAACAAGGAACGCACGAGGAACTCCTGGCCAGAGGCGGTGCCTATGCGAATCTGTACAACAGTCAGTTCGCGTGATCACAGATAGGCACGCAAAAAGTTTTCCGCAACGCGCATGGTCTCCCGGCTCCAGACACGGTTTCCATGTCCGGCACCCCTTACCTTGTAAAGCTCCGCGCGGCATCCGTTTTCACATAAGGTATTGTAGAGGTACAGGCTCTGGGTGAACGGCACCTTTTCGTCCTCATCGCCGTGGATCAGCAGAAACGGCGGCAGCTTTTTGCCTGCATGAATGTATTTTCCGACATCCGCTTTTTCAATCGCATCCATGTGCTCATCCAAGGGTCCGCCAAACAGCTTCTCCATGGGATTTCCCTCAAAATAGGCGATGAGTTCCGGCGTCAGAGTCACCTTCATGCCCTTGATTTCTGCCACACCGTAAAAATCCACACAGCACTTCGCCTGCGCGGAAATGCCTTCGAATGCATCATTGTCAAAGGATGGATCGTCTCCCACTGCCGCCAGCGCCACCGTATGTCCGCCCGATGAGTCTCCCCAAAAGGCAATCCGGTCCGGGTCTATGTTGAGTTCATCGGCATGCAGGCGAAGGTAACGCACCGCAGCGCGCAGATCCTGCACCTGCGAAGGAAAGACAGCTCCCTCATCTGTATGCCGGTATTCTACCGATGCCACAAAATATCCCTTGTGCACCAGCTCAGCCAACTGCGGCAGCGGCCGCAGCACATCCTGCTTGCGATAGCCGGATCCCTGGCAGTACACAATAAGCGGATACTTTCTGCCGGGCTCCACAGAGATCAGGCTCATAAGATACAGATGCAAGGGTCTATGTCGCTGTATATACTCTATTTCCCGGATGTTTGCCCGGTAACTGTCTGTGCGGTCCGCATACAAAACCTGCATCCCCTCCGCGCTCTCCGGATAGTAGTTCTTCTCGTTAATGTCATACGTGATCACTGCCATGATGCTGTGTCCTTTCTAGCAAAAAATCAAATGCATATTTGTATGTCGCTGTAGTGAATGTTTGTCTTTTTCGATAAAACTCCACGTTTCCCGATACGTCCCGGGCGCTGCAACATCAGACCCAGAAATAAAGTCAATAAATTCCGAAAGATGTCCCTTGTATTTCTCAGCAAAAGCATCTGACATTTCTTCTTTTTCGTCATCAGAAAAATCTTTCAATGCATTGTGCAGAACATGCTCCAAATTGCAGGAATTAAAATAGAGCCGATAATCAACACTGTTGATTTTATTGGTCGAACGCAACTTAAACATAGCGTCAGCCTTATTCCTATTTCGACGATTGGTTGCTTCCACATCGGATGATTCCATATGATCCTCATAGTATTTTATCGATCCGACGTTCGCTTCCACAACACAGTCTTTCGTAAAAGCCCCATCGGTATCTGCTATATGAATGATTCGAAGAAAATCCTTCCATCGATAACCATACCGCGATCTAAGCTTTTCAATTTCATCTTTAAGCTTTTTTATTACATTTGCTGCATTCACATCATTTCTTGAGGTAATGTCTCCCCTGGTAATGACAAACTGCGTTTCTGCAGAATTGAAGTATTCCTTCAGTATCGTACCGACAGAAACCATGTCGCTGTAGCCTTCAACGACAACAATAACAACGGATTTTTCAGTCATGTCGTGCGCTCCTTCCAGCTTTCCGGAACGCTCTGGCAATTTCCAGACTATCGGTTTCATCGTATATCACTTCATCCTGACCGCCAAGGGTGATGCTACGGATATACATGCTTCGCAGATTATTACTTCCTTTTACATTCTTCATATGAATGTAACGATTCTCTGGATTGGTCGTAGAAAACATAATGTTCTCTTTGTCAAGCATCTCCAGCGCGCGAAGATTATGAGATGTGAATATCAGCTGTCCCTTAGCGTTGTTCTGGAAAATATTCAGCAGCTCGCCAAGCATATATTCAAAAATACCGGCATCCAATTCATCAATGGCAAGGCAAATGGACGGATTTCCAAATGCCTGAATCAGAGCATTCAAAATGGAAATGATCTTGATGATTCCCTCTGATTCCATGCGGATGGGAATAGGCTGACGTCCCTTGCGGACAGACATCAGTTCTACTTTCCAACCATCATCACCAGAGTCAAGGGACTGTTTCCCATAATCTCGAACTTCAATGCTCATACCGGGGATAATTGTTCCCAACACGGTATTGATCTGATCCACAATGATCCCTAACAACTCTTTCCGTTCTTTATCAATGATAATCGGCATCATCAAGGGGATTGCAAAATCACCCTTAGCCCCCATTTGGTCTTTTTCAATGCGAAATGCCATCGGAAGTACAATGTTTGCCGTGATCATTCCGGAGTGCGTATTTCGAATCACGAACAGATCTCTGGCTGCAAAACGGAAGAGTACATCAATAACCAATGAATACTCCACAAATGGTCCTGCTGTATGCGAATGACAGAATATTTCACGGCTATTTTCTCCGAAAATATACGAGCAGTTACTTTTTTCAGCCATTTTTTTTGCAACAATCAAATCCATCAGCAAATTTTTATCCCGCGCAACCAATTCGTCCAGTCGCTTCTGTGGCTTAAATATATCGTTCACAGACGAACGCTGATAATCCATAAAAATATTTTTGTTAGAACGTTTTCCATCTTTTGTGACAGCGCAGTTCATAAACTCCCGGTCTATACATACCCCGGAAGCTGTCTTGCTCAACTGCACATGATATCCTGCCTCATAAAGTTTTTCTTCACTGGATATGATAAACTCAGCAGCTATTTCTGCATGATCCGCCTCTGAATCCATGTAGTCAGCAATTTCTGAGCTCAGGCCATTGCCAATCATAATCTGTTGCAGAAAATACAGCGCATCAACAATCGCTGTTTTACCCGAACCATTCTGACCATAAATTCCAAGAATTCCGGCCTTAGACAAGTTGGTGGCTGATGGAATGCAAACCGTTCCTTTTTTTACATTCTTGATGTTTTCCAGTGTCAATGATGATAAGCGGACAATAGGATACTCCATAACATACCTCCAGCTGCAAGCGATTTCATACAGGTGTATTCTACCATCGTTTATCAAAATCGGCAAATTGCAATTTCTTATTCGGCATTTTTTGCACCAAATCACAAATTCCCCATGCATCAATTCACCACTATTTTTCTTTACAGTGCGCTTCCTTTTTTCGGCACAAAAAACTTCGTCATATCCGTCTTTTCCAGCTCCAGCAGCCTCACCTTCCGCTCGATGCCGCAGCCGTAGCCGGTGAGGCTGCCGTTCTTCCCGACCACGCGATGGCAGGGGATCAGGATGGGAATGGGGTTGTGCCCCACAGCACCGCCGACGGCCTGGGCCGACATCCGCGTAAGGCCCAGCTCCCGGGCCGCCCAGGCTGCGATCTCGCCGTAGGTGATGGTCTTTCCGTAGGGGATGCGCAGCATAATGTCGCCGATCCGCTTTCGGAAGGGTGTGGCATCATAGCGGAGCGGCGGCAGAAAGTCCGGTTCCCTGCCGGAGAAATAGATGTCCAGCCAATGCTTCGTGTCCTCCAGCAGCGGGTGCTGCCGCACTTCGCTTTCCTGCGGCAGTGGATTCCGGAAAAGCCGCTGTTCCCTGAACCAGAGGCCCGTAACAGCTGCATCATCACAGGCAATGACCATCTCCCCCAGCGGAGATGCGTAGGAATTCGTGTAGATCATGGGGTGTGCTCCTCACAGTTCGTAATAGTACAGGCAGATATTCTGGTAGCTGCCGTCCTTCATCTGAAAGCCGCCGGGGATGGTGCCCAGCTGCGTGAAACCAAGGCGCTCATAGAGGTGGCGGGCATGGATGTTATTTTCCACCACCGCGTTGAACTGCATAAGCTTGAAGCCATGCGCTTTTGCCTGGATCAGGCAGTCATTAACCAGCTTCTCGCCCAGGTGTCTGCCGCGGCAGCGGGAGTCTACGGCGTAGCTTGCATTCGCAATGTGGCCGCAGCGACCGATGTTGTTCGGATGCAGGATGTAGAGGCCGACAACATTGCCCTCCTCCTCTGCGACGCCGCAATAGGTCTGGTCCGCAAAAAAGGCCCTGCCGCTCTCCGCATCGAGGCCCTCCAGCTGGGGAAAGGCCACGCCCTCCTCCACCACCTCATTCCAGATCCGGACCATCGCCGGGATGTCCTGTTCCTGATAACTTCTGATGTTCATGTCGTACCTCCGTAAATATCTATCGAACGATCCTGCGGGCGCCCCCGCTGAGCCCGCAGGAAATACCCAATCCCGGTCACATCCGCCAGGGCCCAGCCGATGGGAACCGACCACCAGATGCCAATGAGGCCGATGCCGGGAACCGCGGACAGGGCATAGGCCAGGGCCACGCGGGTACCCAGGGAAATGACGGTGAGCACCACACTCATGCCCGGCTTCCCCAGAGCCCGGTACAGGCCGTAAAGCAGGAAGAGGCAGCCGATGCCGCAGTAGAAGACGCCCTCGATGCGCAGGTAGCGGACGCCCTCCCGGATGATCTCTGTTTCCCCCGCCTCCACAAAGATCCTCATCAGGGGCGCAGCAAAAATGAAAACCAATGCGGACACCAGAAGAGAAAAGGCGCTGGCCACGGCAAAGGCACTTTTGATACCGCTTTGGATCCGTTCCTTTTCCCCGGCGCCGTAGTTCTGGGCGATGAATGTAGAGAAGGCATTGCCGAAGTCCTGCACCGGCATATAGGCGAAGGCATCAATCTTCACGCCCGCCGCGAAGGCCGCCATCACCACGGTGCCGAAGCTGTTCACCAGGCCCTGCACCATCAGAATGCCCAGATTCATGACGGACTGCTGCACGCATGTCAATATGGAAAAGGAAAGAATCTCCCGGATCCGCGCCCAGCGAAGACTGCGCAGATTTCCGATGGACCGCACCGCCGGCGTATGCCGCCAGGTGTAACAGGCAATGCCGATGCCGGAGAGGTATTGGGCAATGACGGTGGCCTCTGCTGCCCCGGCCACGCCCCGTTTCCACAGAAGCACGAAGCAGAGATCCAGCACGATGTTCAGCACCGCGGAAACCGCGAGAAAGAGCAGCGGCACCAGGGAATTTCCCACCGCCCGCAGGAAAGCCGCAAAGTAGTTATAGAGGAAGATGGCAGGAATGCCCATGAAGATCACAAAGAGATAGGCTCGCATATCGGTCCAGACGCCGTCCTCCAGCACCCGGAGGAAGCCCCGGATGCCTTCCAGCGCGAGATAGGCCGCTACATTCAGGAGCACCGTTGCCGCTGCGATGAAGAAGAAGGACGCGCAAAGACTTTCTCCCAGTGCTTTTTCGTCCCGCTGTCCGAAGCGGATGGAAAACAGCGCACCGCTGCCCATGCAAAGTCCCAAAATGATGGAGGTGAGAAAGGTCATCAGGGTAAAGGAGGAACCCACCGCCGCCAGGGCATTCCGCCCGAGAAACTGTCCCACGATCAGCGTATCCGCCACATTGTAGCACTGCTGCAGCAGATCGCCCAAAATCATGGGAATGGCGAAAAGAAGCATGGACTTCGTCACCGAGCCCTTTGTCAAATCATGATTCATTGCTTACTCCCTACTATTCAATAAATGCTCCATTGCGCGAGTCCCCGCATCACGTGGGCCATTTCGAGCGGGCTGCTATCGGGGTGCCCGCTCGATTATCGATATATGTTCCAATGCTGTTCCTCCAAAACCCCGAAGGCCGCCCGGATGCGGTCGCCGCCATGATGGTACTCGAAAAGACTCTCCAGCTCTGCATCCGTATACTGGTCGAGCTGCCGCGTTGCCACTTCCATGGCCTCATAGTGGGCCTCCCGGGCCGGGGCTTTTTGGATTTCCTCGGCACAGGTCCAGAGATTGCCGCAGAGGAAGGCAAGGCTCAGAAGCAGCGCCGGCACCGCAGCTACCAGCGTTTCCTTATTTCTGCCCTGATCCTGCCGCCGCGGTCGCTTCTCCGGCACATTTCCTGTCCGGTTCCGGACGCTTTCCGGATCCTGCGCCGGTCTCTCAGGCGCACTTTCCGTTTGTTCTCGACTTGTTTTCCGATCGATCCTCTGCAGATTCGCATTCTTCCACAGCAGCCCGAAAATCAGCAGAATCCCGAGGATCCCGCTCTGGTACTGGAGGCTGTAGCGGCTCTGCCAGGCATAGGTCTCATTGAGAAAGAGATAGCGGGACAGGAAGACGATGCCGTGACTGCCGAGTCCGTAGAGAAGGAGCAGCGCAGGCAATACTGTCCGGCGATAGAAGCCCCTGCGCAGGTAAACATAGACCGCAAGGCCGTAGGACAGCAGAACCAGAAGTCCAAGTCCGTAGATCATGGGATAGCTGAGCCTTCCCTGGCCCAACAGCTTTTCGAGGAGTTCTCCACCAAGCAGCATGGACGCAAATCCGTTCAGGAGGAAATGCAGCACAAAGCCCGGCTGCTCGGTCAACACCGCGAAAAGTCCCACATCCTGCGCACCCGCATATTCATAAACCGCGAAATGGTTGCTGAGCAGATAGAGGAAAAGGGCCAGCAGCGCCGCCGCTATCCAATAGAGATAGTGCTTTCGGGCAGATTTATCCACATTCCGGTTCCGGCTGATCCACATATACCCGTAGAGGAGAACGAGGCAGACGATGTAGACCGCGAGGTAGGGCCCCGCCGCAAGGAGCGCCAGCAGCGGCAACAGCATCGACAAATGATAGTCCCTTCGTTTCGCCGTTCCCGTATAGATCCGCTCCAGCAGCAGAAAGTGGTAGTAAAAAAGCGCAAAGGCCAGAAAATGGGGATAGCCGGAGCCATTCAGGAGCATCTCCCACTTGTTGAGGCTGAAGAGCACAATGTATACAAGAAGCATGAGCAGAGGATGCAGCCGCTCCCGCAGCATATATTGCCCCAGGATCAGACCGCAGAAAAAGAGCCCCAGCAGCCCCAGCACCCGGTCAAAGGTCACGGAATAGCCGAAGAGCTGACAGTTCAGAAAGCGCAAAAGATAGGTCAGCGGAATCCGGGTCAGCACATCCGGCACCAGCAGCTTCGCCGGATTCAGGGTGTCCGGCAGGTAGCTGTTGACGAGACGGATATAATCCGAATAGACCACATCGCTGCTGGCCGCCCGCACATAGAAAAGCAGCGCCAGAAAGCCGAGGCAGGGCAGAAAAAATGCCAATGCCCTTCTCAGCTGCATTCCCCGTTCTCTCCCCTCTCTCACGGCAGTACCTCCTCTGTGATATCCTGATAGCCCCGGGCCGCTGGCACTTCCTGCAGCACGAGGGCGTTCTCCTGCGTAAGCCCGAGCCTGGCCAGCGCCTCCACGGAATCCACAAAGTGGATCTCTGTGCCCTGCCCCGTCTTCTCCGGATCGTAGACCTTGAAGAAGGTCCGGGCATAGAAGTCGCTCATGCCGTAGCTGTTCTCCAGAATATATACCTGCTTGCCCAGCACGGCGTCGGTTCCGTACTTCAGCACCGTCTCCGCCGCCAGGGAATTCATCCGATCCTGGTCCTCCCAGAAATAAATGTCATAAAAGTGGGCACGGTCATAACGCTCCACCGGCGCCATGCATCCTGCATACATTATCCAGGGGATGGTGAACACAATCGCCGCCATACGCCCCAGCCGCTGGCCGTAGGCCCGCTTCTCCCGGGTGGCCGACAGACTCAGCACCTTCCGGCTGCCTTCGCCCTCGGCGGCGCGATAGCGCTTCTCCGCCCGTCCCCGGCCCAGCAGATCCGTGCATTCACCGCACATGAGGCTGAGATAGAGAAGAGACGCCGCATAGCTCACATAAACCCAGCGCATTTCCACGCGAATGGTGATGGAGGAGCAGCCGATGCAGAGGGCAATGAAGGCGAGGAAAAGAAGATTTCTGCCCCAGAATTCCCGGTTCTTCTTCGCAATGGCAAAGCGTCCGTCCCGCAGAGACAAAACAAGATACGACAGCACCAGGATCGCCAGCGGAATCCAGCTGAGATACACGAGCTTCCGGTAGAGCGCCGAAAAATCCGCCCAGGAAATGCCGGAGAGATAGGTGGGCCCGATATTCACACCGAAAAGGTACATGACCTGCTGGAAAGAAAACTGCAAGGCCTGCCCAAGGGAAAAAGTATCCGTCACCTCTGTGCCGCCCGTGCCCGCCGGCAGCGCCGTGCCGATGGCGTAACGACGAATGCCGATGATCACAAGCAGCATCAGCAGCGGCAGCAGGAAACGGAAGATCCGGCCCCGCTTTTCCGCCGAAGACATTGCCCCGGTATTTTTCCGGCGCGGCGCGAACAGCAGCGTGAGGTAAAAGAGAGGCAAAAGCGCCAGGTAGCGTTCGTGGGAAAACACCAGCAGAAAATACGTGAGACACGCCAGATAAAAGTGGCGGGTCTTTCCGTCCGTCAGAAAATCATGGAGCAGCCAAAGAATCAGGATGGCCATGAACAGGGACATGGTCTCCAAAAGTCCCAGCGCCTGTCCGATCTGATAGTAGGAAAAGTGGGAAATGAGATACATGCCGCCGGCGAGGAGCGCCACCGGGAAATTGCCGCGGGACAGCTTCCGCGCGAAGCCATAGATCAGGTAGGCCGTCAGGACATTCAGGATAATGTTGACGGGCACAAATAGGCCGGGATGGTTCCGCACCAGCATCATCTCGAGATAGGTGGCGATCCAGTAGACCGGCCGGAAACGGGTGGAGGTGCCGATGGGGAAGGCGAACTCCCAGAAGGACTGTTCGCCGTAGCAGGACCACATGTAGAGGTCGTCCATATACAGACCTTCGATGCGGATGTAGCGGTTGATGTAAAAGCCCACAAAGCCAAGGAGGAGCAGTGCCAGAAGCTCCCGTATCCCCACGAGCCATTTATTCTTGTATCTTGTATCCATAATATTAAGCCTTCCTATTCCGTCGTGCGCAGCAGTTGTGTCAGTGCCGCGAGGCTCTCTGCCACCCGGTCTTCGTCTGCCGCAGGTGCGGTCTCACTGTTCCATGCATAGATGAGCCGCTCCTGGTCCACCCGACAGAGAAGTTTGTCCTCTGTGCCGTGGAAGTCATAGAGCACCCCGTCCCCACACAGTGCAAGCAGCATCTCCCGGGCCCGGTCCTCGTTCTCGCCGCGCAGAAAATCCGCCTCCAGATAGAGGTAGTCCGTCTCCGCCCAGCGGAGGAACCACTCGAAATACGTGAGACTGTCGTAGAGGCCGGGGCTGCCGCCGCTGCCCTCCACATCCGTGATGCTCTGGACATTGCAAAGGATCTTGTAGCAGTCCGGCGTCGCCGCGAAGGCCAGAACCCGGTTTTCGGGATCCAGAGACATTTCCGCCCAGAGCGCGCCGGCGCCCCGGCCGGTTTCGAATTCCCGGATTTCGGAGATATTGTCATAATAGCCCCGGTTCAGGAGCCGGATCGGCGTGAAGCCCACCGCCCCGGACCAGCTGGTGATGAGGGTGGTGAGGAGCGATGCCGTGTATACAAAAAGCAGCAGCGGCCGCGCGAGCCAAGGTCTGCGCCGGATTTGTCCGCTGTCTCCGGAAATGGCTGCGGTCACTCCTATGCCGTCCTGCGCCACGATCCCGGGCGCTGCCACAGCGGAATCTGCTGCAGTCTCCGCTGCTGCGCTTACAGAATTTGCGGTCACGGCCGCCTCTGCTTCTGCCGGAAGCCCCAGAAAGGCTGTCAGCACCAGCACGCTGTCCCAGAGCATGTAGTAATTGCCGTCCACCTGCCAGAGCATGTAGAAGGTGAGGAGGGACAGGATGCTCAGCATCAGAAACAAGAGTGTCACGAGCTGCCGGGACTTATCCACATTGTTTTCCCCTGAAAAACCACGTTTTTGCGGGAAATAGCGCCGACAGGCACAAATCGCCGGGATCAGCAGCAGCGGGATTTCCACACCGCCCCAGGCGATTTCCACATGGGCCATGTCCTCTCCCACCGGACAAAAGAGGAAAAGAAACAGCCGCCGCAGGAAATTGAGAATCGCCGTCGTCGGTGCTGTGCTGCTGCCGTAGTCCACATGGGCATCGAAATTAAAGGGCCAGTGCACGGTGCAGCCGAGAGCCTGAAAGACGCTGGTGAAGGTGGTGGAAAAGGGCACGCCGGTGATGATCCAGGTTCTTGCGGTAACCAGCCCTGTGAAAGCCAGGCAAACCAGCAACGCCGGGAACCCCCGGAAGCGGGATTTGACTTTCACCGCCGGATGCGTACAGGCCGCGCTGCCGCTATCTGTCCCACCGGCAATTCCATCCCCGGCCACTGCCGGCAGTACATCATCCTGCCCGCGTTCCTGTCGCGCCATCCGCCCCAGCAGCAGATCCCCGAAAAACAGTACCGCAAAGGAGGCTGTGGTGAACACCACCGCCGTGGGCTTAAAGGACAGCGTAAGAATCGCCGCCGCGAGACTCTTCGTTTTCTCTCCCCGGAGGAAGAGCCAGAGCATATACAATTGGCAAAGCAATGTGATGAGATCCGTCTTTGCAGTGATGGACATATTCCCGAGGGCACTCACCATGGAAAGACAGAAGAAAGCCTGAAAGCCCCGGCGCCGATTGCCTGTGAGTTCCGCCGTCATTATCCCGATGAGCAGCAGGCAGAGCAGATAGCACCAGAACGAAAACATCAGAAGCAGCGCAAAACAGCGGAAGCTACTGAGGGGATAGGTCAGAATTTCCAGCCCCTTGGGATAGGTGTATACTGCATTCACCTGCCCGAGGGCCGAGAAGAAGTCTCCATTGAAGAGCACATACTGGGAACGGAGGCCGTAGCGGAGGCTGTCATAGTCCACCGCGATGTTCATGCGGTTAAGCTGTATGAGCAGAAAAGGCAGCGCCAGCAGGAGATACTTCTCTTCGCCGTTCCGGGGCGCGTGGAGATATTGCAAGGCGGCGCTGCGAAGGGCAAGAAGCTTGTCGGTCAGGCCGCGAAGTCCCAGATGCCGGAAAAAGCGGAGATTCCCCAGCTCGCCGAAGAGGAGCAGCGCCAGAAAAAGCAAGACCCCAGCGTAGGCAAGGGATGCGAAAAAAGGGAGCAGCATCCGATGCAGATACAGCTCCCCAAGCAGCACGAGACCGGCGCCGCCAAAAAGTTTACTCCGGCTGCGGCCGGCCAGGCCGTGCAGGGCCAAAAGCATTAGCCCCACCAGCACCAGCTCTCCCAGCGCCGCGAGGTTCTTCCCCTCCAGCAGCCGCGTAAAATTCCCGGAGCGCAAATAGAAAAGCAGGAAGGAAAGCATTACCCCTATTGTTACGACTGTTTTATTCCGCTGTCCCATAGGCAGTGTAGGCCTTTCTGTAAAAATGCATGAGAAGCCGGGTCATCAGGGGGCCGTGGAGCTTCCGGAATTCCTCCGTCTCCTCCCGCTCCCGGTTTCGGTTGTGGATCTGCTTCGCCGTCTCCGCACCGCTGTGCACCCGGTAGGCCATCAGCGGCCTTTCGAGACAGATGAAGCGGCCCGGACTCTTGGCCAACCGCACCAGCGTATCCCAATCAATCACGAATTTATACCCGTTTTGGAAGAGCTCTGTCCCACAAAAGCTGCGATTATAGGTACAGGTGGGGCATCCGATCCCATTTCCCCAACGGAGGGCACTGAGCTTCACATTCCGTCTGCTGCTGGCCCGGTGGTTCCGGAGCCTAAGCCGCAGCAGCCGCTTCACGTTCTCGGCCTTCCCGGGAATCTGCCTGCCCTCCGCATCGATGGTGTCATAGCGGCAGCAAAACAGAGACATGTCCGGGTAGGCGTTCCAGGCATGGAGCACCGCCTTCGTATAATCCGGATAATAAAGGTCGTCCTGGTGGGCAATGGTCACGAGGGGCGCCATCGCTGCCCCCTGCTGGTAGGCAAAATTCCAGTCCGCCTGCAGCGAGGACTGACCCTGCCGCACATACACCGGCACCTGATGTTTCGCCGACAGCGCCGTGATCTGCGGGTTCGGCGTGGAGGTGCAGATGATGATCTTCGACGGGATGCTCTGCGCCTTCAGTGACGTAAGAAGCGCATCCAGATAGGGAGACGTGCCGTAGGCCGCCACCGCGAAAACATGCTTGGTCTGCATCGTTTATTCCTCAAAAAAGCTGTCCTCCAGCATGAGGCACAGCGCATGATAGATGGGAAGATGGTACTCCTGGATCTGGTAGGTCTCGCAGGAGGGGGCAATGATGGCGCAATCTGCCATGGTGGCTGCCCGTCCGCCGTCCTTTCCCGTCAGGACAATGCTGCGGATCTCCAGTGCCTGGGCCACCTCCAGGGCATACAGGACGTTCTGCGAATTGCCGGAGGTCGTGATCCCCAGCAGCACATCCCCGGGCTTGCCGTAGCCCAAAACCCCCTGGGCGAAGCACATCAGCGGGTCCTTGTCGTTGGCGTAGGCGGTGTTCAGTCCCGTCTCCGCCGGCAGCGCAATGGCAGAAAGTCCCTGCTCGAGCTTCTCGGAGAGCTGCGCGCCGTCCTCCGGTGCGATGGCCATCAGCCGCTCCCGCAGCGCGTCCGAAATCGGCCGCTTCTTACAAAAGCCCTTCATGAGCTCGCCCACGATATGATAGGCGTCCGCACAGGAACCGCCGTTGCCGCAGATCAGGAGCTTGCCGCCCCGGCTGTAGCAGTCCCGGAGGAGCACATAGGCCTGGTAAATGTTTTCCCGGATGGGTGCCAATGCCGGATACCGCGAAATCAGCGTCTCCAGCCGCTTTATTGCTCTTGCTTCAGAATCCATTCTGCTGCCTCCCCTAAGGTGTCAAAATAAAGGTCATAATCGCCGGGCATTGCCTTCGCCTTCTCTTCCCGGCCGTAGCCGCTGCCCACCAGGATGGAGCGAATGCCGAAATTGTGCCCCGCCTGCGTGTCACTTCGCTTGTCGCCGATGAAATATAATCCACTGGGCCCAACGGATGCCTCAGCGGCGAGCGCAGCAAATTTTTCTGCCTTCCACTGTCTGAGCTGCGTTAGCTGTTCTGCGGAAAGCGTTAAGGTGCTTTGATAAAAATCCACCGGGTGCATCGAAAAATTGCTTGTCGGACTTTGGCGCGCCGGGCTCAGCGCATCACGTGGGCACCCGCCAGCCAAGCTGTCGCGAAGCCCACGTGATGCGGAACCCGAGGCCGTCATATTGCCCGAAGCTTCCGCTCCTGCGCCTTCCGGCGCAGACGGCAATATATCGGCTAAGGCCTGCAACATCAGCCCATCCTTCGGCTTCCGGCAATTGCAGTCCTTATGGTACTTGCCGATGCCATGGATTGGATGGTGGGGACAGTAATAGGCCGCCGTGAGCACAGCGCCCTGTTCCGCCAGCTTCTCCGCCATATACCGGTTCAGATTTTCACAGTCCGTTTCCGTGTAATAGCCCCGGGCGATGCCGGCCTGGTTTGTGATCACAATGAGAAGATATCCCGCCTCATGAAGACGGCGGAGCGCCTCCGGCACGCCGGGCACAAAGCGGAAGTCCTCCGGCCTATGGAGGTAGTTCACCTCTTCGTTGATGGTGCCGTCCCGGTCCAGAAAGACAATTTTCGGAAATGTCATATTCTGCCCTCAAGCACATCGGTCTGGAACTGCCGGTAGGATTCCGGAATGCCGATGTCAATGAAATAGCCCTCATTCCGCATCACGCCGATCGCCATGCCTTCCATAAGCCACTGGGGCAGCAGTTCATTCTCCAGACTGTGCTTCCCCGCCGGGATCCGGGCAATCCGTTCCCGGTCCAGAAGGTAGATGCCCCCGTTGATCTCACCGGGACGGCTTTCCGGATTTTTCTCGTTCCAGCCCGTCACAAGGCCATTTTCCGACCGCACCTCGCCGTAGCGGCTGATGTCCTCCACCTCCCGGGTCACCAATGCCATGGGGCAGTGCTTCTCCGCCTTCAGCCGGAGAAGTGCACCATAATCGATCCGATAGAAGGTGTCTGCATTCAGCGCATAGACCATCGGTTCCGTCACATAGGGAAGGGCATTGCGAAGGGCACCGCCCGTGCCCAGCTGTGTTTCCTCATAGGCATAATGCGCCCGGAAACCAAAGGCGCTGCCGTCACCGAAGTAATCCTCGATCATCTTACCCATGTAGCCGGCGGCAAAGATGATGTCATCGATGCCGTGCTTCATGAGCTCCCGGATCACATATTCCATAAAGGGCTTGCCGTTGATGTCCGCCAGCGGCTTCGGCCGGTCAGAAACCACGGCACGAAGCCGGGTCCCCAGTCCGCCGCACAAAAGTATTGCCTGCATAAAAGCTCCTGCCTGTTTTTATATCTCTGTATCGAAGTCCTCGCGGATCCGGCTCCAGGCCCCATCCACGGAGAAATTTTCTTCCACATAACGCACTGCCCCCTGGGACAGCTCGATGAGCGCACCCAGATTGGGATAGAGACGACACACCTCGGCAGCGAAGGCCTCGGGATCGTCTGCAATCCGCAGCACCTGCTCCACACCGGGGATGCCCTCGGCGCCGCAGGAAGTGGTGACAATGGCGCTGCCTTCATGGAGCGCTTCTACCACCTTGCCCTTCACACCGGCACCGTAGCGAAGCGGCACCACCACGAGACGGCTTTCCTGGTACAGCTCCGCCAGCCGTTCATCACTGACAAAGCCCAGCACCTCGATGCCGCCTTCATTACCCAAAGACAGCACCTCCTCGTCCGCATGGGAACCGACAATCCGGAAGGTGATGTCCGGCAGCGTCTGACGGATGCGCGGGAAAATTTCCTTCGCAAACCAAAGCACGCCGTCCTTGTTGGGCGGATGGGCGAAGCCACCCACAAACAGCAGCCCCTCCCGCTTCTGGTAATCCTTCTCCACCGCCGCCTTCTCGGAAAAGACATAGGCGGTGATGGCCTTCGCGTTGATGGACGGGTCAATGGCGTGGATGCCGTCGATCTCCACCTGGGACGGATAGTAGCTCACATCCGCCTTCTTCATCATGGAAAATTCCACACTCCGCCAATACTCCGCATCCTGCAGAATCGCCGGATCATGGGTCAACTCATACTCCCGGCGCTCCCGGAGGAAATGCAGGTCATGGCCGTAGAAAATGCACTTCCAACGGGTATGCTCCCGGATATAATCAATGTATTTCGTCGCAATATGGGGCCGATTCAGATAGCAAACCTGGATCATGTCCTTGTTGCGCTCAATCCAATTCCAAATGTCCCCTTGCATCTTCTGACCATAAAGCACCTCAATGCCCAGCTGCTCCAGCGCAGAGGTATAAGGTTCCTCGTGGAGGAAATTGTCCCCGAGGAACTTCACCTGATAGCCCTTTGCCACGAACATCTGGAGGTACTGCCAGGTGGTCTTCGAACCCGCATCCTTGTCCCAGGTGGGCACATAGTGGTCGATCACCAGCACATAACGCTTGTTCCGGCCTCGCTCCCGGGCCCGGAAAGGATTGGGATTGCCGTCATTCACCGACTGCTTCGCCAGCTCATCCTTCCACTTCTCCTTGAACTTCTCCTGGTTCACCACCTGATAACGCTTGAGGCCGGTGCCGTTCACATCCGTGCCGTTGGAGATGCCCTCAAAATGCACCACCACGGACTGGGGCTGATAGACCACCCGCTTGCCGTGCCGCCGTACCTCGAAAGCGAGGTCAGAATCCTCACAGTAGGCCGGTGCAAAGCGCTCATCGAAGCCGCCGATCTCCTTCCAGAGTTCGGTCCGGATCATGATGGCCGCACCGGAAATGTAGTCCACATCCTTCACATAGTTAAATTCCGGCTCCGCTGGATCCTGCAGCCGTCCGTAGTTCCAGCCAGAAGCATCGGACCAGATGATGCCGCCGGCCTCCTGGAGCCGCCCGTCGGGATAAACGAGCTTCGAGCCCACCATGCCAATGCCTTCGTCGCGGCGCATCAGCGACACGAGACTGTCCAGCCAGCCCTCGGTGACCTTGGTGTCGTTGTTCAGGAAGAAGATAAACTCGCCCCTGGCCATGGCCGCCGCCTGGTTGCAGTTCTTCAGGAAGCCCATGTTCTCCGTGTTCCGCGCCAGAACCAGATTGTCCGCATAGCGCTTCAGCTCCCGGGTCGCATCCGTGGACACATCGTCCGCGATGATCACCTCATAGGGCGTCTTCCGAAAATCCGTATGTTGTAAAATAGACAGAAGACACTGGTATGTATAGTGAATCTGGTTGTAGCAGGGGATCACGATGGACACCAGCGGCTGCTCTGTCCGTTCGAAACGGAGCTTGCCGTTCTCGAAATAGCCGTTGCCGATGGCAAAATCGCCCTGGATCCGGTTCCGTCCGTCCTCCGTGAGATACAGAGAGCACATCCGGATGGGATGCCGTAAGGTCCGGAAGGCGTAGTTCAGGATCTGTCGTTTCCTGCTTCCCGTCGGGAAATGCACCTCCAGCTTCGCCTGCAGCTTCTGGTGCAGACGGCTCGGAATGCTCTGGTGGCGCTGGTAGTAATCCCGCTCACGCTGCAGGGTCTGGATGTCCCGCTCATGTACCTGAATCACCTTCTCGAGGTTTCCCACATGCACATTCGTGAGCCGCTGCACCTCCCGCTCCTTGTGGAGGGCCACATCCCTTTCTTTCACCTGTCGGCTCAGTTCTGCAATGCAGTCCTTCTGTTCAGAAATTTCCTTCTGCTGCGCCTGGAAGTTTTCCACCGTCACCCGGCTCTTCTGATACGCCCAGGCATTGCTGTCCTCGCCGTCGCCGTGAATGTCCCGCTGCAGCTTTTCCTCTCTCTCCTTCTCTGCCTGCACATCCTCTGCCGCAAAACCAAAGAGCCGCAGGAAGCTGCCGAGATCCAGATAACCCAGCTGCTGCCGGTATTCCGCATACCAGTAGGACAGCATCCGGTACTGGAGGAAGCGCACCGGCACCGGCGTATCCTGCACCCATTCGCAATCGATGAGCACCGGGTGGCCCTCCTGCATCAGCACATTATCAAAAAGGCAGTCCAAGTTGGCGGGGCAGAGTTCGCCCTCGGAAGCCCCTAGCACCAAGTCCATGGATTCCTGCAGGGCCTTCACCGGGGCCTTGCCGCCCTCGATCATGCCGCCCAGAATGGCCGCGAGGCTCTGCCCCTTCACATAAGGGTAGAGCACGGCAGAAAGACTCTGGCCGGAACCAAAGTCATTGTGGGTCTTCTCCTCATGGAGCACGGAAAGGGCCGGATTCTGCTTTTCCAGCAGCGCCGCCTTCTCGCGCAGGGACTCGATATGGGCATTGGCCGCCGGGCTCAGCCCTTCCTTCAGGACATGGAGCTTTCCTTCGCCGTCCTTCAAAATCTCGGTCTTGATGGCATATTCCGGCTTCCGGCTGGAATTGTACTTGATATAGACCGGCGTCCAGTCCCGGTACAGCCGGTCATGATAGGCCTGCTTCGGCCGGGGCGTCAGAATACAGAAATAGGCCGGCGCCAGGGTGCGGAAGATGCCCGCAGACAGAAGCGCACCGATCCGGGCCTCCTCTTCACCGACAGAAGGCATGTGCGCATCTGTATAGAAGCGAAGGGGCATTTCCAGGGACGGCAAGGGATAAAAGCGTTGCGTCCTTCCCTGGGGATGCCGTGTCGCGAAGTCCTTTTCCATGGACGAAAGCTCGTTAAATGTCGCATAATAGACATTATCCTCATAGAGACCGCTGGCGAGTCGCTCCACATCGTCGTGATTCTCCAGACCGAGCACCAGACTGCCGCCGGGATACAGACGATTCTCCAGAGCCGACAGCACTGCCGTGAGACTTTCACCGAAAAGATGCATCGTCCCCTTTGTCAGTCGGGGCATCACAATATAATGATACAGTCCCTCCCGGGGCTCCGTATCCACCTTCTTCACCCGCCCCTGCAGCAGATGGAGAAAATCCTCCCGGGCCGTGTCCTCTGCCAGCAGCAGAAGCTCCGCGTCCTGGGGAAAGCCCGTTGCCGGATTCTCGAAATGGATCCAGTCCAGGAGATTGGTTCTATGCTTGCCAAAACTCATGCATCATGCCTTTCCAGAGTCACCGCCGACTCCATATCATAAACGCCCACCGTGTTTTTATTGCTCAGCACCGTGAGGCTTGCAATGTCGTATTTCCGATCGTAGACCGTATGCTCTCCCTGCTCGAAGCCTGTGCAGGACATGGACAGGAGATATTCCCCGCCCTGGAGCGTCATTTTTTGCCGAAAGGTGCAGGTATATTCGTCACCTTCCTTGACTGGGGCAATGCTTTCGCCCTCGAACATGGTATTTGTGCCCGTGAGATCCGCGCCCCGCTTGTCCTTGATGGTGAAGGTGAAGATCGGCGATTCAATGGGCGCGTGGAAACGGATCTTTTCCTTAATAGAAAAGTACTCTCCCTTCAGCACCACATTGGTGACCTTACCCTTCTGGTCGAGAATACCGAAGTCGTAGATCTCCGCCTTGCCGTTGCCGTAATGCTGTACCGCCGGGTTCAGGGTCAGCTGCGCCTGCATGAGGCCCTCCGGCTCCTGCGCTGCCGTTTCCTCCGGCGTGTCTCCGGCTTCCGCGCCGACGGCATTGGCCTGCTTCATAGCGGCAGTGCCCACGCTGTCCACGCCGAAATCCTGCTTGTCCACGAAATCCTCGTTGCCGCTGTACTGGCCCGCCAGAATCTTCTTGTAGAGGTCCACCATCTCGCCCGGCTTGCCCTCGGCGATGCGCTCGCCCTTGTTCAGGAGCAGCACCCGGTCGCAGTACTTCATAACGGAGCCGAGGTCGTGGGTCACCATGAGAATGGTGGTGCCCTTCTGCTTCAGCTCGTCCATCCGGTGATAACATTTCGCCTGAAAAAATACGTCTCCCACGGACAGTGCCTCGTCCACAATGAGCACGTCCGGGTCCACGGAAATGTAGAGGGCGAAGGCCAGCCGCACGAACATACCGCTGGAATAGGATTTCACCGGCTGATAGACAAAGTCGCCGATGTCCGCAAAGTCCAGAATGTCCTGCAGCTTCGCGTCCATCTCCTCCCGGGTGAAGCCCATCATGGTGCCGTTCATGTAAATGTTTTCGATGCCGGTGTAATCCTGGTTGAAGCCGGCGCCGAGCTCCAGCAGCGCACAGACCGTGCCCTTTGTGTGGATGCTCCCGGCTGTCGGGGTCAGCACTCCGGTGATGATTTTCAGCATGGTGGACTTGCCGGAGCCATTGGTGCCGATGATGCCCACGGCTTCGCCCTTCTTCACATCAAAGCTGATGTGGTTCAATGCATAAAAGTCCCGATGGTAATTTTTATGACTTAGGCTCATGGACTCCTTCAGACGGTCGATGGGCTTGTCATAGAGCTTATAGACCTTGGTCACATCCCTGACCTCGATCATGCATTCCTGATTGATCATGTATATCCTCACGTGCCGGCAGAAACGTCGGCCAATTGTCACAGCATTTGGAGGTAAGTATAGCATACTCTTTTGCTAATGACAAATAGCCGCTGGGGTGTGCGCCCCAGCGGCCGAAACGTTCCGGTTTTTATTCTTCTGTATACATCGGGCTGTACGTTTCCCGTTCCTGGCTGTCGAACTCCGCTTTGATTTCTTCCCGAAGCTTCGCATCCGTGAAGAGGTCATAGGCCGTCGCGGCGATGACCTGGGCCGCATAGAACGCACCCTTTCGGCCAATGCTGCTGCCGGCAGAGGCACAGCTCTGCCAGGTATGGGGTCCCACACCCACGGGCCAGCAGGCCGCGGTGAAGAGGTTCATGGGCATCATCTGACTCACGTCACCACTGTCCGAAGAAGCGGTGAGCGGCGCCTTCTCCCAGGCCTCCCGGGACACCACCGCATCTGCCAGGGCCTTTCCCTTCGCCTCATAGACCTTCTCGTCATGGGCCTTGATGCCGGGGTCCACCGTATCCTGGAGAGACTTCGCAAAATCCAGTTCCTCCGCGGTGTATTCCGGCAGCGGAATCTCCTGCATGTTCTGCCAGGTGAGATCCGTGAAGCGCTTCCCACTCAGCATATCGCAGCAGCCGTACTCGATCTTCGTCGTCACCTGGGTCTCGGTCATATGGGCAGCGCCCTCCGCCACCAGAGTGAGTCGCCGGAGGATGTCCTTCACATCGGAGATGTGCGGCGCTCTCGTGAAGTACCAGGCACTGGCCTTGTCGGGCACGATGTTCGGCGCGAATCCGCCGCTGTCCGTGGTGTAGTGGATCCGGGCCTTGTCTGTCACATGCTCCCGGAGGTAATTCGCACCCACGCTGCAGAGCTCCACCGCATCCAAAGCACTTCTGCCCCGCTCCGGCGCGAAGGCCGCATGGCTGGTCCGTCCCTGGAAGAAGAATTTAATCGAGGCACTGGCGAGATACCCGGCCTCGTAGACCATATTGGCGGACATAGGATGCCAGCTGAGGGCCATGTCACAGCCGTCGAACATGTGATAATGCGCCATCTTCACCTTGCCGGACAGAAGTTCCTCCTCGGGGCAACCATAGAAGCGCACCGTTCCCGGCAGCTTTTCCTGCTCCAGGAAGCGGCGGATGGCGATTGCCGCGGTCAATGCTGCCGAGCCCAGAAGATTGTGGCCGCAGCCATGACCCGGCGCTCCCGGTGTCACTGCTTCCTTCGTGATCTGGCACTTCTGGGAAAGTCCCGGCAGGGCATCGTACTCGCCCAGCACCGCAATGACTGGACCGCCGCTGCCGTACTCCCCGTAAAAGGCATAGGGGAGTTTCGGTTCATTCACAATGCGGAAGCCTTCCTCTGAAAGGATTTTCCGGAAGAGATCCGATGACTGCTGTTCTGTACCGCCCAGCTCCGGCTTGTTCCACAGCGCTTCCGCTGTCGATTCACAAAGGGGCCGCAGATTTTCCATGGCCGAAAGCATTATCCTCTTATTCTCAAGCACTTTTTGCCTCCTTCTGGGCCTTCTCGTCCTTCTTCTTGTAGCTTGCCAGGGTCACGCCGATGGCCACAAAGACACTGGCCAGGGTGCCAAGATAGTTGGACGCACCGGGGAGCCATCCGAAAATGCCGGCCTTGATGGCCACGTAGATGAGGATGGCAAAGGCCAGCATGCCGGACGCGAAGCCCAGACGCTTCATGCCGAACTGCATGAGGAGCGCGCCGAAGAGGGCCGGCAGGAGGTAGTTCAGGGCCTCGGTCACTGCCACGGGCAGACGGGACAGCACAGAGCTGCCGAGAATCACGCCGATGGTCAGGACGGAAACGTTAATGATGATGGAGGTGGCCATGCCGATGACGGAAATGATCTGGCCCTTCTCGGTGCCCGGCGCTACACCGGCGGAAACCTGCGCCATGCTGGCACAGGGCACACGCATGTTGGAAATGTTGCCGGAGAGGAAGGCCATATAGGTACCCACGGGGCCCAGTACTGTGAAATAGGAGATGGGCTCCACCACCCAGAGGAAGCCGAAAGCACTGGCGCAGGCCACGAAGGCCGTGAGGAGCGCCGCAGGATCCGGCAAAAGTCCGTATACCACCGCCAGCATCAAGGCCGGCAGGAAGGACAGAATCGCGCCCAGGAAGCCCGTGAGCTTTCCGATGCGGTGCATCTTCGGCATATATTCCTTTTCAAAAAAATCCTTCTCGTTCATGCTTTTCCTCCCTTAGATCAGCGCGGTGATGATCATGGCCGCAAAGATGGCGATGGTCAGGTTCCATTCCTTCAGCTTGGCGAAGCCGGGCTTCTCGGAAATTTTCATGCAGATGGCCATGAAGACCGCTCCCAGCACGCAGGCCAGGGAATACTTATTCAGCTTGATGAGATGAGAAGCGGACATGGAGGCGAAGGCGCCAATGATGGCTGCGGTAGAGATGGCCATGAGCTTCGCCGGATCGCCGCCGGAGATTTTGTGCTGTACCTTGTCCATGCGGTTTGCGGAAATGGTGGCGAAGAGGATCCAGCCGATGGAGCCCAGCACCATGGTCCACACGGCCATGTCCAGTGCCAGGGGTGTCAGTTCATCCGCGCCCAGCTGTACGCCCACGGAGGAGGTACCGAAGCCCGCCGCGATGGATTCGAACATCACGGAGCCGATGAGGGAGAGGCGCATCCAGGCCATGGGCGCGCCAATGCTGATGAGCAAAGACAGCATGCCGCTCAGGATTACGAAAGAGGGGCCGATGGAGGTGGTGGCGCTGCTTCGCACCGCGCCCTTCAGCTGGGCGTCCGTGAGCCCGATCCGCTTTCCGGCGCTGTACGCGCTCTTCGCAAAAATAAAAGCCTGGGCCAGCACCAGAAGCACCGGTATACCGCAGGCAACCCACATGGGAATTCCGTTTGCAATCTCCATCGCACTCATCTGCATTTCCCTCCCGAAAAAATCACATCTGTTGTCACATCGTTTCGGGCCTTGCCCCAAACGACAGAAAGCGCAAAAGCGAGTGCCCTTCATGAAGCCTCCTCGCTTTTGCGCTTTACTATAGCAGAGCTATTTTACCCTGTCAATTCTTTTTTGTTTATGCAGCAGAGACGTTTGTCTCTGCCAGACGGACATTCGCGTACTTCCTGCTATGATTTGTCCGTTAGCTGTTGGCCTTGGTGGTTGTGCTGGTGGTGGTCACCTGAACACCATTGTACCATGACTCGAATGCCGGCATACCAACCTTCAGTGCTGCCAGAAGTACGAAGATCAGAACGAAACCAACGACCGCATTGGTCAATGACTTCTTGGCCTTCTCTCTCTCCTGCGGCTCATCTGCCTTCGCCAGTCTCGCACCGACGATGATGCAATAGATGGCGCCGATGGCAGCCACCAGAGCCAGAGCCGGTGAAAGTGCCATGTTGATCAGGTTTGTGATGGGTGTCCCCATGGTTTTGAAGGGGTTAGCCGTTGTTTCGTTTGCCAGCAGTGTGAACATTGTATTAAACATATTTTTCTCCTTTCAAGACAGTTCCGCGATCCCTTTGATCGGTTCTCCTTGTCTCTTTCCTTTTGACTGAGGCCATTCTAGCACAAGAAAAGACACAGAAGAGACACAGATGCAAGAAATATTTATTTTTTTTACTTTAAAAGTCCCGGACTGCGGCTGTGAAGATAGGCAAGCTTGCTTGCCAAGCTTCACAGACATTGGACGGGCTGCCCTGTATGAGCGATGTAGGGCGATAGCCCGGAATGCGAATACAGGCAGGATTGCGAGAGCGCTTAAAGCGCGAAGCAATCCGTGACTTTTATATTATTGTGAACTCTGCAAAAAAGTTACACTAAAGCGTACTCACGGGTTCAAGAAGGTCA
>CAVFNN010000023.1:0-32547 GCA_963623925.1 bacterium | reverse complement strand
CGGGCATTATCCTTATATGGGCGAGCAGGCTATAGTGATTAGGAAGAGGTAAGAGTAGGTAAGAGCGGGTAAGCGGGATGACCACACTGATAGAGTGTAAGAAGCAGTTGTCAGTGTGGTTATTTTTTTAGGCTAGATGCTTTAATAAGGTAATGCGATAAAGCGGAGCGAATAAAAAAAGACCGGATGGTTGGACACAGTGTGTGCAGCTGGAATCAAATTGTGTTCAAGACCATCCGGAGCAAAGATGTGTTATGATCAAAAATTATTTTCGTTTTGCGGAGCAGCGTTATTACCGTGAGTATCGTCTGGATTAGCTAGATTAGCCGGATTATCATTACTATCCTCGACAGTTGATGCGCTGGCTTCAATCATCTGGGCGACCACATGGTTGAGCTGTTCGGCATTCTGGCTTGTAATGAGAGATCGCCCCAGCTCCTTCTCCAAGTCACGCCTTGCATTTCCGGCAATGGAGCCGCCGCGTTTGGCTATATTTTTGCTTGCATTGAATCCTTGCGGTTTTTCCTGCTGGGAAAGTTCTCGTGTGGCGACTTCGGCAAGTTGGTTGAGGGTCAGCTCGGTGGTACTCATGTTGTCTCGAAGACTTTCCTTCTTGAGCCCCTTGAGATTTTTATATTGCCTTGTGGTCATGCCAGACCAAGCACGGGTGAGTTCATCTGTCAAGATGGCGTATTCTTTACCCTGCTGTACACCGCGGTCTTTCCATTCATCCGTTAGTTCTTTACGGGCGGAGATAGCCTGTAGGCGTTGGTTGATCCATTCACGGGTATAACCCTTACGTTCATAAGTGGCGACAAGGCGCTCTGCGATAAGTTCCGGATCCATAGTTTCTTCTATTCTATCATGGCCAACCTCTGCTAACCAGAGCTTGAATGGTTCGGCTTTTTTAGATGGTATGGACTGGATGATACGGAGCAGTTGTTCAGTGTTTGCAACGTCTGTGAGACGACGTTTCCCATCAGCTGCTTTCAATCTCAAAGCGTGACAATTTGTCACGGTTTCATTTCCTTCCTCTTTTAGGCGCTGTTTGAGCTTTCTCCAATATGCCGAAGGGTCTTTGCTCTCCGTCAGAACATTGACCACATCGATGATGGAAAAGTACCATTCTTCTTCCTCTTCATTCCATGCCGTTCGGATGGTCTGATCCTCGAACAGTTGGAGGTTTTCAGATGTGTTTTGGGACATATTATCGTTATTCTTCATATTTGTCATGGACCTTAATACCTGTCACTATTAAGTTTATCTATCGGAGTATGCAAAGAATTTTTGTTCTTACAATTATTATAATCTGTCAGTGCTGGCAATACAATATCTATTTTGTTGCCGTGGAATTATCATGTGGCGCGTAAAGTGTTGATATGTTAGAATAAACAAATGTGCCACCATTGAATGCTGATGCATGATTTATTAAGGATCAAATCGTAAAAATGAAAAACAGGATGACCAAGCCCGAAATCTATGACTATTTAACGGCCCACAACATCCCCTTTGAGATCACCGAACATGCGGCGGTGTTCAGCATGGAGGAGTTAAATGATGTGGTGCTGCCCTATCCCGAGTGGGATGCGAAGAATCTCTTCGTCCGGGATGACAAAAAACAGAATTATTACCTCATCACCGTCCGGGGGGACAAGCGGGTGGATCTGAAGGCATTCCGCCGGGCCCATGGCCTCCGGAACCTGTCCTTCGCGTCGCCGGAGGAGCTACTGGCCTTCCTTTCCCTGACGCCGGGCTCGGTGTCTCCCTTCGGTCTCCTGAATGATGCCGAACGGAAGGTGCATTTTTATCTGGACCGGGAATTTGAGGGCCATCCCATGGGCGTACATCCCAATGACAATACCGCCACAGTCTGGCTGCAGGCGGCGGATCTTATGGCGCTGGTGCAGGAACACGGCAACGCAGCGGAGTATGTGGATTTGCCGCTAAAAGTATAAAAAAACATAGGCCACGTACCTGTCACCATGAATAGCAACGACATTGCGTCAGATTAAGAAAAAACGGCAGAGGCTTGACAAAGCAAACCGCTGCCGATAATTTAACTGTCCCTGATGCGATTCGAACGCACGGCCTTTCGCTTAGGAGGCGAACGCTCTATCCTGCTGAGCTACAGAGACACGAACGCTTGCATTTTAGCACAATCCGCTGTGCTTGTACAGTCAGGAAATGTGGAAGGAAGTTAGGTTTCGGCAATGGCCTTCTGCAGGGTGTTCAGCACGCGCTTCTTGTCGGCACTCCAGAGCGGTGCTAGGAGCAGCCGCTTCGGACCGTCGCCGGTGATGCGGTGCACCACGGTTTCTTTCGGCAGGAGCTTTAGACATTTCACCACGAGTCGGGTGTATTCCGGGAGCGTCAGGATGGGAAATGGCTTTTCCATATACTCCGCCGCGAGCCTTGTGCCTTGCAGGATATGGAGGAGCTGCAGCTTGATGCCGTCCAGTGTCGGCGCGAGTGCCGAGAGATAGCGGACTGTTGCCAGCATCCGCTCCTCGTCTTCTCCGGGAAGCCCCAGAATCACGTGCACCACCACCATGAGCCCGGCCGCCTTCAGTCGCCGGTAGCAATCCTCGAACACCGGAAGCGAGTAGCCCCGGTTGATGCGCATTGCCGTGTCCTCGTGAATGGTCTGTAGTCCCAGTTCCACATAGACCGGCTTTTCCCGGTTCAGCTCCGATAGGATTTCCAGCATCCTCGGGCTAATGCAGTCGGGCCGGGTGCCGATGGACAGTGCCACGATTTCCGGGGGCGCCAGTGCTTCTCGGAACAGTGCCGCGAGTTCTTCTTCGGGACCGTAGGTATTGGTGTAGGACTGGAAATAGGCGATATAGCGATGCTGTTCCTTTTGTTCTGACTTCGGCAGCTTGGCTTCCACCCGCTTTTTGGCGATTTCCAGCTGTTCCCGGATGGGCAGGAGAGGTGCGGCGAAGTCGCCGGAGCCTCCTTCGGAGCAGAAGCTGCAGCCACCGTAGGAGAGACGACCGTCCCGGTTCGGGCAGGAGCAGCCGGACTGAAGTGAAAGCTTATAGACCTTGCCGCCGAAGCGACGTTTCCAATCGTCTGAAAGACGGGGGTAATCCATAATTTATCCTCTCTGGGCTGAGCGCAAGCTGGGCTTGCGGGTGCCCAGAGAGGATGCCTTAGCGGCAAGCGTATCAAAGGCTTTGCGAGAGCAAAGCCTACATAGTTCTCTCTGGGCTGAGCGCAAGCTAGACCCATTTAGAATACATCTTGATGGTCGCACGGGCGCCCCGATAGCGAAGCTATCGCTGAGCCCGTGCGATTACCCATCAAGATATAACAGGCAGCAGTCTTTGCTGCCGTAGTTCATAGACATTATCCGACAGTCGGTCCTGCGGCGCAACCTCTGTTTCGTTGATTTCCTGTATCATAGCGCGAAGTCCGGCGATGTCGCCGTCCATGAAGCGTGGAATGACCAGCATCTCATGGACGGAAGAGGGCAGGATTAGATAATCCTCCGTGCGGAGACGCGCGGCGATCTGTTGGGCCATACCGGGATATAGGATGGCACCGGCACCATAGAAGTTGTCTGGATTCGTGATGATCAGCATGGTGGGACGAATCGCGGTGAAGAAGGGCAGCAGGCCAAGCCGTTCTTCCATGGTGTCGATGACCGGCGGCTGCAGCCGCATGGTATTTTGCTTTGCCAGCTTCATCAGTTCCCGGGGACTGAGATTCAGATGGGAGAGCAGCTCATGGGTGATGGGAACGGTGCGGCTGATCTCATCATTATCGCTGATGTCAATCTGAAAGAGCAGGCAGAGATCCCCCATGAGGATGGCGGGCCGCTGCTCCAGCCGGGCAGAATACTGTGCGTGATTCACAAGACGATAGGTAATGCGGTCCAAAAGCGCTGCAGGATCGATTTGGACAGACTTCGACCGCTGAAAGGGATTGTTTTTCATGGGGGGCTCCTTGTGAGATAAAGATAGAAATAAGACGAAAAATGATAAGGGAGATGCCGATAATGGCTAAGTAAGCCTAGCGTTCGCTCGGCCCAAAGAAGAATAAAACAAGTGCTGTATACGTTAATCATACACAGCACTTGCAGGGAATGCAATTCGAAAATAATAAACTTTTTATAAACTCACAAAACAATCACTTCTTTTTACGCACTGAGAAGCCGAATTTTCCAAGGGCCTCGCCGAGGGCGTAATATTCGCCGTGGGAATAGGCCAGAAGGTCCACGTCCTCCATGTGGAAGGCCCCCTTCTCGTCGATATATTGCTCGTCCACCTGCACGGCCACCACTTCGGCCAGGAAAAGATCGTGACTACCCAGCGGCAGCACCTGTGTCACCTTGCACTCAATGGACACCGGTGCTTCGGCGATGGTGGGAACGGAAACAACGCTGGCTTTTCCCTCATGCAGCCCCATATCCTGCCACTTGTCCGTTTTGCTGCCGCTTGTGCAGCCACAGTAGTCCAGGGCCTTCGCCAGGGCGCGATTCGGCAGGTTGATGACAAATTCGCCGCTCTCCGTTAGCATGGGGTGCGAAGCGCGCTCCTTCCGTACCGAGATGTAGGCCATGGGCGGATCTGAACAGATCGTGCCCGTCCAGGCGATGGTGATAATGTTGGCTTTTCCGTCTTTGCCGCGGCAGCTCACCATAACGGCGGGCACAGGATAAACGAAATTTCCGGGCTTCGGAAATGTGATTTTACTCATAGAAGGACTCCTTTCTGCAAGAACCCATTGATTTTTCTTCCCTGAAATTATAGAATAACGACAGTGTAAAAACAATATACATTCCGCAGGTATAGTACATCGGTAGTATGCAAGCTTCCCAAGCTTGAGAGACGGGTTCGATTCCCGCTACCTGCTTAATGCCAGCACCAACAGAAAAATCCGCGGGATGCAGAACTGAGCTCGCTCAGTGATGCGTCTTGCGGATTTTTCTGTTGGTGGCCAAGACGCTTCGCGTCTCTGGCCACCACATCGCCCATCGACTCGGGTTACCGAGTCGATGGAGCGATGTGGTGCTGGCATTAAGCAGATGCAGAGACGAGCTCGCTCGTCGAAGCGTCTTGCGGATTTTTTGGTGGCGGTCAAGAGGCGAAGCCTCTCTGACCGCCACATCACCCATCGCGAAGCGATGGAGTGATGCGGTGCTAAACATAAGCAGATGCAGTGCTGGCCATTAAGCATTTTCATGGGCTCAGCGGTGGCTTCGCCAACGGGGTGCCCATGAAGGCGGACATCCATACCAGCCCTTCTTCATTTTTCCCACTTCACCCCTTTAATAAATCCAATAAACTGCGACGTCGCTTCATTGATATATACCCCCTTTTTCCACACCAGACCAATATTGGATGTGATCGGCGGCGTGATGGGAATCCGCACAATTTCCGGATCCTCAATGGGGATCGAACGATAGAAAAAGGCACCGCCCAGCCCCTCCCGAATAAAACTCAGCATCGTATAGAGCTGACTCGAGTACATGAGGATGTTCGGCTGCCGTCGCAGCGACTGGTAGCGGGAGATCACCGTCCGGTTTTGCACCGAGTCCGAGCTGAACAGAATCAGCGGCGTGTCACCGATTTCTTCTATAGAAACAGACGTATGTTTTGCCAGCGGATGCGACTTCGATACGCAGAACACGTAGCTGTCCTCCAGCATGACATGAAAGTTGAATTTATCAACATTATAAAAGTCCAGATTCGCGATCGCCACATCCAATTCCTCGGACTCTACCAGACTGCAGGCGCGCACCGAGCCATGGCTCAGCAGCTGCAGGGGAATGTTGTGCTTCTTCTGAAATTCTGTCATGAGATGCGGAAAGAACACCGTGCTCAGCATGGGCGGGATACCCACCTTCAACGGTCGCCGACAGCTCGCCAGAGACGAAAACTCTGCCTGGAAGTCCTGACAGCTGTTCAGAATCTGCTCTGCCTTCTGATAAAAAGCCTCGCCCTCCGGCGTCAGACTGATCTGATTCTTTCCGTGGTTGAAAAGACGAAGATGAAATTCATTTTCCAGATTCCGAAGCGCCACCGAGATGGTGGGCTGGGACACAAAAAGCTCGTCGGCGGCCCTTGTGATGCTGTGATAGCGGCAGACCGCACAGAAATACTCCAGCTGATTCAATGTCATGATCGTTTTTCTCCCTATCTCCTGATTTCCCATAGGCTCTTTTGGGCCAATGTCTTCTTATTCATCATACACGACCCCGCTTCTTTTCGCCATCTTCCCGAATGAATAGATACTGTATACATTATCGAGCGGGCCCAGCGATAGCGTGGCTATCGGGGCATCCCCACGCGATTCCTTCATCATGTGCAAATTGCCGAAAAAACTGCACAAAAAGACGCGCAAATTTCGCACAGCATAAATTTTGCCTATGCTGGACTCGATACAGTCAATTGTACTTTTAAAAATGCTTACGCTATACTGGGACCATCAAAAGAAAACACGTAGCAAAGCGGCCGCGGGAAAGCGTGATTTCAGGAACGGATCGTATCCGATTAGAGTCCGGATACGACAGAGTTATTCAGGAGGAAAGTATGAGTCCAGCGTTAATAACACTTTTATTTCTCGCATTTGCGATCGTCATGTTCGTGACAGAAAAGATCCCTCTGGGACTGACATCCATGATCATCTGCATCGGCCTGGTGGTCACCAAGGTACTGGATGTGAAAACCGCTTTTTCCGGTTTTATTGATTCCAACGTTATCCTCTTTGTTGCCATGTTTATCGTGGGCGGTGCCCTTTTCGAGACCGGCATGGCCAATGAGATCGGCGGCATTGTGACAAAGTTTGCGAAAACAGAGCGTCAGCTCATCATCGCCATCATGGTGATTGTCGGACTGATGAGCGGTGTCCTTTCCAATACGGGAACCGCTGCCATTCTGATCCCGGTGGTGGTCGGCATCGCTGCGAAGTCCGGCTACAAGAGATCCCGTCTTCTGATGCCGCTGGTATTCGCCGCAGCCATGGGCGGAAACCTCTCCCTCATCGGTGCGCCCGGCAACATGATTGCCCAGAGTACGCTGCAGCAGGCAGAACTGGGAAGCTTCGGCTTCTTCGAGTATGCCATCGTCGGTCTTCCGATCCTTGCGGTGGGCATCCTTTTCTATGCCACCATCGGATTCAAGCTTCTGCCGAGTCACGATGTGAAGGATGATGACAGCGCTTACGACAGTGCCGAGGATTTCTCCCAGGTACCCCAGTGGAAGAAGACATTATCCCTGGTGATCCTGGTGCTGACCCTTCTTGCGATGATTTTCGAGGACAAGATCGGCATCAAGCTCTGCATCTCCGGCTGTATCGGCGCCATCGCCCTGATCCTCACCGGCGTTATCTCCGAGAAGAATGCACTGAAGTCCATTGACCTCAAGACCATCTTCCTCTTCGGCGGTACCCTTTCGCTGGCTTCCGCACTGCAGGAGACCGGCGCAGGACAGCTCATTGCCGACAAGGTGATTGGCATGCTGGGTGCAAACCCGTCCCCTTATGTTTTGACTTTCGTGGTATTCATTATCTGCTGCGCCCTGACGAACTTCATGTCCAATACGGCAACCACAGCACTGATGGCTCCCATTTGCCTTTCTATCGCACAGGGCATGGGCGCGGACCCCAGAGCGGTCCTGATGGCCTGCGTCATCGGCGGCTCCTGCGCTTATGCCACCCCCATCGGCATGCCGGCAAACACCATGGTCTTCGGTATCGGCGGTTACAAGTTCAACGACTATGTGAAGTCGGGACTTCCGCTCATTATCATTGCCACCATCGTCAGCATGATCATCCTTCCAATTGCCTTCCCGTTCTTCCCGGCGGGTTAAGCATAGAATTACACAGTAACCATTTACGTCTATTTATCATCACAAAGGAGAAAAACATATGTCTAATGAAGCACAGGTTCAGAAGATGACCGACATTATCTCAAAGTTCGTAGGTTTCACAGCGAAGAAGCTGCCGGATGACGTTATTGAGAAGCTCGATGAGCTGCGTCAGAAGGAAGACAGCCCCATGGCGAAGGTTATCTACGACACCATGTTCAAGAACCAGGAACTGGCCGTGAAACTGGATCGTCCGTCCTGCCAGGACACCGGCGTACTGCAGTTCTGGGTAAAGTGCGGCACAAAGTTCCCCCTCATCGATGAGCTGGAGGTTCTGCTGAAGGAAGCCGTTGTGAAGTCCACCTTCGAGACACCCCTTCGTCATAACTCCGTAGAGACCTTCGATGAGTACAACACCGGCAAGAATGTCGGCAAGGGCACCCCGACCGTATGGTGGGACATCGTGCCGAACTCCGATCAGTGTGAGATCTACACCTACATGGCCGGCGGCGGATGTACCCTTCCGGGTAATGCCACCGTTCTCATGCCGGGTGAGGGCTACGAGGGTGTGACCAAGTTCGTTCTGGATCGTATGACCAGCTACGGACTGAATGCCTGCCCGCCCCTTTTGGTTGGTGTAGGTGTGGCGACTTCCGTAGAGACCGCAGCGCTGCTGTCCAAGAAGGCCCTGATGCGTCCCATCGGCTCCCACAACGAGAATGAGAGAGCAGCCAAGATGGAGAAGCTGCTGGAGGACGGTATCAATGCCATCGGCCTCGGACCCCAGGGTATGGGCGGCAAGTACTCCGTGATGGGTGTAAACATTGAGAACACGGCTCGGCACCCGTCCGCCATCGGTGTTGCGGTAAATGTCGGCTGCTGGAGCCACAGAAGAGGTCATATCGTATTTGATAAGGATCTGAACTGGACAGTGGATTCCCATACAGGTTTTGAGGCGTAATTTCTCAGGAGAGAAGGAGAGGAGATAAAAATGGTAGAAGTTAAAGACGGTAAGAAGATTCTGGTTACCCCGATTTCCAAGGAAGATCTGGCAGATATCAAGATCGGCGACATCATTTATCTGTCCGGCAGTCTCACAACCTGTCGTGACGTGGCACACCGCCGCGTGGTGGAAGAGGGAAGAGAGATTCCGGTAGATGTACGGAACAATGCCATCCTTCACGCAGGCCCCATCATCCGGCCGCTGGAGAATGATAAGTTCGAGATGGTGTCCGTAGGCCCCACCACTTCCATGAGAATGGAGAAGTTCGAGTATGAGTTCGTGCAGACCACCGGCGTGCGTGTTATCGTCGGCAAGGGCGGCATGAAGGAGAACACCGCCAGAGCCTGCAAGGACTTCGGTGCCATCCACTGTGTATTCCCGGCCGGCAATGCCGTTGTGGCAGCCACCGAGGTAAAGGAGATCATGCGGGCAGAGTGGAGAGACCTGGGCATGCCCGAGACCCTCTGGAACTGCGATGTCGAGGAGTTCGGACCGCTGATCGTTTCCATCGACGCAGAGGGCAGAAACTACTTTGAGGAGAAGAAGGTCGAGTATAACGTGAAGAAGGACGAGCAGATCGCAGAGATTTGCAAGCATGTAAGCTTCATTAAGTAATGCTTACAGCTTCGGAGGGGGCAGCGCATGCTGCCCCCTCTTTTTTCGCTGCATTTGTCGTAAAAATGACGATTCCATTAACAATATCTTAAATTGACATGACTATAACGGATATGATATTATACCTTGTACTTGTGCGAATGAGGATTTTTTTAACATCGGTGTCGCAGTAAAAACCAGAATAATATGACAAAATTACCACATAAAAGTCGACGAGGAGGCCATATGGGGGGGGACAATCATGGATAAGGATAAGCAGGTATTTTGCACCGAGGAAGAAGAGGAGATCAGCCTCATTGAGCTGATGGTGCAGCTCCTCAGCGGCTGGAAGAAAATACTGCTTCTCGCCCTGCTTTTTGCCGTGCTGCTGGGCGGCTACCGCAGCATAAAGGGACTGCAGGAACGCAGTACGCAGAGCAACGATATCGCAGAGGCAGAAGAAAAGTACCAGACGGAACTGAAAACCTATGAGCTGCAGCAGGCTTTACTGGATGATCAGATCGAGAGCACCAGTGAAAGCATCCAGCAGAATACGGCCTACCGGGAGCATTCTGTCTTGATGCAGCTGGATCCGTACAACTACGTGGGCGCTTCCATTGTGTACTTCATCGATGCGCATTATACGCTGAATCCCAATACCGTAGTACAGAATACGGATCCCACAAGCAGTCTGGTGCGGGCCTATGAGGCCAAGCTGCAGACCGCATCTTTCTACCAGTATCTGGCCGAGATTCCGGCGCTGCAGGGAAAATTGGACAGCAGCGCTTTCCAAGAGCTGGTGAGCATACAGGCGGAGCGTGATACGCGGATGCTGACCATCAATGTGGTGGCTGAGGATCAGGGAGAGGCGGATGCCGTCGTGGACGCCGTTCAGCAGTATGTTGCAGAAATGCAGAACGACATTGCCGGGAAGATCGCAGCCCATGACCTGCAGCTCCTTTCCGGCACATCATATCGCATGAATAACGGCAGTGCTTCGAACAGTACTGACGGTGCAACGCTCAATGCCCTGGGCAATTCTGTGGCGACAAGACAGCAGGATATGGAAAACACGCTGCGGGATCTCAACCAGAAGCTGGAGGACTTCCAGAGTCAGAAAAACGAACTGGAGGAGCCGGAGAAGCCGGAAGGCGTCGGAACCGGATTGAAGAAGGAAGCCGTTAAGTTTGCTTTCATCGGATTGGTGTTGGGTGCCTTCCTGGGCTGCGGCTGGATCACCCTCGACATGCTCTTCGGCGACCGTTTCTGCGACGAGGACGAGCTGCAGCAGCGTTATGGACTGGCCATTCTCGGCAGTCTGCGCCGCTTCCCGGAAAAGGGACTTGTGAACCGGGCCTGTGCGGCACTGTCCGGCGACCGGAATCGCCAGGCGGATATGCCGACACTGGCGGAGCTTGCCCGATCCAATGTGGCCGCGTGCCTTCGGAACCAGCAGGAAACGGAAGCCACCGTGCTTTTCGTGGGCAGTGAAAACAAAAAGTTCTCTGCATTGACCGCGGCGTTGTCGGAAATGTCCGGCGCGGAGAAGTATCAGCTTTGCGGTGATATTCTGCAGGATCCGGCGGCTGTTGCCGTGTTGCAGCCGGGTGTGCATGTTGTGGTCTGTGAGGAAAAGGGAAGTGCGAAACGTCAGACCATCATCAATGCGCTGCGGAAGCTGCAGAGTCTGGACTGCGACACCCTGGGCATTGTTTCCCTGTGAGGTATTATGAAACGAAAAAAACTGGAACTGACCATTACCGGTCTCATTTATCTCCTTACGGCCATCGCCAGCGCTCTGCTGGCGATTTTCGTGTTGTCCGGAACACAGAAGCTGAGTGCCAACTTCCTGGATGGCGATCTCTTCATGACGGCCATTGTCCCCTTGATTCTGGCCGAATGCATTACCACCTTTTTGATGACCTTTGACGGAAAGTATGCCTTCCACAGGGTGAAGCTGTTCAGCTGCATACTGCGAAGTTTAATGTCCTCGGCGGCACTGGCCGGGATCTGGGCGGCGATCCTGCTGCTCCAGAAGAATGAGGTCACCAGTTCCCGCTATTTCTTCGCCGTTACCTTACTGGCCCATTTTGTGATTCTTTCTGTGCTGCTCTGGGCGGCTCAGAATCTGATGATCAATTTCTATTACCGCACCCACAATTCCAGCTTTGTGCTGCTCATCAGCACCCGGCGGCGGGCGGCGGCCGGATCAGACCTCCTGAAGCAGGACTGGTCCCGGAAGATCGTCGGTATCGCTCTGCTGGACGAGGAAAAGATTGGTGAAGATGCCGGTGAAATCGACCACATCCCGCTGGTGGCGGGACGCAATGACGTGGTGCATTGGGTGCAGCAGCATGCGGTGGATGAGGTCTTTTTCCTGACTGAGGATAGCGATGACATGGTCTCTGCGGCCCTGCGGGAACTTGTGCAGATGGGCATTTCTGTTCACATGAACCTGACCACGGTGGAGGCGCTGGATCGGCGTCTGAACCTTGTGGAGGATGATTATACCCCGGCAGTGTGTCAGGAACTTTCCTATTTCCGCGGACAGATTCCCATGATCAGCTTTGACCAGCCGCAGCCCAGGCTCCGCTACATGGTGCTGAAGCGTCTCATGGACATTCTGGGCGGCCTCGTGGGGGCCATCATTGCCGTGGTGCTCTATGTGATTCTGGGCATCGCCATCAAGTTGGATTCTCCGGGGCCGGTGCTCTTTGCCCAGGAACGTGTGGGTAAGAACGGGCGTCTTTTCAAGATCTATAAGTTCCGTTCCATGTACATCGATGCGGAGGCCCGGAAGGCGGCCCTCATGCAGCAGAACGAGATGAATGGCCTCATGTTCAAGATGAAGGATGATCCCCGCATTACCCGGGTTGGAAAGTTTATCCGAAAGACCTCCTTGGACGAATTTCCCCAGTTCTTCAATGTTCTGAAGGGAGATATGGCGCTGGTGGGCACCCGGCCACCCACGGTTTCCGAGTTCCGTCAGTACAGCAACTACCATAAACGCCGTCTTGCCATGAAGCCCGGCATCACCGGCATGTGGCAGGTCAGCGGACGTTCCGACATCAAGGACTTCGAGGATGTGGTGAAGCTGGACTGTCGCTACATTGACAACTGGAGCCTCTGGCTCGACATCCGTATCCTTCTGAAAACCGTTATGATCGTGTTTACGGGAAGAGGATCGGAGTAAAAAACAGGATGCAAACGGATCAGAAGTGAGGAGAAATTATGTGGATCATAGCAGGACTTGGAAATCCGGAGCGGAAGTACGACAACACAAGGCACAATGCAGGTTTTGCGGTCATTGATGCGCTGCTCAGAGCACAGGGCGACCTGAAATTAAACGACACGAAGTTTGACGGTGCGTATACAAAGTGCATGATTGAGGGCGAAAGCGTACTGCTGGTGAAGCCCCTGACCTATATGAATGAATCCGGTCGTTGTCTGGCACCGCTGGCAAATTTCTACAAGATCCCGCCGGAGCAGATCATCGTGATTTCCGACGACATTACCCTGCCGGTGGGGCAGCTGCGGGTACGTCCCAAGGGATCTGCCGGCGGACACAACGGATTGAAGTCCATCATTGCCTGCCTGGGCAGTGAGAATTTTCCCCGGGTACGGGTAGGTGTGGGGGCCAAGCCGGATTACATGGATCTGGCGGCCCATGTACTGGGCAAGTTCAACCAGACCGACGAGCGTGTCATGGAAGAAAGCTATCTCGAAGCCGGGGAAGCCTGCATAGACATCATTACCCAGGGCTGCGCGGCGGCCATGAACCGTCACAATATGAAGAGGGAAAACTGATGTACAATCCTCTGGCCTATACGGCGGAATTTGAAGCAGTTTCCGCGGCACTGCGGCAGGGTCCGGCAGCCGTGAGCGGCTTGACGGATCCGGCGAAGGCCCTGCTGGTGGGCGCGCTGCCGGCGGATCGCTGCCCCTGGCGGCTGGTGATCGTCCGGGACGAGCAGCAGGGAAAGCGCTTCCAGCGGGATTTGCGTTCTCTCGCGGAAAATACCTGGTACTATCCGGCAAAGGATTTGCTCTTTTATCAGGCGGATACCCAGGGCACATTACTCACCCGACAGCGCATGGAAGTGTTGCGGCATCTTCTGGAGGATAGTTGTGGCACCATCGTCACCACCATTGATGCGCTCATGGACCGGATCTCCGGGCGGGAGAGCATTCAGGAGGCCCGACTGCGGATTGTGCCCGGGGCCATGATGGAAATGTCGGCGCTTGCCACGAAGCTGCAGCGGCTCGGCTATGAGCGAGTGGCCGAGGTGGAGGCCATGGGGGAATTCTCCATTCGCGGCGGTATCGTTGACATTTTCCCCTTTGACATGGAAAACCCGGTGCGGGTGGAATTTTGGGACACGGAGGTAGACAATCTCCGTGTTTTTGACGTGGAATCCCAGCGCTCACTGGGCAATCTGGAGGCGGCAGAAATCTTCCCGGCCAGGGAAAATTTGTCCGGGACCCGGGAGGCGAGCCTGCTGGATTATTTCCCGGAGAATAGCCTATTCGTGCTGGATGAGCCGGATCGTTTGCAGGAGCGGGGACTGGCGGTGGAAAAGGAATTTTCGGAGAGCCTGGCCGCACGGCTGGAGGGCAGTTCCGCGCATGCTGCTTCGAAAGCGCCCGCGGACGATTCTGCAGAAGAACAGCTGCAGCCCATTTATACTGTGGAAACAGTGCTTGCCCGCCTGACGGAAAGACATTTCCTTGCCCTGTCCTCCCTGGGCAGCAATCTGCAGTGTGTTGCTGCGGCACTGCAGAATCGACAGACGATTGCTGTGGAAACGGCGGCGGTATCCGCTTACAAAAACAGTCTCGAGCTGCTGCTTACCGATCTTCGTCAGTGGCAGAAGGAAAAATATGAGGTCATTCTGCTGACGGTTTCCCGGACCCGGGCCTCGCGACTGGCCCAGGAGCTGCGGGATTACGAACTCCATGCCTACTGCCCCGATGAAGGAGAGAAGGAGCAGGCGGAGAACCGCGGTGCCATCAAGGTGCTGAATGGCTATCTTCATACGGGCTTCCTCTTCCCGGAGGAGAAGCTCGCGGTGCTGACGGAAGCGGACATGTTCGGCAATGCCGGCGAGGTGCGGAAGAAGCGGAAGCAGAAGAAATACGAGGGGCAGCAGATCCGGAAGCTGGAGGAGCTGTCCATCGGCGACTACGTGGTGCACGAGAGCCATGGCATCGGCATCTACCGGGGCATTGAGCGTATCGAGTCCGACGGCATCAGCAAGGACTACATGAAGGTGGAGTATGCCGACGGCGGCAACCTTTATCTGCCGGCCACGAAGCTGGAGGGCCTTCAGAAGTATGCCGATGCAGAGGCCAAAAAGCCGAAGCTCAATAAGCTGGGCGACAGCGAGTGGCGGAAAACCCGGACAAGGGTGCAGCATGCCGTGAAGGAAATGGCGAAGGAGCTGGTGCAGCTCTATGCCCGGCGGCAGCAGGACGAGGGCTACCGCTTCAGTCCGGATACGGTCTGGCAGCGGGAATTTGAGGAGCTTTTCCCCTATGAAGAAACGGCGGACCAGGTGCTGGCCATTGACGCCGCGAAATCTGACATGGAGAGCCGGAAGATCATGGACCGCCTTATCTGCGGGGATGTGGGCTACGGCAAGACCGAGGTAGCGCTGCGGGCGGCCTTTAAGGCGGTGCAGGACTCAAAGCAGGTGGCTTATCTTGTGCCCACCACCATCCTGGCCCAGCAGATCTACAACACCTTCGTGGAGCGCATGAAGGGCTTCCCGGTGAACGTGGCGTTGCTCTGCCGCTTCCGTACACCCCAGCAGATCAAAAAATCCCTGGCAGATCTCGCTGCCGGGCGCGCCGACATTGTCATAGGCACCCACCGGCTGCTGTCGAAGGATGTGAAGTACAAGGATCTGGGGCTTTTGATCGTGGACGAGGAGCAGCGCTTTGGCGTGACCCATAAGGAAAGGATCAAGAGCCTGAAGCAGAATGTGGATGTGCTGACCCTGACGGCCACACCTATTCCCCGGACGCTGCATATGTCACTGGTGGGGATTCGGGACATGTCGGTGCTGGAGGAGCCGCCCATCGATCGGATTCCGGTGCAGACCTATGTGATGGAGTACAATGAGGAGCTGGTCCGGGAGGCCATCAGTCGGGAACTATCCCGGGGCGGTCAGGTGTATTTTGTACACAATCGGGTCAACAATATCGCGGAGACTGCCGCCCAGGTGCAGGCGCTGGCACCGGAGGCCCGGGTGGCCTATGCCCACGGGCAGATGTCGGAAACGCAGCTCGAAGACATTATGCTACAGTTCATCAATGGCGAGATCGATGTGCTGGTGTCCACCACCATCATCGAGACCGGTTTGGACATCCCCAATGCCAACACGCTGATCATCGACGCGGCGGATCGCATGGGGCTTTCCCAGCTCTATCAGCTTCGCGGGCGGGTGGGACGTTCCAACCGCACGGCCTATGCCTTCCTCATGTACCGGCGCGGCAAGCTTCTCACTGAAGAATCGGAGAAGCGGCTGAAGGCCATCCGGGAATTCACCCAGCTTGGCTCCGGCATCCGCATCGCCATGCGGGACTTGGAGATCCGGGGTGCCGGCAATGTCCTGGGCGCGGAGCAGCACGGTCACATGGAGGCGGTGGGCTACGAGCTCTATTGCAAGCTGCTGAACATGGCGGTGCGGCAGGAGAAGGGCGAGCTGACCGAGGCGGACAGCTTCGATACCCAGGTGGAATGCGCCATTGATGCCTTTATTCCTGACAGTTATATTTCCAACGAGGGACAGAAGCTCGATGCCTACAAACGGATCTCTTCTATAGAAAGCAGAGAGGATTACATGGACATGCAGGATGAGTTGACAGACCGCTTTGGCGAACCGCCCCGGGAGGTGCAGAACCTGCTGACCATTGCCTGGCTGAAGGCCCTGGCCCACCGCTGTTCTGCAACGGAGCTTAATGTCGGCAGGGGCAGCTACCGGGTTCTGTTCCGGCAAAAGGCGGTGCTGCGGGCCGAGCGGATCCCGGCGCTGGTGCAGGAAGCCAACGGACAGCTTCGCTTCAGCGGCGGCGCAACGCCCATGCTGGTGTACCGGCAGCGTCCTTCCGAGAGTCGTTGGACCATGGAGGAAACCCTGCAGCAGGCGGAAAATCTGCTGACGGAGCTCATGCCCGGTGCGGATTGACAGAAGGGTACTCTAAAGATATAATGCTTAGGTATTCGGCATGAGCGATACGAAATAACAGAAATAAACCGCGGGACTGAAGTAGAGTTGTCGCGGAAATATGGAGGAAACAGCAATGAACAAGATGGATTTGGTAGCCGCTGTGGCTGAGAAGGCAGAGCTTTCCAAGAAGGATGCAGAAGCAGCAGTAAAGGCAGTATTTGATGCGGTGACTGAGGCGCTGGAGCAGGGCGACAAGGTACAGCTCATCGGCTTCGGTACCTTTGAGGTTAGCGAGAGAGCAGCACGTGAGGGCAGAAATCCGAGAACCGGCGAGACCATGAAGATCGAAGCATCCAAGATGCCTCGTTTCAAGGCAGGCAAGGCCCTGAAGGACAAAGTCAACGCATGAGACTGGACAAGTATCTGAAGGTATCCCGACTGATCAAGCGGAGAACCGTGGCCAATGAGGCCTGCGATACCGGAAGAGTCAGTGTCAATGACAGAGTACAGAAGGCGTCCTACGATGTGAAGGTCGGAGACGTCATTGAAATTCGTTTCGGCGAGAAGTCCGTGCGGGCAGAGGTCATTTCTGTGGCGGAGACCGTGCGGAAGAACGAGGCTGCGGAGCTTTTCAGGTATTTATGAGTGGACACAGAAGCCCCGAACGGGGCGGTATGGAAAATCGAGCGGCCATCCTGGGTATCATCGTGGTGGTGGCCTTTCTGGCGGTGGCAGTCATGATCCGTGGTTCGGGGCTTCGGGCCCAGAACCGGGAGTATCAGGCCACTGAGGAAAGTCTGGATGCGGCCTATGCGGCAGAGTCCCTGCGTTCGGAGGAACTCCAGGAGCAGAAGGTACATGTGAAAACCAAGGAATACATCATTGAAAAGGCGCGGGAAATCTTCGGATTGAAGATGCCCGACGAGGTGATCGTAAAGCCGGAACAGTAGCATTTGCCACCCCTTCCGGGTCCCTGCAGCCGCTTGGCTGGCGGAGGCCCGAAGGGGTTTTTCTTATCTTTGGGATATCCTGCGAAAAGAATGTCTGTACGAAATCGTGTAAAGAATTATATAATAGAGAAGTCTTTGATCCCGCCCGGTGCGCATGTGCTTCTGGGACTGTCCGGCGGCGCGGATTCCGTCTGTCTTCTGCGGCTGTTGAAAAGCCTGGAGACGGAGCTTTCCTTCACCCTTCATGCCCTCCATGTGCAGCATGGCATCCGGGGCGAGGAGGCGGAACGGGACCTCTGCTTCAGCAGGGAAATGTCGTCGGCCCTCTCGGTGCCTTTTCATGCGGTACATCTGGATGTGCCGGGGTATGCGGCACAGCATGGCATGGGACTTGAGGAAGCGGCGCGGCAGCTGCGCTATCGGGCATTGGAAGAAACCCTGCGTGACTGGTTGTCCCGGGAAGGGGCGGCATCGGAAAGCGGGCGAATTGCGGTGGCCCATCATCAGGACGATCAGGCGGAGACGGTGCTCCACAATCTCATTCGGGGAACCGGACTTCGGGGTCTGGGCGGTATGCAGCCCCGGCAGGGATGGTTGATCCGTCCCTTGCTCACAGTGACCAGGGAGGAGATTCTGGCGGAGCTGTCGGCATCAGAAGTAAAATCAGAAGCGGGACTTTCCTATGTGACGGATTCCAGCAACGCAGCGCTCTGCTATACCCGGAACCGGCTTCGACAGCGGGTGCTGCCGGAGCTTCGGGGTATCAATGCCCGGGCGGTGGAACACATTTCTGCGACGGCGGAGCTTCTTGCAGAAGCGGACGAATTGCTGCGGCAGCAGGCAGAAACCTGGGTGGAAGCCCATCGGGAAGCGACACCGGCGGATGACCGGGAGAGCCGGAAATCTGAGGCCGGCGATGTCTATGCGGAGCTGCGGGTTTCGTTACCGGCTCTGCGGCAGGAAAAGCCGCTGCTGCGGCGCTACATTCTGATGGCAATGTTGGCGGCGATGGATACCCCGCGAAAGGACTGGGGTGCGGTGCATCTTAATGCGCTGGACGGTCTTCTTTTTCGGCAGGGTGGCGCCCATCTGGACCTTCCCTACCGTATGAGCGGCGACATCCGGGGAAAGCAGCTGATTCTGCGAAGGCATCGGGAGATCAATAGTATGAAAAGGAGAAAGAAAGCATGAGCGAGCATGTAAGAGTCCTCATTCCGGAGGAGCAGGTAGTTGAAAAAATCAAAGAGGTGGCAGCGCAGATTTCTAAAGATTATGAAGGAAAGCCCATTCACCTCATCTGTATCCTGAAGGGCGGTGCCATGTTCATGTGCGAGCTGGCAAAGCGTCTTGAGAACGACAACATTTCTCTGGACTTCATGTCCGTGTCCAGCTACGGCGCCGGTACCACCAGCTCCGGCATCGTGAAGATCGTGAAGGATCTGGATGAACCGCTGGAGGGAAAGAATGTTCTGATCGTGGAGGACATCATCGACACCGGTCATACCCTGAACCACCTGACCAAGCTTCTGGAGGACAGAAATCCGAATTCCATCGAGATCTGTACTCTGCTGAACAAGCCCTCCCGCCGTCAGAAGGAAGTACCGGTGAAGTATTCCTGCTTCGAGATTCCGGATGAATTCGTGGTGGGCTATGGTCTGGACTATGACCAGCGCTACCGCAACCTTCCCTATATTGGTGTCGTAGAATTCAACTAAAGATATACAATAAGTTGGGGGTCAGGAAATGAACTGGGATGCACTGTACTGTTCGGGAAATGCTTTCTACCGAAGTCCGGAGGAACCGGAGCCGGGGGACCTGGTTACGCTGCGCTTCCGCACCATGCGGGAGGATGCAGCCGGGGTCTACATTGAGTTTCCGGAGCTGAAGAAAACAGAGAAAATGACAGCGGCCGCTTGCGACCGCTACTTTGATTACTTCGAAACCACAGTGAAGCTGGGGGACGTGCCCCTGCGCTACGTCTTCTGGGCAGAGGGCACGGACGGCGTCCGGGTGCGCTACAATCGTCTCGGCGTGTCCGATAGCGATGACCCGGCTCTGGCCTTCCGACTGATTCCCGGCTATCATGTGCCGGACTGGATCAAGGGCACCATCATGTACCAGATCCTCATCGATCGTTTCCGGGACGGAAATCCCGACAACAATGTTCAGGATCATGAATACATCTACCTCGGCCGATATGCAGAAAATGTCACGGACTGGAACGCACCGCCCCAACCCTTCGACGTGCACCGTTTCTACGGCGGCGACCTGCAGGGCGTGCAGGAAAAGCTGGACTATCTCTATGACCTTGGCGTGCGGGTGATTTACTTCAATCCCCTCTTTGTGTCGCCCTCCAACCATAAGTACGATACCCAGGATTACGGCCATGTGGATCCTCATGTGGGCGTCATGCCGCGGGATACCGGCGCATTGCTGGCGGACGGCGACACGGACAACGGCCACGCAGAGCGCTATCGGATCCGCACCACGAGCAAGGAGAATCTGGAGGCTTCGGACCTGGTGTTCCAGCATTTTGTGGAGGCCTGTCATGCTAAGGGGATGCGGGTCATCATCGACGGCGTGTTCAATCACTGCGGTTCCTTCAACAAGTGGATGAACAAAAGCCGTTTTTACCGGCCGGAGGAGGGCTATCAGCCTGGCGCCTATGAGCGGAAGGACAGTCCCTATACCAGTTATTTCGGTTTTTGTGACAGCCGGGATGAGGCTTGGCCGGAAAATGAGACCTATGAGAAATGGTGGGGAAATGATACGCTGCCGAAGCTGAATTACGAGGAGTCGGAGACGCTGCAGGAGGAGGTGCTGGCCATTGCCCGGAAGTGGGTGAGTGCGCCCTACTGCTGTGATGGCTGGCGTCTGGATGTGGCGGCAGATCTGGGCCACAGCGAGGCCTACAACCACGCCTTCTGGAAGCGTTTCCGTCGTGCTGTGAAGGAGGCCAATCCGGAGGCGGTGATTCTGGCGGAGCATTATGGGGATCCCTATGCCTGGTTGCAGGGAGATGAGTGGGATTCGATCATGAATTATGATGCCTTTATGGAGCCGGTCAGCTGGTTCCTGACGGGCATGGAGAAGCATTCCGACAGCTACAATCCGACGCTGATCGGCGACGGACAAGCCTTTTTCCGGGCTATGCTTTACAATATGTCCCGGATGCCGGAGAGTGCTATTGCGTCTTCCATGAATCAGTTGTCGAATCATGACCATTCCCGCTTCATGACCCGGACGAATCACTATGTGGGCCGATTGTCCCAGCTGGGACCGGAGGCGGCAAGTCAGGACATCAACCCGGCGGTATATCGGCTGGGAGCCATGATGCAGATGACCTGGCCGGGCGCACCAACCATTTATTACGGCGATGAGGCGGGGCTTTGTGGCCTGACGGAGCCGGACAGCCGCCGTACCTATCCCTGGGGACACGAGGATCTGGCACTGATTGATTATCACATGTATCTGTCCCGGGCGAGACTCAACAATCGGGTGCTGCAGCGGGGCTCCGTGATGCGTCTGATGGCGGGCCACAACTATGTGGTTTACGCCCGGATTTACGAGAATGAGGTGGCTATTATCCCGATCAATGCCAGCGGCGATGAATATGCCTTGCAGATTCCGGTATGGCTCACCGGGGTGAGCGACACGACGCGCCTGCGGCGGATTCTGCTGACGGACAGCGACGGCTACAATGCCGGTGAAACCAGCCGCTTCCCGGAACAGGGCTGCATCCGCTGCTATATGAAGCCTTACGCCGGGAAGATTTATCTGGCGGAGTTATAGAGCCCGTTGGGACAAGGAAGACTTTGCTCCCGCAAAGTCTTCGATACGCTTGTCGCTAAGGCATCGTGTCGGGCTTTATCGTGCTGGGCGCCCCGCTAGCCAAGCTATCGCTGTGCCCAGCACGAGTATCGCCGAAGGCCTAGTCATCGCTATGCCCGACACGATAAATAGTGCCTCCTCCGACAACATTCTCACCATCATACAGAACGACGGCCTGGCCGATGGCCACGGCGCGTTCCGGCTGCGCGAAGGTAATCAGCACGCGGCCATCCGGGAGGCACTCCGCTGTTGCGGGTGCCTCCTTTGCTTTGTAGCGGGTCTTGGCGGTGACGGAAATGGGCCCGTCGGGCTTTTCGATGCTGATCCAGTTGAAGTTGTCCGCGATGAGCTGCCGGGAATAGAGGCCGGGTCCCTCCGTGAGGATCACTTCATTTTTTTCCATGTTTTTTTCGCTCACGTACATGGGCGCCGGGAGGGCCAGTCCCAGTCCCTTGCGCTGCCCGATGGTATAGCGGATGATGCCCCGGTGGGTGCCTAAGACATTACCCTGCTCATCCACGAAGGGCCCGGGCGGAAAGTGCTTGCCGGTATAGTTCTCGATGAAGTCGCCGTAGTCACCGTTTACCACGAAGCAGATGTCCTGGGAATCGTGCTTCCGGGCATTGAGAAAACCGTACTGCTCGGCCAGCGCCCGTACCTCGTCCTTGCTTTCGTATTCGCCCAGCGGAAAGGCGGTATGGGCCAGCTGCTCCTGACTCAGGAAATAGAGCACATAGCTCTGGTCCTTCTGCAGATTCCGGGCCTTCTTCAGAAGCCAGCGTCCATTTTCCGGGTCCTGCTGAATCCGGGCGTAGTGACCGGTGACGATGAGATCGCAGTCCAGCGCCTCGGCCCGGTGATAGAGCTTTTCGTGCTTCATGTAGCGGTTGCAGTCGATGCAGGGATTGGGTGTGCCGCCGGCCTCGTAGGTCTCCACAAAGCGCCGGATCACCTGCTGCTCGAAGTCATCGGTAAAGTTGAAGACGTAATACGGCATGTCCAGGGCATTTGCCACCTGCCGCGCATCCTCGGTATCTGCCAGGGTGCAGCAGGTATTGGCCCGGCAGACGCCGACATCTTCATTGTCATACAGCTTCATGGTGACGCCGATGCAGTCGTAGCCGGCCTCCTTCATCAGAGCGGCTGCCACCGAGCTGTCCACGCCGCCGCTCATTGCGATCAGAGCTTTTTTCTTCATGCCTCTGCTTCCTCCTGGTTCATTACGGGTTTTACTGGCATTCAAGTGTATCATGGGCGCACCCGGGAATCAAGAACAGGGGGCGTTCCTTCCTATACCTTGCTTGTCATACGGGGCCGTGTGTGATAGAATTCCTTCTAAAACGGTAATGAATAGAAATGGAGATCATAAACCAATGAAGGTATTTGTAACAGGCGTGGCTGGACAGCTGGGACATGATGTCATGAACGAGCTTGCTGCACGGGGACATGAGGGGATCGGAACGGATCTGCTTCCCCAGTACAGCGGCATTCAGGACGGATCAGCGGTTTGTACCATGCCTTATGTTTCGCTGGACATTACAGACGCAGAGGCAGTGGCCCGCACCGTCCGGGAGCTGCAGCCGGAGGTGATCGTGCACTGCGCGGCCTGGACAGCAGTGGATCTGGCGGAGGATGAGGACAAGCAGGAGAAGGTAGAGCGGATCAATGCTTTCGGCACGCGTTGCCTGGCAGAGGCGGCAAAGGCAGTTGACGCGAAGTTCATCTATATCAGCACCGACTATGTCTTTGACGGGCAGGGAACAGAGCCCTGGCAGCCGGACTGCCGGGATTATGCGCCGCTGAATGTCTACGGCAAAACGAAGCTCGAGGGAGAGCTGGCGGTGAGCGAGCTGCTGGAGAAGTACTTCATTGTCCGGATCGCCTGGGTATTCGGTCTGAACGGCAAAAACTTCATTAAGACCATGCTGAATGTGGGGAAGACCCACGATACGGTACGGGTGGTGAACGATCAGATCGGTACGCCCACCTATACATTGGATCTGGCGAGACTCCTGGTGGACATGCTGGAGACCGAGAAGTACGGCTATTACCACGCCACCAACGAAGGCGGCTACATCAGCTGGTATGACTTCACAAAGGAAATCTACCGGCAGGCGGGCCTCGGCACCGAGGTGCTGCCGGTGAGCACCGCAGAGTACGGCCTCAGCAAGGCGGCCCGTCCCTACAATTCCCGGCTGGACAAGTCGAAGCTCGTGGAGATGGGATTTGAACCCCTGCCCACCTGGCAGGATGCTTTGGGACGGTACTTAAAAGCATTAGAGTGAAGAACAATAAATAGATCTAAAGGACAGAAAAATAATGGGTAAATATTTCGGAACAGACGGTTTTCGGGGAGAGGCCAATGTGGTTCTGACCGCAGACAGTGCCTTTCGTGTGGGCAAGTTTCTGGGCTGGTACTATCAGAAGAATGTGAAGGATGGCGAGCGCTGCCGCATCGTGATCGGTAAGGACACCCGGCGCTCCAGCTATATGTTTGAGTATGCCATTGCGGCAGGCATTACGGCAGCAGGTGCCGATGCCTATCTCATGCATGTGACCACGACACCTTCCGTGAGCTACATTGTGCGGTCGGAGGATTTTAACTGTGGTGTTATGATTTCCGCTTCCCACAATCCCTACTATGACAACGGCCTCAAGGTCATCAATGAGAACGGCGAGAAGCTCTCCGATGACGTGATCGCGGAGATCGAGGATTACCTGGATGGCAAAACCCCAGAGCTGCCGCTGGCCAGCCGGGATCATATCGGTCGCACCGTGGACTTCGCGGCAGGCCGGAACCGCTATATCGGTTACCTCATTTCCCTGGCCACCAAGTCCTTCAAGGGCATGAAGGTGGCGCTGGACTGCGCCAATGGCTCCGCCAGCTCTTGTGCAAAGGCCGTATTCGATGCGCTGGGCGCAGATACCCATGTCATCAACAATGAACCCAATGGCCTGAACATCAACCTGAACTGCGGCAGCACCCACATTGAAGCACTGCAGAAGTACGTGCTGGAGGAGGGCTGTGATCTGGGCTTTGCCTATGACGGTGATGCGGACCGCTGCCTTGCGGTGGACAACAAGGGACAGCTGGTGGACGGCGATCAGATCATGTATGTCTGCGGCTGCTACATGAAGGAGCGAGGCAAGCTCCAGGATGACACCATTGTCACCACGGTGATGTCCAACTTCGGCCTGTACAAGGCCCTGGAGGCGGCAGGTATCCGCTACGAGAAGACGCAGGTGGGTGATCGCTTCGTCTATGAGAACATGTCTGCACATGACTATTCCCTCGGCGGCGAGCAGTCCGGTCATATCATTTTTCTGCGGAACGCCACTACGGGTGACGGCATCCTGACCTCCATCAAAGTGATGGAGACGGTGCTGGGCAAGAAGAAGAGCCTGGCAGAGCTCTGTGAGGGCTTCACGGTATATCCCCAGGTGCTGAAGAATGTGCGGGTGCATGACAAGGAAGCAGCGCAGAAGCACCCGGCGGTACTGGCAGCGGCAGAGCGTGTGGCAGAGCGGCTGGGCGACAATGGCCGCATCCTTCTGCGGGCCTCCGGTACAGAGCCCCTGGTGCGGGTGATGGTAGAGGCCGAGAGCAACGAAGTCTGCGAGAGCTGTGTGGATGAGGTCATTCAGGTGATGCAGCAGGAAGGATTGGTTCTGTAAACCTAAATGAGCGTAGCAAAGCCATCCTTGCATATTAGACAGAAAAAACCGCAGTATACTGCGGCAGCAATACATAAAGAGGAGACAAAGCAATGTTGAAGTATCAGAGATACCGGAAGTTCCCGGCATTCCGTTACCCCCAGAGAACCTGGACAGACAAGGAAATCACCAAGGCACCTATCTGGTGTTCTGTGGACTTAAGAGACGGCAACCAGGCCCTGGTGGATCCCATGACCGTAGAGGAGAAGATTGAGTTCTTTAACATGCTGGTGAAGCTTGGTTTCAAGGAAATCGAGGTGGGCTTCCCGGCAGCCAGCCAGATTGAGTATGACTTCCTGCGGAATCTTATCGAGCGGAAGCTGATCCCGGATGATGTGACGGTACAGGTACTGGTGCAGTGCCGTGAGCAGTTGCTGGCCAGAACCTTCGAGTGTCTCCAGGGACTGAAGAAGGCCATTGTGCATATCTACAATTCCACTTCTGTGCTCCAGAGAGACGTGGTGTTCGGAAAGTCCAAGGAGGAGATCATTGACATTGCCCTCACCGGCACCCAGCTGGTGAAGAAGTATGCGAAGGACTTCGACGGTGAGATCCGTCTGGAGTATTCGCCGGAGAGCTTCACCGGCACGGAGATGGACTATGCCGCAGAGATCTGCAACGCCGTGATCGATGCCTGGGGCGCAGCACCCGGCCGCGAGGTGATCATCAACCTGCCGTCTACGGTGGAGATGGATACCCCCAATGTCTATGCTGACCAGATTGAGTACATGTCCAATACCCTGCACTGCCGTGAGTCCGTGGTGGTTTCTGTACATCCCCACAACGACAGAGGTGAGGGTGTGGCTTCTGCTGAGCTGGCCATGCTGGCAGGTGCAGACCGTGTCGAGGGTACCCTCTTCGGAAACGGCGAGCGTACCGGTAATGTAGATATCCTGACATTGGCTTACAATATGTTCTCCCAGGGTGTGAATCCGGAGCTCAACATTGAGAACATCCGGGAAATTCAGGAAGTGTATGAGCGCTGCACGAAGATGGAGGTTCCGCCTCGTCATCCCTATGCAGGAAAGCTGGTTTTCACGGCCTTCTCCGGCTCCCATCAGGATGCCATCAACAAGGGTGTGCAGGCCATGCAGGACAGAAACGCAGAGATCTGGGAGGTGCCTTACCTGCCCATCGATCCGGCAGATATTGGCAGAGAGTACGAGCCCATCGTCCGCATCAATTCCCAGTCCGGAAAGGGCGGCGTGGCCTTTATCCTGGGTTCCCAGTTCGGCTACAAGCTTCCGAAGGGTATGCAGCGTGAGTTTGCGGATTACATCCAGACCATCTCCGAGAAGCAGGGAGAGGTATCTCCCAGCCAGATTTTCGATGTCTTCCAGGCAGAGTATATCGAGACCAAGGAGCCGATGCATTTCAAGAATATCCGCACCACCGATACGGAGAACGGAGACGACAGCTACACCACACTGGCCAATGTGAACTACCTGAACAACGGCGAGCTGAAGAGCTTCAGCGGTGTGGGTAACGGACCGATCGATGCCGTACAGGCAGGTCTCGATCAGGAGCTGGGCATTGAGATCAAGGTGCTGGATTACTCCGAGCATGCTCTGACCTCCGGTTCCGGCGCGAAGGCCGTCAGCTACATCCATCTCCTGGATGAGAAGAGCGGCAGAACTTCCTATGGTGTGGGTGTGTCCTCCAACATTACCCGTTCCTCCATCCGCGCCATTTTCAGTGCGGTGAACCGGATGTTCTATCCGAAGGAGGCCGAGGCAGCCGGCAGACGCCGTGTGTTGGAGAGCAAGGGCGGTGACGCTGCGGAGAGTGCGTCCCTTTTCGCCAATTCCTGAGGAATAAAGAGTTGAATATTGTATACGCATCGAATGATGGATTCTGCCGACATATGGCAGTCTCCATCTTTTCGCTTATAGAACACAATCGTCAGGAGCCCCTGCATTTTCATATCCTCTCAGATGGGCTTTCATCGGAAAACCGGGAGAAGCTCCGGCAGCTGGTGGAGGGAAATGGGAAAGAACTCAGCTTTTATGAGCTGGGGGATCTTCGTGCGTCCCTTTCAGAGCGGGTTTACGGTTTGGATACCGGTCGCTTTCAGATCACCACGCTGGCACGACTTCTGATCGGCAGTCTTCTGCCGGATACCGTCACAAAGGCCCTGTATCTGGATGCGGATACGGTGGTGCTGCATTCACTGCACGGTCTATACAAGCTGCATCTGGGGAATCGTCTCGCGGCCATGGCGCCGGAGCCGACCATCTATCCGGAGGTGAAGGCGTTGCTGGGCCTGTCCGAGAAGGCGGCCTATTACAATGCCGGGGTGATCCTGCTGAATCTGTCCGGCTGGCGCGAACAGGGCATGGAGGAAAATTGTTTTTCCTACTACAACCGGATGGGTGGAAAGCTCCCCTTCAATGACCAGGACATCCTGAACCATGTGTTGCGGGGACAGATCGTGCGGCTGCCCCAGCGCTTCAACTTTTTCAGTAACTATTATTATTTTCGCTATGACAGCCTCTGCCGTCTGGCGCCCTGGTATGCGAAGGCGGAGACCGAGGAGAGCTTCTTTGTGGCGAAGCATCATCCGGTGCTGGTGCACTTCGCCGGTGCAGAGCGGCCCTGGATTGCGGGAAATCATAACCACTACCGGAGGGCCTACCGGATCTATCTCCGGGAGACACCCTTTGCCGACAGCGCGCCACAAAAAGGAAGCGGCTTGTCCATGCAGCTCTATCACGCCATGAATGTGACAACCTTTGTGCTGCCGGGACTTCGGAAGCGGATCTCGCAGGCGTATTTTGACCGGGAAGTAAAGAAACAGATGGGAGAACAGCATGAAGCTCAGCGCAGTGATACTGAACTATAACGATTACCAGCATACGGCACAGCAGCTGCAGCGGCTTCTGTCCTATCCGATACTGGAAGACATCGTGCTGGTGGACAATTGCTCCACTGACGACAGCGCAAGACGCCTGCAGGCCCTGCTGCCCGAAAGTCCCCGGACCCATCTCATACGGACCCGAAAAAACGGCGGCTACGGTGCGGGAAACAATGCCGGTATCCGCTATGCCATCCATTGCTGCGGTGCCACGCATATCCTGGTGGCCAATCCGGATACGGTTTTTTCTGAGGATTTGCTGCAGGACTTGCTTGCGGCCTTTGTAGACCGGCCGAAGCTGGGCGTTGCCAGTGCGCTGATGCAGGATGGACAGGGCGGGCGGCAGCAGACCGCGTGGCCCCTGCGCCCCTGGCTGGGGGAGCTTCTGAACAGCGGCCCCCTTTCCCGGCGGATTTTTCGGAATCTCATCAACTACCGTCCTGTCTATCTGGCGCGGGCTGCTGTGGTGCCGGTGGATGTGGTTCACGGTTCCCTGCTCATGCTGTCTGCCGAGGCTTTCCTCGCCTGCGGAGGCTATGATGAGCGGGTTTTCCTCTACGGTGAGGAGAATATTCTGGGCTTCCGCATGAAGCAGGCGGGCTACAAGTCTCTGTTGCTGCAAAATCAGAGCTATTCCCATGAGAACAGCGGCACCATTTCGAAAACCTACCGTTCCATGTTGCCGAAGCAGAAGCTGCGGCAGGAGTCAGAGCGCTTCTATTACCGTGAGTATCTGCACATTTCTCGTTGGCAGCAGGGGGTAACGCAGCTTTTCCAGCAGGTGGTGCTCTGGGAAACCAGAGTGGCGGAGCTTTTGCACATCCTGTGAGGAACAGAAGGGAAAAACGATGATCGGCATACTTTTATGTACCTATAACGGTGAGACCTATCTGCGGCAGCAGCTGGATTCTATCCTCGCCCAGGATACCGGAGAGGATTTTCGCATCCTGGTTTCCGATGACGGTTCCACGGACGGCACCTGGGCGCTTCTTGGGGAAATGTCTTCGGCCCATCCGGACCGGATCACGCTCCTGCCGGCGCATGCGTCCACAGGTTCTGCCTGGCGGCACTTTCTGTCGCTGCTGGCAGCGGGACATGGACGGGATTTCGATTATCTTATGCTGTCGGACCAGGACGACGTCTGGAAGCCGGAGAAGCTGTCCCGCTGTCTCCGGGAAATGAAGGCCATGGAGGCGGCCTACGGAAGCGACAGTCCGATGCTCGTGCACTGTGATTCGGAGATCACCGATGGGGATTTGCGGGTGCTGGCGCCTTCCTTTGTGACGTATCAGAAGATGAGCCCCCGGCGCTGCAAGCTGCAGCAGCTTCTCGTACAGAACAACGTGGTGGGCGGTGCCATTCTTATGAACCGGGCGTTGGCGTCGCTGGTGACGGAAGTGCCGGATCACTGCGTTATGCATGACCAGTGGCTTGCGCTGCTGGCGTCTGCCTTTGGCCACATTCGTTTCGTACCGGAAGCCCTTTACTACTACCGGCAGCATCAGGACAATGTCTTGGGCGCGGCAAAAGGAAGCCGTGTCCGGGAGGTTCTCGGACGGCTCGGCATTGGCAGAAAGGATGGAAAGAACAAGGCGGAGATGGATGCCCATTCTAAGCAGGTCTATGGCGACCTGTTCCGGCAGGCGGAATGTTTTATGATGCTTTACAGCGACCGACTGAGTCCGCAGCAGAAAAAAATGCTGTGTGCCTTCGTGTCGATACCGGGAAAAAAACGGATCGGGAAGATTCTGACGATCCTGCGCTATGGCTTTACGTACAATCTGTTGCATCGCACCATTGGAGAATGTCTGTTTATATGATGAAAGAAAAATATCCCTTTAAGGTCAGTGTCTGTGTGGTGACCTACAATCATCAGGCGTATATTGCGGAATGTCTCGACAGCATCCTTGCTCAGAAACGGAATTTCGGGCTGGAGATTCTGATTCACGATGATGCCTCCACCGATGGTGCCCAGGCAGTGATCCAACAGTATCACAGCCGCTATCCGGACATCATTCGACCCATCCTCCGGACCGAGAACCAGTACAGTCAGGGAAAGGTGAATATCACGGGACTCTTTAACATTCCCCGGACGTCGGGGAAGTACGTGGCGGTACTGGACGGCGACGATTACTGGTGCGATCCCGGTAAGCTGCAGCGACAGGTGGACTACATGGAGGCCCATCCGGACTGTGTTTTCACCTTTCATGCGGCCCGGGTGGTGGATGAGAAGGGACAGAGGCTGCAGGGCACCAGCATGCGGCCCTATCACGGCGACCGGGAGCTGAGTGGAGCGGAGCTGGTGGGAAGGACCGGCGGCATCCCCTTTGCAAGCTTTCTTCTCCGGCGGGACATTTTGCTGCCGCTGCCGGCCTATTATTTTCAGTGTCCGGTGGGAGACCGACCCCTGGAACTCATTGCAGCGGCCCATGGCAGGGCCTTTTATTTTGATGCGGAAATGAGTGTCTACCGCTTTTCGCATGCCGGTTCCTGGACCAGCAGCCAGCTTTCGGGAGAGTATCGGGAGAAGCAGGAAAGGTATGCCCGGGAAATGGCCGAAACCTACCGGCTGTTTGACGAGGAAACCGGCGGACGCTTTCATTCGGAGGCCCGGGCTGCGGCGGACCGGATCCGCTTTCTCACGGCGGTGAATGTCCGGGATTTCCGGGAAATCTACCGGAAGGAAAACCGGAGCTTTTTGCGAGAGCTTTCCCGAAGGGACCGCTTCTTTATCGGCTTTGAACATCGGCTGCCCGGCGCGTATCGGCTGTTGCAGAAAAAATTCGGGACCGGCCACTGAGGTGAAAGGTTGCGCGCGGATAACGATGTCCGGCGCGGAAGCCGGCATGATGCGCCGAAGACATTAGACAAAGGATACAAGGGATTAAATTTAAGATGGCGGAAAAGAATTTTAAGGGGAAGGTACTGAACGGGCTTTTCTGGAAGCTGCTGGAGCAGACCGGATATCAGGGAATACAGTTTGTGGTGGCGCTGGTGCTGGCCCGGCTCATGAGTCCGGAGGAGTACGGCACCATCAGCCTCATCATGATTTTCATCACCATCGCGAATACTTTTATCCAGTCGGGCTTCGCCACGGCCCTCATCCAGAAGAAAGAGATCAAGGAAGCGGACTATTCCTCGGTGTTCTGGCTGAGCATGGGGATGGCGGCGCTGTGCTATGCGCTTTTGTACCTCACGGCACCCTGGATTGCGCGCTATTATCGGACGCCGGTGCTCTGCGCACTCGTGCGGCTCATGGGGCTTGTGCTCTTTCCCGGGGCGGTGATCTCGATTCAGACCGCTTTCGTGTCCCGGACGATGCAGTTCCGGCTGCTCTTTAAGTCCACCATGCTGGCGGTGCTCAGCTCCGGCGCGGTTTCCATCGGCATGGCCATGGTGGGCCTCGGGGTCTGGGCCATGGCTGCCCAGCAGCTCGTGTACTATATGGTGCTGATGCTGTCCCTCTTTTTTATTGTCCACTGGGTGCCGCGGCGAATTTTCAGCTTCGGCGAGATCCGGGAGCTCTTTTCCTTCGGCTGGAAAATTCTCGTTTCCGGTCTCATCGATACGGTGTGGCAGAACATTTACGGTCTCGTCATCGGGAAGCAGTATTCCAATGCAGAGCTCGGCATCTACAACCGGGGTGAGCAGTTTCCGAAGCTTCTGACCACGAATCTGAATGCCGTCATTCAATCCGTGATGCTGCCGGCCTATGCACAGCTGCAGGAGGAGAAGGAGGCTCTCAAGAATGCGGCCCGCCGCTCGGTGAAGCTCTCCGGTTTCCTGGTTTTTCCCATGATGGCAGGCATGCTGGCGGTGGCCCGGCCCCTGGTGCTGCTCCTCCTCACGGAGAAGTGGGTCGCTGCGGTGCCCTATCTTTGCATCATGTGTGTGAATTACGCCATCCTGCCGATTCATTCCATCAATTTGCAGCTTCTCAACGCCCAGGGACGCTCGGACCTTTTTCTCAAGCTGGAAATTGTGAAGAAGCTGCTGGGTATCGTGATTCTGCTCCTAAGTCTGCCGCTGGGCATCTTCCCCATGCTGCTGCTGAAGCTTCTGGACGAGTACATCTGCCTCTTCATCAATGCCTGGCCGAACCGCCGTCTCCTGGACTACGGCCCGTTGCAGCAGCTCCGGGACCTCTTACCCTCTGTTTTCTGTTCTTTGGTGATGGGCGTCGGTGTGGCCCTGCTGCAGCGCCTTTCTCTGACACCGCTGCCGCTGCTTCTCCTCCAGATCCTTGTCGGGGGGCTGCTGTATCTTCTTCTGTCGTTCCTGTTCAACCGGGAGGAGCTGCGGTATCTCGCGGGCCTGACGACAGCTCGGCTGGCGGGTGCCCACGAGAGCTGATTTTGATTCATAGGATGCGCTTTCCTATGAATTAAAAAACATAAATGCTTGTACGATAAAAGCCGCCATGGAAGTCCATGGCGGATTGTGTCAAGTATTTTGTGTAAACGTATTTGATTTCCTGCCGCGTGCTAATCAGGCAGCATCTTGTTTCTTGGCAGCATCAAGCCTGTCCTCAAACATCTGCAGTATTTCAGCAGAAGCCTGGCAGAAGCCACGTTGCATCCGTTCGGCATAGGACCGGTTCAGATCGCTGTAATAG
>CAVFNN010000022.1:21160-35038 GCA_963623925.1 bacterium | reverse complement strand
ACCATAGTCGCTTAAGTCTCTTTTGCTCGTTTTCGTCCATTTCTCTACCTCGCCAATCCACCTACCCGATTCCCGGTCTTTGCCAAAATATACGCATCGTCTTAGGAACACGCCGCAATCCATGTCTCTTCCTTGAAACCGGGAACCACCGCCTTTTCGGTGACCAGAAGCGGACGCTTCACCAGCATACCGTCGCTGGACAGTATCCGGAGCATCTCTTCATCGCTCATCTCCGGCAGCTTTTTGGACAGCTCCATGGCACGATAAAGCTGCCCGCTGGTGTTAAAAAAACGCTTCAGCGGAAGACCGCTCTTCTGATACAACGTCCGCAAGGTCTCTTCATCCGGATGGTCCGCTTTTATATCGATTACCGCCGCTTCGATTCCTCGCTCCTTCAGCCAGTTCAGTGCCTTTTTGCAGGTTGTACATTTTTCATAACAATATACCGTCACCATCATTTTCTCCTCCATGTCAGTCTTCCGCCTCGCCTTCATTGGCCTCTTCCATCCGAACGCTCTCCTGTCCTGTGCCTTCAGAGAATGCCACCTGCAGCACCGCCTGGGGCCAGTTCAGCGAAACCATCGCGTGCTTCTCTCTGGCAGAGGCTTCTTCGTCAAATATCCGAAGAAGCTCCTGCAGTATCTCTCTTGTCAGATAACCGCCTCGCCAGTGGAAAAGCAGCACCTTTCCTTTTTTCGCTGCCTGCCGACTTCTGTTCCGCACCTCATCCAGTGTCGTCCAGGAAATCTTCTTCTCTTTATAGTAAAAATGATCGTTGTCAGCACAGGCCGGCACTTTCCAGATGACCGGCTCGTGATCTCTAAAAATCTGCTTATCGGAAAGATTGACATAATCATGCCGCAGCAGCCCGTTTTTGGAAAGCGTGTTGTCAAAGGTAGCGTCCAGATGGTAGTACGTGCCGTCTATGCGGATAACATTCCATGCATGGCGATATTTGATCCCCTTTTCCGGATTGTTCTCCGACAATGCCACAATGCACCAGATCCCCAGCGCATCACAAAGTGCCTTGACTGCCTTGGCCATGCCCTCACAAACCGCCACGCCGTTGCCCAGTGCACCTATGATCTCGTGGGAGTACTCTTTCTTCAACTTGTCATAATGTACATTCTGGCAGATGAAATCGTGAATGTAGAGTTCTTTGCCTTTTTCGTCCAGCTTTTCCGCCTGCCGGGCCAGCTTCTTTACTCGGGCTTCCATAGCCTGTCGGTGCTCTTTAATTTTATCCTTTGCAAAAAGATACTCTGGGATCAGCTCCACATAAGTGGAGTTTTCATAGTAACGATATTTAAATGTCACCGACCAGAAGATCATGGGATTGTCCATCCTGACCATAAAATAAATATCGCTGATCTCTTTCCGCTCCAGCCGCAGCACGGGAAAGGACAATGCTTGCGACAAAAGCCCCTCTTTGATGGCGTAATAAACCTTCTGCTGCTCCTTATTCAGTTGATCGTAATAATAGCTTCCTGCTTTTGCCATGATTTCCTTCGCTGCCCTATCCCCTGCTACCAATGCCTCTGATGTAAGCACCATTATAAGCCATAAGGCGTTATTTCGCGACGGCAAATTGGTATGTTGGCGCAAAATATCCCCGATGCGGTTTACCGCACCGGGGATATTTCCCTTCATTGTCTCAGCAGCGAAAAATCACACACACCGGACTTTCTGCTGCAATCTCTGTTTTATTGTAGCTCAGCTTTCCTGTTGTCGGATCAACGTCCATAAGGCAAATATTGTCCGTCAGCTCATTTGCTGCCAGAAGCTGTGTTCCATCCGGATGCATCGTGATAAAGCGGGGCTGTTCTCCATGGGTTCCGATGTTCTGCATATAACGCATATGTCCATCTTTCTGATCCAAATGAAATACCGTTACGCTATCATGCTTTCGGTTGGATAGGTACAATGTTTTGCCATCAGCGGCAATCTCGATAGCACTGGCCCAACCATCTCCCGCATAATCCTCCGGCAAGGTGCTAAGAATCTGCTGCAGTGTCAATGTGCCCTCTTCCTCATCAAAATAATAGCAGGCCACCGTACTGTCTTTTTCATTCAAACAATAACAGAAGCGATTGTTCGGATGGAATACACAGTGCCGGGGTTCTGATCCGCTTCTTCCGCGGATCACAAAACTTTCCTTCAGATCTCCGGCTTCAGCATCCACTCGGAACACCGTAATTTTTCCTACACCTTGCAGACGCCCCTGAGAAGGGACCAGCAGCCATTTACCGCTCCGATCCAGGCACACCTGATGGGGATGGGAAATGTAGCCGGGGCCACCGTTTCCGGAAATAAACTTCAATTCTTTGATTTTTCCCAGCCGTCCATCGCTTTCTACCGGAATCACAGACACACCACCGGTCTGCAAATTGGCCACAAACAACCATTTACCGCTCTGATCCAGTGTAAGATGCACCGGATTGGTGCCATGGGTTTCTGTGGTATTCAAGTAACAAATGGCACCATCTTCAGCCACCTGATATGCGCTAACCTCTGAAAAATCCCCATGAATGGCATATAGACGATCTTGCTTTTGATTCAGGCATAAATAAGAAGGATTCACCTGTCCCTCAGCAATTTGCTTCAGCACCCATTCGCCATTCCTGATCTCATAGACACGAATTCCCTTACCTCTTGCCTTCCGCTCTTTTGTGGTACGGCAGCCAACATATGCGTACATCGCCATCATTTACCTCCTAAAAATCCAAGCACACCTGCAAAACTCAGCAAAAATACGATTGCCACCACAGACGCCGAAAGCATGAACAATTTACCGAACATTCTTTGCTGTTCCTTTTCATCGCAGCCGCTTTCCTGTGCATAGCTGGCCATAATCAAGCTGCCGCCCGTGGACAACGGACTGATACCTGCGACCGTTGCACTGCACACAATTGACGTAACCATCTGCACAATGGACACGCCGCCAACCTGCTCTGCAATATCCGGTACTGCAGGAATCAATGTGGGGAACACCACGCCATTGGCACTGGAGAACCAGGACATGATGCCGCCGGTGGCTCCCATAATCGGTGCCGCTGTTCGGCTGCTCATGAATTTTGCGAGGAGGGACGCCAAAAGATCTATGCCGCCCATTGTCTGGGTAATGTTCATAAGAACGTTGACACCGGCAATCAAGATCAGAACGCTCCAAGGAATCATCTTTAATGCTGTTTTTTCATTGGCAGCGCCAAGGAACATCAAGATCAGAGAAAGGGTAAAGCAAGTCAGTCCTACATCATAGGAAAATCCCACAACCAGAACCACCATGACCAGCAAGGCAGCCAGACTGATTTTCTGACTTGTGTCAAAAGACTGCTTTCTATCCTCTTTCTCCTGTGATGCTGCACGGAAACGATACCCTCCCAGTGCAATATACATAACAACTGCACAAATCAAATTAGAGAGCGCCACGCCCGCAAAAATTTGATTGGACAAGCCTTCAATACCCATTTCCGTCAGCAGATCACCCACGATAATGCCGGTCAGCGCAATCGGTGAAGCCGATCCGCCTACCGCACCAAGAATCGCCATGATTCCCATCAGGATCGGGCTCACCGACATTTGAACGGCCAGAGAAACCGCAAAAATCACGGTCACAGACTGCACACTGATGGCTCCCGGCCCCGCTGCCGACAATCCAAAACTGACAACATAGACAATGATCGGCACCAGAAATGTATTCTTTCCACAGAGACCGATCAGCCACTTAGAAATCTTTTCCAACGTTCCATTTTGCTGCAATAAGCTGAAGAACAGCATGGTCCCCAGCAGTGTGGCGAAAAGCTTGTAAGGGAAGCCCTTATAAATATCTCCTGCCGACATACCGCCGATTTTACCGAGAATCAATGCCAAACCCAAACACACCACGCCAACATTCATTTTCTTCGTAAAGCCCAAAACGATGGCTCCGATCAGAAACAACAGTGCTATCACCTGCAATCCCATAATCACTCCTTTTTGATTTACCTATTCTGCGCCTTGAAAAAACCGTTTCGAATTGTGCACCTCTCACAAATCCTCGCTGTTTTTTTGGTTTTTTTCATTATCTTTACTATGCATTTTTTCCGATACAAAGTAAAACGATATATTTTCATCGACTCGAACAACTTATTGGAATGGAATGCCGTTCCTGTGACTACACCATCTCTTCCCGCGGCACAAAGAAGCCCGGCATGCATTATTCGGTCATAATACGCAAAAAGGAGCTCAGCGCAGGTTTGCGCCAAGCCCCTTTTGCATTACAGCTACTTTGTTTTTAATAATGCACCACCACAACGGTACCTTTGTTGATCAAATTGTACAATGCCGCCGCTTTGTCTTTTGGCAGGTTGATGCAGCCGTGGCTGCCGCTGCGCTGGTAGATGCTGCCGCCGAACTTGCTGCGCCATGTGGCGTCGTGAAGTCCGATACCGCCGTTAAAGGGCATCCAGTAGGACACAGGACTTTCGTAGGAATACTTGCCGTTCACCATCTTGCCCCGCAGTACCCTGTCCTTCTGCTTGTAGGTGAGAGAATAGACGCCTGTGGGCGTCGCTCTTTCCGGATCCGTGGCAAGACCGGTCACACAGTCGGAATCCCATACGCACTGCGTATCCTGATAGAAATACACGTGCTGCAGGGTAATATCTACCTCCACAAAGGTGTTGCCGAACTGCGGCATATCATACTGCACCGGCTTACAGCTATATACCGGCTCAATCTCCGTCGTCTGCAGACCCGCAATGGCGTCTGTCAGCGCTGTCACGGTCGCCGCCTGGTCAATGTGCACGCCATAGGTGGTAGACATGACCACATCCTTTCCGGATGCTGAATGGAAGGTCTGGGTATTTCCGGTATCATCATACCGGTTCGCAATTTCCGCCACATAGGCCGCCACCTTGCTCTGATCCAGCGTCAGCTTTCCATTCTCCACACCCGTCATCCAGTCCGTGATCTTGCTGCTGTCCACGGTTTCCTTATGTCCAAGAATATTGAGCGTCACAGAAAGATCGCCCACCTGATTGAGCCGTTTCAGCGTTTCCTGCAGATCCCCGCTCCGCACCGTAATGGTATCCAGAACGTCATAGTTATTGAGATCAATGGACTGCAGACCGCTGTTGAGGGAGCACTTCACCACATAGATGAGCTTATCCATGTCGTAGGAATTTCCCTGCACCTCCGGAACAATCTTGTAGGGCTTTGTTGCGCTAATGTAGGCATTTTCCGTTTTCTTTGCATTCTTAACGCTGTTTAAATTCGACAGAACGTTCCGAAGGGCTGCCTCATCGAATGTAGCGCTCATGCCATCCCCGGTATATCCCCCGGCAGCGCCCTCTGTCTGACCGCTCTGCCCCGCCAAAATGGTCTCCAGGTTATTGGGTGCGCTCAGCTTGAAGCCGATGTCAGAGCCCTTGATGCTTTCTGTTGTGCCATTCCGGAACTTAATGGACATCGTATAGTTCTGAGAAAATTCTCCCTCAAGGTACTGTTTTGCCGCTGCTGCCGTATAACCGTCCAGCTTAATGCCGTTCACGTAGGTCTTTGCCGCAAACGTGCCGTCTGCGAAGGCCGGAATCGTCAGTGTCAGCGACAGAATCGCCGCCAATGCAATGCTCTTTGTTCTTCCCATGTATGTGCTTCCTTTTTATATGTTTGTAAATTTCATGCCCATTATAAGCCATGGACGGACATTTCGCGATGGAAATTTAATCCCACCATTATATTTTCTCCGCCCGCAGCATAAACAGCGGTGTTGCCGCGTAGAAGGCTTTTTCCCGCTCGCTCCAGAGCTCCTCTGTCACATCGCGCACAAAGGATATATTTTTGCACGGCAGCTGCCGCAGTACCCCGGTGTCAAAATCCGGGCGCTGCGCCTGACCGAAAACCCGGTAATTTTCCGGATCCAGTGCACTGTCAATGTATTCATAGGAGCCGTCATGGGTATAGCCCCGTCCGTACTTTTTCAGCCCCTCCCGTTCCCGACGAATGGCCTCTTCCCGTATAGGCCCGGGCTGATACGGTAAATGCCAGTTCGCATCGAAAATCAGCAATACGCCCCCCGGTTTCAGCACCCGTAGCCACTCTCCGTAAACCTTCAGATGTTCCCGGATAATGTGGGTCACATTCCGGCTGACCACAAGATCAAAGCTTTCATCCGGAAAGGGAAGCGCGCCGAAATCCCCCTGCAGAAGTACTGGCGACACACCATACTTCGCTGCATTTCTTCCGGCATACGCGAGCATTCCCGCAGATCCGTCAATTCCCGTCACCTGATGCCCAGCCATGGAAAGAAGAATCGAAAAAAATCCCGGTCCGCATCCGGCATCCAGGATACGCAGGGGCCGGTTCGCCGGTGCCATGGCTTCAATCCGTTCCAGCCACTTTTTCGGACGTTCCGTGGCAAACTCCGCCTCCACATAATCGTTATAGTTATCTGCGCGAACTGTCCAGTCCGCATTGATCTGTTCCTGTGTCAGCATGCAAAATCCCCTTCATTACGATACCGGCAGCACAGAAGCAATCAGCCTCCGCGTATATTCCTGCTGCGGTTTTCCGATCACCTGCGCCGTCTCTCCCGCTTCCACGATCCTGCCGTCGCAGAGGACATAAAGTCGCTCGCAAAAGCCACTGACCAGTGCAAGGTCGTGGGAAATAAACAGAATTGCCAGCTTTTCCTCTCTCCGGATGCGATTCAATACGTCAATGATTTGCGTCTGTACAGACACATCCAATGCCGACGTTGCCTCATCACAGATCAAAAGCCGCGGTTTCTGGGCCAACGCCCGTGCAATGGCCGCCCGCTGACATTCGCCGCCGCTGACCTGTCCTGGGTAGGCCTGATAAAAGTTTTCGGCAAGACCGACCTCCCGAAGGAGTCGTTTCGCTTCTGCCCTGCGGGCTTCCCTTCCGGGCATGACCGGCTTCAGGGCTTCGCAAATGCTTGCGCCCAGCGTCAGCCGCGGATCAAAGGACGTACGCGGTTCCTGAAAAATCATCTTCACATTCCGGTAAGCTGCCCGTAAGGCCGCCCCCTTCGCTTGGGTCATCTCGGTCCCGCATAACGTCACCGAACCACTGTCCGGCTGCATCAGGTGCGTGATCACATGGGCCAATGTGGATTTGCCGGAGCCGCTCTCTCCCACGATGCCGACACATTCTCCCGCCTGAACAGAAAGAGAAACATCACTGACTGCGGCAAACCGTCCCCTTGGCGCCTGAAATTCCTTTGTCACATGTCTTACGTCAAGAATGATCTCCCGCATCCAACGCCTCCTGCTGCAAAAAATCCGCTGCTACACCGCCATTCAGCCGCGGCACCGCCGCCAGCAGTTCTCTGGTATAGGGATGACGCGGTTGTTCCAGCACTTCCTTTCTGCTGCCGTACTCCACAATCCGGCCATCCTGCATCACCGCGACCCGGTCCGCCATTTTCGCAACGACGCCCATATTGTGGGTAATGATAAGCATGGCGGTGCCGTAACACTTCCGCAACGACAGCAGTTCCCGCAGTACCTGCGCCTGCACCGTCACATCCAAGGCACTGGTGGGTTCATCAGCAAGGAGCAGCGCCGGTTCCAGCACCATCGCCAAAGCAATGGCCACCCGCTGGTTCATCCCGCCGGACAGCTGTACCGGGCAGCTGTCCAATATGCGCTCCGGCTCCGCAAACTCCATACTGCGGAGAAGCGCTGCAGCCCGGCTGTGGGCCTCTCCTCTCCGAATGCTTTTATCGTGGGCATGCAATACATCATAAAACTGCCTGTGAATTTTACGGATGGGGTCCAAGGACGCCCCCGGCTCCTGAAAGACTGCGCCAATGCCGGTACCGCGAAGTGCCCGAAGCGCCCCCGGAGACAGGTCCTGCAGGTTTTCCCCGGAAAAGCACACACTGCCCCCGGTGATCCTTACCCGCCCGGGCAGCTGAAGAATACTATGAAACAATGTGCTCTTTCCGCAGCCGCTTTCGCCGATCACACAGGTAATTTCACCTTTATGAAAATTCAGATTGATGTCCTGCAGCACCGCATCCCTTCCATCCGGATACTGCACCGACAAATCTTTCAGTTCCAACAACGCCATGCTTTCCCTCACTTTACGCAGGTCTCTCCCGTGATATGATAATAATCTACCGGGGACTGCACCAGTCCCTCCACCGTATCCTTCATTGCCATATACATATTCAGGTGAAACAGATTGCAGTAGGCATTGTCGTTCAGAACCATCGCATCAATCTCCTTCGTCAGCTCTGCCCGTTTTTCCGTATCAAAGGTGACCGCCAGCTCCGCCAGAAGCGCATCCACCTCAGCGTTGGAATATCTGCCGAAGTTCTCAACACCGCCGGTGCCGTAGTTGTTCAGCAGATAGGAGTAGGGGTCGCCCGTAGGCAAGGTCACCTCGGCATATACGCTGATGTCAAAGCTTCCTGCATGGCCACGATCCTCTGTGCTCTCCAGCTCTTCGAGACTGACCTCCATCCCCAGCTGCCGTAATGCCGACTGCAGGGCCTGGCTGGTCTGCATGAGACCGCTGCGCCCATAGGTGATGATCTGCAAGGATACCTTTTCCCCATCCTTGTCCAGAATGCCGTCACCATCGGCGTCAACGTAGCCGTTTTCTTCCAGCAGTTTCTTTGCTTCCGCCATATCATAATCCGGTACATTGTTTAAGGACGTTTCATCACTATAATTCGTTGTCGCCGGAAACGTACTCTTCGTCGGCGTCCCCGCGCCGTTCACCAGTACATTGGCATAGCTTTCCCGGTCCACGGCCATGCAGACAGCCTTCCTGAAGGCCGGATCTCCGGTAAATTCATGTTCCAGATTAAAGTACAGCTTGTATACACGAGAAGTGGCAGCCTGAGAAATCCGAAAGCCCTTCGTGCCGTCAAAAAGATCCCGGGCATCGTAGGAAAGTCCATAGCAGGCGTCCAATTCTCCCTTCTGCAGTGCCAGGCTGGAGGCATCCAAGTCATTGATCGCACGAATGGTGAGATGCTTACTGGCCGGTTTCCCGCCCCAATATTCATCGAAAGCCTCCAGCTCCATCCGTGTATTTTCCACATATTCCGTCAGCCGAAAAGGACCGGTACCTATACTGGCCCTGCCCTGCTCATCCAGGCTCTTCACATCCACAATGCCGGCATAAGGGTCACACAGGCAATTCGGCAGCGTCGGATTGGGCTCCCGGGTCGTGATCCACAGCGTATTTCCCTCTGCTTCCATGGCGGCGATGTTCAATTCCTGCGCCGCACGGCTCTGCAGAGAGCAGACCCGTTCCAGAGAAGCCTTCACCGCTTCCGCATCCATGGCATTCCCACTCTGAAATTTGACGCCGTCCGCAAGTTCTATGGTCCAGGTCAGGCCATCCGCAGAAACCGCATAGTCCTTAACCAGATTTTTCTCTACGTTCAGATTTTCATCCAGCCGGAACAGAGATTCCATCACGCCGACCCGCATGCCCACCCAGGCATACGCACCGGATGCCGGATCCACCGATCCGACATAGTCACCGAAAACGAAGCTGCCAATTGTTGCCGCGTTCTGCTTTTCCACGCTGCCGTCATTTGCACCGCATCCGGCGAGGCCCAGCACTGCCAACGCTGTCAAAAGCCCTACGATTTCCTTCTTCATGCTTCTCTACTCCTTAGGCATCCCATGCCTTTCGCTTGTTCTCCGGATCCAGCACAGAACGCACACTGTCTCCCAGGAGATTGAACAGTACGGTCACCAGAAAAATGGCCATAGCCGGAAAAAAAATCACCCAGGGACACTGCTGCATCAAACTGCGGCCTTCCGAAAGCATGCTGCCCCATTCTGCCGTGGAGGAACCCAGCCCCAGAAAGCTCAGTCCGGAAATGCTCAGCAAAGCGCTACTCAGATGCAGCGTACCCGTCACGATGATCGGTCGCATGGCATTGGGCAGGACATGGCGCATCAGAATCGATCCGCTGCTCTGTCCATTCAAAATTGCTGCCTTCACGTAGTTCTCTCTGCGGATCGACAACACATAGCTACGGATCAGGCGCGCATACTGCATCCAGCCCGTTGCCGTCAGCGCGATAATGCCATTTCCCAAGCCCGGCCCAAGTATCCCTGCCACCGCAATGGACAGGACAATGCCGGGAAACGCCAGGAAAATGTCTACGATCCGCATGATGATTTCATCCACGAGGCCGCCGACATAGCCGCTGATGAGTCCCACGATACAGCCCAACAGCATCGACAGTGCCGCAATCACTAACGAGGCGAAAACGGAACTGTAGGCACCGGTCAGAATCCGGGAGAATATACAGCGTCCCAACCAATCCGTCCCCATGATGTACTCCCGGTCCGGCGAACATTTGGCAACTGAAAGATTCACCAGCTCTGCATCGTGACTTGCCAGATGCGGTGCTGCCAGACTGAACAGACATAAGGCGACAAACAGCACCAGGAGCACCCACATCTTCCGTTTTGCCCGCATTTCCGCACTCAAGACATTACCCCCATCCCGGCACGCATTCCGGGATCCACACAAGCATAGAAAAGATCCGTCAAAAGATTCATCAGCACGTAAATCAGGCTCATGCAGACCACAAAGGCCTGAAGCACCGGATAATCCCGGGCGAGCACCGCACTGCATACCATGTATCCCATCCCCGGCAGTGAAAAAATCATTTCGATGGCGGCCGTTCCGCCCAACAGCGAGCCCACAGACATGGCCATCAGGGTAATGATGGTGCTCATGGCGTTGCGGAGCACGTAGGAAAACAGGATGACACCGGAGGAGAGTCCCCGGGACCTGGCACCATCCACATAGGGCTTTCCCAGCTGCTCCAGTACCGCGGACCGTACCTGTCGGATGTATTTTCCAGTCATGGGGATCGCCAAGGCCAATGTCGGTAGTACCAGACTGTCCCAGGATCCATTGGACAAAACAGGAAACCAGCCCAGCTTCAAGGCCAAAACATACAAAAGCAGCAAAGAGATGATGAAATTGGGTAGGCTGTTTCCGATAAAGCAAAAAAGACGGATGATGAAATCCGTCGGTTTTCCCTGCTTTACCGCTGTCAATATCCCTAACGGCACAGAAAGCAGCATGGTAAGCACAACAGACGTCGCCGTCAATATCAGCGTATTCGGCAACGCGCCTGCCAGTTTTTTCGCCACGGAAGTACCATCTACATAGGAAACGCCCATATCCCCACGCAGAAACTTCCCGAGCCAGTCCAGATACTGGAGAAGGAAGGGCCGGTCCAGCCCCAGCTGGTGTCGCATGGCCTGCACCACCTCCGGCGTCGGTGCCGTCCCCTGTCCCTGAAGCATCACTTCCACCGGATCCTGCGGCGAAAGGTACATGAGCCCGTAGGTCAGAATCGTGACACCGAACAGCACCGGAATCAAAGCCAGAAGACGCCTCCCGGTATAACGGAGCATATCAGACATATTTACCCCTTTTCCGCACAGACCATAAAGGTATGCATCGGCTGATCCCGCTCCCAGTCCATGGGATCCTGCACACCGGGGCCGATATCTTCTATAATTTCAAGCATTCGCATGCCCAGTCTTTCCAGAATGCGCTGATCCCATTCCGGACGCTTCTCTTTGGAAAGCGGCAAATGATACGCTGTCTTCTCCAACTCCCGTATCCGTGCCTTCGGCATATCTCCCGCATAATTGTGAACCGGATATTTGGCCCGGAAAGCTGCTTCCGCTGCCTTCTTCCGGGCACGGAGTTCTTCATCATAAAGATAGAGATACCAGTTGGCATCAAAATAGACCATACGGCCACCGGGTGCCAGGACTCTGGCCCATTCTGCCAGGGCCGCGTCGGGATATTCCAAATTCCAGAGCACATTGCGGCTGACGACGAGATCAAAGGAGGCATCCGCAAAGGGCAGCGATTCACCGCGATGCAGCACAAATTCTACCCTTGCGCCGTAGTGTTCTGCATTGCACCTGGCATACGCAAGCATTTCCGCTGTCACATCCACCGCCGTCACTTCGTGACTGGCCAATGCCAGATTGATGGCAAAAAAGCCCGGTCCGGTACCGACGTCCAGTATCCGCAGCACCTGCTTTTTCGGTGCATGGGAAAGAATCAGCTCTCTCCATGCCTCCCGGCGGCCGTCATTCATTTCTGCAATATTCTGTGCGCTGTAGCTCTTCGCCCGCTCCGTCCAATAGGATGTAAGGCTTTCCAATACGGCATCCTGATTCCTTTTCTCCTGCACTTCTCCCGTTCTCCTCCTGCTATGCTGTGCTTGTTTCTGCGCCGGGCTTCCGCTATAGATTCTTTCGCACCTCGGCCAGAGACAAATTCTGTTCCCTGGCGATCCGTGCCAGATCCTCATATTCGTACTTTTCCCGGGTCACCCCATAGCCGGAAGAGATTTTTTTCTGTATCTCTCCGTACGGCGTCTCCACCTTTTCAAAACGACGTGTCAAAGTATACCGCCTGCAGATCGTTTCCCGCACACCGATGGTGCTGGTTTGTCGGAACATCAGCTGTAGCAGTTTCTCTTTTTCCGTCTCCCGGCAGAGGATGCTGAGAATCGTGCCCGGTCTGGACTTCTTCATCCCCACCGGCACTGTATATACCTCCAGTGCACCGGCCGAAAGAAGCGCTTCCATCGCAAAGCCCAGCTCCTCCGCCGTCATATCATCCACATTGCAGGAAAGCTGTACGACCTCATCGCCGCTGTCCATCGTCTCTCCCAGCATGGCGCGGATGCAGTTTGCCTGGGCAAAATCCTTCTTTCCCATGCCGTAACCGATTTTCTCTGTCCGCATGACCGGCATATCGCCGAAGCGGGTAGCGAAATGTTTCAAAAGCGCAGCGCCAGTCGGCGTACACAACTCTCCCTGCACACTGCCGCCATACATGGGGACTCCCTGCAGGATGTGTGCAGTCGCCGGGGCCGGCACCGGAAGAATGCCATGGGCACAGTGCACATGACCGCTGCCCACATGCACCGGCGAAACAATCACCTGCGCCGGCGCGATGCGATGCATCAGAAAGCACACCGCCGTAATGTCCGCGATGGCATCCATGGTGCCCACCTCATGGAAGTGGATCTCCGTCACCGGGACTCCGTGCGCGTGACCCTCGGCCTCGGCCAGTATGTCATATACCGTCAGCACATCCTGCTGCACCGCCTCCGGAAGTTGCAGATGATCCTGCACAATATGCCGGATATCATGAAGGCCGCTGTGATGATGCGCTTCCTCATGATGGTGCGTCCCTTCCCCGACAATGTGCGCATGCCCGTGATGGTGAAACATTTCCTCGGACTCCTCCTGCCCCTGCACACGCACCGTCACATGCGTGCCACCGATGCCGCATTTGCTTATGCCTTCCTTTTGAAATGTCACTCCGGGAATCCCCAGGGCATTCAATTCCGCCAACGCTGACTCCGGATCCGGCAAAAGCTCCAGCAGAGCCGCGGTCAGCATATCTCCGGCAGCGCCCATACTGCATTCTAAATATAATGTCTTCATCTCCAACTGCCTCTTTATTGCTCTGCTTTTGTCTTTGCGCCGCTCACATGATTGATCATATGGGCCAGATAACCGGCGCCGAATCCATTGTCGATATTCACCACAGAAACACCGCTGGCACAGGAATTCAGCATGGACAAAAGGGCCGATACACCCCCGAAGGAGGCGCCGTATCCCACGCTGGTGGGAACCGCAATCACCGGGCAGTCCGCGAGACCACCGATGACACTGGCTAAAGCCCCTTCCATCCCGGCAATGGCGATGATGACCGAAGCACTCATGATCTCGTCCATATGGGCCAGCAGCCGATGCAGTCCGGCAACGCCCACGTCGTACAGACGCAGCACCTCATTGCCGTGGGCTTCCGCGGTCAGCGCCGCCTCCTCCGCCACCGGAATGTCCG
>CAVFNN010000022.1:0-20519 GCA_963623925.1 bacterium | reverse complement strand
AGGGCTTATCCCAGGTGAAAAGTCCGCCTTCTTTCGACAGTCTTCGGATTTCCGTTTTCGTCAGTCCGCACTCCCGAAGAGGAGATTTCACCTTAAGCTCCTGCAGTGCCTTCATGCCCGGCCGGTCGCCTGCATCATCCGAAGCATTGGTGCCATCCAGCAGAACCGTATACCCATCCTCGGCCGCCGCCTTCATGATCATGTTAAAGATGACCTTTTTGCAGTAATAGCAGCGGTTGGCCGGATTGGACACCACAACGGGATCCGAAAGCACATCTGCCCGAAGCACCCGCACCGGTGCCTTCAGCTGTTCTGCCAGACGCATGGCATCATCCATCTCAAACTGCGGCTGAAACAGCGCCTTCACATAGTACGCCTTCACATCCGCACCATATTTCATCGCCGCATATAACAGATAAGATGAGTCCACACCGCCGGAAAACGCCAGCGCCACCTTCGGATTCTCCTGAAAAAACTCCTGTAAATTCATAGCCTCATGACCTCACAAACATATATGCGCTGCATTCTAACACATATCTTCTCTTTGTCAAGGGAGGCCATAAAGGCCTCCCTTGACAGCAGTGTAACATTAAACCCAAGGTTAAAGTCAATCCATATTCTCTCCCCGGTACAGTCTGTCCGTGACGGTTTCCCGGTTTTCATCGGGAAGCTTTCGGAAAAAGACCGCCAGGAAGGGAACCGTGGTCAGCAGCGTCAGGATATCCGCCAGCATCTGGGACGACTGGATACCGAAGATGCCGAAAAAGCGCGGTAATAGAAACACCAGCGGAATGTAATAGAGGCCACTGCGCAGCATCGCCAGGAAGGAAGCCGTTTTGCTCTCACCAATGCTCTGGAACAGCATGTTGCCGAGAACGCCGGTGGGCTGAATGGCCGCCGCGATGCACATGCAGCGCACTGCCGGCACACCGATGCGGATGACCTCCGGATCATCCCGGAATACCGCAACAATCTGTGACGGAAACAGAAAGCCGATCACAGCCAGAACGCAAAGCACCAGCTCACCTGTCCGAAAGGCGAAGAAAAAAGCCTCCCGAATCCGTTTGAACTTCTCTGCGCCATAGTTGTAAGCCGCCACCGGCTGGAAGCCCTGTCCGATGCCTACCATGACAGAAGCAATGAACATCATGACTCTGCCTGCAATAGACATGGCCGCAATGGCGGCATCGCCGTAGGGAAGCGCGGCATTGTTCAATACCATGGTGGAAATTCCATTAAGCGACTGCCGGATCAGACTGGGGAAGCCGTTCTGCAAAATATGCAGAAGCTCCGGCACCGCCAGATGACTTTTCCGGAAATCAATACGGCAAACCGTCTTATGGGACAGGAACATATACAAAAGGATGAAAAAGCTCACATACTGTGAAAGCGCCGTGGAAAGCCCCGCGCCGGTGATTCCCATGTGGAAGCCAAACATGAAGAGGGGATCTCCCAGCATGTTCAGCACACCGCCGGAAACCAGACCCAGCATGGCAAAAAACGCCTTTCCTTCATAGCGCATCACGTTGTTCAGGACACAGCTGCCCACCATGGCGGGGCCGCAAAGCAGAATAAAGGCCGCATAATTTTTTGCATAGGGAAGAATCGTATCGCTGGAGCCCATGAAACGCATCAAGGGCGTCAGGAAGAGGAAGCCCAGAAGCACCAGGACGAGACTCGCCATCAGACCGGTCTTCAAGGCACCGGAAAGATAGCGGCTTGCATCTTCGCGCTCACCCTGGCCCAGCTTCCGGCTGATGATGGTGCCGGAACCGTGCCCAAACATGAAGCCCACCGCCTGAAAGATGGTCTGCAGACTCATAACCACACCGATGGCTGCACTGGCGCTGGTACCAAGACGCCCCACAAAAAAAGCGTCCACCAGATTGTAAATCATACTGATCATCATGCTGAGCACTGTGGGCCAGGCCAGCATGGGAATCAATGTACGAATCGGTGTCAGCACCAGCTTCTCATATTGTTCCCGTTCCTTTTCTTCCATATTACCGCTTTTCTCCTACTCCTATCTAATCCGGGTCTTCGCGCCATTAAGCCCGCAATACGCCGCTCAGCCCCAGTATGGCCTCCAGTACACCGCCGCCTACCGCCAGCGCCTTGTCCGACACCGTCGTATAGTCCGCTGCCCGGCCCCGGGGATCAATATCACCACTCTTCATGCCCTTGCTGACGAAAATGCCGTCCTGTAGCATGCCACGGATCATCCCGTCAATTTCCGCATACACCGGCATGCCGTCCACATTGGCCACCTGTTCTCCCTTTTTTACCAAATCGCCGAAGGTCCGCTCCGGATGAAAAATACCGTCCTGCGGTGCCCGCAGCACCCGCTCTGTGGTGAAGCCACCGATGTTTCCCGGAATGCCCGTGTTGGGAATGGCGGATCCTGTATACAATGCACGTCCCAGGGTATGCCCACGCTTGGTCTCGATCACCGCATGACAGTCCACACCGGCAGTAAAGCCCGGACCCACGCCAATCACCACCGGGGCATCCGTCATTTTTGTGCCGATATTTCGTTTCGCCAGGATGGCGTCCACCTCGGCATTCGGCTGGAGGCTTCGGCAGATATACCCCTCCGGGTCCGGCAGTACCGCAATGCTGCCTTCCGCCAGCACGGCCCGCGCCTCCTCTGCTGTTTCTGCCCGCTTCGCAGAAATCCCTTCCACACTGGCCTCTCCGAGCCGGATGGCCTCCGAAAAGCAGACCGAGCGCCGCACAGAACTAGGCACCGGCAGCTCCGACATGACAATGGAAAGTCCGGCACGATACAGCCGCACGGCAATACCGCTGGCCAGATCCCCGGCACCTCTGATATAGATCAGCATTTTCTCCTCCTTATCGCAAGCACAATCGAATCGGTCACATCAATCGTGCTGATTGTGTTCATTTCATTCATTGGATTGATTGCGTTCATTGCGTTATATCTATTGATTGCCTTCATCACAAAAACCGCCAGAACCGTTACCCCCACAGCATACGAAGATAATAGCCGGACGGCGTCAGCTTTCCGGCAATCGCCATCTGAAAGCTTTCCTTCTCTTCCGGCGGCATCATAAAACAGAGTCCGCAGTCCGCTGTGATATCCGTGGGGATTGGAACCAGTCGTCCCGATACCCCGGCCTCCCGGCACAACGTCTCACAAAGCAGCGCATCATGGGTGCTGTTGAATGCTGCCACCAGCTTTTCACTTTTCTCCAGCATTTTCCTCCCTTTTTTCTGCGCTTTCGCAGCGCTCTGCCGCAGCATTTCACCGCCAACACTTTTCGGCGCTAGGCGCTCACCATAGCCTGAATCTCCCACAGGGCCTGCACTGCTGTCTGTATCTCACTGTCTTCCGTGAAGAAGCCAAAGCTGAAGCGCACAGCTCCGGTTTCCCGGGTGCCCAGGGCTTCATGCATCCGGGGCGCACAATGTCCGCCGGCCCGCACCTCAATGCCGTAATGCGAAGCCAGAAGGTCCGCCAGCTCCGCAGAACTGATACCGGCCAGATTCAATGTCACGATGGGGCCATGATCGGCCAAAGTCGGATATCCCTGAAAATCACCATATACGGTAATGCCCGGAATATCCCGCACACCCGCATAAAAATCCGCGGTCAGGGTCTGCAGGCGCTGCTGCACCGTCTCCACACCACTTTCCTGCAAGAACTGCACTGCCGCCAGCAGACCACATAATCCCGGTCCGTTCAGCGTTCCCGCTTCGAGATGCTCCGGATAGGCCACGGGTTGTTCCTTCTCGAAGGAAAGAATCCCGGTGCCACCGGAGATCAGCGGACGAAGCGAAACAGCGGGCGACAGCAGCAAGCCACCGGTGCCCTGAGGTCCCATCAATGCCTTATGTCCCGTGAAGCAGAGCACGTCAATGCCTTCTTTTTCCATATGAATGGGCCGCTCTCCTGCCGTTTGGGCCGCATCCAGGATGAACAGCGCTCCATGCTTATGCGCCATCGCCGACATTATCCCAATGTCCAGTACGTTTCCCGTGAGATTCGAAGCATGCGTACACACCAGGGCCCTTGTATTGGGCCGAAACAGTGCATCCAGAGCATCATAGGAAATACAGCCCTGCCGGTCCGCCGCCGCAAAATCCACCGCCACACCCTGTTTCTCCAGAAGATAGAGCGGTCGCAATACCGCATTGTGGTCGAGGTCCGTGGCAATCACATGATCCCCCGGCGACAACAGGCCGAACAACACCAGGTTCAGCGCCTCCGTCACATTCTTGGTGAAAATCACCCGCTCCGGCTGCGAAAAGCCGAAAAAATCCGCCAGCGTCGTCCTGAGTATGGTGATCTGCCGTGCCATAGACAGAGAAGCTTCACTCACGCCCCGGGCCGCGCTGCCGTAGTTCAGGGCCGCCAGCATGGCAGACGCCACGCACTCCGGTTTTCGCAGCGAGGTGGCCGCATGGTTAAGATAGAGCATCAGATCCGCACGCACTTTCCGGCCTTCGCCATGGTCTCACAGATATCATACATATTGGTGACGATGCCCACCGCCAGCTTCTCCTTGATGCCGTAAAAGTCGAGGCAGGTGCCACAGGTTCGAATCTCCACGCCGCGCTCGGCCAGGGCCTTGATGTCAGCCAGAGACTCAGAATCCTCGATGGTCAGCTTCGCACCGCCATTAAAGAACAGCATCACCTGCGGCAGCAGTTCATCCGGAAGCTGTGCCAGCGCATAGAGATAGCCCTTGATCAGCACCTTGCCGAGCTGCGGGTCTCCCTGCCCCATTTCATTGGTGCCGACAGCCACCACAAAGGGACCGGCAGGCTGGGCCAGACTCTCGGGCGAACAGTAACTTTTCGCCTCCTGCTCAGCCGGAATTCCACTTTCTGCCGCAGTTCCCTCCGGTGTCAGGGTCAGCAGGAACGCGCCATCCTTCTCCGTTACCGTCACCGTGCACTTCTTCTCCGTTGCCATCCGCTTCAGGTTCTCCACCGCCGCCTGATTGTCCACTTCCACCTCCAGCACATCTCCTGCCGAAAGTTCCTTCAGGGCCTTCAAAGACAGCACCACCGGCTGCGGACAGGGCTTCTTCTTGCAATCGAGATACATAGATTTCCTCCTCTTCATATGGTCAATACTGTAAATTTCGCGTAAGATAGTTGTATTGTAGCACGCAGGGAGGAACAAAACCATGTCGCAATTACTTTTTTCTCAGGCGCTGGACGTGCGTCCGGGCATCACCTCCGTCATCGGCAGCGGTGGCAAAACCACGCTTCTCCGCACCCTGGCATCCGAGCTTTCCGCCCTTGCCCCGGTACTGCTCACCACCACCACGCACTTTCTTCCCTTCCCGGAATATCCCCTGATCGATACCGCTTGTATGGAGCAGGATAATGTCTTCGGCGCGGAAGCCGAAGCCGCGCTTCTTGCCCGGGTTCTCCGGGAATCTGAAGCCCTGTTGGCCAAAGGCCACCGGGTTGTGGTATTGGGCAGTCATATGACACCAATACGTCGAAGCTTTCCTAATATAAAAGATCCGGCTGGACAAAACTGTCCGCCGGAAAGGAAACTTACCATGCCTGCACTATCTGATTTTCGCCCTCTTCTTCAGATCTTCCCCTACATTCTGGTGGAAGCAGACGGCTCCCGCCGCCTGCCGCTGAAGGCCCACGCAGGGCATGAGCCGGTGATCCCTCCGGGAAGTCAAAAAAGCATTCTTCTGGTGGGGGCCTCCGGCATCGGAAAGCCGCTGGACGCGATCTGCCATCGTCCGGAACGATACCGGGAAATTCTGACCGCTCTCGATCTACCGCTTCCCCATCAGGCTTCGCAAGGTCGCCCCGAAAACAATCCGGCGATACCACAACGCTCAGCTGCCCAGACAGAAAGTAGCCCGACAGCCCTGGGACAGGTGCTCAATCGGGAAGCTCTGGCCGACTGCATTTTCCTGAACCAGCTGGATCCCCGGCCCGCTGCCGTCAACACAGCCTGTATACAGGATACCGCCAACGAAAACACCTGGTATTTCACCGAAAGGCATCTTACGATTGCCCGGGAATTGCAGAAGATCTCAAGCGTTCCCGTCTTCTTCGGCAGCCTGCAGAAACGCTGCTGCTGCCGCTAGCTCCTCCTCTGTGTCGATGTCCATCAGCTCCCGGGCGCTTCCGGCCTCCACAAGACCGGTATGTACCGCCGGGTCCCGCAGAATGATCCCACCGCCCCGGTCACCGGTGAGCGCCAGCAGCCGCGGGAACAGTTGTCGCGGAAAAATGGCCGGCATGGCCGCTTCTCCGGCATAGGAAAGCCGGTACGGCCGGGTCGGATCCGTGCGAAAGGCCGCTGTTAGCTGCCACAGGCTTTCTTCCGATAAATAGGGCTGGTCGCAGGACATAAAAAGACAGGCCTCTGCATCTTCTGCACAGGCTCGTAGACCATGCTTCACACTGTCGCTCTGCTCCGGATCCGGGTTTTCCACCACGCGGATCTCCCGGTTCCCCAAAAGCGCCGCCACCGCCGGGTATCGCGTGACGAGTATGCCTTCTATATCAATATTGTTTTCCCGGCAGCGATGTAAAAAACGATCGGCTGTCGAAAAGGCATACTCTGCCAGGGGCCGGTCTCCGAGCATTTCCAGCAGCTTGTTGCGGCCCAGACGACGACTCCAGCCCGAGGCCAGCAAAATGAGGCTCACCTTCATTATCCTATCCTTCTTTCTGAAAACATAGCTATAGCCTATCCCGAAATGTATTTAATGCCAAGCATATTCCGGCGTTTCATAGATTTTACTTTTCTTTCACAGGAAAATCTGCTAAGAATGATGCGTGATACCCAAAGAAAGTGAGTCGCTATACATGAGTTATTCCATCAACCAGAAAATCACCCCGACAGGACTTCTGCGCTTTGCCGCGCCCTCCATCATTATGATGGTCTTTATGTCATTATATACCATCGTGGACGGCATTTTCATCTCCCGTTTTCTGGGCAGCAACGCCCTGTCGTCCCTGAATATTGTGTTCCCCGTTATCAACGTGGCCATCGCCATCGCCACCATGCTGGGCACCGGCGGCAATGCCATCATTAGCAAGTATCTCGGCGAGGGGAAGAACGGCCGTGCCAAGGAAGCGTTGAGCGAATTTACGGCATTAACCCTACTACTCAGCTTCCTTCTGCTGTTTTTGGCGGAAATGCTGCTGACCCCCATTTCCCGTTTCCTGGGCGCCAGTGATGTGCTCCTCGCGGACTGCCGCCGGTATCTCGGGGCGGCCATGCTCTTTGCACCGGCCTGTATGCTGCAGGGGCTTTTCCAGTCCTTTTTCGTCACAGCGGGCTATCCCGGCCTTGGTCTTTTTCTGATGACCGGCGCCGGCATCGCCAATATCATTCTGGACTACGTGCTGATCGTTCCTTGTCAGATGGGCATTGCCGGGGCGGCGCTTGCCACCGGCATCGGCCAGTGTATCCCCGCGATTTTCGGGCTGTGCTTTTTCCTCTTCGGAAAGCAAGATCTCCATTTCTGCCGCTTTACCATTTCTGTGAGGGAAATTTTGGAAGCCTGCAGCAACGGTTCTTCCGAAATGGTCACCCAGCTCTCCAACGCTGTCATCACCTTCCTCTTCAATATGGTCATGATGTCACTGGCGGGCGAAAACGGCGTGGCGGCCATCACCATCCTTTTATATGGGCAGTTCCTGTTCAATGCGGTGTTCATGGGCTTTTCCATCGGCATCAGCCCCCTCATCGGCTTCCAGTACGGTGCGGGCAACCGGGAGAAACTGCGAAGGATTTACAAAATTTCCTTCCTCTTTGTGGCCCTCTCCTCCCTCGTGATCACCGCGGCCGCGGTTCTCTTCTCTCCGTCCATCGTGAATGTTTTCACCAAGGATCCGCAGACCTTCGCTCTGGCCTCCGCCGGCTTCCGGCTGTTTGCCTTCAACTTCATCTTCAGCGGCACCAACATTTGCTCCTCCGGCTTCTTCACCGCCCTGTCAAACGGCATGGTCTCCGCGCTGATCTCCTTCAGCCGTACCCTGGTGTTCATCGTCATTGCCCTGCTGATCCTGCCGCAGATCTTGGGTCTGAACGGCGCCTGGATTGCCGTTCCCGCGGCGGAGTTCATGACGCTGCTTCTCTCCGGCGCGATGCACCTTCGCTATTTCCGCCTGCCGGGAAAACAAAATTACCTACGGTAAGCCACGGTCATCGGGCAAAGCTGGTCTCCTTTAATGCGGTATCCTGCCACTCCTTCGGCGAGATACCGTATTCTTTTTTAAAGGCCTTATAAAAGCCGGAATAGTCCTTGAAACCGAACATCAGATAGGCCTCGCTGATCTTCACATTGCTCCGAATGGCCTCCTTGCAGGCCTCCAGCCTTTTTTTCAGGATATACTGATGAATGGGCATGCCCATGTTGTCCTTAAAGAGATGGGCAATGTGATACTTGCTGACGAAAAACTCACCGGCCAGCCGATCTAGGGACAATTCCTCCTCCAGATGCGCTTCCACGTAATCAATCAGTCGCTCCGACAGGCGCTGCTCCTCTTGGTCGCTGCGCTCATGGCGCTGCTCATAGACCACCCGATTCAGATGCAGCACCAGGTCGCCGACACAGATGGCAATCTTTGCCTCTTTACCGAAACGGTTCGAATAGATTTCTTCCAATAAATGAAACACCTTGGTCTGGAGCGCATTGAACACGATTTCATCATTATGGAAGATATATTCCTCCCGGGTACGCACCAGCTGCATGAGATAGCCATAGGCCTGGGCCTCTTCCATGAGACGATTCAGATAATCCACCGTCAGCCAGAACACGAAACGCCGATAGGGTACGCTTTCGTCATGGATCAGCGCATGATGCGGCAGTCCCGGCGGCACCACCACCACATCCCCGTGCCTCAGGGGATATTTTTTTTGCCCGATTTCGATGGACACATCCCCCTCCAGGAAGAAATAGATTTCATAATAATCATGGGTATGGCTCGCCACCTTCGGCATGTACTGATCACTGTAATAGTAGATCTCAAAGTCCCGGGAAAGCATGTACTGTCTGGTATTGAATTGGGTGTTCAGCTTTCGCCGCATAGTCTTTTCTCCTCCCGCTTTTCGTCACCGCTCGATACTTGCATTTTAGTATTAAACCGCAATTTTTTCAATGTATACAACAATTCCGCCAATCGTTTTTTTAGTGATTTTGCCTATAATAAGCATATCAACAATCAATGCGATGCAGCAAAAGCGCAGATGTTTAGCGGAAAGGAAAAACGAATATGGAAATGACATTGAGATGGTACGGCTCAAAATTTGACACAGTAACGCTGAAGCAGATTCGGCAGATCCCCGGCGTCACCGGTGTGATCACCACCCTTTATGACACCGCTCCCGGTGAAGTTTGGAGCCGTGAGCGCATCCGGGCCATGAAGGATGAGGTCGAGGCCAGCGGTCTTCACGTATCCGGCATCGAAAGTGTCAATGTACACGATGCCATCAAGACCGGCAGCGCAGATCGTGATCTCTATATCGACAATTATATCGAAACGCTCGAGAACCTCGGAAAAGAAGACATTCACCTGGTATGCTACAACTTCATGCCCGTATTCGACTGGACCAGAACCGAGCTTGCCCGGAAGCGTCCGGACGGTTCCACCGTTCTCGCTTACACCCAGGAAGCCGTTGATGCTCTGAATCCGGAGAACATGTTCGCTTCCATCGCATCCGACATGAACGGCACCATCATGCCGGGCTGGGAGCCGGAGCGTATGGAGCACATCAAGGAGCTCTTTGCGCTGTACAAGGATGTGGATGACGAGAAGCTCTTCGAAAATCTGAAGTACTTCCTGGAGCGCATCATGCCCGTCTGCGACAAGTATGACATCAACATGGCGATCCACCCGGATGATCCGGCATGGAGTGTATTCGGCCTTCCCCGCATTATCATCAACAAGAAGAACATTCTGCGTATGATGGAAATGGTGGATAACCCCCACAACGGCGTCACCTTCTGCTCCGGCTCCTACGGCACAAACCTGGAGAACGACCTGCCGGATATGATCCGTTCTCTGAAGGGCCGCATTCATTTCGCCCATGTCCGCAACCTGAAGTTCAACACCCCCACCGATTTCGAGGAGGCTGCTCATCTCTCCAGCGACGGTTCCTTCGATATGTATGAGATCATGAAGGCCCTATATGAGATCGGCTTCGACGGCCCCATCCGTCCCGACCACGGACGTATGATCTGGGATGAGGTAGCCATGCCGGGATACGGTCTCTATGACAGAGCCCTCGGCGCAACATATCTGAACGGACTGTGGGAAGCCATTGAGAAAGGAGCTGTAAGAGCATGATGAACTTAACAAATGAGGGACTGAAGGACAGAGCTGCCTGGGAGAATGCCGGTTACAAGCTGCCGGCCTTTGATCATGAAAAAGTAGAAAAAGCCACAAAGGAGAATCCCTTCTGGATCCACTTCGGCGCCGGCAACATTTTCCGTGCTTTTCAGGCCAATGTTGTGCAGAATCTTCTGAACGACGGCACGCTGGATCGTGGACTCACCGTGGCAGAGGGCTATGACTATGAGATCATCGAGAAGATGAATCACCCCCACGATAACTACTCTATCCTGGCTACTTTTAAGGCCGACGGCAGCATTGAAAAGACCGTGGTGGGCTCCGTGATGGAATCCCTGGCACTGAACACCGAGGATGCAGCTTCCTACAGCAGATTAAAGGAGATCTTCGCAAAGCCCTCTCTCCAGATGGCTTCCTTCACCATCACTGAAAAGGGCTATTGCCTGACGGATGCGCAGGGGAACACACTGAAGGATGTGGCTGTTGACTTTGCTGCCGGTCCGGAAAAGCCGGTGAGCTACATGGGCAAGGTGGCCTCTCTTCTCTACCACCGTTTCGCAGAGGGAGCTCTTCCCATCGCCATGGTCAGCATGGACAACTGCTCCCACAACGGCGACAAGCTGAAGGCAGCCATCACAACCTTTGCGCAGAAGTGGGCAGAGAATGGCTGCATCAGCCAGGATTTCCTTTCTTATGTAGAATCCGGTAAGGTATCCTTCCCTTGGACCATGATCGATAAGATCACACCGCGTCCCAATGCTTCCGTGGAGGAGCTCCTGCAGAAGGACGGCGTAGAGGGCCTGGAGCCGGTGATCACCAGCAAGAACACCTATGTGGCGCCCTTCGTGAACGCCGAGGAGTGTGAGTACCTCGTGATTGAGGACGACTTCCCCAACGGACGTCCGGCACTGGAAAAGGGCGGTCCCATCTTCACCAGCCGCGAAACCGTGGACAAGGTAGAGCGCATGAAGGTCTGCACCTGTCTGAATCCTCTGCATACCGCACTGGCTGTCTTCGGCTGCCTGCTGGATTACAAGCTGATTTCCGAGGAAATGAAGGATGCTGCACTGAAGAAGCTGGTCGAGAGACTCGGCTATGTGGAGGGTCTTCCCGTTGTGACAGATCCCGGCATTCTGAATCCGAAGGAGTTCCTGGATACCGTACTGAATGTCCGGATTCCCAACCCGTTCATGCCGGATACGCCGCAGAGAATTGCCACCGATACCTCGCAGAAGCTGGCCATCCGTTATGGTGAGACCATTAAGGCTTATCAGGCTTCCGATACCCTCAATGTCGCAGATCTCAAGATGATTCCGCTGGTATTTGCCGGATGGCTCCGCTATCTGACCGGCATGGATGACCATCTGCAGGCCTTCCAGATCAGCCCGGATCCGCTGGCATCCAGTCTGCAGCCGATCCTCAGCACCGTAAAGCTGGATGGTTCCTGCACGGAAGAAACGACTGACGCGACACTCCGTCCCATCCTGGAGAACACAAAGATTTTCGGCGTAAACCTCTATGAGGTAGGCCTCGCGCTTCCTGTTTGCCGTTACTTCGTGGAAATGACCCAGGGCGCCGGTGCTGTCCGCGCAACCCTTGAGAAGTATGTATAAGGAAAGGCTGACGCAATGAAAGCTTTTATGGATGCGGATTTTCTGCTTCAGACAGAAACCGCCAAGGATCTGTTTCACAATGCGGCAGAGCATATGCCGATTGTCGATTTCCATAACCATCTGAACCCCCAGGAGATCTGGGAAGACCACTGCTACCGGAACCTCACCGAGGTCTGGCTGTCCGGAGACCACTATAAATGGCGCGCTATGCGCGCCAACGGGGTCCCGGAGGCACTGATCACCGGTGACGGCGATCCCTATGAGAAATTCCTCGCCTGGGCCGACACCATCCAGAACTGTATCGGAAACCCCCTCTACCACTGGACCCACCTGGAGCTGCAGCGCTATTTCGGTGTCACCACACCGCTATCTCCGGCCACAGCCAAGTCCATCTGGGACGAGTGCAATGCCAAGCTCCAGTCTCCGGCATATTCCGTACAAAATCTCCTGCGGATGCAGAAGGTGGAGGTGCTTTGCACCACAGATGATCCCGTGGATGATCTCTGCTGGCACCGGAAGTTGTCCGGAAAGAAAGATGAACTCGGATTTGCCGTACGTCCTTCCTTCCGTCCGGGCAAAGCACTGGACATCGAAGATGCCGCTTTCCCCGCTTATGTCGCGAAACTTGCCGAGGTGAGTCATGTGGATACCGCAAGCCTTGGCGGTCTTCTGGAAGCCCTGCAGAAACGACTGGACTTCTTTGTGGAGAACGGCTGCCGCGTCACCGACCACAGTCTCGAGAAGGATTTCTTCCTTCCCGCTTCTCCGGAACAGGTGGAAAAAATCTATCTCAAGGCACTGCAAGGTGCGACTCTAACGACGGAAGAAGGCGCTATGTATCGTGGGTACGTACTCACGAAGCTTGGAGAAATGTATGCAAAGTACGATCTGGGCATGCAGTTCCATATCGGTGCCATCCGGAACAATTCCTCCCGGATTCACCAGAAACTGGGTGTGGACGCCGGCTGCGACAGTGAAAATGATTTTTCCTATGCACCGCAGCTCTCCGGTCTCCTGGATGCCATGGACAAGAGCAACCAGCTCCCTCGCACCGTGCTGTACTATCTGAACCCGAAGGATGCCTCTATGCTGGCCACCATGGCCGGTAACTACCAGGGCAATGAAGCGCATATCCGCGGCAAGCTGCAGCTCGGCAGTGCCTGGTGGTTCTGCGATCACAAGAACGGCATGGAATATCAGATGGATACTCTCGCGGATGTGGGACTGATCTCTTCTTTCATCGGTATGCTGACGGATTCCAGAAGCTTTCTCTCCTTCCCGCGCCATGAATATTTCCGCAGAATTCTCTGCAATAAGATTGCGAGCTGGGTAGAGAACGGCGAATATCCGAACGATACCGCTTATCTCCACCAACTGGTGAAGAACATCTGCCACGACAATGCCGTGCAGTTTTTCGGTTTTTAATTTTCGAAATGAAGGTATAAAATGAACGAACTTTATCATCAGATCAAGGAAACCGGCATTATCCCCGTAGTGGTGCTGGACGATGCCAAGGACGCCCTTCCCCTGGCGAAGGCTCTGACAGAGGGTGGTCTCCCCTGTGCAGAGGTCACCTTCCGCACCGCCGCAGCAGCAGAATCCATCCGTCTCATGACACAGCATTATCCTGAGATGCTGGTGGGCGCCGGTACTGTCCTGACCACCGAGCAGGTGGACCAGGCCATCGAAGCCGGTGCAAAATTCATTGTCAGCCCCGGCCTCAACCCGCGGATCGTAAAGTACTGCCAGTCAAAGAACGTGCTCATGATCCCGGGCTGTTCCAACCCCAGTGACATGGAGCAAGTCCTGGAGCTTGGCCTCAAGGTGGTCAAGTTCTTCCCGGCAGAACCTGCAGGCGGTCTGAAGTATATCAAGGCCGTAGCGGCTCCCTACACTGAGCTTTCCTTCATGCCCACCGGCGGCATCTCTCCCGCCAACGTGTCGGAGTATCTCGCCTATGACCGTATCCTGGCCTGCGGCGGCAGCTGGATGGTCAAGGGCTCCCTGGTCAAGGAAGGCAATTTCGCCGAAATCACTCGACTGACCGCAGAGGCCGCAGCCCTGGCCAAGGCAGCCCGCCAGCATTGACATCCCGGAAGGAGGCATTTCATTCATGGCAAAAACAGTAACACTCGGTGAGATCATGCTGCGTCTGTCGCCTCCGGGCTACCAGCGATTCCTGCAGGCCGATGACTTCCAGGTTTGCTACAGCGGTGCAGAGGCCAATGTTGCCGCCTCTCTCGCTCAGTTCGGGAACGACTCTGCCTTCCTCACCAAGGTGCCGGCCAATGCCCTCGGCGATTCCGCTGTCCGCGCCCTGCAGGGTCTGGGTGTGGATTGCTCCCACATCGCCCATGGCGGCTCCCGTCTCGGCATCTATTTTCTGGAGAACGGCGCTTCTGTCCGTCCCTCCAGTGTGATCTATGATCGGGCCGATTCCGCCATCACCCAGGCTTCTGTCGATGAATTTGACTTTGACGCCATCTTCGACGGCGTGGATCTCTTCCACCTCTCCGGCATCACACCGGTGCTGAGCCCCCAGGCGGGTGCCCTCTCTCTTGCAGCCGTAAAAAAAGCGAAGGAGCATAATGTCACCGTCTCCTTCGATCTGAACTACCGCAGCAAGCTCTGGACCTCCGGTATTCCGGAGAAGCAGAAGCTTCTGTCCGAGATCATAGACTATGCCGACATTTGCTTCGGAAACCCGCTGGATGCCCTCAACTGTCTGGGCTATTCCGTTCCGGAGCTGGATCTCCTGAATTGCGACTATCAGAATGTAATCTCGCCGGAACAGCTTGGCAAAATGGCAGATTTCTACCATCTGGACTATATCGTCACCACCCAGCGGAACAGCATCAGTGCTTCCGACAACGGCTGGTCGGCAAGACTCTTCCATGATGGCAAATTGTATACCAGCGCCGAATACCACCTCCACATCGTGGATCGCGTGGGCGGCGGAGATGCCTTCGTGGCCGGCATTCTGCACGGCTATCTCTCAAAGATGTCCCCCGCCGATGCCCTCGAATTCGGCACCGCAGCGGCAGCCATCAAGCACACCATCCCCGGTGACATCAACTATGTCTCCGAAGCCGAGGTCTTCCAGCTCATCGAGAGCAAAGGCACCGGCCGGGTGCAGCGGTAAAAAATATCCGCTAGAACATTTTAAAATATTTCTGCAAAAACACAGCAGCTCCATCGTGATCATGATCCTTGGTCACATGGACTGCTTTGTTTTTTATGGCGTCAGAAGCATTTCCCATGGCCACAGAGATGCCTGCCACGTCAAACATTTCCACATCATTTTCATTGTCACCGATCGCAATGATATGATTCCTCTCTATACCGAGCAATCCGCTAAGTTTTGCAAGCCCCTCTCCCTTACTGGACGTCGGCGACATGAATTCTACATTGCCCCTGACAGAGCTTGTCACGCCGACATCGCTTCTTTTTCGCCATTCTTTTTTGATCCCTTCGGACACAGCACTGTTTTCGAAATACAGATTGATTTTCTCTGCCCTTTGCAGGATGTCGGTTCTGTTGTGTATGCCCGCAACAAACGTGTGCTCTTTCAGCATATACGCCACGAAATCCCCCTCTATAGTGGCATCCTGATAATATGGCCGGTCATTTTCTTCCGCATAAGCCATACCGCCTGCTATAAGCTCTGTATAATATCGTTCCTGTGGATATTCGGCTTTTACCTGCCGCAAAATTTTCTGTGCCACCCCCTCCGGCAATAAACTGACGGATATCGGCGTTTGCTTTTTCCAATCCCATACAATAGCACCATTCTCAAGCACGGCATACTGTATTCCTGAAAGCTTTTTGATCTCTTCCGGCAATATAGGAAAAGCCCTTCCTGAGGCAGGCACAATATAATGTCCTGCCTCAAGAAGAGACTTCAGAGTCGCCATCGTATTCTCTGTTATTTTCCCTTTACTGTTCAGAAGAGTTCCATCCATGTCAACCGCAATTATGTATCTCTCTTTTGTCATGTCTATCGCTCTTTCTTTTATCCCTGTCCGTTTACATCCACCTTCATCATAAATGCTTCGTATGGCCTTAATGCTGCCTCAAGGTCAACTCTGTCCGGATAGTTTGCGATCTTCATATCCACGCATGCATGCGCATATGCTTTTAATGGCTCTGCCGAAATGGTCTGCTCGGACATATTGGCGGCAACCAGCCATGTTTCTTTTTCCGTCTTTCGAAGGTACGCAAAAATCCGCTGATCATCCGGCAGGATAAGTTCATAACTGCCATCCGTCAAAAGAGTTTCCGTATGTCTTAACGCGATCAGCTTTTTGTAATAATAGAAAATGGAATCCGTATCTGCCAGTGCTTCCTTTACATTGATCTCACGGTACCTGTCCGAAAGTCTAAACCATGGCTTCCCTGTTGTAAAACCTGCATTCTCACTGTCATCCCATTGCATCGGTGTTCTGGCATTGTCACGGCTCTTATTCCATACCGCTTTCTGAAAATCCGCTTCCGAGATTGTCTTACCGATTTCCACAAGCTCATGGTAGGCATTGCGCACCTCGATATCCTCATATTCATCCAGACGGAAATGAACATTTGTCATGCCGATTTCTTCACCCTGGTAGATATAGGGCGTTCCCTGCATACCGTGCAATACGGTCGCATACGCCTTAGCGCACTCCTTTCTGTACGTGGTGTCATTTCCCCAGCGCGATATAATGCGTGGCTGATCATGATTTTCAAAATAGAGTGCATTCCAGCCGTACCCGTCAAGTTTTTCCTGCCAATTTGACAAGACTCGCTTCAATTCACGTAGGTCGAAGGGCTTTAATGCCCATTTTCTGTTCACAGATCCCGGGATGCGGTCAATGTTCATATGCTCAAATGTAAAGATCATATTCAGCTCATGCCGCTTTGGATCCGTAAAAAGTCTTGCCACCTCCGGCGTTGATCCCGGAGCCTCACCTACGGTCATGCAATCATACTGAGACAGTACTTTCTGATTCATTTCCTGCAGGAACTCATGCAGTCTCGGTCCGTTGCTGTGATACTTGCCTGTATAATACTTTCTGCCCGGCTCATTTTCTTCATAATCCGGAAAATCCTGATCCTTGGAAATCGATGCAATGACATCCATACGCCAGCCATCGGCACCTTTTTCCATCCAAAAGCGCATCAGATCGTAAACCTCTTCCCTGACCTTTTCGTTTTCCCAATTCAGATCCGGCTGTTTCTTGCTGTAAAAATGCAGGTAATACTGTCCTCTTTCCTCGCAATATTCCCAGGCACTTCCGCAAAAGCTGGATCCCCAGTTATTCGGCTCACTTCCATCCGGCTTCGGATCCTTCCAGATATAATACTCACTGTAGGCATTGTCCTTTGACTTTCTGCTTTCCACAAACCATGCATGCTCATCGGAGGTATGATTAACCACGAGGTCAAGCACGATCTTGATGCCTCTGCAATGCGCCTGTTCGATAAGTGCCTCCATATCCTCATTGGCGCCGAAGCTCTCATAGATACTTCTATAGTCCCTAACATCGTATCCGTTGTCATCCTGAGGGGAATCAAATACCGGGCTTAGCCAAATCACATCGATTCCCAGCTCCTTTAAATAATCAAGTTTCTCTATCACTCCCTGCAGATCACCGAATCCATCTCCGTTTGCATCCTTAAAGCTCCTCGGATATATCTGGTATACAACAGAATTCTTCCACCAATCCTTCATTTTATGCATGACTCCTTTTATGCAATACCCAGCAATGACAGTACAATGCCAAGAACAATCACACCAATGATCAATACCGTAACGCTGATGCTTTTCTTTTTCAGCAGATAATAGCAAAGCAAGGTAAGACCAAGCGGTACGATGCCGACAAAGATCTGATCCAGCATAGACTGAAGATTCAGGATGGACTCGCCCTTTAAGTTGAGCTCGAAGTTTGATTGAAAGGTCACCATGCTCGCTGTCATTCCGCCAACCATGATCAGACCGACGATACTTGCAGCCTTTGTCAGAATATTCATAAGTCCGCTCTCATACACCTTCTGAATGTATTCTGATCCGAGCTTATAGCCTAAAAATGTGCCATAGTATTTCACCAGAAGTGACGGGATATTGAAAAGCAATAGGAAAATGATCGGCGCCAACACATTTCCCGACATCCCCATGCCAACGGCGATTCCAGCAGCGATCACTCTGAGCACGCCCCAGAAAATCGAATCTCCTATACCCGCCAAGGGTCCCATGAGGCTTGATTTTACGGCATTGATGGAGTTTGCATCAAAATCCGCCTGTTCACTGTTCTTTTTCTCCATGGAAGCCACAAGGCCCATGATAAATGTGGAGCATGTGATCGTTGTGTTGAAATACGACATGCTTCTCACAAGCGCCTGCTTTCTTCCCTCTTCGTCATTCTTGTAAAATTTATTGATAAAAGGCATCAGTGCATAGCTAAAACCTGACGCTCCCTGTTTTGCCGGACTTACTGCTGCATACAGCGTAAATGATCTCCAGAATGCCTTTTTCAACATCTTTCTTTCGTCTGCCGGGATGGATTGGGTTAATTTACTCATGCGAAAAACTCCTCCTCTTCTTTGTCAAGCACGATAGAACCGGTTTCTGCCGGTGCTGCCACACGCATTGTCTCCAACTGATTGAATCTGTAATCGTTCATTCCGACCGTTATTGCTACGATCACGCCGATCACGGCAATCGCGATGAGCGGCAGATTCATGTAGGCCGAAAGCACAAATCCAAGGAAGAAAAAGATACAGATTTTTTTGTCCCAGAGCATCTTCATGAGCATAGCCATGCCCACTGCCGGAAGAAGTCCGCCACATACCGTAAGCCCATTCATAACCACATCCGGAATGGCTTCCATCAGTGCACTCACCGCATCAGAGCCGAACAGAATGCCAAAGAATGCCACGAGTGAATACAAAAGCCAGTTTACGGTCCACAATCCATAATGCAAGGCAACAATCTGTTTGTCTTTTCCTTCTGCAGCCAGCTGATCAAATTTCTTGGCAAACATACCTACGATAAAGATATATAGTGCCGTCTTGATCTGAAGTCCTAAGATACCGATGGGAAGGGCGAGCGTCAGCGCCACCTCGCTTCCTTTTCCAAGCATAATGGCAAATGCAGTTCCTACCGCAGTCGCTATGCCCGGCTCCGCTGCAGATGCGCCGCCTATATTTACGACACCCATAAATACTGCCTCAAGCGATGCCCCGATGATGACGCCAGTCTGAACATCCCCAAGAAATAAGCCCACCAGCGGACCAATGACGATTGGCCGGTTCAACATGGTAAAACCGATCAGCTCTGCTCCGCCGACACAAACAAAAACGGCAAGTGCAACCAAAAATGCATTTAACATAATTTCAACGCTCCTTCCTGCATTTACAAGGTATTGATGACATCTTTCACAAGCTTACGTTCATCGTTTGGTACCTGCTGCATACATGTTTTTGGATCAAGCGCAACAAGCGCTTTTAAATTTTTGATCTCGTCCTCTGTCAGCATGATCGTTGGCGAAAGCAGCTTTTTCTCAGAAACGTCAATGCCGTCAAATCTTCCAGTATTTCCGATATTTAAAAATTCAATTTCTCCCACCTGTTTTCTGACAGTAAGCGCATCCCTTACATTTCTTGTCAGAACAAGTATCCTCATCCTGGCAGCCCTGGGATCGTTCAATACTCTAATCGCCTCATCAACAGGCTTGATCAGCACCTTTATGCCTGCCGGAACAGCCATTTTGAGCGCCATCTTCTGCGTATTGTCATTTGCTGCATCGTCATTCGCCACAACGATCCCATTCACCTTCAGCTGCTTGGTCCATGTCATCGCCACCTGCCCGTGGATCAGTCTGTCATCTACTCTGAGTGCAGCGATCTTCGCATTGGAATTATCATATGAAATTGCAGGCTTTGCTTCTTCCACTGTCTTCGTTTCAGGCGCACCCGGCGTCTTATTTTTCTCTCCTATCGAAACAAGCTGAAGTTCTTCCCTGGCATCCTCGATATAGCCCGCTATTTCATCCTCCGTCACATCATCATCCGCCAGCATAACCTGAAGCAGCACCGGCAGGTTCGTTCCCGTCACAAGGGTGACATTGTCCTTTTTGGCATATTCCATAAGCTTCTGGTTCACGCTCCCGCCCATCATGTCTGTGAATACTATGATACGCTCACCTTCGTGCGTCTCAAAGAAATTATCATATTTCTCCAGAATATTGTCATCAGGATCAACATAAGCATCTATGGTTGTGATCCCCGGCATTTTTCCGACGATCAGCTCCGCTGTATAGCGAATGCCCGATGCCATCTTTCCATGTGTGGCAATCAAAATCTGTTTCATAGGCCCTCCCTTTTCCAAACGACACATTTACCTTTTTGTATGGATATCCGGCAAGTTATGTACATAACCTTTTGTGCCAAAACTATAGCATTGCACCATGCAGGTGTAAATAGGTTATGTACATAACCGTATTTTTACCAAGTAAATCCGTCTCGTTTTTGAACCAAATGCACAAAACCAATCACTGATTTACATACAAGAAAATGCCCTTTGAAAAGCAAGGGCATCTTCAAACTCCCCTAACCCCTCAA
>CAVFNN010000021.1:0-37994 GCA_963623925.1 bacterium | reverse complement strand
TTAAAGAATCTTCAGGGTCTGTGTATTATTCGATCTTTGATTTTCAAGGTTCTTTGTGCTTGTCTTTTGCGACAGCTCATATAGGTTATCAGCTTTTCGTCGCTTTGTCAAGCAACTTTTTCATTTTTTATCGCCGCTTGTGTCTCACTCGCGGCGACTTGATGTACTATATAGTATAGATGCGCATTCGTCAAGCTATTTTTCAAAAAAAATTTCGCCATCAAATGGGCCTTATTCTTATAGTATAAGTCGTTTTCGGAAATGCAGTACGCATCGGATCAGCGTATAATGAACCCTGCAATTGTACAGTAGCTGCACAATCACCATCAATCGGAAAGGATACTACTTATTATATGAAGAAAGCCTCAAGTCACGTTCTCAATATGACCAGCGGAAAGCCCATGTCACTCCTGCTCCGCTTTGCCGTTCCGCTTTTTGCCGGAAATCTTCTCCAGCAGCTCTACAATCTGGCGGATACCGCCATCGCCGGGAATCTCCTGGGCGACACCGCTCTCGCACAGATCGGTGCAAGTTCTGCCCTCTGCAGCCTGATCACCAATTTTGCCTTTGGTATGAACAATGGTCTCGCACTCTCCGTCAGCAGCGCCTTTGGGGCCGGAGATGGAAAACGCATGCGCTCCTCCGTCGCCTGGATGACAGTACTTTCCTTATCTGCTGCTTTTCTCATGCTCTTTCTTTTCCTTCTCTTTGAGCGCCCGCTGCTCGTGGCTATGCAGATACAAGACAACATTCTTGGCGGTGCCATGGCCTATCTCACAGTCATTTTGCTGGCTATTCCCTTCACCATGTGCTACAACCTGGAATCCGGCCTGCTGCAGTCTGTGGGCAACAGCATCACGCCGCTTTTGTTCCTCCTCTTCAGTAGCGTCCTGAACGTTTTTCTTGACCTTCTTTGTATGGGGCCGCTGGGTATGGGGGTTCGCGGCGCTGCAATCGCCACGGCAATGTCCCAGGCCATCAGCGCGGTTCTCGGGCTCGTCTACATTATCCTGAAATATCCGATCCTACGATTTAAGAGGGCGGATTTCAGGATTTCCCTTCATTATGTGCAGGGGATGCTTTGGGCAGGCATCAGCATGGGACTGATGAGTGCACTATACAACATCGGCAGTGTACTTCTGCAAAGCGCCATCAATGCCTTGGGTAATGTCTACATTGCCGCACAGGTGGCTTCCCGACGCCTGGCAGAGCTTTTCTACACACCGGGCGTGGCGCTGGGCACCGGAGTCGCAACTTATGCCAGCCAAAATTACGGTGCCGGAAAACGCAGCCGTATTGTTTCCGGCATCAAGAGCGCACTGCTGATTTATTTTATCTGGTGGCTTCTGGCACTCGCCTTTGTGATTTTCTTTGCACCGGAAGCGGTCCGTTTCGTTACCGGCACAGAGGAAACAGAAATCATCCGCAGTTCTGTCCTATACCTGCGCATCAGCATTCCCATGGTTCCGCCCATGGCTGTGCTCACCATCGTTCGAAATGCCCTCCAGGGCATGCGCCACTCCGTTGCGCCGCTCATCTCCAGCGGCCTGGAGTTGATTGGAAAAGCACTGTTTGCTGCCTTCTTGGTGCCGGTATACGGGTATCTCGCCGTTTGTCTCTGCGAACCCATCATCTGGGTGGTCTGCTTCATCTTTATTGTAGCAGCGGCCTTTGTCTTCCGGCATGATTTTCAGGATGCACGGGTTTGATTCCGTTCAATATTTTAATTGTCTTATATATCTTAATTGTTTTCATCGAATTGATTGTCCTGTATGTGTTAAACATAGAGGACAATCAATTTTTAATTGCGTTGATTGTGTTAAACATTTATGACATATATTGTATTTAAAATATATAGTTGAATTAAAATAATTTGCACAATCATTGCAATTTAAACAAACAAAGTCTATACTAGCTACATTAGCCAAGCTAACCATAATGTGTTTTATATACAGCTTGCAAGTTATGTATACACTAGAATATCTACAATCAAAGGAGTTATCCGAATGAAAGTTATTGCAATCTCCAACCAGAAGGGAGGCGTAGGAAAAACCACCTCCTGTATGGATCTGGCCGCCAGTCTCTGTTACCTAAAGAAAAAGATCCTGCTGATTGATTTTGATCTGCAGACCAACCTCAGTAAATACGTGGGTGCTGATCTCAGTCTACCCTCCATGTATGAGGTACTGCACGGCACCACTTCTGTGGATGACGCCATCCAGCATCTGGGGAAGCTGGATTTTATCGCCGCTTCAAAATCCATGTCTATGGTGGATCGTCAGTTTGTGGACAGTGACGACGTTTTTCTGCTCGCCGACATTATCGACATCATTCGTGAGAACGGAAATTACGACTATGTGCTGATCGACAGCGGGCCTTCGAAGAATATCCTCCTGCAAATGATGTACATCGCATCCGATTATGTCATCATTCCCTCGGATTGTGACGAGGGGTCCCTGGACGGTGTTGCGGATGTCAATGAGGACATCGTGAAGCTACGGGACGGAAAACGGAAATACTCCCATGCTGAAGTTCTGGGCTTTATCCTGACAAAGTATGAAAAGACCAACATGCACCAGTCTACACTGGAAAATCTGGAGGAGATTGCCGAAAACCTTCCCCAGCAGCTTCGGCCCTTTGTGCTCACGGTACGAAAGTCCATTGCCGTTTCCGAGACAAAAAAACTGAATATGAGTCTGCAGGAATACAGCCGTTACTCAAAGCCGGCAGAGGACTATCGAAAGATAGCCAAGGCGATCATTGCAAAAACGGAGGTGGAAAATGCCCAGTAAACGAGAGCTGCTGCGGCTGGCCAATGAGAAAAACCAAGCCAAACGCTTGCAGGCCATCGGATCCGCCGAACACAGCGATACGGTAACCGATGCCATTGTGGATGGTCTGCCGGTGGAAGCAGAAAACAGCACAAATAATGACGGTATTGTATCATCTCCCGCCACGCCGGTGCAGGAACAGCCGGATTACTCCTCTTCTGCCCAGGAATCCGATACGGAAAAGTCTGTAAAAGAGGAAAAAGCTGAGGCTAAAGAAACCCAAATGACCACAACAAAGCTGTCGGACATTCATGAGCGATTTTTAAAGATCCGGGCTACGCAGCAACATTACTCACAGCTTAAGTATGTGGAAAAACTGATTCTGGATTTTAAGGATGCCGTGGAAAATGGCCGGGTCAGAATTGACCCCTTCAGCTTTCAGCTTCCGTACATGGGCCGGTATGTGATGCAGAAGTCACTGATCATGCAGAAAAGCTCATATCTTTGGCTTTGTGAATACAGCGCCAGCATTGGTTTGAAGAAAACGGACTTTATCAATTATCTGATCGAACTGGATATGCAACAGTATCAGAAAGAACAGTCGAATGATGCGTGAGAATTTCTTGATTTCCTAAAACAAGAAACACACTTATATTTAAAATTAAGAAAAAACAGAACAATTTAAAATTCAAATTAGAATTAGAAGCCTGAAAAGCACGTAAATACGCGCCTTTCAGGCTTTACTTATGGATAAAAACAGCGAAAGCAAAGAAAAAAATGCAGAAAGATGGGGAAAAATATGCGGAAAGAAAAGATTGAAAAGTGAGCGAAAAAAGGCAGGAAAAACGATGGCTATGGAAGAAAAGCGAGAAAGAAAAGAACGAAAATGAGCAAAGAAACGGAAGAGAAATGAAACGCAGTTTGGAATAAAATGATAAAAAAGTGAGAAAGATATCGATGAAAAGTGAGGATAATTTCAAAAAAAGTGGATACTGTGGATAAATCTACCGGAAAAGGGCGCTAAAAGCCGGAAAAAATGGGTAGGGAGGAAGAAGAGAAGCGGATGAGACAAGGAAGAGATAAGGCAGGACGTAGAAAGGAAAAGGGGAGATGGGCAAAGATATGGAAGAAAAGTGAGGGAAATTTGGAAAAAAAGGCAAATTGAGAGTGTTTAAAGCAGGATAAGCCCCGGATATGAGCAAAGATATGGAAGAAAAATGAGGAAAATTTGAAAAAGAGATGAATTTGTTGTTTCAGACAAGGATGGAAGACACTGAAAAAACGGATAAGAGAACGAAAAATCAAAAAAAGGGACAAAGATATGGAAGAAAAGTGAGTACAATTTCGAAAAGTATGATTACAGCAAAAATAAAGTGCAAAATATCCGGCACATACGGACAAAAAAACGAAAGAAATGGAAAAAAAATGAGGCTGAAAAATTTTAAAAAAAAATTTCAGCTCGTATTTCCAGGAATTTGGAAAAAAGATATGGAAAGAAAATGAGAATTTCAAAGGGAAAAAAAAGACAAAATGTCCGCCGTGGAAAAACAAAGAAATGGAAAAAAAGCGAGAGAATCCGGGAAAAAAGACGAAGTTATGGAAAAAAAGTGAGTTTATTGGAGAGATACGAAAAACAGAAAAACGAAAAATGGGTAAAGATATGGAAGAAAAGTGAGTTTAGATTTTCGAAAGCTGCGGCAATTTGCAATATTCCACAATTTTGCTATAATTTCAAAAGGTATTTTGATGCTGTGAAGGTCATAATTGAGTAAGATAAACGAATGGAAATGAGGAAGACATGGCCGGGAAGAAAAGTAAGCAGATTGATGTCTCAGAGAATCTGATTTTGCCGGATAAATTTCGAAAATCGAATGTTTTTATAGATGCAAGATACGGAAACTGGAGCCTGATGGCCAATAAGCTGTTTAATATCAGCTTGTACAAAAGCATTGAAAAGTTTGATCCGGAGACCAATGCTGTACGAACCATTGCGGAGATTCAGCTTTCGGATATCCCGAATCTGAACATGGCCAACAGCAATATTTATAAGATTGCGAAGGAGACCAGTGATTCTCTAGGTACGGCTTTCATGATGGTGGAAGATCGGGATAAGGGGCATTATTCACATATCAATATTTTCAGCCGTACCACGTATGAGAATGGTAAGTTCACATTGGTTTTCACGGAAGAGGTGACGCAGCGGGGACTTATTGCGCCGAAGAGCAATTATACCAATGTCTTCAAGGGCGAGTATGTCTGGTCAAACGCGGCAGTATGGAAGCTCTATGAAAAACTCAGAGAGCAGTGCTTTGGCAATTCCAATAACGGTGTTTACACTTATGAGGTGGGCTTCAATGATCTGAGAACCATCATGGGCCTTGTGGATATGGATGATCCGGCTTTCCGTACGGCGGAGAAACGGGACGGTTTGCATCTTAGCTTTGATGATACGGTAGATATCATTCAGGAGAAGGATGAGCGGGAACGCAACAAGGCACGCAAAGCGGCAGAGGATAAGGCCAGAAAAATGGGCGCTTCCAAGGTGCCCAGGGTCAATTACCAGGCCAAGGCCCAGTATCCGAATTTCGGTGATTTCAATAAGGTGATTCTGAAGCCGGCTGTAGAGGAAATCAATCGCGTACAGGATATACGCGTGCGTTACGATACCAGTGCACGCCGGGGCAGAGGCGGTAAAATCAGTAAAATTACCTTCAGTGTGGAGCTTCTGAATGGCGGCGGTTATTCGGAAGAGGAGACCAATTCCATGCTGCGGGCCATGAATGACATTTTCACTCTGGATGTCTGGTCTGTGAATGAGCGTGAGGAACTGCTGAAAGCAGCGGAATATCGGCTGGATGTGATCCGCGAAAAATATGAGCTTTTGCTGGCACAGCCGGAGAATACAGTGCAGCACCGCTTGCAGTGGCTGCTCGCTGCCATTCGGGAGGACTATCAGCAGAACGGAAATCCCAATGTCGTGGATACGGAGATGAAGGACGTGTCAGAAGAGGAAACAGAGTTTGACCGAATCTGGCGCCTGTATCCGGTGCGGAGCCGGACGGATCTACTTTCCAAGCGCTGTAAGCGGGAGGCCGAAAGAATCGGTTATGAAAAAATGAAGGCGGCCATAGAGCGTTATACTGCGCCGGGAGGTGCCCGTGTTGAGGATAAAAGTGCCAGCGGTAAGTTCATTGCCGGCGGAATCTTTTTCCATGACAAGCTGTATTTGCATTACATGGAGGCATTGAGCCGACATCGTGAGCTCAGCGACATTGAAATCCGCGTATAAAAGCGGAAATTTGCATCTTATTTTATGCGATTTGGTGAATTGACACACCATACTGATTGAGTATAATCATGGAAGAAACGCGGGAGAAACACTGAACAAATAGAAAGTGGTCAGAATGAACAATCAAACAAAGGAAATACATGAGGAGTGTGGAGTCTTTGGCATTTGGTCTCCGAGGAATCAGAATCTTGCGAAGCTGGAGTATTATGGACTGACAGCTTTGCAGCATAGAGGACAGGAAGCTGCCGGTATCGCGGTGAATCATGACCGGGTGATTCAGTGCTACAAGAACCGCGGCCTGGTGCATGAGGTTTTCACAGCAGAGAAGCTGGAAGCCCTGGGGGAGGGCAAGATTTCTGTTGGTCATGTCCGTTATTCCACCAGCGGCGGTGATACCCGGGAAAATGCCCAGCCTATGCTGGTGCAGCACGTCAAGGGTCAGCTGGCCATCTGTCATAACGGCAACCTAGTGAACTCCTATGAGCTTCGCCGTAAGCTGGAGCTGGAGGGATGCATTTTCCACACCACCAGCGATACAGAGGTTATTTCCTATATCATCACCCGGGAGCGTCTGCATTCCGGCTCCATTGAGAAGGCTGTGAACCAGGCCATGGCGAAGATCGACGGCGCCTATTCCCTTCTTGTGATGTCCCCCACGAAGCTCATTGCCTGCAGAGACCCCCATGGCTTTAAGCCGCTCTGTTATGGTGTTATGGATGACGGAAGTTATGTCTTTGCTTCTGAGAGCTGCGCGCTTGATGCGGTGGGCGCAAAGTTTGTCCGGGATATTGAGCCGGGAGAGATTGTTATGGTCAATGAGGACGGCTTCCGCGTCATTGATAAGCATGCTGCAGACAAGCGTAATCTCTGCATTTTCGAGTACATCTACTTTGCTCGTCCGGATTCTGTGATTGATGGCAAATCCGTGCATGCTTTTCGTATCGGTGCCGGTGAAGAACTGGCCAAGGAGCATCCTGCAGAGGCAGATCTGGTGATTGGTGTTCCGGATTCCGGTCTGGACGCGGCTGTGGGCTATTCCAGGGCCTCCGGCATTCCTTATGCCATGGGTTTGATCAAGAATAAGTATATCGGAAGAACCTTCATTGCACCGGACCAGACAGAGAGAGAGCATCTGGTGCGGCTCAAGCTGAATGCCATTTCTGAGGTGATCAAGGATAAGCGGGTTATTTTGATCGACGATTCTATTGTCCGTGGTACCACCAGCGCTCGTATCGTGAAGCTGGTAAGAGATGCAGGTGCGAGAGAAGTTCATATGCGGATTTCTTCCCCGACCTTCCTGAATCCCTGCTATTACGGCACGGATATCGACTCTCGTGAGCATCTGATTGCCTGCCACCACAGTATCCCGGAGATTGCACAGATCATCGGTGCAGACTCCTTGGGCTTCTTGTCTGTGGATGCTGCCAGAAACCTGGCCAGAGTGGCGTCCCGCGGTGAGGCCGGAGACGGTTTCTGCTGTGCCTGCTTCAACGGTGAATATCCCACAGCAGTGCCTGAGGAAGGCGATAAGAACCGCTTTGATGTGAAGCATTGAGAAGATAGTGAGGATGATTGTCCCGACCGTGCGCAAGCGCGGTCGGGATTTTTGATTCTGTTAAATAAAATGATTTGGTTAATTGTACTCATTGTATTAATTGAAGTGATTCAGTTGATTGTTTTCATTGCGTTAAAGATATGAAATGAAACAAGATATAAGAGATATAATGTGTGTATTGATTCTATAGATTGCTTTCGTTGGATTGATTGTATTATATGTATTGATTGTGTAATCGAAAAAACGCAAATAAAAGTAGCTGATCCATTACGGATCAGCTACCTATTTAGGGAGTATAGGTTAACGGCATAAATGCCGGTCACCACATCTATACGGCGGAAAACCGCCTCGATTATTTGCCGGAGTCTCCGTAGTTGGAGAGAACTCTGGCGGAAGGATCGTTTACATTGCAGCCGGGCCATGTCTTGTTGGGCATCCAGAAATCCAGAACCATCTGAGACTGACCGGGATAGTACTTTTCAAAGAGCTCACGATAGAGCAGAGATTCCTTGGTAAAGGGCTGCGCATGGGTATATTTCTGACGCTTCTCCTCGAACTCTGCATCGGTATAGTGAGCCTCAGCAAATTCTGCCAGATCATCCTTCAGAGAATGACCAACGGCATCGGAGAAAGCTGCCTTCTCACGCATCAGGATACTTTCCGGAAGGATATGATCCTCTTCAAAAGCATGGCGGAGAAGATACTTACCCTTGTTGTAGGTATTCATCTTGCGCGCCGGATCGATATGCATCACGTAGTCTACGAAATCCAGGTCACCGAAAGGCACCCGGGCCTCCAGGCTGTTGACGCTGATGCAGCGATCGGCACGGAGCACATCATACATATGAAGCTCACGGATACGCTTCTCAGCCTCCTTCTGGAATTCCTCCTTATTAGGAGCGAAATCGGTATACTTATAACCGAAGAGCTCATCAGAAATCTCACCGGTCAGAAGAACACGCAGTTCACTGTTCTCATGGATGTACTTACATACCAGGTACATACCGATGGAAGCACGAATGGTGGTAATGTCGTAGGTGCCCAGGGTTTTCACCACCGGTTCCAATGCGTTGACCACATCTTCCTTTGTGATGATCACCTCATGATGGTTGGAGCCGATGAAATCAGCTACCTCACGGGCATACTTGAGATCGATGGCGTCAGTGTCCATACCAATGGCATAGGTCTCAATGGGTTTGTTGGAAAGCTTTGCTGCCACGGCACAAACCAGGGAAGAATCCAGACCGCCGGAAAGAAGGAAGCCTACGGGTGCATCTGCATCCAGACGCTTTTCAATGCCCTTCACCAGAAGATCATGAATGTTCTTAGCAATGCCCTCGAGGCCGTCATCGGTGTAAGCGTCTACAGCGGTGAGATCCCGGTAGCAGTGGAATTCGCCATCCTTATAATAGTGTCCCGGCGGGAAGGGAAGAATCTCTCCGCAAAGTCCCACCAGATTCTTAGGCTCAGAAGCAAAGGCCAGTGTGCCCTTCTTGTGGGTCTCGTCAGCATTATCCACATATCCATAGTAGAGCGGACGGATGCCGATGGGATCCCGGGCTGCGATATAGGAATCGGTCTTTGCATCGTAGATGATCATGGCAAACTCGGCGTCCAGGGTTTTGAACATCTCTGTGCCAAGCTCTTCATATAAAGGAAGAAGAATCTCACAATCGGAATCACTCTGGAAGGTGTATCCCTTTGCCTCCAGCTCCTTTTTCCGGGGCCGGAAGTTGTAGATTTCACCGTTGCATACCACATAAGAACCCAGATGTCCGAAGGGCTGCATGCCGCTGGCGGTGAGCCCCATGATGGCCAGACGGTTGAAGCCGAGATAACCGTTTCCGGTATCTACAATTCTGGAATCGTCCGGACCCCGGGACTTCGTAATGGCCAGTGCTTTCTTGACTACCTCTTCTGCGACGCGGGCGTCACAAAAACCAATAATTGAACACATTTTATATACTCCCCTTAAAACAAAAAGAACGGCAGAGACTCTGCGAAACTTCGCGACGCCTTTGCCGTTCATGATGGTGTGAATTATCGCGCGCCGATAAAATTTTGTCAAGGCCTTTTTCGAAAACCTGTCCGGATTTCCCGACGCAAACGAGTTTCTTCTTATGGTAATGTCTTCGTTTCGAATTGCCGGCTGAGGCGGCGACAGTATAGCTTGCATGAAAGATTGTTATGGCTTTTCGGAAAATGTTCCTTGACAAGCGAACGGGAATGCTTATACTTTTGGCATAGGGCAAGGGCGTCCTGGGAAGCAGACACAGATACGTGATCTGTTCCTGCGGTGCCGCCAAAAATACTATAAATTACAGGGGACAAGGGTGTTCCGGCAAAGCCGAAAACATCCCTGTCTTCTTTTTTTATAGCAAATGATTTCAAAAAAATGGAGGGAGCATATGAAAAAGAAATCAATTCCTGAAATGTATGGCAGCCTGGTCTTCAACGACAAGATCATGCGCGAGCGTCTTCCGAAGGATGTCTACAAGGCCATCCATAAGACCATTCAGAATGGTACACACCTGGAGCTGGATGTAGCGAATACCGTTGCAGCCGCAATGAAGGAATGGGCAATGGAGCATGGTGCCACACACTTCACGCATTGGTTCCAGCCGATGACAGGACTGACAGCCGAGAAGCATGACAGCTTCATTTCTCCGAGTTTCGACGGACAGGCTGTTATGGAGTTCTCCGGCAAGGAGCTGGTAAAGGGCGAGCCGGATGCTTCCTCCTTCCCGTCAGGTGGTTTGAGAGCAACCTTTGAGGCCAGAGGCTATACCGCATGGGATCCCAGTTCACCGGCTTTCATTAAGGACGGCACACTGTATATCCCGACTGCATTCTGCAGCTACGGCGGCGAGGCATTGGATAAGAAGACACCGCTGCTTCGTTCCATGGAGGCACTGAACAAGGAAGCCGTTCGTCTCCTGCAGCTGATGGGCTACAAGGATGTGACACATGTGGATACCACAGTGGGATCTGAGCAGGAGTACTTCCTTATTGATAAGGATATGTACACCGCCAGAAAGGACCTTCTCCTTTGCGGCAGAACCCTGATCGGTGCACCGGCTCCCAAGGGACAGGAGATGGAGGATCACTACTTTGGTGTTCTGAAGCCGAAGGTATCCGCTTACATGCATGATCTGGACGAAGAGCTCTGGAAGCTGGGCGTTCCGGCAAAGACCAAGCACAACGAGGTAGCGCCGTCACAGCATGAGCTGGCTCCGGTTTTCGAGACCGCCAACATTGCCGTAGACCACAACCAGCTGACCATGGAGATGATGAAGAAGGTTGCTGATCAGCATCACTACGCATGTCTCCTGCATGAGAAGCCCTTCGAGGGTGTCAATGGTTCCGGTAAGCACAACAACTGGTCCATGGTCACCAACACGGGCATGAACCTGCTGGATCCGGGCAAGGCACCGATGGAGAACCTTCCGTTCCTGACTTTCCTGGTGGCTACCATCGCCGCTGTGGATGATTATGCGGATCTCATGAGAATCTCCGTAGCAAGTGCCGGCAATGATCACCGTCTGGGCGCGAACGAGGCACCTCCCGCTATCGTATCCATCTTCGTTGGTGATGAGCTGAAGCGCGTACTGGCTGCCCTGGAGACCGGTGAGGACTTCCATAGCTCTGAGAAGAAGGAGCTGCAGATCGGTGCACACGTACTGCCGCACTTCACACAGGACAACACAGACCGTAACAGAACTTCACCCTTCGCTTTCACAGGAAACAAGTTCGAGTTCCGTATGCCCGGTTCTTCCCAGTCTGTGGCAGATCCCAACGTTATCCTGAACACTGCTGTGGCAGATAAGCTGGAGGATATCTACAAGGCGCTGAAGGATGTTCCGGAAGAGGAGCTTTCCGATGCACTGATGAAGCTGCTGCGTGAGACTTTTGTGGCACATAAGAGAATTCTGTTCAACGGCAACGGTTATACCGATGCTTGGGTAGAGGAAGCAGAGAAGAGAGGTCTCTTCAACCTGAAGTCTCTCCCGGATGCAATGCCGCAGCTCCTGGCTGAGAAGAACATCTCTCTCTTCGAGAAGCATCATATCTTCACAGAGACAGAGATCCGTTCCAGATATGAGATCCTGCTTGAGAACTATTCCAAGACCATCCATATCGAGTCCCTGGCTATGCAGGAGATGGTGAAGAAGGACTTCACTTCTGCACTTGTGAAGTACCAGGGTGCGCTGACCAAGGAAGCACTGGACAAGAAGGCTCTGCTTTCTGCAGCCGACACCAGCTTCGAGGAAGGCATCATCAGCAAGCTGTCTGAGTGCGGTGCAAAGATCTCTACCGCTATGGCAGCTCTGGTGAAGGATACCGCTGAGGCCGAGCAGAAGACCGATGCACTGGAGTGTGCAGAGTTCTACTACAAGACCATCCTCACAGATATGGATGCACTTCGTGCACCGGTGGATGAGGCAGAGGCTCTGATTCCGGAAGAGTACCTCCCGTATCCGACCTATGATGATCTGCTCTTCTCACTGAGATAAGCAAAAAGGCAAAAAAACAGCGCCGTTTGATACGGAATTTTCTGCTCAGCACAGCACGATTTTTACAATTTCGTGATGTGCTGGGCAATTGCATATAAACAATCAACACTTAGGGAGTAGAAAAATGAATTCTAAAGCATTATCTGAAAAGGAATACCAGGATTATCTGCAGCACCTGCCAGAGGATCATGATGCCTGCGGTATCGGTGCGGTGGTAAACATTGACGGACATCAGGACAATCGGGTGCTGGATGATGCACTGACGATTGTGGAGAAGCTGGAGCATCGTGCTGGTAAGGATGCCACCGGCAAGGTAGGAGATGGTGTTGGTATTCTTGTTCAGTTGTCTGACACATTCTATCAGAGCGTATTTAAGGAGATGGGTATCCAGGAGAGCCTGAAGGCCGGAGATTACGGCGTCGGCATGTTCTTCCTGCCCACAGATCATATGAAGAATACGCGGGCAAAGCGTATGTTCGATGTGATTGCCGAGAAGAGCGGTTTCACAGTGTTGAGCTGGAGAAAGGTGCCGGTACATCCGGAGATTCTCGGTGATCTGGCCAGAGACTGCATGCCGGAAATTGAGCAGGTGCTTCTGAAGCGTCCGGAGAATCTGCAGCCGGGTTTTGAATTTGACCGGGCACTCTTTGTTTTGCGGAGAGAGTTTGAGCAGTCCTCTGAGGATACATATATCTGTTCTCTGTCTTCCAGAACCATTGTATACAAGGGTATGTTCCTGGTAAAGCAGCTGCGGCAGTTCTTTGATGATCTCCGCAGCCCGCTGTATAAGACGGCCATTGCCATCGTGCATTCCCGTTTCTCCACCAATACCACACCCAGCTGGGAGCGTGCACATCCGTACCGCATGATCGCCCACAATGGTGAGATCAACACCATCCGCGGAAATATCGACAGAATGCTGGCCCGGGAGGAGACCATGTCCAGCCCGCTTCTGAAGAAGAACATCGACAAGATCTTCCCGGTGATTCCGAAGCCGGCTTCCGATTCTGCTATGCTGGACAACACCCTGGAGTTCCTGTACATGAACGGCATGGAGCTTCCGCTGGCCATGATGGCAATCATTCCGGAACCCTGGAAGCACAATCGCTTTATGAAGGAGAACCGGAAGGATTTCTACCATTATTATGCGACCATGATGGAGCCCTGGGATGGTCCGGCGGCCATCCTCTTCAGTGATGGTGAATTGGTGGGAGCAACCCTGGATCGAAATGGTCTGCGTCCTTCCCGTTACTATATCACGGACGATCAGCGTCTGATCCTCTCCTCTGAGGTAGGTGTTCTGGACATTCCGGCAGAGCATATCGTGGAGAAGAGCCGTCTGACACCGGGCAAGATGCTTCTCGTGGATACCAAACAGAAGCGCATCATTTCGGATGAGGAGTGTAAGGAGTATTATGCGAATCGTCAGCCCTACGGTGAGTGGCTTGATCGGAAGCTGCTGCATCTGGATGAGCTGAGCATTCCCAATAAGAAGATTCCGGAGCATCCGCAGGCCGTGCGGGATCGTCTCTATAAGGTATTCGGCTATACCTATGACGATGTAACCAGCTCTATCCGTTCCATGGCGATGAATGGTGTGGAGAATACTGCTTCCATGGGCCATGATATTCCGCTGGCTGTGCTCTCCAAGCAGCACCAGCCCCTGTTCTACTACTTTAAGCAGCTCTTTGCGCAGGTAACCAATCCGCCCATCGACTCCCTGCGTGAGAAGATCGTGACGGATACTACGGTATATATTGGTTCTGACGGAAATCTGCTGGAGGAGAAGAGCGACAACTGCACCATGCTGGAGGTGGATAACCCTATCCTGACCGGTGTGGAGCTGATGAAGATCAAGCAGCTGGATCAGCCGGGCTTCCGTACCCAGGTGATTTCTCTCCTTTATTATAAGAACACATCTCTTGAGAAGGCACTGGAGAAGCTGAATATCTCCGTGGACCGTGCGTATGCCAACGGCTACAACATTATCATCCTGTCTGACCGCGGCGTGGATGAGAACCATGTGCCGATCCCGTCTCTCCTGGCGGTGTCCTCTGTGGAGCAGCATCTGGTGCGCACCAAGAAGCGTACCCAGGTGTCTCTGATTCTGGAATCCGGCGAGCCGAGAGATGTACACCAGTTTGCCACTATCCTTGGCTTTGGTGCCCGGGCCATCAACCCTTACCTGGCGCACGAGTGCATTTCCGAGATGGTCAACATTGGCCTTCTGGACAAGGACTACCATACGGCCATCAAGGACTACAACAAGGCTATCCTCAACGGTATCGTCAAGATCTCTGCGAAGATGGGTATTTCCACCATTCAGTCCTATCAGTCTGCGAAGATCTTTGAGGCCATCGGTCTCAGTAAGGAGCTGGTGGATCGCTATTTCACCGGTACAGTGAGCCGTGTGGGCGGCATCGGTCTCAAGGAGATTGCAGAAGCAGTAAACTTCCGACATGACCATGCCTTCGATCCCATGGGTCTCGGCGTGGATACCACACTGGATTCCACCGGTTTCCATGATCTTCGTTCCGGCAAGGGCACAGAGGATCATCTGTACAATCCGGAGACCATTGTGGCACTGCAGCAGTCGGTATGGAACAGTGACTACCAGAGATTTAAGCAGTATACCGCTATGGTGGACGACGAAACCCGTCCGCATACGCTCCGGAGTCTCGTGGAGTTTGCACCGGTCAATGAGCCGATCCCCATTTCTGAGGTCGAGCCGGTGGAGTCCATTGTGAAGCGCTTCAAGACCGGTGCCATGTCCTATGGCTCCATTTCCGAGGAAGCGCATGAGTGCATGGCCATCGCCATGAACCGGCTGGGTGCGAAGTCCAACACCGGTGAGGGTGGTGAGAACAAGTCACGTTTCGGTACCGAGAAGAACTCTGCCATCAAGCAGGTGGCTTCCGGCCGTTTCGGTGTGACATCCGAGTATCTGAATTCCGCGAAGGAGATTCAGATTAAGATGGCCCAGGGCGCAAAGCCCGGCGAGGGTGGACATCTGCCCGGCAAGAAGGTATACCCGTGGGTTGCGAAGATCCGTTTCTCCACACCGGGTGTGTCTCTGATCTCTCCACCGCCGCACCATGACATTTACTCCATCGAGGATCTGGCACAGCTGATCTTCGATCTGAAGAATGCCAACCGTGGCGCGAGAATTTCCGTGAAGCTGGTTTCTGAAGCCGGCGTCGGCACCATCGCCTCCGGCGTTGCCAAGGCCGGTGCGCAGGTCATCCTGGTTTCCGGTTATGACGGCGGTACCGGTGCGGCACCGCTCAGCTCCATTCACCATGCAGGTCTTCCCTGGGAGCTGGGTCTCGCAGAGGCCCACAAGGCACTCTGTGAGAACGGCCTTCGGAACCGTGTGATCCTGGAGACCGACGGAAAGCTGATGAGCGGCCGTGATGTGGCCATCGCAGCACTGCTGGGTGCCGAGGAGTATGGCTTCGCGACTGCTGTCCTGGTAACCATGGGTTGTATGATGATGCGTGTCTGCAGCAAGGATACCTGTCCCTTCGGTGTGGCAACCCAGAACGAGAAGCTGCGGAAGCGCTTCATGGGTAAGCCGGAGTACATTGAGAACTTCATGCGCTACATCGCAGAGGAGTTCCGTGAGTACATGGCGAAGCTTGGCTTCCGTACCGTCAATGAGATGGTGGGCCGGACAGACTGCCTGAAGATGAAGGATCACCAGGCCTCCAAGCGGGCGGAACTCGTGGATCTTTCCGGTATTCTGGATACCAGCTTTGCCCATGCACCGGAAGAGACGCGTCACTTCGATGAGAAGGCGGTTTACAACTTCCATCTGGAGAAGTCTCTGGATGAGGCTGTGCTGCTTCCGGCATTTGAGAAGGCCTTCAAGACAAAGACCAAGCATGAGGAGACCGTACAGGTTTCCAGCATCAACCGAAGCTTCGGTACCATCATGGGTTCTGAGGTCAGCAAGCGTTTCTCTGACACCCTGCCCGAGGATCTTTATACCATTCAGGCCTACGGCGGCGGCGGACAGAGCTTCGGTGCCTTCATCCCGAAGGGTATGACCATCAAGCTGCACGGCGATGCCAATGACGGCTTCGGCAAGGGACTGAGCGGCGGTAAGCTCATCGTTACTCCACCGGAGAAGGCTGCCTTTGAGGCCGACAAGAATATCATCATCGGAAACGTGGCGCTTTACGGTGCTACCTCCGGTAAGTGCTATGTAGACGGCATTGCCGGTGAGCGTTTCTGTGTCCGGAACTCCGGTGCCATTGCGGTGGCAGAGGGCTGCGGCGACCATGGTCTGGAGTACATGACCGGCGGTAAGGCCGTGATTCTCGGCATGACCGGAAAGAACTTTGCAGCAGGTATGTCCGGCGGTATTGCCTACGTGCTGGATATGGACCATACGCTCTATCTTCGGATGAACAAGGATATGGTGACGCTGCAGGAGCTCAGTGACAAGTACGACATCAAGGAGCTTCGGGATATCCTGAAGGATTTCGTACGGGAAACCGATTCAAAGAAGGGCAAGGAGATTCTGTCCGACTTTGACCATTATGTTCCTTATTTCAAGAAGATCGTACCGACAGACTATCAGAAGGTACTGGTTGCCATCAGCCGATTTGAGGAGAATGGAATCTCTCATGAGAATGCTGAGCTGGAAGCCTTCAAGTCTATGTTTGCGTGAGATCGGGAGAAAGGAGTAACAAATGGGTAAGGTAACAGGTTTTCTTGAGTATGATCGTGTTGACAATAAAGTGATTCCGGTAGCAGAGCGCATCAAAAACTTCCGGGAATTTCATGTACAGATGAGTGAAGAGGAGCGGAAATGTCAGGGTGCCCGCTGCATGAGCTGCGGCGTGCCGCTTTGCCAGTCTGGTATGAAGCTGAATGGCATGTATACCGGCTGTCCGCTGCACAATCTCATTCCGGAGTGGAACGACTCTGTTTATCAGGGACAGGTGGGGCACGGCCTCGCCCGTCTCCTGAAGCACAACAATTTCCCGGAGTTTACGGGCAGAGTCTGTCCGGCACTTTGTGAAAAGGCTTGTATCGAGGGGCTTCATGACCAGCCGGTTTCCACACATGAGAATGAGCTGTATCTCATTGAGGAGGCCTACAAGCGTGGTCTCATGACCCCGCGCATTCCGGAGATTCGTTCCGGAAAGAAGGTGGCTGTTGTGGGTGCCGGCCCTGCCGGTCTTGCGGCAGCGGACCAGCTGAACCACAGAGGGCACAGTGTGACGGTGTTCGAGCGTGACGAGGAGATCGGCGGTCTTCTCATGTTCGGTATTCCGAATATGAAGCTGGACAAGGATGTGGTGCTGCGTCGTCGTGCGTTGATGGAGCAGGAGGGCGTGGAATTCCGCTGCGGTGTCAATGTTGGCGTGGATATTTCTGCGGCAGAGCTGGAGAAGGATTTTGACGCGGTGATCCTGTGCTGCGGCGCGAAGGCCGCTCGGCCGCTGGCGGCGGACGGCCTGGACAAGGCGAAGTCTGTGTACTTTGCTGTGGATTTCCTGTCACAGCAGACAAGAGCGCTGCGGAGCCATTCAGAGGTCGCTCCGGCCTACTCGGCGAAGGGCAAGAATGTGGTGATCATCGGCGGCGGCGACACGGGCAATGACTGTGTGGGTACGTCGATTCGTCAGGGTTGCAAGTCGGTGACGCAGGTGGAGATGATGCCGGAGCCGCCGGTGGAGAGAGCGGCTTCGAACCCGTGGCCGGAGTGGCCGAAGGTGCTGAAGGTGGACTATGGTCAGCAGGAGTCCATCGAGGTCTTCGGACATGATCCCCGGGTCTATGAGTCTACAGTGAAGTCTGTGGAGTGTGACAAGAAGGGCAACCTGAAGTCCGTGACCTTGGTGAAGGTGAAGTTCGAGAATCGTCAGCTGAGCTTCGTAGAGGGCAGTGAGAAGACCATTCCCTGCGAGCTTCTGCTCATTGCAGCCGGTTTCCTGGGCGCAGAGAAGTATGTGCCGGAGGCCTTCGGCGCAGCGCTTTCCCAGCGCAGCACTGTGGTGACGGCAGACGAGAATCACTATCAGACACAGGCAAAGAGCGGTAAGGTCTTCGTTGCCGGTGACATGCACAGAGGCCAGTCTCTGGTGGTATGGGCCATCCAGGAGGGCCGTGCCTGTGCGGCAGAGGTGGACAGCTTCCTCATGGGCTACAGTTCACTGGATTAAAACATATCCACTGCGAAATAAGATGAAAGAAGAGGCGGGTGAAAGCATTTTTCACTCGCCTCTTCTTGTTGTTCATCAGAAGCATGGTTGTTCCTCCTATAGTTTTCTACTATAATAGAATTATGATCACATAATGCTATCAGGCGGCTTAGCATTTCCAGTATGCGAAACTGAATTCGCAGAAAGGCGGTACACCATGAAGAAAATGATTGTCGTTCCGTTCCTGCTGACGGCGTTCCTGCTGACGGCATGCAATAACGGAAAGTCCGAAAGCACAGTCGCGAATTATGCAGCGGACGGCGGCTGGGACAGAAGCGTAAGCACCGCAGGCATGTCGGAAAATGCCGTAGCCATGGCGAACATTGACGGAGACAGCTGGTCCGATGGGGATGCGGCCAATGTCGACAGCGGGCTGGACAAGATCCCCAGCGAAAGAAAATTGATTCGCACCGTAAACATTAGCCTGAGTATACCGAGCAGCGACGCTCTGCAGGAGAATGTCGCTAAGCTGACGCAGGCCGTGACGGACAACGGCGGCTATGTCAGCAGCAACAACTCGGAGTATGGCGATTATGCCAACGCCAGTCTGACGGCAATGCTGCCCAAGGACAAGGCGGATGCGTTCATTGAGACGGTGAAGGGAAGCGGCATGCGGCTGAAGAACATGAGTGATTCTTCGTCGGATGTGACGCTGGAGTATGTGGATGTGGCGTCTCGTCTTCGCGTGAAGCAGGAAACCCGGGATAAGTATGAGGGTTATCTTAAGGATTCCACCAGTATCGAGGACACCATGCGGATCGAGGAGCAGCTGCTGGCGGTGACGGAGGATATCGAGTCCTATCAGTCCCGGATCAATACGCTGAACAGTCAGATCGACTATACCACGGTGACGATTTACATCAGCTGTGAGACATCCGTGGAGAAGGAATCCTTCGGTGCGAAGCTGTCGGAAGCGCTGCAGGGGCTTGTGGATGAGGCCGGAGAAACCTTCATCAATATGTTGTCCTGGTTTGTCAATGCGCTGGTATCACTGCTCTTTATCCTGCCGGTTTTGGTGCTGGTGATCCGGGTATTCCTTTTTGCCATCGGAAAACGGGTAAAGGGGAAGGATTTTCTGGGCAGATTCCGGAAGAAGAAAGTAGAAGAGAAGCCGGAAGAGAAGTAAAGGAAGCTTCCTGTGGATGTAAAAAACCGCCGCCGCAGATTTCTGCGGGGCGGTTTTCTTTGATCTTCGCTCTTGAAAAATGGAAAAATGTTTTACAGTACGGGGAATAGCGTCATGGTCCAGAGCACGGAGATGATGCAGCTCAGGATGGCGAAAACGCTACCGTGGCGAATCATGAACTTAATGTCGTAGCCGCCGAGTCCCATGACATAGGGCGTTGCGGAGGTAGACATGGGAGTCATGAAAGCGGTCAGGCAGGCGGACTGGATGAGGATCATGAGACCTACCGGATTTCCGCCGATGGCAGCGCAGGTAGCAATGGCGATCGGGTGGAAAATCAGCATGGTGCCGCGATTCGACATGAACTGCGTCTGAATGAAGGGCACGATGAAGAAGATGAGACCCAGAAGGTAATTGCTGTTGCCCATTCTGGACACTACACCGGAAATGACAGAACCGATGAATTCACCGGTGCCGGTGGCGCTCAAAGCACCGGCGATGGCATTGGAGCCTACGATCAGGAAGAGAATGCGGAGAGGCAGTGCTTTTCCTGCCTCAGCGGGCTTCAGGACATTACAGAACACCATCAGCAGGGCACCGATCAGGGTAATCTCCCAGCTGTCCATACCGAGCTGACTGGAGAACATAAGTGCCAGCGCATCGCCGAAGAAAATAAGGATGGCGGCATACTCCTGGAAGGTGGAGAGCTCAGACTTGCCAAGCTTTTTCAACTCCAGCGCCTGGGTACTGACCGGCGGATCCATAGGCATTCCTTTGATGGAGAAGATGCCGAAATAGATGATGGAGAGGATCAGGACCGGGAGCCGTGCCTTCACGGGATCCAGGAAAGCAACGGTAAAGTCGGTATAGCCATAGGCCTCAAGGTAGCCATTCAGCTCTGCCGGTACGGTGGCACCGGCACCCAGGGGCAGGATACAGCAGGTGGAAATGATGGCGATGCCCAAGGGGAAGAGCACCTTTGTGGGGGTCAGATTCATTTCCTCCGCTGTGGCGATCAACATGGGGGCCACGATGGAGAATACGACGACGGGGCTCTGGATAAACTGAGAAAGAACGACACCGATCAGAACGTATCCAAACATCATTTTGGTGACGCTGCCCTTGGAGAGAGCGGATACCTTTTTCGCAAGATTCACGCAGAACTGTGTCTTGTTGAAACCGGCAGCCACCACGCACATGCCGCCGACCATGATGACATTGGAGTTGGCAAAATAACTTAAAGCCTTATCGGCATCCAGGCAGCCGGTCAGGGTCATGGCCATCATAGAGGCCAGCGCGAAAACCGCCAGACTGTACTTTCCGCTACAGTAACCAATGATGGTCAGAATGAAAATCAGAAAACAAATGGCAAGGGGACTCATTAGATCAGCGCTCCTTTCTTAAGCTGCTCCAGTGCAGCAAAAATCATTTTTTCGGCAATTTCGAAGCCTTCGGCACGGCGTACAGTGAAGCCATGAGCCGTGCCCTTCACGCGCTTTGCAAAGACGGTGACACCGGCATCGATGAGCTTTGTAGCGAAGTGAATACCGGCTTCGGTCAGGCTATCCCGCTCTGCAAAAATCGCCAGGGTCGTGGGAAAACCGGAAAGCTCTGCCTTGGTGGCCACAACGGGGGAAGCGGTCACTTCATAGACGCGCTCCGGATCGATATACCACTCGTTGTACTTTCGGGCCCGATCTACAGAAATGCGCATGTCGGGCGCATTGGCATAGCGCTGGTCTTCTGGATCGGTCAGAAAATCCAGTGGCGGATAATCCAGGATCAGAAGAGAGGGCTGGAAGGCCTTTTCCCGCTGCGCCAGAATCTGGATACCAACGGCCAGGTTGCCGCCGGCACTGTGGCCTGCAATCACAACCTTTTCAAGATCTGCATGGAAGTCCTCCGGATGCGCGTAAATGTGTTTGACGATGTCAAAGCTTTCCTCCAGTGCATAGGGATATTTCTTTTCCGGTGCGGTATGATAGTCGATATCCACCACACAGTAGCCGCTGTTTTCCACAATGTTGCGGCAGAAAACCGTATCCTGGTCCCGGTGGCCCTTAATGAAGCCACCGCCGTGCAGATTGATAAAGAGTGGGAATTTTCCCTCTTTTGCCGGTGCATAGTAGTAAATATGAGCCGTGCCATAGCGCACCGGAATCATGCGCTCTTCTTCATAGCCGGCATGGAAAAGTTGCAGCTGTTCGTTCGGCAATACCCTTCCGACGCCGTTCTCGCGCAGAGCTTCTACAGTAAGTTCTTCTTTCATTCGTTTTCCCCCAAAAATAAATAATGGAATGCTCAGTTCACACGTGTGTTGCTTTGATGGCTTGACTATAAGGCACAGGCAACAATCAGTCTAATGTTATTGTTGAATGGAATTGATAATGATATACTTATCGAATGGAAATAATGGTTGAAAAACCGGCGATCTGCACAAATATAGATAAGTGAATTGGGAGAAATGCAATGAATTTGAAGCAAATACAGTGCTGCCTGGAACTCTATTATGCAAAAAATTACCATATCGCGGCGCGGAACCTCTTTGTGACGCAGCCGGCATTGACACAGCAGATCCAGCGGATCGAGGCAGAACTGGGGGTGCAGATTTTCAATCGAAGCGGAAAAACGGTCTCTGTGACGAGAGATGGTGAGGCGGTGATCGCCGCCTTTCAAAGCATGCAGCATAGTTTTTCTCAGCTGGAGGCCAGAATTGCGGATACAAAGTCACTGCGGGGAAGTCATTTGTCGATCGGCGTGCCGCCGATTCGTGCGCTGCAATTCCTGCCGACGCTGCTTCCGGCGTTTCATCGCCGCTATCCGTATATTGAGCTGACGGTACAGGAAAGCGCCTCTCTGGATCTTGTGGAAGATTTGAAGAGAGGCGCCATTGATCTTGGCTTTATGATTTTTGAGGAAGCCGCTCGCGGTATGGATTTCATTCCTTTGGTGCAGGAGGAACGTTTCCTGATCACGATGAATGGCTCGGCCAGTGATCAGAAATGCCGGGAAAACACGATTTTGAAACATCCTTTGGATATAGAAATTCTGAAGGATGAGCCCTTTATTCTGCTTCCCAAGGAGTCCAATTCCCGTAAACAGGCGGAGCAGCTTTTCCAAAAATTCGGCATTCATCCGCCGGTGATCTTTGAGAGTCAGACAGCGGAACTCGCGATCGCACTGGCGGCGCAGGGGATGGGAAATTCTATAGCGACCGGTGTGGCCCTGTATTTTGCTCGGGATCGGTATCAGCCCCGATGCTATTCCCTGTCCCACGTTCTGCTACCATATTATGCCGGCATTGCCATACATCCGGAGCATTTTCGCAGTGCTGCCATGGAGGCCTTTATTTCCTTCTGCCGGGAAACCATGCAGCAGTATCCATTTTTTATCGCAGATTCTAGTGGAATGTGGTAGAATGCAGAGCAAAACCTGCACAGAAAGGACGGCGAAGAATGATAATTGAAGGGAATTCGAAGGAACTGGATGCAATGGCAGAATTTCATAAGGGAAACCGTGCCGAGGGATTGCGGCTGCAGGAAGAATTTGCGGCAGAATTCCGCGAGGAATACAAGGACAAGGATCATTGCTCGTGTTTGAAGGCCTGCCGCTACCATGGAAACTGTAAGGAGTGTGTGGCAATCCACAGGGCGCATCAGGAGCATGTTCCGAATTGTATGCGGCCGTTGATTAACAAAAAGCTGAAATTGCTGTCTGAGTTAACGGAGCATACCCTGGCAAATGAAATAGAAGCTCCGCATGAGATCTTAAGAAAATAAGATGCTGGCGCTTATAAAATCTTTGATGTCAATGACGGCCTGGCCCATGACGCCGCCGACGCCCTACTCGGCTTTCCATATTCTGCTGACGATACTGGGTGTCGGAATCGCCGTCATTGGCGCAAGGGTCTGTGGGAAGAGAATGCAGAGAAGGGCAGAGCCCACGCTTTTTTTCCGACGGGTGCTTTTTATGCTTGGCGTAGTGCTCGCGTTCATGGAACTCTATAAGCAGGCGTTCTTGTATCTGGTCGAGTTTGACGGGCATTTCGACTGGTGGTATTTTCCCTTCCAGCTCTGCAGTGTGCCCATGTATCTCTGCTTACTGGTGCCGCTGCAGCGGAAGGAAAAGCACCTGAAAATCATCGCTACGTTCCTGCAGGACTTCGGGCTCCTGGGCGGCGTGATGGCGCTCGCAGTGCCGCCGGGGCTGATGCATCCCTACTGGACCATGACCATGCATGGCTTTATCTGGCATTTTCTTCTGCTGTTTCTGGGGCTTTTCTGCAGCATGAGCGGGATGGCCGGACGGAAAAAGACCGATTATATCTGGCTGTTGCCGCTCTTTTTCGTTTGCTGTGCCGTGGCCTTCGGCATCAATGTGCTGGCCGGACCGGCGGGGAATGCAGATATGTTCTATCTCTCGCCCTATCACCTTTCCAACCAGCCGATTTTTCACGAAATTTCAGCGACAGCGGGCATCCTTCCGTCCAATCTTCTGTACATTGCGGCGATGGCACTGGGCGGCTTTTTCGTGCATATGCTCTGCGGTGTGCTCAGTCCTTCTTCCAGTTCAGAAGCAGTGCGGAGTTGATGATCACCAGGACGCTTCCTGCGTTGTGTACCAGTGCGCCAATTACCGGTCCCAGGAGTCCTGTGATGGCCAGCATGATGGCCAGAAAATTCAGGGACATGGAGAAGGCGAGGTTCAGCTTGATGGTGCACATCATGCGCTTCGAAAGGGCGAAGAGGTGAGGGATTTCTCGGATCTCATCGTTGGCAAGGGCAATGTCGGCGGCGTCCACAGCGATGTCGCTGCCAATACCGCCCATGGCAATTCCCACATCTGCCTTCTTTAATGCCGGCGCGTCGTTGATACCGTCGCCAATCATGCAAACCCGGTCGCCGCGGTGCTGCAGGTCTTCAATGGCGCGGAGCTTGTCTTCCGGCAGACAGTCGGCCTTCACTTCCTGAATGCCCAGCTGCCCGGCAATGAAGGCGGCAGCATTGGCATGGTCACCCGTGAGGAGCACGGGAGAGACGTGGAGCGCGGTTAGGTTTCGGATGACCTGCGGGGCTTCTCGGCGCAGCGTATCGGAGAGCACGATGTATCCAGCCAATGTCTGATCGATGGCGACATAAATCACGGTGCTGCCGGGCGCTGCGGCCACCGCATCAGAAAGCGTGGAAGCAGAGAGGCCCTGTTTCTGCAGAAGCTTTTCATTGCCGGCATGGATCGTCTTGCCCTGTAACACGGCGGAGACGCCTTCGCCCGGCGCCATGCGAAAGTCTGAAACCGTCGGCAGCTCCTTTTCGTAGCATTTCACAATGGCCTTCCCAAGGGGATGTTCAGAAAGCTTTTCGGCCGCCGCCGCATAGCGGTAGATCTCTTCATCAGAATAGTCAGAAACGGATTTGACGGCGGTGACCACCGGCGTTCCGTTGGTGAGGGTTCCCGTCTTATCAAAGGTGATTTTGCTGACAGAGGACAGGCGCTCCAGGGCGTCCCCCTCCCGGACGAGGAAGCCGTGCTTTGTGGCATTTCCGATGGCCGCCATGATCGCTGTGGGTGTGGCCAATACCAGGGCACAGGGGCAAAATACCACGAGAATCGTTACGGAGCGGATGATTTCATGGGTGAAAAGCCAGGTCAGAACAGCGGCAGAGAGCGCGATCACCACGATCCAGGTGGCCCATCTGTCGGCAAGCCCCACGATCTTGGCTTTATCGGCATTGGCGGACTGCACCAGACGGATCATTCTCTGGATGGCGCTGTCTTCGCCTACCTTTGTGGCGCGCATTTCAAAGGCGCCGAATTGGTTCACGGTGCCGCTGGAGACTTCGTCTCCGACGCTTTTGTCCACTGGCAGCGATTCTCCGGTCATGACCGCCTGGTTAATGGAGGTTTGTCCGGAGAGGATGACACCGTCCACCGGGATCGTTTCACCGGGCAGTACCCGGATGATGTCGTCTACCCGAACATTTTCGGCAGGAATGATGCTTTCCGTGCCTTCTGTGATCCGTCTTGCGGTCTGAGGCGTCAGATGCACCAGTTTTTCAATGCCGGCTCTCGCTCTGGCGACGGTCAGGTCCTCCAGGAGTCCGCCCAGCTGCATAATGAAGGCCACTTCTCCGGCCGCAAAATCTTCGTGGATGCATACGGAGGCGATCAGTGCCAGAGAAACCAGAACATCGGCCTTGATATCAAATGCGGTCACCAGGCCAATGATGGCTTCCAGAACAATGGGGATACCGCATAAAAGAATGGAAATCCAGGCGATATCAAAGGGTAGAGACAGAAAGCCGAGACGGCTGTTCAGCAGACTTAAGATCAGGGAAATGCCGCCCAGAACGAGAAAAAGGATGTCCTTCTTCGCGCCGCCGCATTCCATCAATTCTTCCAGCTTGTACATAAGCTTTTTCATTTTTTTCTCCTCTCTATACCCATACGGGTATGGCTTTATGATACCCATGGGGGTATATCCTTGTCAAGAGAGGAATGTCATTTAATAAGAAAAAGGACAACAAAAAACCCGGACATGCATAACGTGTGCACATCCGGGGTTTCATCGATTTTTACTGCATATTGGCAAAGCGTTCAATCGCCTTGGTGAAGCTTTTGATTTTTTCCATATCGCCTTCTTCCACCGCATCCTTGATGCAGTGATTGATATGGCCCTCCAGCACCACCTGACCCGCCTTATTCAGCGCGGATTTTGCGGCACTGATCTGGGAGAGCACATCTTCACAGGGGACATCCTCGTCGATCATCCTGTCGATGGCTTTGATCTGTCCCATGATCTTGGCCAGTCTGCGATGTAAATTGTCGGAATCCATACATTGTTTCATCATCTTGCCTCCATACCGTAAGGGGTATGTGCATTGTAGCCTAAGACGCGGAAATCTGTCAATCCTCCTGAATTTGGAATTCCAGCGTGACCGCATCGTATTTGTAGATATTGGGCGACATGCAGGAAACGATCACCGCGGCAGTTTCGCGTTCCTTCAGCAGTTCCGGGAAAATGTCTTCGGGCGCGGAATGCATTTCTCTGGGCTCCTGGAAGCAGAGATAGCTGCTTTCGGGAAGGATTTCGATCTGTTCCGCATCGCAGGGCAGGACCTCCAGAAACATGCGGGATCGGGTCCATTCCCCGTAATGATAGTCTGAAATGATGCCGTGGGGAAAGGAGGCCTGCAGGGACAGGCTGTCCGCCATATGAAAGAGCTTGCTGAGCTTTTTCTCATAGACTTCGCCGGGCATTTTCGGTGCACAGGAAAGTGTGAGGCAGTAACGCTTCTGGATGGGACGGGAATAATAACCCGTTTGGCCGAGAAATTTCTTCTGGGCGTTGATCTGCTGCAGGGTGGTGTCGATGGAGGCAAGCCCGGTTTCGATTTTTCGGATCTTTTCTGTGGCCAGTTCCCGGCCGTATGTTAGAAGCCGCTCAAATTCAAGCTCCCCTTCAGCATTGACGTAATTTTTCAGTTCCTTCAGGGGAATGCCGAGATGGATGCAGAGAATGATGGTGTCCAACACCATGATCTGCTCCGGGGCGTAATAGCGGTAACCGGTCTCCGGATTGATGTAAACCGGAAGCAGGATGCCTAATTTTTCATAATATCGAAGAGACTGTACATTTACATTTCTGCTTTTTGCCATTTCCCCGATGGACAGTAGGTTCTTCTCCATTTTCGCGTTCCTCCCAGCGCAGCGGCGCTGCCTACATTATATTCTGCTGCAAAAAAAGCGTCAATTTTTCTCTTGACTCTATGATAATCATATAGTTTAAGCTTCCTCCTGATTTGAAAAGTTTTAACAGGAGGTGACTTTTGATGGATAAAGAAGAAAAAAATCCGTTAGCCACGGCACCGATCGGGAGTCTCATGCTGAAATATGCGGTTCCGAGCGTGGTTGCTCTCGTGGTGAATGCACTATACAACATTGTGGACCAGATTTTCATCGGCTGGGGTGTGGGAACCCTGGGCAACAGTGCCACCAATGTGATTTTCCCCTTGAACATGGTGGTGACGGCGCTGGCGTTGCTGTTTGGTGATGGTGGTGCAGCATGCCTCAGTCTGGAGTTGGGACGAAACAAGCAGAAGGATGCAGAGGAGGGCGCAAACAATACCTTTTTCTGGCTGATCGCAGTGGGCATTCTCATGCTGATCATCTGTGCGATCTGGTTGGAGCCGCTGACATCCCTTTTGGGGGCTACGACGGATAACCGGAGTTATGCTCTGGCCTATGGAAAAATCGTCATTCTGGGCTTCCCCTTTGTGATCATCGGCTGCGGCATGTGCTCGGTGATTCGTGCGGACGGAACCCCGCAGCTCACCATGATCGGCATGATCGCCGGCTGTGTGGCCAATGTGATATTGGATGCACTGTTTGTGCTGGGCTTCCATTGGGGCATGGAGGGTGCCGCATGGGCGACGGTGATTGGTCAGGTTTTGAACTTTGCCATCAGTATGTGGTATGTGCCCCGTTTTAAGACCGTTCGCATTTCCCTTAAGAAAATGAAGCCGAGACTGGGGCTGCTGAAGAAGATCGCAAGTCTGGGCATCTCCAGCTTTATTTCCCAGTTTGCCATTGCCGTGATCATGGCGGTGATCAACTACTATCTTGTTCGTTACGGCACGGCATCCAAGTATGGTCCGGACATTCCGCTGGCGGCCTTCGGCATTGTCATGAAGTTCAATACCATCATGGTTTCCATCGTGACTGGTATCGGCACCGGTGCGCAGCCCATCATTGGTTACAACTACGGACGCAATGATACGAAACGTGTGAAGGCGACATTTGCCACATCTGCCGGAACCGCAACCGTGGTGGCCGTGATCTGCTTTGCGGCCTTCCAGCTTTTGCCGGTGCAGCTGACGGCACTGTTCGGAGAGCAGGGCGACCTTTACAAGGAATTCTCAGTCATGTCCTTCCGGATTTTCACACTGCTCAGCTTCTGCAACGGTTTCCAGGTGGTGTCGGCCATTTTCTTCCAGTCCATCGGCAAGCCGGTGATCTCCGGCATCATTTCCTTTAGCCGACAGATCATCTTCCTGATTCCGGCCACCATGATTCTTTGCAGCCGGATTGGATTGACTGGCGTTCTGTGGGCCGGACCGGTGGCGGATGGCCTCGCGTTTGTCCTGGCGCTGGTTCTGGTGATTCGGGAAATGTCGTCGACGTTTATGAATAAATCCGCGGAGACGGCTGCGGTAGCAAGCTGTTGATGAGGATAAAACACAATTTATAGAAAGGAAAAAACAGTATGACAAAGGAACAGAAATATGCACTTTTGGAGGATCGTCTCAACAAACTGGTGAACCGCATTGGCAAGGAAAACCACGGCGTATGCCGCAGAATCCGCCGGGAAATGCGAAACCTGAAGGCGGTGGAGAGAACAGAAGAATGATCTTGTGGTCATAGGACAGGGGGCCCTGCGGAAACGCAGGGCCCCCTGCTTTTGTTTGGCGGCACGAAAACGATTTTAGGATTTATTTATACATGTGTTATAATGGTGCATAGGAGGAAATGATGGCTTGCCGCATGCTTGCGCAGCCCTCACGCAATGTGGGAAAGAGAAGGGACGATGGGAGAAGGTTATGGAGCTTATCAGTCAGGCCATTGCACAGGAGATTGTGGAGACCGTACACGAGGTCTGCAAGCAGAATATCAATTTCATCAACGAACAGGGTGTCATCATTGCCAGTACGGATCTTTCACGGGTCGGGAGCTTTCACGAGGTGGCTTACCAGGCGGTGCGGGAGCGGCGTACGATTGAAGTGACGGATGACGATAGCTTCATGGGGAGTAAGAAGGGGATTAATATCCCGATTCTTTACAATAATCTTTGTGTAGCGGTCATCGGTATCAGCGGGGAGGCGGCAGAGGTTCGGAAGTATGCCTATCTGGCGCAACGGATCACGGAGATCCTTCTGAAGGAACGGGAGCTCGATGCACAGGGTGTGCAACGGAAGAATCGACAGCATTATGTCATCCGCTGTCTGGTGAACCGAGAGGCGCTGGACGAACGTTATCTTCGGGAAACCCTAAAGGAAAACGGACTGTCGTCAGATGCGAGTTGTCGTGTGGTTTTGGTTGGGCTGAATGCCCGTTACAATCCGGATAATCTTTTCATGATTCAATCCGCCGTAACGCAGACCTTTCGTCAGATGGGAGCCGGTTTTTACCGCTATAATTATCCGAATGAATACATTCTGATCATGGAAAGCCGCTGTCTCACAGCCGGTGCCTTAAAGCTGCTGGAGCAGCTTGCGACAGCACATCGCGAAGTGCTGTCCATCGGTATTGGCTCCGAAAATGGGATTCTGGAAAGCGATCGTTCCTATCAATGCGCCCGGGCGGCCCTCGCCTGTGCATCGCCGGAGCGGAATCTCGTGCAGTACGATACGCTGGATTTTGACCTTCTGCTGCATGCTGTGCCCGGTACTTTCCGGACACAGTACAGTGAAAAAATCTTGAAATCGCTGGACGAGCAGGACCGGAAGATCCTGCGGTCCTATTTTGAACACGACATGTCGCTGCAGGCGACGAGTCAGGCACTTTTTATTCATAAGAACAGTCTGCAGTATCGGCTGAACCATATTGCTGCGGAAAGCGGCTATAATCCGAGAAAGTTTCGGGATGCCGTCGTGCTCTACAGTGCTTTGAAGGCGGCAGAGACGATTTGAGGAAGAATATTATATGTTATCAAAGCATGCGATCACACGGAATACCTGCTCCACGGTATCCTGCATGTTTTGCATAGCGTTGTCACGATCCATCGCATCTTCCAGTGAAACAACCGAGCGGAGCACCGGGAAGAAGGCGTCGATGCCATGGGCGTTGCAGGCGATGGCATCCTTCGTTACGCAGCCGGAGAAGGCCAACACCGGCTTTTTATATTCCTTTGCGATTTTTGCGACACCGATGGGTGCCTTGCCCATGACCGTCTGGCCATCGAGTCGGCCTTCACCGGTGATGACGATATCGGCGTTTTCTGCATATTGCCGTAACTTTGTTTCTTCCAGTACGATACCGACGCCCGGCTCGAGGGAAGCATTCAGGAAAGTCAGAAATGCGAAGCCCATGCCACCGGCTGCACCGGCTCCCGGATAATCAGGATCTGCCTTCGGGAACTGTGTTTTTGCGAGGGCTGCGTAGTCTTTTAAATAAGCATCCATTTCCGGAATCATATCCGTCGTAGCGCCCTTCTGCGGACCATAGATCGCAGAGCAGCCCTGCGGTCCGCAGAGCGGATTGGATACGTCACAGGCTACCCGGAAGCTGCATTCTGAAAGCTCCGGCATCGCCTGATCGCTTGTGATGTGTCGAAGCTCCTTGAGACCGGCGGCACCAAAGCCAATCGGTGTTCCTTCTGCATTGAGGAAGCCGAAGCCCAGTGCCTGCAGCATGCCGACACCACCGTCGTTGGTGGCGCTTCCGCCGATGCCGACGATGAAATGGCGACAGCCCTTTTCGATGGCATCCCGAATGACCTCACCGACGCCGTAGGTGGTGGTGGTCATCGGATTCTTTTCCTTACCGGATACCTGGGTGATGCCGGCGGCACCGGACATTTCGATGATTGCCGTTTTCTGCGCTTCCAGAATACCGTAGCTGCAGCATACGGGTTTCCCGGCCGGTCCGGTCACCTGGACCTCCGTCATGCGGCCGCCGCAGCCGGAAACGATGGCATCCACGGTGCCCTCACCGCCATCGGCCAGCGGACGCACTGAAATTTCGGCTTCCGGGTAAACACGGCGAATGCCTTCGGCGGCACTCTGTCCGGCTTCGAGGGACGTCATACTGCCCTTGAAAGAATCGATTGCAATCACGACCTTCGGATTTTTCTTCATAATAGGACCTCCATTCGATGTTCTCATGTTTTGATGTGTTCAGTATAGAAAATTTCGTGTCAATCGAAAATGGTACGAAAAACAAAAAAAGAATTTTGGTGCGAGTACATATTGTTATCTGTGACATCGGCACATTGGCGAATCGTATTTTGTCCGGTGCTTTTATTTGTAAACAGGATGTGCTATAATTTCCGACATCGAGTTAGATTAAACTAACCGTAAATCAAACGAAAGGAATTACAGCATATGTTGAAGAGTACAATGCTGGGGCTTCTCATTCCGTTTCTGGGAACAAGTTTGGGAGCGGCCTGCGTTTTCTTTATGAAGAAGGCCCTGGGGGATCTGGTGCAGCGTTCCCTGACGGGATTTGCGGCGGGCGTGATGGTGGCCGCATCGGTCTGGAGCCTGTTGATGCCTGCCATGGAGCAGGTAAGTGACTGGGGAAAATGGTCCTTTCTGCCGGCGTTTGTGGGCTTCTGGATCGGCATCCTTTTTCTCTTTGCGCTGGATCATTTGATCCCGCATCTCCATGCGGGAAGCGCGGAGGCAGAGGGGCCGAAAACCAGTCTGGCGCGCACCACCATGATGGTGCTGGCAGTAACATTGCACAATATTCCGGAGGGAATGGCGGTGGGTGTCATGTACGCAGGCTATCTTGCCGGAAATACCCAGATCACGGCCGCCGGTGCACTGGCGCTGTCCCTGGGTATCGCCATACAGAATTTTCCGGAGGGCGCCATCATTTCCATGCCGCTGCGGGCAGAGGGAGAGAGTAAGGGAAAGGCCTTTCTGAGCGGTGTACTGTCCGGGATTGTGGAGCCCATCGGTGCCGTGCTGACCATTCTGGGCGCACAGCTGGTGGTGCCGCTGCTTCCGTATCTTTTGAGTTTTGCGGCCGGGGCCATGTTGTATGTGGTGGTGGAGGAATTGATTCCGGAAATGTCCCAGGGACGCCACTCAGACATTGGCACCATCTTTTTTGCCGTGGGCTTCAGTGTGATGATGGCCATGGATGTGGCGCTGGGATAAGAAATATCAAAAAGAATAATGGCTTCGTGCGTTGCGCCGGAGGATGCGATCAGATGTAGTAGTCGTATTCCTCCGGCGCATTGTGCATGAGGTCGGCCAGGGTGATGTTTTCAAAATAATCGTTGATGAGCTTGTCCAATCCCTTCCACATGGGAAGGGTCCGGCATTCGGCTGATCGGGGGCAGGTTTCGGTGCCGGGCTCCAGACAGGAGACCGGGGCCATGGATTCCTCGGTAATCCGCAGGATGCTGCCCACAGTATATTGTTCCGGTGCCTTGGTCAGCTGGTAGCCGCCGCCCTTTCCGCGGACGCCGTTCAAAAGCTTCGCCTTCACCAGAAGCTTAATGATGTTTTCCAGATATTTTTCAGAAATGTTCTGCCGCTGCGCAATCAGCTTTAAGGGGATGAGTCCGTCCTTCTGATGCTCCGCCAGGTCGATCATAACCCGAAGCGCATAGCGGCCCTTGGTTGAAATCAGCATGCTTGTCCTCCTGATAGATAATGGTAATTGTTCAGCATCATATCGAAGTAACAAAGAGCGGTGCTGAATTGTATAATTATATATCAGTTTGGTGGGTTAATCAATGTTTATCCGTTCTTGATAATACATGCCATAGATAAAACGTTATAATCCGCATGCTAAACCATATATTTTTCGGATGTTGCTTCTGGCACTATACTGGATACATAGGTATTGGCAAACACGGCAGAGAGAAAGGGGGATGGCATGGATTTCAAGCATTACCAGTATGTACTGAAAGTGGCGGAGCTGCAGAACATGACGAAGGCGGCAAATGAGCTGTATGTTTCCCAGCCGGCGCTCAGCCATTATATTGCGAAGGTGGAGGATGAACTGGGGGCAGTGCTGTTTGATCGGAATACCACACCGCTTTCTTTGACCCCGGCGGGGGAACGGTATGTGGAGACGGCCCGGATGGTTCTCGCCCTCAACGATCGCCTGCGACAGGACATTTCGGACATCAATGAGCAGAAGAAGGGACGGATCATTTTGGGCATATCCCACGCCCGAGCGGCTTTCTTTCTGCCTTATGTGTTGCCGGAATTTCAAAGGCAGTATCCGGGAATTGAAGTCAAGACGGTGGAGATTCGTTCAGATAAAATTGAGGAATATGTCTCGAAGGGAAAGTGCGACATTGGCATTCTGCCGCTTCCTTTGTCGGGAGCCTATACACTGGAGCAGGAGATCATCTGTCGGGAAGAACTTTTGTTGGTGTCCGGAGAACCATTGCTCCATGAAGTACGGGAGGATGGTCAGGCCTTTGTGAATCTGGAAAGTTGCGGCGGCAGACCCTACCTTCTTCTGCGCAAGGGACACGGTATTCGTTCGGCTGTGGATGTGCTGTTTCTGGAGCATGGCATCAGTCCATCCCATATCTTTGAAACCACCAGCAATGAGACGGCCTACCGTTTGTCTTCTGTGGGAATGGGCATCAGCATTGTGCCGGAATCGACCATTATGTTGTCCCAGGCGCTTTCCGCACCCTGCTGTTACCACATAGGGGAAAGTGATTTTTATTGGAAAATCGGAGCCGTGTATAGACAGCAGGAATGTCTGACCAAGGCCCAGCGGGCGTTTATCGGCATTTTGCAGAACTGCTTTGACCACAAATGTTTGCCGGAAATGAACACAGAGAAAGGATGATAAAAGTATGACAAAAATTGCAATGGTAAGTGTGACTCTGAATGCGGTGAATCCCATGACGAAATATTTTCGGGCGAAGGATGCGAAGCTTGAGATTCGGAATTATCTGGACAGCTATCTGCGGGAGAAGGTAAAGAAGGAGGGCGGCATCAATGACAGCTCTATGCGCAGGATGTTTGATATGCTGGCCACGGCATGTCAGGACGGCGCGGATGCGGTGCTTCTGACATGCACGATTTTTTCGCCCTATGCAGAGCATTTTTCAAAGCTGCTTTCGAAGCCTGTGGTATGTCCGGATAAGGCCATGCTGATGGAGGTGGCGGCATTGCCCGGCAAGACAGCGATTTTATGCACCTTCACCGGGACGGTGGACACCACCAGAAATCTCTACTATTCCTGCCGTCGAAGCCTGGGACGATCGGAAGAGGTGGATATGATCGTGCTGCCCGAGGCCTATGAGGCGGCCAACAAGGGAGACTTTGCTACCCACGATGCGATCATAAAGGCCAAGGCCGAGGAACTGGATGCCCAGTATGATCAGATCGTGCTGGCGCAGATTTCCATGGCCCATGTGAAGGATCAGATTCAGGCGAAACATGCGGGTATCTACACCAGCCCGGACAGCGCCTACGGGGCAATTCAGAAAAGTCTGGAGACGCCGACATTGGCATAAACACGCCGAAAGAGGGCCATGCAAAAAAGCTTATCTCCTTAATGCCAAAGCAAGCATTTCCGCAAATTCCGCGGATGCGCTAAAGTGAATACATCAAAAGCGAGTCCGCAGAGGGCGGAAGGAAAGGAGAAAAGATTATGGTTTACAAGATCGGATTACTTTACGGAGATGGCATCGGACCGGAGATCACAAAGGCAACAGAGGTGATCATGAAGGAGGCCGTAAAGAAGGCTGGTGTAGAAGCAGAGTTCCCGGTGTTCCCCATGGGTTGGGAAGGCATTGAGAAGTACGGCGACCCGGTGCCGGAGATCACAAAAGAGGGACTGAAGACCGTGCATGGCTGGATCTTCGCACCGCATGATTCTGCGGCATACCCGGAGGAGCATTTCCGGAAGACCAACCCCAGCGGTACCATGAGACATTATTTTGATCTCTATTCTAACATGCGTCCGGCACGTTCCTACCCGGGCGTGAAGAGCAGAGTGGGCGAGGCAGATGTGATCGTTTTCCGCGAGAACAGCGAGGGCTCTTTGCCGGATCGTAACATGTACAGAGGCCTTGGCGAGTTCATGCCGACACCGGATATGGCTATGTCCATCAATGTCTGCACGAGACAGGCCACAGAGCGTCTCGCTCATGAGGCTTTCAAGCAGGCCATGAAGCGTCGGAAGAAGCTGACCATCGTGCATAAGGCCAATGTCATCAAGCTGCCGGGTGAGCTGTTCCGTTCCACCATCAAGGAAATCGGTGCAAAGTACTATCCCGAGGTACAGATCGATGATTACCATATCGATGCTATGACTGCCCACATGGTACGGCGGCTTAAGGACTTCGACGTGATCATCACCACAAACCTTTTCGGTGACATCATCTCCGATCTTGCGGGAGAGTTGACCGGAAGCCTGGGTCTGGGACCGGCCATCAACACCAATGATCATCAGTGTATGGCACAGGCTGCGCATGGTTCTGCACCGGACATTGCCGGCAGAAACATTGCGAACCCGGTGGGCATCATGCTTTCTGCGGTTATGATGTTCGAGTGGCTGGCCGATCGTTATCAGGACGAGAAGCTGCAGAAGGTAGCGGATCTGATGCAGGATGGTGTGCTGAAGACCATGGAAGAGGGTTATGTGACACCGGATCTCGGCGGTTCAGCTTCCACTTCCAGCTTTGCGGAAGCCATTGCAGAGAAGATCAAGAACGCATAATGCGGAATATACGCTGAATAGAGGCAGGAGGAGGGAGACTTGGTGAAGAGTCTTCCTCTTTCCGCATTCAGAGAAAGAGGATACAGAAATGAACAGTTTGAAGCAGGAAATCATAGAAACAGGAAAATGGATCATGGCGAAAAATCTGACCTGGGGCACCTCGGGAAACATCAGCGCCAGTGACGGAGAGCATGTGTATATCACAGCCAGCGGCACCGTGATGGGAAACCTTCGGGAAGAAGACATTATCCTCTGCGATCTGGAGGGAAACATTCTGGAGGGCGACAAAAAGCCGTCCAAGGAGACTCGGATGCATCTGGAAGTGTACCGGAAGTGCCCGGAGGTGCGGGCTGTGGTGCATACATCGCCGTTTTATTCCACCTTTTGCGCCTGCATGCAGCGGCCGGTGAAGACAAATCTCTTTATTGAGTCCATGTATTATGGGGAAAATATGCAGCGCATTCCCTATTTCCATGCGGGAAGCCAGGCGCTGGCCGAGGCGGTGCAGGCGGTCTGTGACAAGTCGCACGTGATCCTTATGGAACATCATGGGGTGCTGGTGTATGACACGAAGCTGTCCGAGTGCCGCACAGGTCTCGAAGTGACAGAGAATATCTGTAAAATGAACATTCTGGCGGGCTGCGGAAACCTTCCGCTGGAAGAGGTGGATGCAGCGACCGTGAAGGATTTTCTGGAGGGCGGTTATTTCAAGGCGAGGAGGAAGTGAAATGGAAAAGATCCACTTTGGTGTTGTAGCAGATGACTTTACCGGTGCATCGGATGCGGCATCTTTTCTGGTGAAGGCAGGGGTCCCCACAGTGCTGTTTAACGGGATTCCCGAAGGGCTTCCGGCGCTTTCCGGGGAAATCCGGGCTGTGGTGATCGCCTTAAAAACCCGGACCATGGAAAGGGAAGCGGCGGTGACGGAAAGCCTCGCGGCCTTCCGGAAGCTGAAGGAAATGGGGGCAAAGCAGCTGTACCTGAAGTATTGTTCCACCTTCGATTCCACCAGTGAAGGCAATATCGGTCCAGTGGCGGATGCCGTACTGAAGACCTGGGACATCCCCTATACGGTGCTCTGTCCGTCGCTGCCGGTGAATGGCCGTACGGTGAAGGATGGCATCCTGTATGTGAATGGTGTGCCGCTGTCGGAAAGTCCCATGCGGAACCATCCTCTTACGCCCATGCAGGAGTCGAGTCTTGTGAAGCTGATGGAAATGCAGTCGGCCTATCCTGCCCGGTTGGTGGGAAAAGATGGACCGGCAGAGATAGAAACGGATGCCATGAAAGCACCTTGCTATCTGATCCCGGATTATGAAACGGATGAGGACGGAGATCGGATTGCAGAGCAGTTCGGGAACTTGGCGTTCCTGACGGGAGGTTCCGGACTGATCGGCGCACTGGGACGCCGGTATGTGAAAGGACAGAAGGAAAATGATGACGAAAATGCCGATAAGGCTCTGGTTCTGGCCGGCAGCTGTTCGGCCATGACGCTGCGACAGATTGAGGACTATGTGGGACGTGGCGTTGCTGCTTACCGTTTGCGGCCCGAGGCGCTGCTGGACGGCAGTCAGAATGTGGAAAACGTATTTGCATGGGTCCGGGAGCAGGAAAGCGGTTGTCTCGTCTTCAGTTCGGCAGCGCCGGAGGATCTGGAAAAGAGTCAGAAGCTCGGCAAGGAACGGGTAGCGGCAAAGATCGAAGAGACCCTGGCCGGACTTGCCCGGATAGCGGCAGAACAGGGATATCAGCGCATCATTGTGGCAGGCGGCGAGACCTCCGGTGCGGTGACCCAGGCACTGGGCTATCAGTCCTTCCGGATCGGAGAAAGCGTGGCACCCGGCGTGCCGATCATGACGCCCCTGGAGAATCCTTCGTTGCGCCTCGTGCTGAAGTCCGGCAATTTCGGCAAGGAAGACTTTTTCACCCGAGCCATGGAGATGACGGGAAAAACAAAGAAATAAGTATTGGTCCGTATCTCGGCCCGCATCAGAAATGATGCGGGTCTTTTTTCGATACCTATTGACAAAATGGGCGGACGTGCCTATAATCCGTATAAACCTACAAGAAAAGTTGGTAATTCGTTCATCCCTTAGGAG
>CAVFNN010000020.1:0-38071 GCA_963623925.1 bacterium | reverse complement strand
CTCAGCTTCTGCGTTCTCATCACCATCTATTATCATGTGCTGACGATACTATTTTAAAAGGAAGCCCCGGCAGCGTTCGCTGCCGGGGCTTCCCGTCAAAATTATTATTCCGCTGTATACCGTAAGCCAAAATCCAGCTCGTAGTAATTTCCGGCCTGATCGCGATAAGCATAGGCCTTGCCGTTCTCATCCTTCAGAGACTCCGGCATGTACTGGTCCTTGTCATAGCCCGGTACATCGTTGGGGCTGATGCAGACACCGTTGGCGTCCACCGCCAGCACCTCGTCGCCTCTCGGAAGGGTCACCGGCAGCTTTCCGGTGGGTGCAAAGCGTCCGAAGATCACATCCATTGTGGCAGATACATAGGTATCAAATCCTGCCAGCAGAGCATCACAGTGGGGCTCCAGATTGCCAAGCTCCCAGGCCAGGGTGATGTTCACATTGGAGATAACCTTGCCGCCATGCTGGTGAACCTGCGCAGCAATCTCCTGCAGTCGGCCGATGCCGCTCAGTGTGGTCTCCAGGTGTGTCTCCTTCACCGGACGGCCCTCATCGTCCACATTCACCACTTCCTTGTTCTCACAGAGGTCGAGCTCCAGATAGCCCGGTGTAGCATTGAAGTACGCACCGGAGGAAGGCTGTGCCAGAAGAATCGCATAATCTGCTTCTGCCGGATTGTCTGTCAGGGTAATGCCGCTTTCCTCCTGAAGGCGTTCCCGCATCGACGCTGTGGCCTTTTCTGCCTGTTTTGCATCCTTCTGGAAGTATTCCGCGTAGATCTTCTTTCCGGCCCGCTTTTCCTCCGTCAGCGGCAGTGTGCCGTTGTTCTTCAGAAGCACCACGCTCTTTCTGTGGACGTCCAAAGCATTATCCCGGTCTACGGTATTGCGAACCACTTCTCCCGCCTTCTGCGGCTCACGGTAAGGGTTCTCAAACATGCCCAGCGCGAAAAGCTCTGTCAGTGTGCGGCTCACGGCACGGTCCAGGCTCTCATCGGTCAGCACCAGATCTTCCTTTTTGAAGCCCTCCGGAATTGGATGATGCTCGTAGTAATCATTCGTTGCCCGGGCATAGGCCTCCTGGCCATCCTTCTGATCAAAGAGACCGCTGATGAGATCTACGCCGGCATGGGTAACCGCGAAACCGATACGCTCCGGCACATCCAGCATTTCCACACCCCAGTCCATGTTGTGCACGATACCGGTGTCGGAATTGATGTAGCCCTTGAAGCCCATCTGCTGCCGGAGAAGACCGTCAATGAAGGGCTTGTTGAAGGCAAAGCCATAGGGCTGCATCTCCAGTTCCTTGCCTTCCTTGTCCTTCTGCAGCGCACTCTTCTCCTTGGCCGGCTTCGCATAGTACGGCATAATGGAGGACGCATTGGCCGCAATGGCTGTTTCAAAGCCGGGCAGATGATACTTCTCCAGGGAACCCTCTGTCTGGTAGACATTCCACTGTCCCATGCGGTAATGCGGGTCAAAGCCATTCTCTCGGGCACCGCCGCCGGGGAAATGCTTGACGGTCATGGCCACGCCGTCGGGTGTTACGCCGTCCTTACTTCCCTGAATGATGGGAATGATCCGGTCGAAAATGTCCTGGATGAGCTTCGGATCCTCGCCGAAGGTACCGTAGCTGCGCTGCCATCTGGGATCCGAGATCACATCGGCCATGTACATATAGCCCTTCTTCATACCTACCGCATCCCACTCTCTCCGGATGCAGTCCGCGAAGTCATCCACCAGATCAAGGGAATCGCCCCGCACGGCGGCAGCAATACCCAAAGTTCCCGGCCAGGCAGCAAAGACACCGCCGCCGTCATTCATGCCGAAGATGAGCTCGCCGTTTTCATTTCTGGAATTGGACACCACCTGCACCGGCACGAAGTGTTCGCACTCCTCTGCCACTGCATGAAGCTGGTTGATCCAGTCCGTCATATCCTCCGGTGTGGGCGCATCTCGCAGGATCAGGTGCCGTGAGAACCACTTCTTTAAAAGTTCTGTGGTGCCCGGCAGATGCTGCTCACCGAAGATGGTCTTGCCGTTGAACTCCGCATCATCCAGTGTGCCGGACTCATCCAGCTCTGCCTTATGATCCGGGAAGCGGTCCGTATACTTACCCATACGCCAGTCAGAAATAAAGAGCTGCGCGATCTTCTCCTCGGTGGTCAATGTCTTCACATAGGCCTCTGCACGCTCCTTTGCCGGAAGCCGCCAGTCATCATAGGGCTGGAAGCTGCCGCTGCCGTCGATGTCTTTAAAATACAGTCCGTCCTTTTCGATCACCTTACGGGATACGGTACCGATCACCGGTCCGTTGGGATTCTTATAGTAACGAAGATTTTCCGATGCTTTCTTTGCCATTTACTTTCCATTCCTTTCTCTATCAATAAGGAAGTCTCTGCTATCGCAGAGACTTCTGTACGTTCGCCACTAAGGCATTATGCGCGTCTGCTCTTCAGCGTTGCCACATTGGCATCCACTCTCTTCTTGTTCAGCGGATAGATGAACAGCAGTGCCAGTGCCACCAGGATCATGCCGATCGCCGGGATCAGGCAGGAGAGATCAAAGATCTTGCTGAGTACCTCGGGATAAGCGGACGGATTCGCAGCCACATCCTTGGAATAGCCGATGGATGTCATCAAGGCACCGATCATACCGGATGAAAATGCCTGTCCGAGCTTTCTTGCGAAGGAATACACTGCATAGATGGTACCATCCTCACGGACACCGTTCTTGATCTCAGAATCATCGATAACATCTGTGATCATGGCCCAGATGACCATGTTGAAGAAGGTCAGGGCAATATAGGCTGCTACATAGAATACCACAAATACTGTTGCGCTTGCCGGACGAACCACAAGGCATACCAGCCAGATGGCTGCGGAGATGAGGCAGCCGGTCACAGACATTTCCTTCTTTCCTACCTTGGCTGCGATCTTTGCGGCCAGAGGTGCCACAACAAACAGAGATGCCAGACTGCTGAACATGGAGGACATGGACTGTGCTGAACCACTGTTGTAATATACCGGGAATACATAGGGTGCCATACCGGTCATGCCCAGCATACCCAGGAGGAGCAGAATGGCTGCCGCAATGATACCAAGCAGGGAACGATTTGTGAAGATGCTCTTCAGCATCTTGCCGACATCCAGCTTCTCTGTCTTCTGCGGAACCTCCACACGCTCTGTTACGAGATGGAAGCAAAGAAGATGACAGATGATACCACAAGCTGCGAACACACCGGCAATGATGGTCATGCGGCTGCCGGAAAGCATGGTCGCGCCGTCCACAGATACATAGGCCACCATCGGTGTCAGGGTTCCGATGGCCAGGCTGGCACAGGAAGCACCCATGGAACGGAAGGTGGACAGCTGTGCACGATCCGAAGCCTCAGGAGATACGGCAGAGGCCATGGAGCCGTAGGGGATGTTCACAGAAGTATAGAAAACGGAGCCCCAAAGCAGGTAAGTGAAAAACATCCAGAAGGTCTTGAAGCCTGTGGACATGCCCGCAAAACCGGACTGGAACATCAGGAAGGCTGCAATACCCAGCGGGCCGCAGCAGCGGCGGATCCAGGGCTTGAACTTTCCGTCCTTTGTGGGTGCGGAACGGTCCACAATCTGTCCCATACCTACATCCGTGACAGCGTCTACGAATCGTGCCAGCATCATCAGAAGACCAACCACACCGGCGGAGATGCCCATCACATCCGTGTAGAACTTCATCATGAACATGGATGACAGCATGAAGGTGAAATCATTACCGAAGTCACCGAAGAAGTAGCCGATCTTGTCCGCCATACCAAACGGCTTCACAGTTTTTGTTGTTTGTTCTTTCATCATATTCCCCTTTTTTAAAAAAGACTCTTATTTCTTTTGTTCCCCTATATTTTCCGGCAGATCGATCTGGATCAGCTTTGCGTTCAGACTCTCCAGGAAGCCCTCCGGCATTGCCGAGCTGATCATGCTGCACATGGACTCCGGCGTCATGGTCTTCATCATATCCCACATACCGGTGCCCGGTTTCACAATGAAGTTGGTGCCCAGCTTCACAGCCTTGGCCGTGATCTCCAGAGCCTCCGGTGAAGCGGCAATCTCCGTCAATGTATTCCGGATGCTGTACTTACCCGCCGGGAATTCCATGGGTGCCTTCAGATCCAGGTCTCCCACTGTGGAGAACCAGTTCTTCACGCCCTCGGCCCGCTCATTGACCTCAGGAAGCACATAGATCTCCGGCTCCTTTTCTACCTTCTCCAGTGCAATGGAATCTTTTACACCACCGGCATCCGCCACCAGTGTATTCGCACCATCCTGCAAAGCCACGGTGAAGACGAAAACCTTCTCTGCTGTCTTCTCTTCCAGAAGCTGACCGTTCAGATACAGCTTCACGGAAGGCTGATTGGAGTAAACACGAACCTCTGTGGTCTCTCCGGCCCGCTGTGCATAGCGACGTCCGCAGATATGCACCATGGGCTTCTCGGTCCAGTAGGCCTGATAAATATAAAAACTATCCTTCCGGATCTTCCGGTCCATGGTCACGAGACCCTTGTTGTTTCTGCCGGATACACCGCCCTCGTTTCTGGCCGCACAGCCGAAATCAAACATGTTCCAAACGTGGCTGGACCACAGCCAGTGCCGTTCATCCAGCACCTTCGCCATATGCTCATGGTACAGTGCCTGATACTCCTCGGAGTAATCCTTGCAGGCCGGTGCCGGACCATGATTTGTGATGACGCCCTCGCAGCCGTACTCACTGAGACCGAGACAGATATCCGGGTGCAATGCATGGAAGCGATCCAGCCAGGGGCCGTTCTCCTCCGTCTTGCCGCCGTACCAGCCGAAGTAATGGTTGTAGCTGATGACATCTGTGATGTGGTGCATGGGACTTTCCACCGGCGTCATGGTCACATGGGCAATGGTGGTCAGTCTGGTGGGATCCAGCTCCTTCGCGATGGCGTTCAGCTCCTTATGATTCTCCACCAGCTTCTCCGAAATGCCGCCGATGAGAATTTCATTGGAAATGCCCCAGAAGCAGATGGAAGGGTGGTTATAGTTCTGGATGATCAGCTCCCGCAACTGCTGAATGCAGTTCTGATGGGCCTCCGGATCCTTGTTGAAAACACTGATGAAGGGGATCTCTGCCCAAACCACAAAGCCCAGCTCGTCGCAGGCATCGTAGAAATCCTGGGAATGCTGATAGTGAGCAAGGCGAATCGTATTGGCACCCAGCTCCTTAATGATTCTCGCGTCCTCGTAGTGATCCTCGCGGTTCAAGGCATTGCCCTTGTACAGCCGGTCCTGATGACGGCTCACGCCTCGCAGCGGTGTCTCCACGCCATTCAGAATGAAGCCCTTGTCCGGGTCACAGGAGAAACTCCGCACACCGCTCTCCACGATCAACTCGTCATAAACCTCATTCCGGCGCACCAGCATTGCCTTCACCTTGTAGAGATAGGGCGTGTTCGGACTCCAGCGCTTTGCATCCGGTACATAGAGGCTAATGTCGGCGGCCTCTGCAGGGCGGCTGCCCCCGGCCACTTCCTTTCCCTCGGCATCCTCGATGCTGTAGAGCACGGTGAAGTTCTCATCCGCATCATGCACAAAACTCCGGATGTCGAAGAAAGCGCCACCCGCTTCCTCCGGTTTCGGGGTCACCATGATGCCCGGGCCGCCGTAGTAATCAAGGTCGAAATGCACCGCCGGTACACTCAGAAGCCGCACGCCCCGGTACAAACCGCCGTAGAAGGTGAAGTCTGCTGACTGGGGATATACCCGATCCAGATATTCATTGGAGCAGTTGATTACCAGCAGATTGTCCCGTCCGTCTGCGAAGCAAAGGTCGGTCACGTCTGCCCGGAAAAGAGAGTAGCCTCCCTCATGGGTCACCGCCAGCTTTCCGTTCACAAACACGCTGGCCTGCTGGCCTGCTGCCGGTACCTCCACGTACACCCGGCCGCCCGGCAGGGGCTGCTGCGGCGTCTTGAAGGTCTTGGCATACCAGTAGCTTCCCCGGTCATAACTTCCGTTTCCGTCGTGACCGTCCACCGCATTCCAGGTATGGGGCAGATCCACATCCGCCCAGCTGTCCGGATAGGTCTCCGGAAGTCCCGCATCCTGCTGAATGAACTTCCAGCTTTTACTTATATCAATGACTTGTCTCATCCTTTTTTCCTCCGATCTATGAGAACCTCACGAATGACCTTACTATACCTTATATAGTTTTTGGCAATAGGATGATTTTCATTGACACTAGCACAATTTTTTTGTTATTTTTGTGGAAAGTGATTTTTGTACGATTGTCGGCCTTAGTTGCCGAAAGAAAGACGAAAAATGAATATGGAAGAAATAGAAAGAAAAGACGAGGATCCCATGGATCCGAAGACGGTACTCCGTCTCATGACGGAACTGTATCAGCACTGGAACTGTCAGGTCCTGATCCTCACGGACCCCAATAAGCAATATGAGCAGGTGGATCTGGGCTTTCGAAAACGCATGAACATGCCCTATGACCTGGAGCTGCGCTCAGAGCTGATGGTTTCCAACATTCAGAAGAATATGTTTTATCTCTATACAGATAAATTTCTCTTAAGCTATGCCCTGTTTCGGCTGCCGGAAGCACTTTGGGGAGAATTGCCGAAAAATGATGCTGCGGCGACAGACAACGAGAACACTGCAGATGCAGCAGACAAAACCGGGGGCTCCACAGAAACAACTGCAACAAGCTCTCCGCCGGTGCTCTGCATCGGTCCTGTCCTCTTTCATACCATGAACACCGTGGAAATTTCATCCGTTATGGCACGGCTTAAAATCAATGCTGCTCACCAGCAGGACATGGCGGAGCACTACAATCTCATTCCCCTCTTCAGCTCCCGGGAAATCTTCGTCCACACCCTGCAGTTTTTCCTGCACAGACTCAGCAAGGAAACGGTCCTCTTCCGGGAAATTTCCTACGGTGAAGAAATCTGGGGCTTTACAGATCCGGAGGGCGCGGATTACGCGCTGCCGGAGCAGCCGGAGGTGGCCATCCAGGCCATTGAGGAACGCTACAAAGCCGAACAGGCCATGATGGATGCCGTGGCTGCCGGAAACACCAACGAGGCCTCCCGCCGCTATCAGCGCTTCGCTTCCTACCGGCTGACCCCGCGCACACTCTCGAGTCTCCGGGACAAAAAGAACATCCTCTTTGTATTGAACACCCTGCTGCGGAAGGCCGTTCAGTTCGGCGGTGTCCATCCCTTCCACATCGACAACATTTCCCGCAGCTACTCTGTCCAGATCGAGGCAGGGCTGACGATGGAACAGCTGGACCAATTGTCCGCCCGCATGGTACGAAAGTACTGTATTCTGGTGCAGAACTACGCCCGAAAGAACTACTCTCCTCTCGTGCAGCGCTGCATGAACACCATCGACTTCTACTATAGCTCGGAACTGTCCCTATCCTGGCTCGCGAAGGAATGCGGGGTTTCCGAAAGCTATCTTTCCACCAGCTTCCGAAAGGAAACCGGCATGACGGTCACGGACTGCATCAACAAGACCCGGATCCGCCAGGCCCTGATCCTTCTGAACACCAGTGATCTCTCCATCGGCGAAGTGGCCAGCCGCTGTGGCTTCCCCGACGCCAACTACTTTTCCCGCGTCTTCCGAAAGCACCAGGGCATCTCCCCGAAGCAGTACCGGGACCGGATCCGGAAAAGCCGGAAGGCGTAACACATAAAAGCAACGAAAAACCGCGGTCCCTTTCGAGTCCGCGGTTATTCTTCGTTTTATCCGAATACACCTTACTCCGCCGGATAGAATCCGCTGGGTGCGTCGTTCAGGTTGATCATGATGTTCTTGGTCTGGCTGTAGGCGTCCAGGATGGCCTTGTCGTTCTCGCGGCCGATACCGGACTGCTTGTAGCCGCCGAAGGGTGCGCCCTCCGGGATCTGATTGTAGGTGTTCACCCACATACGGCCAGTCTCGATGCTTCTGGCCACGCGAAGGGCGCGATGGATATCCTTCGTCCAGACAGCGCCGCCCAGTCCGTAATCCGAGTCATTGGCCATGGCGATGACCTCTTCTTCGGTCTTGAACTTGATGACCACGGCCACCGGTCCGAAGATCTCCTCCCGGGCCACACGCATATCATTCCGTACATTGGTGATCAGTGTAGGCTGCAGGAAGCTGCCCTTGTCACAGCCGTTCTCTGTATAGAAGTCACCGCCGCAGGCCACGATCGCGCCCTCTTCCTTCGCCAGCTTTACATAGGAAAGAATCTTTTCTGCCTGGCGCCGGTTGATCTGGGATCCCATCTGGGTTTCCGGATCCAGCGGATCACCAACCTTTACCCGGCCGAAGGCATTGACCAAATCTGCCACAAATGCGTCGTAAATGTCTTCCTGCACGAATACCCGGGAGCCGGCGCAGCAAACCTGGCCCTGATTAAAGAGAATGCCCAGCTGCACGCCGTCCAGCGCGGCCTCACGATTGCAGTCATTGAAGATGATGTTGGCGCTCTTGCCGCCCAGCTCCAATGTTGCCGGGATCAGCTTCTCGGCTGCTGCCGCCGCAATGTTCTTTCCGATTTCCGTGGAACCGGTAAATGCCAGCTTGCTGAGATGCGGGTGCTCCAGCAGATACTGTCCGGACTTGCTGCCGGCACCGGTCACCACATTCAGCACACCGGCAGGAAGCAGATCCTGAATCAGCTCTGTGAAGACCAGCATGCTGAGGGAAGTGGTGGAAGACGGCTTGAAAACCACGCAGTCACCTTCCGCAATGGCCGGAGCCAGCTTCCAGGCCGCCATCAGGAAGGGGAAATTCCAGGGCACGATCTGTCCCACAACGCCCACCGGTTCCCGGAGCACCAGGCTCAGCATGCCACCATCCAATACAGAGGCCACACCCTCATCGGTGCGGATCAGGCTGGCATAGTAACGGAAATGTCGAACGGAATAGGGCACATCGATGGCTGATGTCTCCCGAATGGGCTTTCCATTGTCCATGGTCTCCACCTGCGCGAGCCATTCCTGATTTTCCTCTACCCGGTCGGCAATACGATCCAGGATAGCCGCCCGCTCCTCCTTGGTGGTCTTCTTCCAGGTCGGGAATGCCTGCCATGCCGCCTCTACAGCCGCATCCACATCCTCTCTTGTGGCCTCTGCACACTTCGCCAGGGCCGCACCGTTCGCGGGATTCGTGCTGGTGTACACCGCACCGTCGGATGCGGGACGCCACTGACCGCCGATGTACAAGCCGTAGGTTTCCTTCAACTGATTGCTGCTCATATGTTTTACCTCCTGTGCATTCTGTGCTTTACGCTTAACTGCCGCTATAGTACAATGCAAACTGATATCTTAAAATAACCAGTAAAACTATTTTATAGGGGACCAGAATCATGTTGGTATACGATCTGCGCAAGCGAGGAAAACGCTCAAAATATGACTACCTGTATCAATGCCTGAAAGAGGACATTCTCAGCGGCAAACTATACGAGGGGGAGAAAATGCCTTCGAAACGACAGCTTTCCGAGGCCAACGGCATTAGCATCCGCACGGTGATGAATGCCTATGAGCAGCTGATGATGGAGGGCTATCTGGAATCCAGAGAACGCAGCGGCTACTATGTGGTATCCAATTTTGATTCACCTTTAAGATACCAGAAAGCAGAGATCCGGGAGGCCGCGCCGGAGCTGGAGGAGGTCTGGCTGGCGGACTTCACCGCCAATACCACGGTCTACGAAAAATTCCCCTTCTCCATGTGGACCAAGGCCATGCGGCAGGTACTGGCCGACTATGGTCTCCATCTCATGAAGCGGGGAGAATTTCTGGGAAGCCCGGAGCTTCGTTATGAAATTGCGAAATATCTGTACCACAACCGGGGCATGCTGGTGTCCCCGGACTGCATTGTCATCGGCACCGGGATCGAGTATCTCTACTCCCGTCTCATCAGTCTCCTGCCTGCCAATGCCGTCTATGCGGTGGAGAATCCCGGCTACCGGAAAATCCGTCTCATCTACGAGAATCTCGGACTGAAATGGACCTGGAACGCCATGGGAATGGATGGCATCCACATGGGCAGCCTTCGAAAAAGCGGCGCCACCGTGGTCCATACCTCCCCGGAACACCACTATCCTCTCGGCACCGTCATGTCCGCCCGGCGGCGTCAGGAGCTTCTGAAGTGGCTGGAGGAGGATGCAGACCACTACATCATTGAAGATGATTATGACTGTGAATTCCGTTACAGCGGCCATGCCATCCCGGCCCTCTACGGTCTGGATCACTGTCAGCGGGTGATCTACATGAACACCTTCAGCAAGACCCTGAGTCCGGGCATTCGCATCAGCTACATGGTGCTGCCGCCGAAGCTGCTGAAGCGATACGTGGATACCGCAAACTTCTTCTCCAACACCTCCTCCAATCTGGAACAGCATACCCTAGCCGTCTTTTTGCGGGACGGCTATTTCGACCGGCACTTAAACCGCATGCGGCGCTACTATCTGCATCAGGGGGAAATGTTGAAGAACGCAATACAACAGACCAGCGCCATCCCGGCGGAGGAAATTCTCGGCATGGAAAGCGGCACCCATCTTCTGATCCGGCTGAAGACGGAGCTTTCCGATGCGGAGATCAAGCTGCGGGCCCGGATGAAGGGCATCAATCTCTGCTGCCTTTCCGAATTCTGCATTGACGAGAAGGCGCGATACCGGCATACCCTGGTGCTGAACTACTCCGGACTGGCAGAAGAGAAAATGCTGGCGGTGGTCCGGGAACTGGGGAAGATTTTTGCATAAAAAAGGAAGGCTCTGCTACCGCAGAGCCTTTTATACGCTCGCCGCTAAGGCATCGTGCCCGGCACGATAATGATTACAGCAGTCCGCCGATAGCCAGGAAGAGCGGTGCGAACACCAGGGACACAACGGTCATCAGCTTGATGAGGATGTTGATGGAAGGTCCTGAGGTATCCTTGAAGGGATCGCCTACGGTATCACCAACAACCGCTGCCTTATGGGCCTCGCTGCCCTTTCCGCCGTGGTGGCCGGTCTCAATGTACTTCTTCGCATTGTCCCAGGCACCGCCGGCATTGGACATGAAGATGGCCATCAGGACACCGGTCACGAGGGAGCCGGCCAGAAGGCCGCCCAGAGCCTGTACGCCCAGTACCACGCCAACCAGCAGCGGTACGATGACTGCCATCAGACCCGGCAGAAGCATCTCGTGCAGTGCTGCGGTGGTAGAAATACCTACACAGGAGGTATAATCCGGCTTCTCTGTACCCTGCATGATGCCCGGGTGCTCACGGAACTGACGACGTACCTCCTCGATCATCTTGTAGGCTGCCTTGGACACAGACTCCATGGTGAAAGCAGAGAACAGGAAGGTCAGCATGCCGCCGATAAAGATACCGATGATTACCTTATAGTCGAGGATGTTGATGGCATCCAGCTGAACCGCATTGGCATAGGAAACGAAAAGCGCCAGTGCGGTGAGGGCTGCAGAACCGATGGCGAAGCCCTTACCCATAGCTGCAGTGGTGTTACCAACAGAGTCCAGGGTATCTGTGATCTCACGAACGGACTCGTCCAGACCGGACATCTCTGCGATACCGCCGGCATTGTCCGCGATGGGGCCGTAAGCGTCTACGGCTACGGTGATACCGGTTGTGGAAAGCATACCAACGGCTGCCAGTGCAATGCCGTAAAGACCGCTTACCTTGTAAGAAATGAAGATCGCCACACAGATCAGAATGAGCGGCCATGCCGTGGACTTCATGCCGACAGCCAGACCACTGATGATGGTGGTAGCGGCACCGGTCTCGGACTGCACACCGATGGTCTGCACCGGCTTATAATCTGCAGAAGTGTAGTACTCGGTAATGTTGCCGATCACCACACCCACAACAAGGCCGGCAATCACGGCAATGGCTGCATTGAAGCTGCCGAAGAGCACAGAGCTCAGCACTGCGGAAACCACGATCACCACGAAAGCAGCTGCATAGCTTCCCTTGGTCAGGGCCTTCTGGGGGTTCACATGATCACCGCCCCGGACGAAGAAGGTACCCACGATGGAAGCCAGAAGACCCACACCGGCAATGGCCAGCGGATACAGCACGCCACCGGCAGAAACCACAGCGGTCACGCCGATGCCCAGTGTCAGGGCAGAAACCAGAGAGCCCACATAGGACTCAAACAGGTCTGCACCCATGCCGGCCACGTCACCTACGTTATCGCCGACATTATCCGCAATAACCGCCGGGTTACGGGGATCATCCTCGGGGATGCCGGCCTCTACCTTACCCACCAGGTCAGCACCTACGTCGGCTGCCTTGGTGTAGATACCGCCGCCCACACGAGCAAAGAGGGCAATGGAGGAAGCACCCAGGCTGAAGCCGGAAAGCACATCCACGTTCTTCGTCAGGATGTATACAATGCTGACGCCCAGTGCACCGAGACCGGCCACGCACATACCCATCACGGCACCGCCGGAAAAGGCTACGGAAAGAGCCTGGTTCATACCGCCGGTACGCGCTGCATTAGCGGTACGCACATTGGCCTTGGTGGCCACGGTCATACCGCAGTAGCCGGCAATGGTTGAGAACAGTGCGCCCACCACGAAGCAGACGGCGGTTACCCAGGAACCGATGCCCAGACCGATCAGTACGAACAGTACCAGTACAAAGATGACCAGGATCTTGTACTCTGCGGTCAGGAATGCCCGGGCGCCTTCTGCGATGGCCCCTGCAATTTCCTGCATCCGCTCTGTTCCTGCCTCCTGACGGCTAACCTTCGCCGCAAGGTAGGCTGCAAACAGCAGTGCGATCACTGCCGCTGCAGGTACGAGATACATAAAGTTTTCCATTTCGTTTCTCCTATTCTGAAGGCACAGCCGGAAATCGCCACGCCCCACACGTTAGTTGAGACTAATCCGTCTCATGCATGAACATTCTAGCATAAGCAATAATTTTTTCGCAATGCCGCTTTGACAAAAAATTATCATTTTTCAGGATTGTATGCCGGAATGTACAAGTCTCCTGTCCACATCATAGTTGAAACCTAAATATTTTTCAAGTATTCTAAAATTTTTTTAGACAGTTTTCTATTCCTCCCGCGCCTAGATGAACATCAGAAGGAAACTCACCAGCAGAAGCCCGCAGCACAGGATAATGCTTTGCTGCCCCAGCATCCCGGTCAGAACCTTGCCGAAGCCTGCCCCCAAGAGAAAGACAAAGATCACCAGGAAATACTGCAACGCCTTTCGGAGCAGCTTCTCCTCCCGCAGCCGAAGGAAGGCGCTGAGGGCCTCCATGCCGCTCCGCAGGTTGCCGATGCACATGGTGCTGGCATAGCCGTAGCCGTTCACCTTCCGGAAGGCCTGAACCTGCATGGCACAAGCACAGGAGGTAAGCGCATTGGCCAGCGGATCCATGAAATCATTCACCGGCAAAAATCCCACGATCAGAAGCAGCACGCACTCCAGGACAACGATGACCTGCCGCCAGTGCAATCGCTCCATGTTCTGAAGATAGCCCCGGATCTGCTCCGCCAGCAGTACCCCCAGAGCAAAAAAACAGAGAGGAATCAGGTACTTTGGTACCTCACTCCACTCTCCCGAAAAAAGATGCCCGCCCAGAAGTACGATGTTGCCGGTCTGGGCATTGGCAAATACCTTTCCCCGGACGAAATAGGAATAAGCATCCTGCAGTCCCCCGGACAAGGTCAACATGAGCATCACCAGCGTGCCATCCGACATCTGTTTCTGTGTTTTCATAATTTTTCCCCTTTTTTACCAATTTATTCCGCGCTACCGGTTCCCCAGCCGGAGCCCCCCATGCATCAATATCCGCTGATGATCTTGATGGCCAGCAGGATCAGTACAATAATAATGGAGGGCCGCACGATCTTTGCTCCGCCCTTCATCACAAGTCCCGCACCGATATAGCCGCCCAGCATGTTGCAAAGGGCTGCCGGAATCCCCAGATACAGAAGCACCTGCCCATGCAGGAAAAAGACCACAAAGGAGGTCACATTGGTGGTCAGATTGATGACCTTGCACTGGGCATTGGCGCTCTTGATGCCGAGACGGGCGAACACCGTAAAAGCAATGATCAGGAAAGTGCCGGTACCCGGTCCGTAGAAGCCGTCATAGAAGCCCACGATCAGTGCCGCAAGAATCGCTGTTACGAAGGTGCGTTTGTCCAGATGGATGGTCTCATCCTCGATCACGCCGAAGAGCTTTTTGTTCAGGACAATGAAGGCGGCCACCGGCAATACCACCACGAGCACCGTAAGCAGAAGCTGCTCCGGTGCAATGAGGGAAAGCCGGGATCCCATGCTGGAACCCAGGACCGCCGCCACCACAGACGGCACCGCCAGCTTCCAGTTCACCAGCTTTTCCCGGATGAAGCGCCAGGTGGCCACGCAGGTGCCACACATGGAAGACATCTTGTTGGTGGCGATGGCATAATGCGCCGGCAGTCCCGCCAGAAGGTAGGCCGGCAGAGAAATCAGTCCGCCGCCGCCACCTATGGCATCCACCAGACCCGCCAGAAAAACGAAAAAGCAAACCACTGCGCCCTGTATCCATGTTATCTGCATCACAAAACTCCTCTTTCCCTAATTTTACGCATGATTATACACCTTTTTTGATAAACGAAAAGAGGATACCCGAAGATATCCTCTTTCCAATCCTGCATGGCTTGTATTCCGTCTGCAGGTATTACTTTCTGTTGAAGGCAGCCTTTCCAGGGTAAACGGCTGCTGCACCCAGCTCCTCCTCGATGCGAAGCAGCTGATTGTACTTGGCCACACGCTCACTTCTGGAAGGTGCACCGGTCTTGATCTGACGGGTATTCAGCGCTACAGCCAGATCCGCAATGGTGGTGTCCTCGGTCTCGCCGGAACGATGAGAGGTAATGGCAGTGTAACCAGCCTTGTGTGCCATCTTGATGGCCTCCAGGGTCTCGGATACGGAACCGATCTGGTTCAGCTTGATGAGAATAGAGTTGCCGCTGCCGTTCTCAATACCCTTGGAGAGACGCTTTGTGTTGGTGACAAAGAGATCATCGCCAACCAGCTGTACCTTGTCGCCCAGCTCCTTGGTCATCTCCTTCCAGCCTTCCCAGTCCTCCTCATCGAGACCATCCTCGATGGACCAGATGGGATACTTCTCCACCAGAGACTTCCAGTGTGCGATCAGCTCGCTGGAGGTGAAGTCCTTGCCGGACTTCGGCTGATGATAGAAGCCTACGCCCTTCTCGCTCTTCCACTCGCTGGAAGCCGCATCCATGGCCAGCACGAAATCGGTGCCCGGCTCATAGCCTGCGTCACGGATGGCCTGAAGGATATGCTCGATGGTATCCTCATCGCTCTTCAGGTTCGGTGCGAAGCCGCCCTCGTCACCGACAGCTGTGGTATTGCCCTCGCTCTTCAGCAGCTTCTGCAGGCTGTGGAAGACCTCGGTACACCAGCGAAGGGCCTCACGGAAGGAAGGCGCACCCACGGGCATGATCATGAATTCCTGGGTATCCACGGAGTTGGTGGCATGCGCGCCGCCATTCAGAATGTTCATCATCGGTACCGGCAGGCAGTTGGCATTGGCACCGCCGAGGAAACGATAAAGAGGAATGCCCAGAGACTCTGCGGCTGCCTTGCAGCTGGCAATGGACACTGCGAGGATCGCATTGGCACCGAGCTTCGCCTTGTTCTCTGTGCCGTCAGCAGCCAGCATAGCGGCATCTACGGCATAAACATCCTGGGGATCCATTCCCTTCAGGGCATCGTTGATGATGGTGTTGACATTCTCAACCGCCTTGGAAACGCCCTTGCCGCCGAACTTCGTCTTGTCCTCATCTCTAAGCTCAATGGCCTCGAACTCACCGGTGGATGCACCGCTGGGGGCTGCGCCTCTTCCCACAGTACCGTCGGACAGATATACCTCTGCCTCTACTGTAGGATTTCCTCTGGAATCAATGATTTCCCGACCGACTACCTTTTCAATGCTCAAATGCTTCTGCATCGTCTTATCCTCCTGTATGCTTCGCTTCGTTAGTTCATATTAACTAACCACGCTCATGATACAAGATTGTAGCTTTTTTGTCAATCATGTATACAGTGTTTCTATCCCTTCATCAGCTCCTTCGTGAAGCTGGCCGGTTTTCCGGCTTCGGAGAAGATCTGCAGGCTCTGCCGCGCCCGGGTGATCCCCACATAGAAAAGCCGCCGCTCTTCCTCGTAGGCCGCCCGCTCCTCCGGATCCATGGAGATGCCGGGCAGGGGAACATTTTCCGGGAAAATGCCGTCCTCCACATCCAAAAGATAGACCGTATCGTACTCCAGTCCCTTGCTGGAATGGATCGTGGACAACACCAGGCCGCCTTCACCGCTGCTGTCCTTTTCCCGCAGCAGCTGCTGCAAATTGTCCAGGCGCTGCAGCAAATCGCCGGGCGCTTTCTCCTGCCGAGCCAGCATTCGAAGGATGGTCAGCTTCTTTCGCTTCAGGTTGTGTGTATTCATGTATTCCATATATCCCATATCCATGAGGATCCGGGTCAGGGCATGCTCCGCACTGTCCCCGGGAAGCGCCTTCATTTCCCTGCGCAGCTCCCGCAGATTCTTCTGGGTATAGATGGGCAGCTGCATCATGCCTGCCGCCTCCAGCACCGGAATTTCATGCAACTCCGCCAGCTGACAGAGCTGCTCCGCGTCCTTTTTCTTCATATAAAGCTGGAGTTTGCTGTAAATCTTCAGGAAAAGTTCCGTATCCGTGGGATGCAGCGCAAATTGAATGATGTTCCGAATGTCCATCACCAGGCGGTTCGTAAAGAAGCCAAGATCCGCATTTTTCATCCGATAGGAAATGCCGTTACGTTCCAGAAGATCAATGAGCGGCAGTGCGCTTTCGTGGTCCCGGTACAGCACCGCCGTGGTGGACAAGGGCTGCTCGGCTTCTGTCTCCAGCCACTGCCGGGCTCTCTTCTCGCAGTCCTCCGCCACCTTCAGGAGATAGGTGTATTGGGCATTCCGGGAGCGAAGCGGAATCATGCGCACATTGCCCGGACTCTGCCGCACCGGCTTCATGTGCTTCGCATGCCGCAGGGTATTCTTCTGGATGAAACGGTCCGCCGCCTTCACAATACTCGCCTCCGAGCGGTAATTTTTCTCCATCAGAAGCACCCGGGCCCCGGGATGGGTCTTTTCGAAGGACAGCAGCGCTTCCGGAAAGGCCGCCCGGAAGCCATAGATGCTCTGGTCCTCATCTCCCACCATGAAGAGATTTTCCGTCCGCCGGGCCAGCAGAGCAATGATGGCATGCTGAATGCGTGAGGTATCCTGAGCCTCGTCCACGCAGATATAGGGATAGAGGGATTGAAAGTACTGCAGGGTTTCAGGACTCACGCGCAGGATACGCAGGGCATAGACCATCTGGTCATCAAAATCCATCAGCCCCCGGCGGCGCAGCTCCTTCACGTAGATGTCATAGATTTTCGAAAGCTGAAGATCGGATTCCTCTTCCAGGTCCCGGATCTCCTTTTCCGTCAGCATCTGGTTCTTGATATAGGTAATGGAAGTACGCAGTTCCTGCAACTCACTCTCCGTGGGGAAGCTTCGCTCCACCCGCTGATAAATCTCCGACAGCATGGCCATGAGGTTCTTCTCATTGTCCTCCAGGCGGAACACGTTCTTTCCCGCCTTTTTGCCGTAGTAGGCGATGATGCGGGCGCAGATGCTGTTGATGGTACGGAAGCGCAGACCCTCGGTGCTTCCGAAGCAGTCATAGAAGCGGCGCTCCATGTCCTTCGTGGCCGCCACGGTATAGGTCAGGGTCAGAATCCGCTCCGGTGCTATGCCCCGGCAGTAGAGCATATACCCGAGCCGCGTCACCAGCACCGTGGTCTTCCCGGATCCCGGCACCGCAAGAAGCAGCACCGGGCCGTCCACAGAACGCATGGCGGCCAGCTGCTGCTCATTTAAAGAAATGTGATATTTTTGAATGAATTCTTCTTCAGTAAGCATAGGAAGAGTATAACGAATTCAGCGAATCTCCGTCAATATCCCCCTGAGATCATGGATCACATGACGCGGACACTTGACGGCGCACATGCCACAGGAGAGGCACTGCTCTTCTGTGATCACCGCACACTGCTCTGTCACTTGGATCGCGCCGGCGGTACAGGTCTTCTCGCAGATGCCGCAGCCGATACAGCTCGCCGTGCACTGCTGCCGGGCCTCTGCACCCTTGCTGTGGTTACTGCATTTCACCACGATAGGGTTCGCCGTCTCATGGAGAGAAATGATATGCTGCGGGCAAATGCGCACACACAGACCGCAGACAATGCACTTCTCCTCGTCCACCTCTGCCACGCCGTATTCATTCAGAGAAATGGCACCGAAGCGGCACTTTTCCACACAAGCACCGCAGCCGATACAGCCGTCCTGACAGCCATTTTCCGCCGCAGCACGACAGCCGCCGTTACAGGCCACAAAAGCAGCACGATAGGGAAATTTCTTCTTCACCATCTCAATGCCTCCTTTCGTAGGGCGTGTTGCTGAGGGGCAGGCTGTAGCGCCGTTCCCCGTCACAACGGAAATACGCATCCGCAATGGCCGGTGCCGTTGGAATCGAGGTGATTTCGCCGATGCCGATGGCACCGCAGGCCACCTTCAGTCCCGGCTTATCGATGACGATGGCCTGGATCTTCGGGATCTCATGGGAGCGGAACAGCCCGAGGGATCCGTATTTTTCAATGGGCTTACAATGGTCATCAATGGGATACTGCTCCCGCAGTGCGTAGCCCATGGACATAACCACGCCGCCCTCGATCTGTCCCTCGCAGGACAGGGGGTTCACTGCCTTACCCACATCATGGGCCGCAATGATCTCCTCCACCCGCTTCGTCTTCGGATCCAGAATGCAGACTTGCGTCGCGTAGCCGTAGGCCACATGGGACACCGGATGCGGCACATTGGCACCCAGGGGATCCGTCTTCGCCAGGTATTCCCCATAGTAGACTTCCCCGATCATATCCCGCATCGTCAGGCCCTGCTGCCGCGCTTCCATGAATTTCTCACAGGCCCGTCGGCAGGCCTCTCCGGTCACCAGCGTCTGTCGGGAGCCGGATGTAGTGCCGGAATCCGGCGAGATCCAGGTATTGCTCCGCTCGTAAACGATGTCCTCCCGGTGGAGATCCGTGTTGGTCACCACCATCTGCACCAGCACCGTACCCAGTCCCTGTCCAATGCAGGAGGCGCCGGAGTAAATGTGCAGCTTCTCATCCTTCTCCACGATCAGCTTCACGCGTCCCGTATCCGGGATGCCCACGCCGACACCGGCATTCTTCATGGCACAGCCGATGCCCACCGGCTTTCCCGCCTGCCAGGCCTTGTCGTATTCTGCCTTCACGGCCTCCAGTGTCTCAATGAGTCCGGTGGAATTGTCCACGATCTGGCCGTTGGGCAGCACCTCGTCCGGGCGAATGGCATTCCGATAACGAATCTCCCAGGGGCTAATGCCTACCTTGTCCGCCATCATGTTCAGCAGAGTTTCTGTGGCAAAGCAGGTTTGTGTCACACCAAAGCCCCGGAAAGCGCCCGCCGGCGGATTGTTGGTGTAGTATGCCGTGCCCTCGATTTCGAAGTTCTGGTAATGATAGGGTCCCGCCGCATGGGTGCAGGCGCGCTCCAGCACCGGACCGCCGAGGGAGGCAAAGGCACCGGTATCGGACTTCACCACCGCCTTCACGCCCAGAATATTTCCCTCTGCATCGCAGCCCATGGTCATATCCATGTAAAAAGGATGCCGCTTGGGATGCACCAATAGAGACTCCGGCCGGGACAACTTCATCTTCACCGGCTTCTTCGTGGCGTAGGTGAGAAGCGCCGCGAGATGCTGCACCGTCATGTCCTCCTTGCCGCCGAAGCCGCCGCCCACCAGGGCATTCTGCACCTTGACCCGCTCTGTTCCCAGAAGCAATGACACCTCATGCTTGGTCTGGTGCGCCGACTGGTCTGTGGAATAGACAAAGATATCCCCTTCCTCATCATAGAAGGAAACGGCACACTCCGGCTCCAGAAAGGCATGCTCTGTCCAGGGCGTCTCGAAATGATGCGAGATCACGTACTTCGCATTTCGGATGGCCCCTTCTGCATCGCCCCTGCTGATATGCTTGTGGGCGCAGACATTATCCTTCTCCTCATCAAAGACGAGCGGCGCATCATCCCGGGCCGCCTCTTCAATGGTATGTACAAAAGGCAGCTCCTCATACTCCACCTTGATGAGCTTCTTCGCCTTCTCGGCAGTCTCCCGGTCCACTGCCGCCACCACCGCGATGGCATCCCCGAGATAGTGCGTAAGTCCCCCCACCGGAATCAGGGTATACTGGTCATGCTTCAGATGGCCGATCTTGTTTTCTCCGGGAATGTCTTCAGCCGTCAGCACCGCTTCCACGCCGGGCAGTGCCTTCGCCTTCGACGTATCGATGGAAAGCACCCGGGCCCGGGGATAACGACTCCGAAGCGCCGCACCATACAACATCCCCTCCAGGGCATAATCGTCCGGATACTTGCCGTAGCCCAGCACCTTCTCTTCCACATCCACCCGGGAAACCCGTGAACCCAGAGACCAGGCCGGATCGCCGTCCTCCGGCAGCACACCCTCCCGCAGGAGCTTTGCCGAAAGCCGCACGGCATCCATGATCTTCACGTAGCCGGTGCAGCGGCAGTAGTTGTTCCGCAGGGCATAGCGGATCTCGTCGTCCGACGGGGACAGATTTTTGTCCAGCAGCGCCTTTGTACACAGCACCATGCCCGGAATACAGAAGCCGCACTGTACCGCGCCTGCCTTTCCGTAGGCATAGGTATAGACCCGCTGCTCCCATTCCGTCAGCCCCTCTACGGTGATAATGCTGCGTCCCGCCAGCATGTCCGTATCCGGCACACAGGCCTTGCAGACCTCACCGTCTATGATCACGGTACAGGCACCGCAGGCACCTTCACTGCAGCCGTCCTTTACCGAAGTAAGTTGCAGTTCATCGCGCAGAAAGCGCAGCAACTTCTGCTTCTTTGAAGGCTGCACTTCTCTTCCGTTGACCGTAAATGCCGCCATATTTCCCCCTTTATCTCCTGAAGCGCTTTCTCCCGGCGCTCTTTGTCAATAGTGCCCAACTTTTTCACGAATACTCCCCGAATGTATTCATATTAGCACAAAAAAGAGGAAATATCAGCAGATTTCCAAAATATTTTTTATTTTATCTAAAAATTTATTAGATTGCATTTTGCGGCATCTTTTTACATGAAAATCCAGCGGTACAGAAGCTCCAGCATCCCCGTCAGCACCATCACCAGCACCGGATCCAGCTTCGTCCGGCGCAGTAGAAAAAGGGCCAACAGGAACCAGAAAAGCGCTCGCCACTCTACATCCTGAAGAGAATGCAAAGCCCAGCCCGCAGGCAGTACCGCCGGGACCAGAATCGAAAGGCCTGCTCCCAGGATCATAGCCACCACCGCCGGGCGCAGAATACGGAGAATGCCCTGCATGAGGCTAAGCTTCCGATACCGGGCATAGAGCCAGGCCAGAAACGTCACGAAGAGACAGGAAGGCAGACAACAGCCAATGGTGGCCGCTATTGCCCCGGGAATACCCCCGATGAGATTTCCCACGAAGCTCGCCGCATTCACCGCAATGGGGCCCGGCGTCATTTGCGAAATGGTCACGAGATCCGTAAATTCCGAAAGGCTCAGCCATTGGTATCGGTTCACCACCTCCGCCTGGATCAGAGGCATGGCCGCATAACCGCCGCCAAAGCTGAAGGCACCGATTTTCAGAAAGGCAAGAAAAAGCCGAAAGTAGATCATTTCTCCCTCCTTTCCCGCCAGAGCGTCTGTATGAGTCCCAGCAAAATAACGAATAGAATAATGTAGACCACGTTCACAGAAAGAATATAATTGGCCAGAAAGCTTCCCAGCAGCACCAGCCAAAGCAGAGGATCCTTCTCCTTCGCAATGCCCGCCATCATGTCATAGACCACTGAGAGAATCACGGCACTGACCCCACTCTTCATACCGGACAGCATGGCCTGCACCACGAAACTCTCCTGGAAGACCCGGTAAAAATAGGAAATGGCCGTGAGGATCACAAAGGGCGGCAGCACAGCCCCCAGCACGGAGACCAGCACGCCGGGAATCCCGGCCAGCCGGTACCCGATGACGATAGCCCCATTCACCGCAATGGCACCGGGTGAAGACTGTGCAATGGCCACCAGATCCAGCATTTCCTCCTCTTCCACCCAGTGCAGCTCATCCACAAATTTTTTCTTTAGAAGCGATACAATAACGTAACCGCCGCCGAAGGTGAAGGCACTGAGATACAAGGTCGAAAAAAAGAGCTTCCGCAGTTTCCCCCGAAAGCTCTTTTTTTCTTCATTTGACATTTTCTTCATAATCATCCGCGCCTCAGTCCAGCTGCCGGATGGCATCTATGGTTTTCTCATACTCTGCGGAAAGCTTCTCAAAATAAGGCTCATAGCCGTCCAGCTCTCGCCCTCTAAGCTTCTCTGTCAACGCAGAACTCAGCTCATAAAGCGAGGAAAAACCAAGATTCACACATACGCCTTTCAAGGTATGGGCCGCCCGGAAAGCCTTCTCTGCATCCCCTTCGGCGAGTCCTTCCTTCAGCTCAGCAAAGCTCTGGTCCTCCGGAAAACGCTTCACAAACTTACGAATAAATGCCTCACTCCGCAGCCGCTCCAGAACCTCCTGGTAGTTGCCATTCATGGCTGCATAGCATTCTTCTGTATTCATTAATCTATCGATCCTTTCTCCTGAACGGGACTGCACTTTCCCGGCATCCCGTTATTTAATTGCCTGTCGCCGGGTGTCGTTTACCCCCCCCAGCCATAAACAAGCGTTTGTTCTCCAACTGCATTCTTCAATGTGTTTTCTATGCTTTCGGTGGCGGCTTGCATGAACTGCTGCTGCGCATTCTCGTAATGAGAAAGTTCCTCCTGAACGCTACCGCTGCCCACTTCCTCCTGCCTATCCTGAAGATCTGTCTTCAGACGATCCGCAATGTCTCCGAGACAGTCCATCAGCAGCGGATTGAAAACGCCGCACTCGCCGTTCAGAATCATACGGATGGCTTCTTCGTGAGAATAAGCCGGCTTGTATACCCGCGCACTGGTCAGCGCATCATAAACATCGGCAAGGCTTACCACCTGTGCCGAAATCGGGATCTCATCGCCCTTCAGCCCATCCGGATAACCCTTTCCGTCATAGCGCTCATGATGCCCCCGGCAGATATCGTAGGCAATCCGCACCAGCTCCTCATCCCGATAGATGTCCAGCTTGTCCAGCATCTCCGCACCAATCATGGAATGCTGCTTCATGATCTCGTACTCTTCCGATGTCAGCCGCCCCGGCTTATTGAGAATCTCATCCGGAATACCGATTTTTCCGATATCATGCAGCGCTGAGGCCGTAGCGATCTGAAGACACTGGTTCCAATCCAAGTGATACCGGTCCGTCTTCTGGATCAGCCGCTCCAGCAGCATGCTGGTGATAATGTTGATATGCAGAATATGTGCTGCACTCTCACTATTTCGAAAGCCCATGACCTGACTGAGAATCGAGATCATGATCCGGTTGTTCTTCTCCTTCTCATAGATCTGATCGGTCAGCATCGACAGGAGTCGCCGCTGCTTGGCATACAGCATAATGGTGTTCATAACGCGGCGATAGACGATCTGCGCATCAAAAGGACGGCTGATGTAGTCGGAAGCGCCCATATCATAGGCCCGACGCACCACAGCCTGTGAATCCTCGCTGGAGATCATGATCACCGGCAGCGTATCCATCATACCGGCACGCGTCATATATCCCAGTACCTCAAAGCCATCCATCCCCGGCATCACGATATCCAGCAGCACCAGCGAAATGCCGTTTCTTCTTTCCTGAAGGATTTGAATACAAGCCTCGCCGCTTTCCGCTTCCAAAATATCAAAATCGTCCTGAAGCATCTCCGTCAAAATGACACGGTTCATTTCTGAATCATCCACAATCAGGACGGTTTCCCGTTCTTCTTCCGGATGCTCAGATATATTGCTTACACCTTGCTCTTCAACTCTCATTTGATAACCCCACCGCCAATGTGCATATGAAACAATAAAATTTTACCACAAAATATGCATACTTTACAAGTCAGTCGCAACATTTAATCTCTTGTTGTCACTCTTATTTTTACGCCAAAACAGCGGGCTTGTAAGTTTCGCCCGCTGTTCCATGGAATTCATAGGATGCACTTTCCTATAAATTATAAAAATTTAAATGCGGGCGACGCCGGTTCTTCTGGCAGCCTCCGCTGTGGCCTTTGCCACGGCATCCTTCACACGGGGATCGAAGGCCTTCGGAATGATATACTCCGGGTTCAGCTCCTCATCAGATACCAGGGAAGCGATGGCATAGGCAGCCGCCTCCTTCATTTCATCGTTAATGTCTGTGGCCCGTACATCCAGTGCGCCGCGGAAGATACCCGGGAACACCAGCACATTGTTGATCTGGTTCGGATAGTCCGAGCGTCCGGAGCCCACCACCGCTGCACCGGCAGCCTTGCTGTCCTCCGGCATGATCTCCGGCACAGGGTTTGCCATCGCAAAGACAATGCCCTGGTTCATGGATGCCACCATTTCCTTCGTCACCAGATTGGGACGGGAAACACCGATAAAGATATCTGCGCCCTTCATAGCATCTGCCAATGTGCCATGCTCATGATTCTTGTTGGAAATATGAGAGATGGCTTCCTGACCGAAATTCAGTCCTTCATCTCCCTCACAGATGATGCCGTTAATGTCGCAGAGCACCACATTACCGAAGCCCATCTTAATCAGAAGATTGCCGATGGCAATGCCGGCAGCACCGGCACCGTTGATGACGATCTTCACCTCGCCCATCTTCTTAGCGGTTACCTTCATGGCATTGATGAGGGCGGCAGCCACCACAACAGCGGTGCCGTGCTGGTCATCATGGAATACCAGAATGTCACACTTCTCCTTCAGCTTCTTCTCGATTTCGAAGCAGCGGGGTGCGGCGATATCCTCCAGGTTCACACCGCCGAAGGAACCTGCCAGCAGTGCAATGGTGTCCACAATGGTATCCACGTCCTTGGAACGGATGCAGAGCGGAATGGCATCCACATCACCGAACTCCTTGAAGAGCACGCACTTGCCTTCCATCACCGGCATACCGGCCTCAGGCCCGATGTCACCGAGACCCAGAATGGCCGTACCGTCTGTCACCACAGCCACCGTGTTCCAACGACGGGTCAGCTCCCAGCTCTTCTCCGGATCCTTCTCGATGACCTTGCAGGCCTCCGCCACACCCGGTGTGTAGCACAGACTCAGGGCCTCCGAGCTGTCCACCTTTGCTCTCGCCTTGATCTCCAGCTTGCCCTTCAGTTCATAATGCAGCTTTAAAGACTCTTCTGAAATATTCATTTATTTTCTCCTTAAAAGGAAGGCTTTGCTTGCGCGAAGCCTTCTATGCGCTCGCCGCTAAGGCACCCGGTGGGCTACATCGCTCCGGGCGCCCGTAAGCGAAGCTTCCGCTCAGCCCGGAGCGACATCCCCCGCACAATAGTCAGCGATGGGCACCCGCAAGCCAAGCTTGCGCGAAGCCCATCACTGACAACTAGCACATTCCCTCCGGCTTTACAACATTATCATACTCCTCAGGGGTCATAAAGCCAAGTTTTACGACTGCTTCTTTCAGAGTGCTTCCTTCTTCGAAGGCGAGGTGTGCGCAATGGGCTGCATTTTCGTAACCAATGGACGGAGAAAGACAGGTCACCAGCATCAGGGAGCGGTTCAGGTTCTCCTGCATCTTCTCCCGGTTGGGTTTGATACCCCGGACACAGTTCTCTTCAAAGGAGCGCATGCCGTCTCCCAGCAGACGAATGGACTGATGCATATTATAGGAAAGCACGGGCATAAAGACATTCAGCTCAAAGTTACCCTGGCTCGCGCCGATGCCGATGGCTGTGTCATTGCCCATAACCTGCACGGCAATCATGGTGATGGCTTCACACTGGGTCGGATTCACCTTGCCCGGCATGATGGAAGAACCCGGTTCATTCTCCGGAATGGAAATCTCACCGATACCGCAGCGAGGCCCGGAAGCCAGCCAGCGGATGTCGTTCGCCATCTTCATCAAATTGCAGGCCAGCCCCTTCAGTGCGCCATGGGCAAAAACATAGGCGTCTTTGGAGGTCAGCGCGTGATACTTATTGTCCGAAGGCACAAATTTCTCACCGGACAGGCGGCTAATGTCTTCGGCGCAGAGCCGGTCAAAGCCCGCGGGACAGTTGAGCCCCGTACCGACCGCCGTACCGCCGATGGCCAGCTTTCGAAGCGGCTCAAGGGCCGTCGCCAGCATTTCCCTGGAAGACTGCAGCATGCCGGTCCAGCCGTGAATTTCCTGACTGAAGCGCAGGGGCACCGCGTCCTGCAGGTGGGTTCTGCCGATCTTCACCACATCGGCATTCTCCGCCTCCAGCCGCAGAAGTGTCTCTGTCAGCTTATCCAGTGCCGGGAAGACATGTCCCACAATGGCCTCCACCGCCGCGATATTCATGGCCGTCGGGAAGGTGTCATTGGAACTCTGAGACATGTTCACATGGTCGTTGGGATGAATCTTTAGCTCAGGGTGATTGTGCATTGCAATATGGGCGATCACCTCATTCATATTCATATTGGACTGGGTGCCGGAACCGGTCTGCCACACCTTGAGCGGGAACTCCTCCGGATACTTGCCGTCCAGAATGTCCTGACAGGCCTCAATGATGGCACTCGCTTCTGCCTCCGGCAGCTTTCCGAGACTGCGGTTCGCTGATGCGGCTGCCGACTTCAGAATGGCAAAGGCCCGAATCACCTCTCTCGGGATGGTTTCCGTGCTGATACGAAAATTCTCCAGAGAGCGCTGGGTCTGCGCGCCCCAGAAATGCTCTGCCGGTACCTTCACCTCGCCCATGGTATCATGTTCAATCCTGTATTCCATGTCTCACCTCTTCTGGATGTTTTGTTTATCCCTTCTTATCGCCGCGATGCGCCTTCCGGTACTCCGAAGGCGTCAGCTCATACTTTCTCCGGAAAAGCTTTGAGAAATAGCTCATATCATTGAAGCCGCAGCTTCCGGCGATGGTATTGATCCGCAGATTCGAAGTGGCAATCTGCTCTGCTGCCCGCAGCAAGCGGTAGTCGTTGAGATACTCGAAGGGCGTCATGTGAATTTTGTTGTTGAAGCAGCGGATGCACTCAGAGGCGCTGACCTTTCCGGCCCGTGCAATATTCTCAAGGCTCAGCTTCTCACCGTAATGCGCCTGCACAAAAGCCAACATGCTCTTGATGCGCCGAAGCTCGCGGGAATTGTCGATGCTGCTTCTGTCCTCAGCGTCACAATGCTGCAGAAGGAGGCCAAAGAGATGGGTCAGATTCTCCCGGAAAGTCCACTCATAGCACTCCGGCTCCGCCGCGCAGCACTGCCAGGCCTGTCGAATCAGAGATGCCGCCTCGATCTCCCAGGGGTTTTCTTTTCCGAATCGCACATACTCTAATGTAGTATTCTGCATCAGGGGCGTCAGATACTTCGTCCAGTAGACACTGTTGTTTTCTCCTCCCAGCATGGAAGGATCTACCACGATGAGCTGCATCTTGCCCATAATACCGGGCTTCTGCCGATAGGCATGCAACACGCCGACATTGACGAACACGCCCTCGCCCTCCTGCAGCAGAATTTCCTTTCCGTTCACCAGAAATTCCGCTTCACCTTTAACCACCCGGGCCAATTCAAACTTCTCATGCCAGTGCCAGGCCACACTCGATTCCCCCAGGTCCTTCTCATAGCAGGCTGCCGGGAACGCAAGAGAGCCGTGCTGCTTCAGCTCCAGACCGCTGGCGTCCGTTGTAAAATCCGAAGATGAAATTGCCATTTTTCCTCCTTCTAGTCTTCTCCGTAATGAAACGATGTTCTCTTTTGAAACACAAAACCTCACCCGGGCGATGCCCGGATGAGTTTTTTTCTGTCTTATCAAACTTTGCTTTTGCGAAATTTTCTCACAAAGTCCTCTTATTTATCGTATGTTCAATAATTTTGTCATACTTTCGTGTAAATATCGTCACATATGATGTCTTTAACAGCAAAATCATCTTATCATAAGCTTTGTATTTTTACAAGAGCACAGATTATGTTCACAAAAATTTCTTACATTTTTTCCGCATTATCTGCGCCTGTTCCGGAGGGAAAAATGATCTTGTTGACAAAGAAAAATACCACCATGGAGATGCCGCCGTTCAGAACCGTTGTGCCGATATTGTAAATCCAGTTCGGCACCAGCAGACCGGCCACCGCCACCCAGATGCAGTTGATGGAATTCACCACACAGGTTACGATGCAGAAGGCGATGATGTACCACAGGGCCTGATAGGCCAGATTTCCGTGACTCCGAAAAACCAGATTTCTCTGGATCGGGAAGTTGATGCACTCCCCGATCACCATGGCGGTCATGTAGGCACAGAAATACGGCAGGCCCCCATGTAAGCTGTCATAGCCGATGATGTTCCACTTGAAGGTCTCCCCGAATAGCGTGAGAGAAATTCCCGGGAAACCGAAGTCAATGTTGGGAAGTCCGGAAAACAATGCCGGCAGGAACAGCAGCATCAGATACTTGAATATCGTGATCAGATTGCTGACGATGACGAAAAGTCCTCCCTCTCTGACCCATTTTGCTGCTGCCGGATGTGTTTTTTCAAAACCTCCCCATAAATTTCCGATTGCGCCCATAGCTACAGTTTCTTACTCCTCTGTCTTTTCCTTCTTGGCTGCCTTCCGGTAGCTCTTTACCGTCAGTACTTCCAGGCCAATGATGGCGATGCCCAGAACCACGTCGATGCCGATGGCCATGATCTGCCAGGTCGGAAGTCCTGTATCCAGGTTCTCTGCCGCATAGGCACGGCTGTTGACCACGGTATACATGATGTTCTTGCAGGCCTGACGCATTGCCTTCACGCCGGTGGCACTGGTGCTGTCCTTCACATGGTTCGTCTCTGTATCATAAGCCACCAGCATGCAGTCGGTACCGCCCCGGATGGCCTGATCGGAGTTCATGTAGCCGTAAACACCGAAGTAATCGGTCAGTACGAAGCCCCGGAAGCCCCACTCGTCACGGAGTACCGTATTGCAGAGGGCTGAGCTGGCACCGGCCCACTCGGCACCGATGTAGTTGAAGGAGGACATCACGGCCTTGGCGCCGCCATCCTTCACCGCGATCTCGAAGGGTCTCAGATAAATCTCACGGATGGACTGCTCGTTGGCCCAGGTGCAGAGCATCACGTTACGGTTGGTTTCCTGATCGTTCAGTGCGAAGTGCTTGATATACGCATACACGCCGTACTTCTCGGCACCGATGACTGCATTGGCAGCAATACGGCCTGCCAGAACGCCATCCTCAGAATAATACTCAAAGTTTCTGCCGGCGAAAGCGGAACGATGGGTGTTCATGGCCGGTGCGTACCAGCCGGAAACGTCCATTTCATCGGCCATCTTACCGATACTTTCACCGAATTCCAGGGCAAGATCTGTGTTCCAGGTGCTGGCGATCATCACAGCAGAGGGGAATCCCACAGAGCCTACGCCGGTGAAGTTGTTGTTGATGGAGGCCGGTCCGTCGCAATCTACTGTGCTGACCTTTCCTACACTGGAGGCGCCCAATGTCTGATAACCGCCCAGGGCGATCATATTGTCCATGTCAGAAATGGTCAGCTGATCCAGCAGCGTCTCCCATCTCTCATCGTCATAATCGGCGCCGCGAAGCTCTGCCAGTGTCATCCCGTTCTTTGCGCCGGTTGTGGGCATCTCATCCGCTGCATCATTGTACTTCTCCGGATCATATACAGCATTGTTGATGAAGACTGCTTTCACATCATCTTCCATGCTGTAGTTTTCCGGTGCTGCCGTAGCTTCTTCATAGTTCGCAAAGCCATCGGCTCTGGAAAGATATGTCACCTCACCCTCGGCATAGCCAAACTGGTTGCTGGCCACCTGTGCGTCGGTGCTTCTGGCATTATCCCCCTCATACCGAACGGTTTCTGCCACACTGTAGGTGCGGGAATCGATTTCGTTATGAGAATCTTCGTTGATGGAAATCTGGTAGTCACCAGACTCCAGTACATAGCAGCCGTCTCCGCTCTCATCATAGGAAGCCATGTCCTCTGCACTGAAGCTGATGGTCACGGTCTCGGACGCTCCCGGTGCCAGCAGATCTGTCTTATCGAAGGCGATCAGGTTGGCGCTGGCCTTCTCAATGCCGCCGTTGGTATAGGGCGGGTTGTAGTACACCTCAACCACATCCTTACCGGATACATCACCGGTATTGGTCACGGTCACGTCAAAGCTGATGGTGCCGTCCTGCTCGCTCAGCTCGCCCATCTCCTGGGTGAAGCTGGTATAGGAAAGACCATAGCCGAAGGGATACAGGACCGTCTGATCATAGTCGATCAGGCCCTCATCTGCTGCCGTCTCATAGAAACGGTAGCCCACATAAATGCCCTCCACGTAGTTCACGAAGGTGGGCAGGTTGGTGTCCACATTTCCGGTATGACGGTTGGTGGATACGTACTGGTACTCATCTACGTTGTCATACACAAAGTTTCCGAAGTTGTTCCAGGTGGGTGTCTCCGTCAGATCCTTCACGAAGGTATCCACGGTCTTTCCGGAGGGATTGATCTCACCGGCAACGATCTCGCCGAAGGCCTCAAAACCGGACTGACCGGTACCGGCACACCAGATGGCACTCTTGATCTGGCTGTAGTCTTCCACGAAACCAAGCTCCATGGGGTTTGCACCGTTGTATACCAGAACCACCTTGTCGAAGTTCTCGCAAACCAGGTCCAGCATATCCTTCTCGGTCTTGCTGAGCTGCAGATAATGCTCGCCGGCCTCGAAATCCTTGTATTCGGTGGAATTGTCCTCGTAGGTCACCTGGCTCACGTCTGTGGGAAGGTCTGCGCCCTCACCACCGACACGGGTGATGACCACCATGGTCGTATCCGAGAAAGCCTTGGCGTTCTCCAGCATTTCCGCTGTATAGGATGCAGCTGTCGGCTCCGGCAGAGTCCAGTCCTGGGCCCACATACCTACCTCGGGACGCTCTGCCCGGTAAGCCGTATAGAAATCAGAAAGCTCCGTGTTCAGCTGGAAGCCTGCATCCTCCAGACCCTGCAGCAGGGACACGGTGGGATAAGCATCCGACAGAGATCCGGAACCGGTACCGCCATAGCAGGGATTTGTAGATGCCCAGCCGAAGACATTCAGATTGCTGTTCTCTGCCAGCGGAAGCAGCTGCTCGTCATTCTTCAGAAGAACGATGCCTTCCTCGGCAATCTTCTGCACCAGCTCCTTGGATTCCTCCGAAGTCTCCTCCGTGATGGTGCCGTTACCCATCACCAGCGAGATCATGCTGGACATGGGGATAAAGCAAATCAGGTTGACGATCACCACAAGAGCCAGGAAAAAGGCCAGCCAAGCCTCCTTCCGCACAAGCTGCCGCTTGGGCTTCTGCACCTTCACCGCCGCAATGCTGACACCGATGGCCAATACCAATACGATGGCCAATGCAATCAGATACGGTTTGCATGAATTCAGGACGTTGATCACGTCATCCATGTTTACACTTAACATGTCATATTCCTCCCTTTGTTTTTGCTCTTTTTCAGAACTGTTGCCATCAATGTAGCATATGACACGCCTTATAAACAAAAAACTGCACAAACGGCGCTTTTTCTGCACAAACGGTTTTGGTGCTTATCCCGTGGGCGCAGCGACAGGATGCACTTTCCTGTGAATCAAAAAACCCCGCACCATCAAATGATGCGGGGGTTGCAATGCTTCTCTCAACACGAGACTTTATCATATCATCTTCAGATAAGACGCTTGTTCTGCCTCAGGGATTTTCAGTGCTTCCATGGCCTGATCCGCCGTCAGCTTCAGAGTTTGCATCAAATTCTTAATGCATTCAATTGTTGTCCTTTCTCTGGACTCTCTTGCTTCCTGTTTTAAAGCATCTTCCATAATCTGGCACATATGCAATACTCCCTCCTCTGATTCTTTCAGATATTTTGATTTCTTCCTGATTAGATCATAACACATTTCATCAGGATCTGAACATCGAAAATCATGCATCAATTTACCAATGTCAGAATCTCCTTCATATGATCCGTTCACGTAAACGATATGCTTACGATCATTAAACAACTCGCCTGTGGTGATATCCACACTTTCGATAACATGTAACGGCTTGCCCTTGCCAAATACATCCTTCTCCGTGATGAAGATAATGTATGTGGTCGGCAACTCCTCAAACTCCTGTCCTGCATCCAGATTTTCGATATCCATCACACTGGAATGGTATCTGGCTCTCTCCGGCCTAGCCCCGTCACTAGCTCTCTGTACTTCGATGTCATACTTCACCCCTTCTGCGTCTGTGGCCGCTGCATCAAGGCAAATCGACCGTGCACCTGTCACACGCTTAAGATCCGCTTGTGTTTCAACCTTCGTAACGGAAAGATCGGGCTTGTTTAGAATGATTCTTAATACCATCTCCGTCAGTTCAATGTTGTCCTTGAAGAGGCACCGCATAAAGGTATCGTCCATCGGGCGCATGCCACGAAGCCGGATAAGATTGTCCTGATGCCGCTTTTCGATCCGATCCAGTACTTCACTCATATTTTTCGGTCCTCCTTCCTTGTTTTCATTGTATGCTTCTTCGAAACGTTCGTCATTTCCCATCGCGCGTCTTTTTATCGCTACTCTGTTCTCATTTTATCACAAAAGTTCTTTGTTGACAAGTAGGCGGATTGTATAAAACGCCCCCGGTGCAAATGCACCAGGGGGGCGTACCTCTACCGCTGTGCTGTGCCAGCATGCTTGGCATTGTATACAGTTGTCAAGTCATTTCTGCTCAGTACGCGCATGGCCCTCTCCCCAATCCTACTCGTATATCATCCCTTTTCACGGTGGAAGCACCTCTTCCTGATCCCGCATCGGAATCAAAATCTTCATCTCAAACCAGTTTTCCCGGGTTTCCACCGTCAGCGCGCCTTCGTACTTCTCCACGATGTAGCGGATGCTCTTGATCCCGTAGCCGTGGAAGCCGTTCTTCTCCTTTGTGGTCAGGAAATGTCCGTCCTTCCGGGCCAGCTCGCCCTCGAAGTAATTTTCAAAGCGAAGGATCAGAAAGCGTTTTTTCTGGGCCACCGTCACGTGGATCAACCGTTTCTCCGGGTTCGGGATCTTCATCTCGCACTCGATGGCATTATCCAAAGCATTGCCGAAAATGTTGCAGATGTCCACCGCATCCATGAAGGACAGCAGGGTGCCGTCCGCCACACAGGTGAAGGTGATGCCGTTCTTCGCGCAGTACAGACTTTTCGAGGTCAGCACCACATCCAGTACACTATTGCCCGTCTTGTTCTGAGCCTCATACTGCCGGATCTCATCCTCCATGCGGCGGAGATAGGCCTCCCGCTTCCCGGAATCCTGCTCACTGCGGAGGTAGGCGATCTGGTGCTTCAGGTCATGGTACTTATAGTTGATGAGTTCAATGCTTTCCTTCGACTGCATATACTGGGCATACTGGTTCTGCAGCACCGTCTGCATGGTATCGAGCTCCGACCGCATCCGAAGCTCCGTGCACTGCATGAGATGACCAAAGAGGATGGCCAGCCCGCCGCCGTCCACCAGCATCCGGGCGATGCCCAGATGATAGAAGGACAGGCCTTCCGCGGCTGCCGCATTGCCCACAAAACCAATATTGCTGACGGCAAAAACCGCCGCGGCGATGATGACACCGGAAATCAGTTCCTTGCCGCGCACTGCCATCTGTTTGTGTTCCGGCAATTGTCCCCGCAGCAGGCGGTAGAAGCAGAACGAAATCCCGGCATAGACCAGTACCAGTAAAACGCAGCGCACGGGCAACTTCGGCATCTGGCCCGGAAACAGCCAGCAGACCAGCTGCCACTCCGCGGCCGCCATGAACTCCGCCAGCACAAAGGCCAGCGTGCAGAAGTAAAAGACATCCCAGCCCTTAAGCTGACAGCAACTGTACAGGAACACCAGCATAAAGCCCACCGCAAGAAGCATGCAGGGCAGCCAGAGCACCAGAGATACATCATCTGTCAGCACAAGAAAAACGCTTTGCAGCAGCAGAAAGGCCACAGAAATCAGCACGGTCAGCTTCCGTGAATATCGCCTTTTCAGATGCAAAACAAAGATCAGGCAGGCCAGCCATTCCGCCAGCGCCGTATAGAACCGGGGAATGTCCGGCACCAGCTGCGGCCCCATCATTTCACCACCTCGCCCCAGTACTCGGTCAGGGCCTCCATGAACTCCTTCCGCTTGGCGCGGCTGAGCAACAGCTTCTCACCTCGCACCATGGCGCAGCCGTCCTGTATGCCGTCCACATGCTGCAGATTGATGAGATAACCCTTGTTGCCGCGGCAGAAATTCAGGTCCTTGAGCTTCTCCTCCATTTCCCGCATGGTGCCGGTGGTCTCATAGTTGCCCAGGATCGTGTGTAATATCAAGGTATGCCCCTGACTGTCCACGTAGAAAATGTTGGCGATGTTCAGACGCACGGTACCGCCCTTGATGTTCACCATGATGCACTTGGATTCCCGCCGGTGCATCCGTTCGATGGCCCGCTTCAAACGCTCGGAAAAGGCGAAGTAGGAAACCGGCTTCAGGACGTAGTCCAGTGCATCCACGGCATAGCCGCGGATGGCATACTGGGCCATATTGGTGATGAAGATGATCACCACCTCCGTGTCAACTTTCCGGATCTCCTCCGCCGCGGACATGCCGTCCATAAACTTCATCTCCACATCCATCAGAATGATGTCGAAGTCGGATTTGTACTTATGAACGATCTGGTCGCCATCGGAAAAAATGGTGATCTGAAAGGTCTCTCCCTGTTCCTTCTCATAGCGCCGAAGGTATTCCTTGAGCTGCTCGGCATAGGAAGCTTCGTCCTCCACGATTGCAATCCTGATCATGCTTTCCTCCCCTCTTTTTTGTGACTGTGCCCCGGGGCCAGGCGCAGCCCCTCGTCTCAGTCTCGCTTAATGGCCGCCTTCAGAAGGTGTGCCGTGCCCCGGATCCGATGTCCGTTGGCCATTTCCGTCAGCGCCCGCGCCATATCCATGGTGATCATGCCGCCGGTCATCTTCGCATAACCGCGAATCGGCATGTTGTAATTGAAGAGAAGGTTCAGATCCGGCTTACCGGTGCGTTCGCAGCGCTGCAAAAGCCGCTTCAAGACAGCGCAGATCAGCCGTCCCAGTATGCCCTTGCCATAGTAAAGCTGGCATACCGCATCGTTCATGCCGATTTCGCCGTGCCAGCTGCCATCCGGAATCTCCCGTCCGTAAAGCACGGTAAATTCTGCGTCACCGACATTTGTGATCTTGCCGCTGAAGTAGTCCGGCAGTGCTTCCTTATCGTACCCACCGGCGTCCACCGTTCCGGTCACCATCAAGCTGCCGCTAAGCGCCATCGTGTTCGCATCTTTTCCCACAGAGATGGTATACGCACCGCTCTCGATCTCCCAGGTATTGCTACGCACATCATAGAAACGGAAGCTCTTATCATCAAAGGGAATCTCCACCGTCTTGCTCTCGCCCGGCTGAAGTTCTACCCTGACGAAGCCCTTCAGCTCCCGCAGCGGACGAAATACGGTCTCTGACTGCCGTCCCACATAGAGCTGGGCCACCTCGGCCCCCTCCCGCTCGCCTACATTAGAGATCCGGAAACGGACACCCTTCTCTGTGATCTTCAGATCACTGTACTGAAATGCAGTATAGCTCAAACCATAGCCAAAGGGGAAGCGGACTTTTTTCTGTACCGTGGTGTAGTAACGATAACCCACATAGAGGGACTCCCGGTACTCGGTGCTCCGCTCCTTGCTGGGATAGTAGTTGAAAGCCGGTGTGTCCTCGTAGTGCAGGGGATAGGTCTCGTTCAATCTGCCGGAGGGATTCACCTTACCCGTCAGTACATTCATCATAGCCGAAGCGCCTGCCTGGCCGCCAAGGTAGCCATGGACAATGCCCTTCACATAGGAATACCAGGGCATCTCCACCACAGAGCCCGCCGACAGCACCACCACCAGCTTCTCGCAAACCGTGGACAGCTCATCGATCAATGTCCGCTGGCCCTCCGGCATCTGCATATGGGTCCGGTCCATGCCCTCACTCTCGCTGATTTCATCAAGACCCGCGAACACCAGCACCACATCTGCCTTCTTGGCGGCTTCCTTCGCTTCCTGAATCAGCTTCGGGTCCGGCTTCCGATTACGAACGTAGCCCTTACTATAGGAAAGCATTTCGATATCGTAGTCTCCGATCACAGACAGGATGGACTCCGCCGGTTTGGCCGGATTCACAAGGGAAGATCCCGCGCCCTGGTACCGGGGTGTCTCCGCAAAATCGCCCACAACCGCCACCTTCGTGCCCGGCTTCAGCGGCAGAACATTGTCCTCATTTTTCAGCAGGACAATGCTTTCTTCTGCGGCTTTCCGGGCCAGGGCATGGTGTGCCTCCACGTCGAAGCGCTTCCCCTTGCCCTTCTCTGTGGCGCCGTGAATGGCAAAAACCACCTGCAGAAGCTCATCTACCCGTTGGTCGAGAACCTCTTCCGAAAGACTGCCTTCCTTCACGGCCTTCACAATGTCATGCACACCGCTGTTTCCGGTACCGGGCATCTCCAGGTGGCTGCCGTTCTGCACGCCCAAGGCATGGTCATTGCTGCCGCCCCAGTCAGATACCACGACACCGTCAAAGCCCCATTCCTTCCGCAGGATCTCCTGCAGAAGATGAGAATTCTCGTTGGCATAGACGCCGTTGATCTCGTTGTAGGAGGACATGATGGCCTTCGCCTTTCCCTCCTTCACGGCGATTTCGAAGCCGGTGGTGTAGATTTCCCGGAAGGTCCGCTCGTCCACCACGGAGTTGCTGGCCATGCGGCGCAGCTCCTGGCTGTTGGCTGCAAAGTGTTTCGGGCACGCCGACACGCCCTGACTCTGAATGCCCCGGACATAGGCTGCCGCCAGCTTACCGGCATGGTAAGGGTCTTCAGAGAAATATTCAAAGTTTCGTCCGCAAAGCGGGCTCCGCTTGATGTTCAGTCCCGGTCCCAGAACCATATTTACACCGAGGACGGCCGCTTCCTCGCCCAGTGCCGTACCGATTTCCTCGCCCAATGCGGTATCCCAGCTGTTGGCCACCGTGGCCGCCGTGGGGAAGCAGGTGGCCGGCACACTGTTGTGGAGGCCCAGATGATCTCCAGCCCCCGCCTGCTTCCGGATGCCATGAGGGCCGTCTGACAGGAACACAGCCGGAATGCCGTACTTCTCATAATCCTGGGTCTCCCAGACGCTCTTGCCGGACATCATCCGGGCCTTCTCCTCCAGTGTCATTTTTTCTATGATTTTCTGATATTTTAAACTCATGCTTTGCCGCCTTTCTCTGGTATCATAAGGCTAGCATAGCATACTTTTTCCTTAGGAAAATGTTTTCGCACGAACAGCCGGGTTTTCCGCACAAACCGTCATGACCGCTGCTGTGAACATCTTCTTATAGCCTTTCTATTAAATCATCCATATTGGAACAACCAATGTGTTTCTGTCAATTGCAGATAACTCTTCTCTCAGACACAGTATTGCCCCTGTACCCCGCGGAACGGATCCTTTATCCAATATTTTAAAAGCAGAAGCCAATTCCGTTCCGGGATTCGTACTTTTCTTAATTTCCAACGGATGAAGTTGGCCATCCGTTTCAATAACCATATCGATCTCGTTCGTATCCTTATCTCGGTAATAATGCAGCAAGCATTCCTTTGCACTGTTCAGCCAGGTTTTTCTAATTTCAGCCACAACATAGTTTTCTAAAATTGCGCCATTCATCGCACCATTCATGAGAATGTCCGGACTAGAGTACTTTGTGAGATATGTCACAAGCCCTGTATCGAAGAAGTATAACTTTGGCGTTTTTACCGTCCGTTTCAGC
>CAVFNN010000019.1:0-39943 GCA_963623925.1 bacterium | reverse complement strand
AATGAGTGCCGTTGCTATCAGCACCCAGGTGACGGTTGATACATTGATTTCCATATTTCTCCCCCTCTGCACCACCGAAAAATGCCGTAATTACTTCGACAAGCTTGTTTGTCGAAGTATATTCGTGTGTTTTTCGGTGGCGGTTAAGGCGCGTAGCGCCTCCGAACCGCTAAATCGCGTATCGCGAAGCGATAGAGCGATTTGTTGCGGAACCGTCAGATACTAGGCATCCTAAGGAATCCTGCCTCTACGAGGCATCCTTAGGATATGAAAAAAGGCGCCGGACTCTCGTCCAGACGCCTTTGCCTATGTGCGGTATACTAACGCAGAATAATACGGGCTGTCAAATTCCCTGTGGTTATACTTTCCATACATCCGTTTTGGCTTTTTCTTCATACAATAATTTTAAACACCGCAGAATTGGAGTAGGTTACGCTCTCGGTATGGGCAAAGAGCACCACGCCGTCGCAGGGTGCCGTGATCTCCGCCAGCAGTTCTGCATCCTCCGCGCTGTCGATCTCCGCCAGCAATTGTCCCTTCTTCACCTGCTCGCCGGGACGCACATGGCCATGGAAAAAGCCTGCCCGGGGTGCGCGGACGGTGACAATGTCTTCGCCGCCCACGATACGGGACTCCACCGGCTGAAAATGGCTCTCCCCCTGCAGTTCCTCCGGTGTCACATCGCAGAGCAATCCCGTCTCCGCCATGAAATGCAGGATCGAGGCAATGGCCTCCTTGCTGCTTTCCCGGTTCACGGTCTCCGTATTGGTGGTATAGAAGGAAAAGGCATCCGTTTCCCAGATCTGCCAGTTGTAGTTCAGGGTCGTGGTGTCGAAGGGGCGGGGTTCCCGTACCATAATGTAGGGAAGCCCGAATTTCTCCGCGAGATCCGTGTTCTCGAAGCCCGTCTTCATCATACGAATATGCGGCGTAAAGGAGCCCTTCATGTAGAAGGACGCAAACTGTATGCCCATCCGGTAGTCCTTGATGCCCTCAAAGATCCCGGCGGCGATGCGCTGGGTAGTCTCTCCCTGGTCATAGCCCGGAAACATACGGTTGATGTCCGTGTTGTCGATGGACCAGAAGCGCTTCTTGATGTTGAGGGACGCCGGATTGGCACAGGGAATCACCAAAATTTCCTTTCCCGGTACAAGCTTTCCTGCGGCCTCCAGCGCCTTCAGCCGGGACACGAGATGCGCCGCCGTATAGAGCTGCTGATACTCGTTACCACGCAGGCTGCCCACCACGCAGAGTGCCTTCTCTCCGCTGCCGAAGCGGAAGCCCTCCACCTGAAAATCTCCCCGATACAGGGAGTGAAATGAATACACACTGAATTTTTCCATGACTGCCCCCCTTACTGTCTCAGGATCCGGGCCAGCAATGAGCCCAGCTGCACCACGGGATACTCCCGGGTGGTGAACAGCAGACCGTCATGCGCGGCACATACCTCATGCAATTCCTTGCCGGAAAGCGGATCCACCAGAGCGCCCAGCCGCATACCCGCATAGACCCGGGTGCCGACCTCCTGCTCCTTGATGAAGATGCCGGAAACCGGCGCATTCAAGAAATCCACGCCATCGGGCTGGTTGCAGACCAGGGGCTTCCGCACCTCGCCATCCTCGCCGTGCCAAATGCCCATCTTCTTCATGGTATGCAAGATACCGTTCACCAGCTGGTAGCCGTAGCGCTTCGTGATGCGCATGCCCACACCCATTTCCACCACCAGTGTCGGCGTATTCCGGCTGTTCAGACTGTAGGCCAGGGTGGACTCCAGCACCGTAGCATTCTGGTGCACCCAGATAAAGTCCACGTTCATCATGGCCGCATAGGGCAGAAGCCGTTTCTCATGCAGCTCATTGATACGGATCTGCGGCATTTCCGTCAGGAAAATGTTGCTGGCATGAATATCCACCACGAGATCCGAGCCCTTGAGGTCCTGCAGAATTTCGTCGGCGATATGCTCGTTCATGTCGCCGTCCTCCGCGCCGGGGAAGATGCGGTTCATGTCCAGATCGAAGCCCGGCAGGCCTCGCATGATGGTATCGATGCCCAGGGGATTCATGGCCGGGTAAATGTCTACGGTTCCCGTCAGCTTGTCCGGCTCTGCTTCCAGACGGCGTGCCAGCTCATAGGCCACAAACTGGCCCTCCAGCTCATCGCCGTGGACGCCGGTGACAATGGAGATCCGCTTGCCACTGCCGTTTGCGATCCGGTTTTTCCGGATCATCAGGCTCTCGCAAACCGGAAGCTCCACACTTGTGATGGTTTCTATCATATGTTTTGTCTCCTATTATTTAAAGCCCAGCTTCCGCTTAGCCCATTGAGTATACCGAAACGGAAACCTGCTGGGTCTGTCGAGCGCCACCGAAAAAGACGCCTTGGCTGATGCGGCAGTCGCCGTAGTCCCGTCCGCAGGCAATCCGCACATGCTCGCCTGCCACAGCACAGTCATTGGTGGGATCCAGGCCGTACCAGAAATTCCCCAGGGCCAGCTCCACCCAAGCGTGGCTCTCGCCCTCGCCCCGCAGCATGCCGGTGACGTAACGCGCCGGAATGCCCTTCAGGCGCAGCAGACTCAGGAAAATGTGCGCGTAGTCCTGGCAGACACCTGCGCCCTTCGCCATGGCCTCCTCCGCCGAAGTATGCACATCAGTCGCACACTTTCGGTAGGTGAAGGAATTGTGTAGCTTACGCATTACTTGCACTGCCCAGGACGCCATCGCTGCGGATGACGCGCAGGCGTCGCATTCCTCAAAAAATCCCCGAATCTTTTCCCCCGGTCGGGTCAGTGCCGTGGGGTAGCGGTAGATGCCCAGTTTTTCCTCCCGCACCGGCTGCTCCGCATATAATGTCGTGCCGTCCGGAAGCGTCAAGGAGGATCCGGCATCCTCCGCCGAAGACATTGGCCCAAGCAACAGCTGCACCTCCCCGGATACTTCCGCAGAAAAATGATCGTGACTTTCCGGCAGAACGCCAAGAAGCTCCCGGTTGCCGAAGGCGTCCCTGGATTCCCAGTGAAGCCCGGCCGGAAGCAGCTTTATGTCCAGCGCAGTGATGCGCTGCCGAAGGTTCGACTCCGGCAGGCACTTCAGCGTATAATGATGTCCCGTAATTTCGCTGTCGAACTGCAGCAGCATCCGATAGCGGAAGTTAAGTTCCTTGTTCATACCTCATGTTCTTTTACAGGCTTTCTACAGCCCGGATCACACTGTTGTAGTCCGGTTCCGGCAGGGAGGCATCCATCAGCAGCTGCTCCAGCTGGTCCGGCGCATAGGAAAGGCCGGAGCGCTTGAGTCTCGCAGCGAGGCGCATCACGAAACGACGCATCTCATCCCGTCCCACGCGAAGTCGGGCATAGAGATCCACGCGCTCGATGCGACGGCCGGTCACCAGGATATCCCGCACCTGCACATCGTCAATGGAATCGTCCGCACTGCCCCAGAAGGCCACGATATTGTCCATCACCTTCTGCAGTTCCATCATAGGCGCATCGGAAACCGCAGCCCGCTGCATCTCATAGAGGGCCAGCTGCACATAACAGAGCGTCTCCGTGCCCAGCATTTCCCGGAGCACGATGGCATTGTCATAGGCACGCTGCAGGTTGCTGGCGATGGAATCCGGATTTTCCGGGTCATAGCAGTAACGACGCAGGAAATCCTCCTTGTCCTGATAGATGTCCGGAATCTCCAGCTGTCCGCAGAACTCATGGTGGATATCCTCCGGACCATCGATCATTTTATCATAATACTGGGAGAAAAAGCGAATGGTTGTGTATACACGCTCCGTGTAGCGTCCCAGCCAGAGAATGCTGTCCTTCTGTTCTAATGAGATAATACCCATGTGTCCTTAAATCCTCCTCCCTGAGATGAGTTCACAATAAAGGAATCCGGGTTGGTGGAGTAGCGGGTCAGTCCGCTCTTCCATACTCTGGCCTCATCACTCATCAAAACAAATGCACGCAGATCTGCCTTCCGGGGCACCAGTCCGCCCTTATCCATGATGTCGATGTCCTGGAAATCGATGACCTCCTGGGCGATAAAACGCCGCGGTTCCCTCTTGAGCAGGGCAATGAAGTCTTCCTTCTCCTGTTTCGTCATCTTATTGGCAAACACCACGCCGTAGCCGCCGGCCTCTGCCACATCCTTCAGCACGAGACGGTCAAAGTGCTCCAGCACAAACTTCATGTCATCTTCATAGTAAGGAAGATAGGTGGGCGCATTTTTGAGAATTGCCTCTTCACCGAGGTAATACTGGATCATCTTCGGCACAAAGTAATAGATACCCTTATCATCTGCCACACCATTGCCCGGTGCATTCATGATGGCAACATTTCCCTTCTTATATACATCGTAAATGTGGGGAATACCGATGAGGGACTCCGGGTTAAAGTTCAACGGATCCAGATATTCTGTGGAAATGCGGGAGTACACCACGCCCACCTGCTGCTTCCGTCCGGAATAGTCCACAAAATAGAGATGGTCGTTCTCCACCGTCAGCTCATGACCATTGACCAGCACGGCACCGGTCTGCTCAGCCAGATAGGAATGCTCGAAATAAGCGGCATTGTAGCGGCCGGGGGTCAGTATCACGGGTACACCGCCGGTGCTGACATAGTCCATCACCTGCCGGAGCAGCTTCGGATAATCCCGATTGTCCGCAATGGGTACTTCATGGAAGGTATCGGGTGAAGCGCGGCGTTCCAGATCCCGGGCAATGAGAGGATAGGAAGCACCGGAGGGCACCCGTAAATTATCCTCCAGAATATACCACTCGTTGTCCTTTCCCAGCACCAGGTCGATGCCGGCGATATGGGTGCTGACGGAGCGAGGCGGGGTCACATCCTCGCACTGGGCCATGTAGCCGCTGCCGGCGTAGACGAATTCCTCCGGCACCACACCGTCCTTAATGATTTTCTTATCATGGTAGATATCCTGAATGAAGCAGTTCAATGCTGTCACCCTCTGCTTCAGTCCCTTCTCCAGATAATCGAATTCCTTCTTCTCAATCACCCGGGGAATCGGGTCAAAGGGAAAAAGCTGCTCATGAAACACATGATTTTTATAAATGCCGAACTTCACCCCGTAGCGGGCCAGCAGCTCATTGATGCTCTCTTTTCGGCTGAGCAGCTGAAGCTTTGAAAAATCCATTCTAATATCCTCCCCCTATCGTCCTTTTCCGGGAACACGCGGTTTTTAGTCCGGACACTTTTCGTCCGGATATGCAAAAAGGGCGCACAGAACTTTGTTCTGCACGCCCTTGTACGCTCTCATGTCCCTGCCGGATTATGCCCTTGACGTTTCCCGGAAACAGGTAAGTGCTTTCATTATGTCGAAGATACCGTAGACTGTCAAATTCCCACTGGTTATGTTTCTTATGCCAAGCTCGAGATGAATCCACGCGCTCGAAGCAAAAAAGCACTGCTCTGCAGTGGTCCGGCGATTGGGGCCCGCTTCCAGCCAAGCTGTAAGCTAACCCCAATCGCCGGGCATAACAAATCGCCCTCCAGCAAAGCTGAAGGGCGATAAAGCGCGAGACGGGAATCGGACCCGCGACCTTCTCCTTGGCAAGGAGACGTAGTACCACTCTACTACTCGCGCACTCTTTATTTTTCTGTCGCTCACTTGCGACTCGCTTATATTAGCAAATCAGCATCTTTCTGTCAACAAGTTTTTGAAAAAATTTCGCCCCCGATTTTCCGGGGGCATTTTCCATCATTTTCGCACTTCAGTTTTCCGCTTTTTCCACCTTTACCCTACAACGTTTTTTATAGAAGGCGATGCCGTACCGCATGATCTTCCGACGACCTTCATCATAAAAGTATTCAGCATATTCCCGGTCTTTGATTTGTCTGAGCGCCTGGTCACAGGCCATCTCCAGCTCTGTCGCTTTGGCGACACTTTTCAATTCGATAACTATACCGGCATCAATATCATCCGTTTCTACCAGAATATCGGCAAATCCATGACCGGCTTCCCGGTTTGAAAGCACTGCCCAATTGCTGTTTCCGACCAGGATCCCCACCAGAAAGGCATGGTAAAACCGCTCCTTCTCCTTTTGGTCACCCTTCGGATCCAGCACACTGATCGTCTTTTGCAACATTTTCGTGAGATATGCCTCTACCGCTTCTGCATTGCCGTCGGAAAGCACCTGCCAAAAGCATTCCAGCCCCTCCGCATCCTTTGCCACAATTTTTTTGAACCACTCGCGAATCTGCTGTTTGAAAATATCCCGAACTTCTTCATTCGGAATTTTCAACTGATATCCGCCCGCTAATGTCTTTCCGGCTTGTGTCAGGTACCCGGTGGTAAACAATACACTCCAGAGATTTTCTATGCTACTGTCAAGTTCATCATACGTAAGCTCCAGATGTACATTTTTTTCAATGCTTTCTCCCGCAATCAGTTGTTCAATCTCTTTCTGCGTCGTTTTGTCCGCTTTATCGATAAAACGTTTAACAAGTCCATTTCCACTCGTATTGATCCAGTAGGACTCCGGTTCCGCCCCCGGATTTGCCCGAAGAAGTGCCGCATAGTTGATCACATCCCAAGGACAATACACATCGGCATCGCCGAAGCGATAGCCATCATACCATTTTTTGAAATCCGGAAGATGCGCTTCTAATTGGTAGAAATGCAGCAGCTCCTGCACCTCTTTCTCCGTAAAACCAAATTGCTCATCGAAGCGGGAATCCGTAACGGAAAATACGGTGAAATTGTTGAGGCCCGTAAAAATGCTCTCCTTCGAGATGCGAAGGCAGCCAGTCAGTACGGCAAACTGTAAATGGTCATTGGTTTTTAATGCCTTTCCGAACATGGCACGAATCAGTGAAACCATTTCCCGATAGAAGCCATTCTGGAATGCCTTATCCAGCGGAACATCATATTCATCAATCAGGATAACAACATTACGCTCATAATGCTTATGCAGCAATGTCGTCAGCATCTTCAGTGCGCCGCTCAAGCTTTCATCGTCCAGAAAATATTTTCCTTCCTTCTGCTTTGTCAGTAAGGCATATGTTGCTCTGTCCTCTTCATCCAGACGACTGCTGTTCTTTAATTCTGCGTGTCTTCTGGCCTCTGTACAAACCAGCTCAATCATCTGATACTTCGCGCTGTCAAAGCTATCCCCTTCCACATCCTTCAACGTGAGGGAGATAACAGGAAACTTCCCCAGATATGACGCACAGAGCTCAGTGTTGCCGGAAATGTACAGACCATCAAACAATGACGGATCGGTTCCGTTTTCAAAAAAATAGCGAAGCATACTCATGCTGAGCGTTTTTCCGAAACGGCGCGGTCTGGTAAAAAGGCTGACGGTTCCACCTTCTGTCAATAATTGTTCGACCAATCTGGTCTTATCAACATAATAGAAATCCCCCGATCGTATATTTTTGAAATTTTCAACGCCCAAAGGCAATCTGGGCATCCCGTTCATAGCGTCACCTCCTTCAAAAAGCACCCTCATCATACCATACCGCTACAAATATTCGCCACCCGGGAATACCTGAAAAAAGAAGTAAACTTTTTTGAAATTTCTGTTGACACATCAGTTAGTTCATGCTATCTTATGGTCACAGGTTAGTTCTTACTAACCAAGCGGTTCTCGGCTCTCCTCCGAGGCTCCGCTGTACCGGGCGCCATGTCCTCCTGACCATAAGCATGTGTGTTTCGGTAAATCTCCTGAAATAAATAGACTCAACTTAAGTGTGGTAAAAGGCTCCGGTTCTCCCCGGAGCTTTTTACTTTATATCCGCCCACGTGATATAACTTGACATCCCCCTCTATCCCCACTATATTTGCAAATTATAACAATCGAGGTAAAACGATGAACATTACTGTATATCTGGGTGCAAATGAAGGACAGCCTGCACTGCAAACTGCTGTCCGGGAACTGGGCCGCTGGATCGGCGAAAACGGCCACCGACTGATCTATGGCGGCTCCAAATGCGGTCTCATGGGCATGCTGGCAGAAAGCGTTCTGCAAGCCGACGGAGAAGTCATCGGCATAGAGCCCCGCTTTTTCGTGGAGGCAGAGCTTCAATATGACGAGATCACAGAACTGATCGTGACAGAAACCATGGCCGAACGCAAAGCGAAGATGATTTCCCTGGGCGAAGCCTTCATTGCCTTCCCCGGCGGCACCGGCACCCTGGAGGAGATTGCTGAGATCATGTCCATGGTCAGCCTCAACCACCTGTCCGCCCCCTGCATTCTCTACAACCTGAACGGCTACTACGAAGGCCTGAAACGGCAGCTGCAGCAGATGGTCGCAGCCGGCCTCACCACCGAGGATCGACTGCAGGGCATTCGCTTCGCCACATCCCTCACGGAAGTGACCGCGGCACTGGAGCCTTACACAGCTTCCTAAATATGCATCACATCATGAAAGTACGGAAGTCCGCAAAAAATGGGGGTGACCATTCTGGCCACCCCCATCTACTTTCTTCGCCCAGTCAGTTTTTATTTTACCGACGCGTCAGAACCGTCACTCGTCATCTTCCGCGAAGTGAGAATCAATTGCATTTCACTTCCTTTTTCCCACTCTTCACAGAATTCCGCTCCGGCTTGAAACCGGCGCTGGTCTTCACCTCCGGGGTCAGCTCGTCAATGATGATCTGCACCATTTCCTCGAGCTTACCGATTTCCTCATCGGTGAAGCGCTCCCGGCAGCGAGCCTCGATGCGGTGCACATATTCCGTGCTCACATCGTAGTACTCCAGAAACTTCGCCGTGGGACGAAGATGATACTCCCGCCGATCACTCTCCGACTGGATCTTTTCGATATACCCCTTCTGAATCAATGAATTGACCTTGTAGGCCGCATTGGGGGCCGAGATGCCCATCATGTTGGCAAACTCCTGCACCGTGGGCTCGCCCAGGGCCCGGATGCATTCAATGCTGAAGGACTCCACTGTGGTCAGCGTCGCCTCCCGGCTCTCGAAGCGGGAAAAAACCCGCATATAAAAGTACACCCGGCACTTATTGTACAGTTCAATGATCAATTCACTCAGCATAGTTCCCCGCTTACTGCAACGCAAATGTCAGCTCCGCCTGGGCCGCGATTTTGCCGTTCACCCGGGCTACCGCTTCTCCGATGCCCACCGGTCCGTGCATCCGCACCAGTCGACAGCTCAGCTCCAGCACATCCCCGGGCCGTACCTGCTTTTTGAAGCGGGCATTCTTAATGCCGCCGAAAAGCGCCAGTTTACCGCGGTTCTCCGGCATGCTCAAAAGCGCCACCGCACCGGTCTGGGCCAGAGCCTCGATGATGAGAACCCCCGGCATCACCGGGTATTCCGGAAAATGTCCCTGAAAGAAGGGCTCATTAACTGTAACACATTTTTCGGCGATTGCAAACTCTCCCGGTGCATAATCCTTGATACGGTCGATGAGCAAAAAGGGATAACGATGAGGAAGGATGCCCTTGATCTCGTCGATGGTCAGGGTCTTCGGCGCCGCCGACATTATCCCCTCCTGCACCTCTGCACTCTGTTTGTTCCGCTCTTCCATCACAGGTCACCTCTTCCGAAAATCAGGCAGGCATTGTGGCCGCCGAAGCCCAGGGAATTGGAGAGGGCATAACGAAGACGCTGCTCTCGTCCCTCGTTCGGCACGTAATCGAGATCACAGGCCGGATCCGCTTCACGATAGTTCATGGTCGCAGGCACAAAGCCGTCCCGCAGCGCCAGCACGGAGAACACCGCCTCCACGCCACCGGCACCGCCCAGAAGATGTCCCGTCATGGACTTGGTGCTGGACACCGGAATCTCGTAGGCCTTCGCGCCAAAAACCGTCTTGATGGCCGCCGTCTCTCCCGCATCGTTCAAGTGTGTGGAGGTGCCATGGGCGTTGATATAGCTAATGTCTTCGGCCTGAAGTCCCGCATCCGCCAGAGCAAGCTGCATGCACTTCGCACCACCGGCACCCTCCGGGGCCGGAGAGGTGATATGGTAGGCATCACAGTTTGCGCCATAGCCCACAAGCTCCGCGAGAATCTCTGCGCCCCGGGCCAGGGCATGCTCCCGCTCCTCCAGCACCAGCACGCCGGCGCCCTCGCCCATAACGAAGCCGCCCCGCTCTGCATCGAAGGGGATGCTGGCCCGATTCGGATCGGTTGTGGTGCAAAGGGCTTTCATGGTGGCGAAACCGCCGATGCCCAGCGGAGAAATGGAGGCCTCGGTGCCGCCACAGATCATCACATCCTCGTAACCATCCCGCACGCGATGAAAGGCGTCACCGATGGCATTGGAGCCGCCGGCACAGGCCGTCACCGGGCAGGTACACATGCCCTGAAAATGATGACGGATAGCGATCTGGGCCGTCGCCATGTTGGAAATGGTCATGGGAATGAAGAAGGGATTCACCCGGTCATAGCCCTTGGTCTCTGCCTTGCTGTGCTCCTCCTCGATGGTCTGGAGACCGCCGATGCCGGAGGAAAGGATCACGCCGATGCGCTCGTCCGGAAGGCTTCCCTTAACGCCGCTCTGGAGGATAGCCTCCTCCGCCGCATACAGGGCAAGCTGCGTGAAGCGGGACATATGCTTCAGCTCACGCTTATTGAAAACGGTCTCGGGATGGAAATCCTTCACCTCAGCTGCCAGCTTCACCGAAAAGCCCTCTGTATCGAAATGGGTGATCTCCCCGATGCCGACCTCGCCACGACGAATGGCCGCCCAGCTCTCTGCTGCACTATTGCCGGTGGGATTCACGGTGCCCACGCCTGTGACCACAACTCTTCTCTTTTCCATGCATTCTCCTTCATTATTGATGTAAATCAGCACCATATCGCTGCATCAAGCAAGCTTGATTCCGTGCTTTCGATTTTTCGATGCTGTTTTAAATAAAAAGTCCGCCATCCACGGTCAGCACCTGCCCCGTGATGTATCCGGCGGCTTCATCCGTCAGGAAGGAAACCGTTCTCGCGATATCCTCGGGTTGCCCGAAGGTACCCACCGGAATCCGGGAAAGCATGGCCTCCCGCGCCTTATCCGGCAGGGCCGCCGTCATTCGCGTTTCAATGAAGCCGGGAGCCACCGCATTTACGGTGATATGCCGCTTCGCATACTCTTGGGCCAGGGATTTGGTGAGGCCGATGATACCCGCCTTGGATGCCGCATAGTTGACCTGACCGGCATTGCCATGCAAGCCCACCACGGAGGAAATGCTGACGATGCGGCCATAACGCTGCTTCAGCATCTGCTTTCCCACTTCACGACAGAGCAGAAAGCAGCTCCGCAGATTGGTGTCCAGCACAGCATCGAAGTCCTCCGCCGACATCCTGAGCATCAGGCCGTCCCGGGTAATCCCGGCATTGTTCACTAGAATTTCAATGCTGCCGAAGCGTTCCAGAGCAGCTTCTACCATGGCGATGACCTCTGCTTCCTTTGAAACATCCGCCCGATGGATGAGAATCTCTGTTTCCGGACAGCTTTCCCGGATCAGGGCCGCCGTTTCCTCGGCACCGGCGGCATTGCCGCTGTAATTCAGCACCAGATTCCGGCCATGCTGCGCCTCACTGAGGGCGATGGCCCGGCCGATGCCTGCGCTCGCCCCGGTAATCAGGACAGTTTGTTTCTTCATTTGTTTCTTCCTTTCCCATATCCCACAACGGGCGCCCCGATAGCCAAGCTATCACGAAGCCCATGCGATACCTCAGCGACGCCAGGCGGATGCATCACATGGACAGCTGCTTGAAATCCTCTGCGGTCTCCAGCGCCACCAGGCGATAATCCGCAATGCCCATGTCCTTCGCGGTTTTCCGTACAAAGCCCGACAGGGTCTTTCCCGGCCCGATCTCAATGAATTCCGTCACACCTGCTGCCAAAAGCTGGCGGATAATAGACTCCATCCGCACCGGCTTCTGCACCTGCTCCACCAGAAGTCCAGGAATCTCTGCTGCCTCGGAAGTTCCCTCCGGCAGCGTTGTGCCCAACACATTGTAGAGCATGCGGCACTTAGGCGCCGCAAAGGAAATCTTTTCAAAATACGCGGCCAGGGCATCTCCCGCCGGCTTCATATACGCCGTATGGAAGGGACCGGAAACCTTCAGCGGGATCGCGCGCTTAGCGCCGTAGGCCTGGGCGAGCCCCGCTGCCTCTTCCACTGCCTCCCGCAGACCGCCGATCACCAGCTGCCCCGGACAGTTGTAGTTACAGATGCTGACAGGGCCCACACCGGATGCTTCCCGACAGGCCTCCTGCAGCTTCTCCTCGGAAAGCCCAAGGATGGCCGACATGGCGCAGTCTACACCGGCAGAGGCCTTCGCCATCTCCCGGCCCCGGAAGGCCACCATGTCAATGGCGGTTTCCGGCGAGATCACTTCGGCACAGGCCAGAGCGGAATACTCACCCAGAGAAAGTCCTGCCGCAAAATCGGGACGAATGCCCATTTCCTTCAAAATTTCTGTCACACCGCAGGCAAAAGCCACCATTGCAGGCTGTGTAAAACGGGTCTCGTTGATCTGCCCCTCCGGATCCTCGAAGGAAAGGCGCTTCAGGTCGAAGTCCAGCTTTGCTTCGTCATAAATCTTCCGAAAAGCAGGGTACTGTTCATAGAGATCCTTACCCATACCCGCATGCTGACTGCCCTGCCCTGCATACAAAAATGCTCTCATTGTCCTTACTCCTCTCCCATCAGGGATTTCAGAATTTCCGCCACGGGACGAATCTCCCGCAGCTGTCCGCAAGTCTGCCCCGCCATGAGGGATCCGGTTTTCGCATCTCCCTCAAAGACAGCACGGCGAAGGGAACCCAATGTGAACTTCTCGAGCTCCATCTTGTCCGCGCCTTCCTTCTCCCGCTTCACATATTCCCGGCTCATCTGGTTCTTCAATACCCGCACCGGCGTGCCGCCGATCCGCCCCGTCACAATGGTGTCGGAGCCCTGGGCCTTCAGAATGGCCTGCTTGTAATTTTCATGAATGGGACATTCCTCGGAGGCCAGCAGCGCTGTGCCGATCTGGATGCCGCAAGCGCCTAATGCAAAGGCCGCCTGCACCTGCCGCCGGTCTGCAATGCCGCCTGCCGCGATCACAGGGATCTGCACCGCATCCACGGTCTGGGGCACCAATGTCATAGTGGTCATCTCGCCGATGTGACCGCCGCTTTCGCAGCCCTCCGCGATCACCGCATCCGCCCCCAGCTTCTCCAGATGTCGCGCAAGAATCGGCGCTGCCACCACCGGAAACACCCGGATACCGGCATTTTTGAAGCCTTCCATATACTTTCCCGGATTGCCTGCCCCGGTGGTCACCACCGGCACCTGCTCTTCGATACAGATCTGCACCATCTTGTCCGTCTCCGGATTCATGAGCATGAGATTCACGCCGAAAGGCTTGTCGGTCCGCTCGCGAAGCGCCCGAATCTCTGTCCGCAGGGCTTCCGCCTCCCGCATGCCGCCGGTGGCAATGATGCCCAGCGCGCCGGCCTCCGAACAGGCCGCCGCAAAGGCACCCGTCGCAATGTTCGCCATACCGCCCTGCAGAATGGGATATTTGATTCCCAGAATCTCATTCAGTCCCGTCATTTTTCTCCTCCGTTTTCTCCTGCTGTCCTGTCGGCACCTGCATGACCTGCATAGGTAATGAGGCTGACGCCCCAGGTCAGGCCGCCGCCGAATCCCACCAACAAAAGACGCTGTCCCTTCTGCAGCAGGCCCTTTTCCTCCATCTCCGCCAGTGCCAGCGGAATGGACGCGCCGCTGGTGTTCCCCAGCGTTTCCATATTCTCAAAAAACTGTCCCGGTCTCGCCTTCAGATGCCGCACCACATTCCGGATGATCCGGCTGTTAGCCTGATGGCAGACCACATGATCGATCTCCGCAAGACTGAGCCCTGTCTTTTCCAGGATCTCCCCGATGCATTTCGGGATAATGTCTATGGCGAAAAGGAACACATCCTTCCCGTCCATCAGGAAGTGGTCCACTTTCTGATGCTTCTCCTTCGTGGCGCCGGATCCCAGCTTTTCCGGATCCTCCGTGCCGTCCGTATAAAAGCCGTCAAAGGCCCCTGTATACACACCGGGCGCAAGAATCGTCGTGTCTCCCCGAGAACCAAGAATCGTGGCATAATCCGGCTTCTCCGAAGCGAAGGCATTATCCTCTTCTGACAAAGCAGACAACACCACTGCCCCGGCCCCGTCGCCGAAGAGCACCGATGTCGTCCGGTCCTGCATGTCCAGAAGCCGGGAAAGCTGTTCCGCACCGATGAGAAGAGCATGCCGCCCGTCGGCACAATCCAGAAGTCCCCGGGCCACCTCCAGACCGTAAACAAAGCCGCTGCAGGCCGCATTGATGTCCAGGGCCGGAATGCCGCTGCGCATCCCGAGGGCTGCCGCCGCAAGACAGGCCATGCCCGGCGTGGCGAAGTCCGGCGACATGCTGGCAACAACCACCGCGTCAATGTCTTCCGGTGAAAGTTCTGCCCGCTGCAGGGCATGCCGTCCCGCTTCTATCGCCAGGGTCAGCGCACTCTCATCTTTCTCGCAGAAGCGCCGCTCGTGGATGCCGGTGCGGGGATAGATCCAGCCGTCGCTGGTCTCCGTCAGCTTCGCCAGGTCATCATTGTGCACCCGCCGCCGGGGAAGCGCTGCCCCGGTTCCTATGATTTTCAGTCCCTTCATTCCCTCAGATCCTCATCAGATATTTCTGTATTTTTCCACACGCTGCTGCCGCAGTTCCTCCGGCGACAGGCCGCAGAGGGTCTGGAGTGTCTTCTCCAGCACGATGTCCAACGCAGCTATGGTGCGTTCCGGATCCGTCTGGGCACCACCCAAGGGCTCGGAAATCACCGCGTCCGCCACACCGGCTTCCAGAAGATCACCGGCCGTCAGTCGCATCACCTCTGCTGCCTCTCCGCTGCGGCTGCTGTCCTTCCAGAGAATGGACGCGAAGCCCTCCGGGCTGAGCACAGAATAGATTGCATTCTCCAGCATCAGCAGCTTGTTGGCCACGCCGATGGCCAATGCACCGCCGGAGCTTCCCTCACCGGTGACCACAGCGATCACCGGTACATGGAGGGCGCTCATGGCCGCCAGGTTCTGGGCAATGGCCTCGCCCTGTCCGTGCTCCTCTGCTTCCAGGCCGGGATAGGCTCCCGGCGTGTCGATGAAGGTAATGATGGGGCGTCCGAACTTCTCGGCCTGCTTCATGATCCGCAGGGCCTTCCGGTATCCCTCCGGTCGAGGCATGCCGAAGTTGTACTTCATGTTTTCATCCATGTTCCGGCCCTTCCGGTGTCCCACGATGGTCACCGGCATGCCCTTGTAACGGGCGATACCGCCGAGAATAGCCCGATCCTCGTCATAGAGATGGTCGCCCTTCTGCTCGAAAAAGTCGGTGAACAGCGCCTGAATGAAGTCGTCCATGTGGGGCCGCTTGGGATGCCGCGCCAGAAAGACACGGTCCTCCGGCGTGAGATTGATGCAGCGGGACAGCTGCTCGTTCCGGGCCGCCAACATTTCCCTGATCTGCCCGGCGTTGGCCGCCATCTCCTCCTCTGTGGTGGACAGCGCGGCAATCTCCGCCTCCAGCTTCTCGGTTTCCGCTAAAATTTCTTTGATCATTTTTGTTCTCACCTCATCCTACGTGGCGGCTCCTGGCCAGTCGGCTGTCCTCATGAAGCTTCAAGAGGTCAATGAGGGTATTCCGCATGTCCTTCCGCTCCACAATCTCATCCACAAAGCCATGCTTTTCCAGATACTCACTGCGCTGGAAGCCCTTGGGCAGCTTGGCATTGATGGTCTGCTCGATGACACGGGGACCCGCAAAGCCCACCAACGCCCCCGGCTCTGCCAGGGTAATGTCTCCCAGCGTGGCAAAGCTGGCCGTGACGCCGCCGGTGGTGGGGTGCGTCAGGAAGCTGATATAAAGACCGCCGTTCTCAGAAAAACGCTGTACCGCTGCGGTGGTCTTCGCCATCTGCATCAGGCTGTAAATGCCCTCCTGCATCCGGGCACCGCCGCTGGCGGAGAAGATGATCAGCGGAAGCTGGTGCTTGTCGGCATATTCCACAGCCCGCGTCACCTTCTCGCCAACCGCCCGGGACATGGAACCCATGAAAAAGCGGCTGTCCAGCACCACAACCACCACCTTCGTGCCGCCAATTCTTCCCCGGCAGGAAACCACCGACTCCTGAAGGCCGGTTTTCTCCTCCTGGGCCTTGATCTTCTCCTGGTAGCCCGGGAACTGCAACGGATCCTCACAGATCAGATCCTTGTCCATCTCCTCAAAGCTGCCCTTGTCCAAGATCAGACTCAGCCGATAGTAAGCCCCGATGGGGCTGTAGCTGCCGCAGATGGGGCAGACATAGAAGTTATCCGCCCAACGGCTCCGCATGGCCCGCCGATTGCACTTCCGGCAGCTGATGAAGCTGGCCGGCAACATAACAGGCTTCGACGCCGTCATGGTATCCTTATAGGCACGATGGTCCAGCTCCTGGTGCTTATACAATTCATAAATGGATTTGAGTGGCGACTTCATGACTTCTCCTCTCTGCCGCACGACCGCGGCGCTTCTTTCCGTACAATCAACTTACTTCGCTGTGTTCACGTAGTTCAGAATGTCCTGAACAGTATGCAGCTTTCCGATCTCGCCATCCGCAATGGTGATGCCCAGCTCATCCTCCAGCGCCATGTGCAGCTCCACAAGAGACAGAGAATCGATCTCCAGATCCTCCACCAGGTCCGCTGTCAGCGTAACCTTCTCCTCATCACAAGCCAGTGTATCCACGATAATGTCCTTCAGCTTCTCGAATTCCATGCTTTTCTCCTTTTTACCCCGGCGGAGCCGGGTGTTTAAAATATTTTAATTAAATTTCTCGAAGCAAATCATAACAGGTTTTCCTTCAATGTCAAGAAAAATATTTAAAATGTTTGAAGTATCATATGTACTTAAAATCTGTCGTATTTTTGTGTGATATGCATAACTTATGACATTCTTTTTTATTTTTCTGTTTTTCTCACGTTTTATCGGGATAATGTCGGCGGTTTCCCCGATGATTTTTATGCAATACTGACTATATCCGTTTTTGAGACAATATCCTTTTCCCGAACATAGCAAAATAGAGCGACTAAACGATCGACCGAAGATCCTTTATACTGAACACATCAGAAGAAAACCGGAGACGCCGATAGCACACTCTCTTTATTTCAAATTGCACGGCATTCTCAAAGTTTTGATTCTTCTTTATTCCCACTCTTTTTTATCTTTATTTCCTTTATTCCTTTTTTATTCTTTTCTCATTTTCCCATTTTTGTGCTGTCGTCTCCGGTTTTTATACAGCACTGCATTCACCTATTCCAAAGAGGTTTCGTCATGGAAAAGATCCTAGCCCTGTATGACAACGACCAGCATTACAGTGAGCGTCTCGGCCGCTTCCTGGAAAGCCGCAGTGAACTTCCCTTCCGGGTCTGCCGCTTTCAGGATCCGGAAAAGCTCCGGCAGTTCTCCGACCGCCACGGCATCGATGTGCTACTGTCGGATGAGCACTGCGCCCGGGAGGCCCGGGATTTCTGCTCTCCCCGGGAAGTGATCTGCCTCCGGGAAAACGGCGGCACGGATCCTGAAGACGGTTCTATCTATAAATTTCAGTCCGGCGAAGGGATACTCCGGGAATTGCTCAAGCATTACGCCGCGGCACCCGTGCCGGAACGACAGGGACGCGCCCGGCTCTATCTCATCTTCAGTCCCCTGGGGCGCATCGGAAAAAGTTGCTTCGCCCTCACCCTGGCCCGGCTCCTTGCCCGAGAATGTCCCACCCTCTACCTGAGCCTTGAGGAAAATGCCGCCTTCGCCGCGAATCAAACACTCCGCCACAGCGGCACCCTCTCCGAGGCCCTCTATTACCATAAGCAGAACATGCTGGACACTGCCCGGCTGCAGAGTCTTCTCTATGATGCAGAAGGACTCAGCTATATACCGCCGGTGCGAAATCCCGAGGATCTCTCTGCGCTAAGCCAGGGAGAACTCTCCTCTTTTGTGGACATATTGCGCAGCAGCACTGCCTTCAACGCACTGGTGGTGGACACTGACAGCCTCATTTCCCGGGCCGCTCCCCTCTTTCCGCTGGCAGAAAAGATACTGATTCCGGTGCGGGAGGACAGCGCTTCCCGCCAAAAACTTGCTCGTTTTGAGGAATTTCTCTCCCATGCCCGACTCCTGAAGGAACCGGAACGCATGATCCGGCTTTTGCTGCCACAAGATGACGGCATTTCCGATGCCGCTGCACTGCTGACCAGCCTCCGCCCCGGTGCCCTGACCGACTATGCCCGGGCCGTGCTGCAGAATTACATTCTATAAATTCATCTCACCATTTCCCAAAGCCATGAACAGTCTCGATACGCTAAAAAAAGAACTGAAAACAGAAATTCTCACGGGGCTGTCGGAAACCCAGCAGCTTTCCGATGCGGAGCTCTGTCTCCGCATTGACGAACTCCTGCTGTCCCGCCAGGAGCTTACCCTTCGGGACAAGCTCTACCTCCGACAGGCCATTTTCAACAGCTTCCGTCGCCTGGACATGCTGTCGGAGCTGCTGGACGATCCGCATATCACAGAGATCATGATCAACTCGAGCCGGGAAATCTTCGTCGAAAAAGACGGAAAAATGTCTCGCTTCGGGAAAAGCTTCGACAGTCCAGAGCAGCTGGAGGAGCTGATTCAGAACATCGTGAGCCGCATCAACCGGGTGGTCAACACCTCCACCCCCATTGTGGATGCCCGCCTGGAGGACGGCTCCCGCGTTCACGTGGTGCTGCCGCCCATCGCCTTGAAGGGTGCCACCATGACCATCCGGAAATTCCCGGAGCCCATCACCATGGAGAAGCTCATTTCCTATCATTCTCTCACCCGGGAAGCTGCAGAATTTCTGGAAAGCCTGGTGGCCAGTTCCTACAACATTTTCATATCCGGCGGCACAAACTCCGGAAAAACCACCTTCCTGAACGCCCTGTCCCAGTTTATTCCGGAGACAGAACGCGTCATCACCATCGAGGACTCTGCCGAACTACAGATCCGGAAGGTGCCGAATCTCGTGAGTCTGGAAACCCGAAATGCCAATGCGGAGGGCGAAGGCCGCATCTCCATGTCCGACCTCATCAAGGCCAGTCTCCGTATGTCACCAAACCGCATCATCGTGGGTGAGGTCCGGGGTGCCGAGTGTCTGGATATGCTGCAGGCCATGAATACCGGCCACGACGGCTCTCTATCCACCGGACACGCCAACTCCGGGCCGGACATGCTGAAGCGAATGGAAACCATGGTGCTGCAGGGCGCGGATCTTCCCCTGCCGGCAATCCGCGGTATGATTGCCTCCGCCATCGAAATCCTGGTCCATCTGGGACGCACAAAGGATCACAAACGGCGGGTGCTGGAAATTTCGGAGGTACTGGGAATTGAAAACGGCGAAATCAAATGCAAAACCCTTTATGCCTACAATGGCAACGTTCTTGAAAAGCTGTCGGATCTCGAGAACACAGAAAAGCTCCATCATCGACTATAAAGAATATGAGCTCCTGCTGCCGGAATACCTTCGACTTCTGCTTTGCGCAGCTGCCGGGCTCGCCGTCATTAGCCTGACCTTCTATAAGAGTTTTACGGTTTTCCTATGCTCCCTGCCCCTGGCGCTGCTCTATCCCTTTTATATGCGGCGAAGTCTTTGCGAGAAACGAAAGCATGCCCTGCTGCTGGAGTTTCGGGATGCTCTGGGCATCCTCACCTCCTATCTCAGCGCCGGGTATTCCGTAGAAAATGCTTTCCAGGCCTCGGTGCCGGATCTCCGGGAGCTCTTCGGCGAGAAATCTCTGATGCTGCAGGAATTCATGCTGATCGTCCAGGGTCTTCGTCTCAGCAAAACTCTGGAGGAACTGCTGCTGAGCTTTGCTGAACGCTCCGGTCTCGATGACGTGGGCAACTTCGCCGAGGTCTTCATCGTGGCCCGGAAATCCGGCGGCGAACTCACCCGCATTCTGCAGCATACCTCCGATGTGATCCGGGACAAGCTGACCATCACGGAGGAAATTCTCACCATGAATGCATCGAAACGCTATGAGCAGCGGATCATGAATCTCGTGCCCTTCCTGATCATTTTGTATATGAATTTCTCCTCACCGGATTTCTTTCATATCCTTTATGACAGTTTTCTGGGACGCATCGTCATGACGTTCTGTCTCGTCGTTTATCTCGCAGCAGTATGGCTGGCAGACCGCATCATGCGAATCGAGGTATAGCACTATGGCAAAAGGAACGAAAAAAACAAAGACAGGCCCGGCAGCGAAGGCCCGGCGTAAGGGCCGATCCGGCGTCCCCTTTCGGGCTCTGCGGCAGCGGATCCGGGGCACACCGAAAAAGACCCTGCAGCAGATGTTACTGGCACTTCTCGTCTCTCTCCTGCTTTCCGGTGCGGTTTACCTCAGCAATCTGGGACGAACGCAACTGGTGAACGGCACCGGTCTCCGACGAAACAGCTACGGGCAGACGGAAAACAACTATGATCTGCAGGTCCATGGACTCTTTCCCGGAAAGTCCATGCCGGTCACCGTGACCGTAGGTGCCCAACGCTATACCCGGGAGGAAGCGGATGCGGTTTTTCAAAAGATCGTAGAAGAAATCGAGGAAAAGATCACCGCAGAAGGCGAAAGTCTGGATGGGGTGCGGAGCGATCTGACACTGCCCACAAGCTTCAACGAAGAGGGCGTACAAGCCAGCTGGCGCTTCTATCCCGAGCGGTGGGAAACTGTAACCGTGGCGGCCACCGACGCAACAGACCCTGCCATAAATGCTGAAACAGCCGACAATTCTGCTGCAGATACGGAAACAGAAGCCACGGCTGAAGATATCGAGGATCCGACGGCATATTACCAAAAGTATGCCCGACTCATTGAAGAAGACGGAAAAATCAACAATGAAAGTTTCTCTGAAGACGAGGTGGCAGAAGGCTATCTCTCTCTTATCCTCAGCACCTATGTTTTGCCGGATACAGCGGAGGACGACGAGACCGATTACTACCAAACCCGCTACAAATCGCAACCCTATAAGCTCTATCTTCGCATCCTGCCCCGGCAGCTTTCCGAGGAAGAGCATCTCCTTTCCGCGCTGACCCAGTCTCTCGCGGACAGCAATAAAAACAGCATGAATGAAACGCTGTTTCAACTGCCTGCAGAGCTTCTGGGCCATACGCTCAGCTATTCTGAAAAGGCAGACCGGAGTTATCTTCTCTTTCCCTTCCTGGGGATCACCGCCGCAGCCGCCATTTACATGCAGCGCGGTGCCAAATTAAAAGAGGATCGGAAGAAGCGGGAAACCCAGCTCCTGCTGGACTATTCCGAACTGGTCTCAAAGCTCATCGTCTATCTCGGGGCCGGTTTCACCGTCCGCAATGCCTTTGAGCGGATCCTCACCCATTTCGATGCGCTGGTGGAAAACGGACAGCACGAAAACCGCTGTCTCTATGACGAGCTCCGGATCCTGAGTCGACAGCTCTCCCGGGGCATTCCGGAATCCACCGTCTATACCGATTTTGCCCGGCGCATCAACCTGAAACCCTATACAAAACTCATCAGTCTTATTGAACAGAACCGGAAAAACGGCTCCAAAAATCTCCGCGCTCTGCTGAGCTTGGAAATGGAAGATGCCTTCGAGCAGCGAAAAACCACCGCCAAGCGCCTCGGCGAGGAGGCAGGCACCCGGCTTCTGCTGCCCCTGTTCCTGCAGCTCGGCATCGTCATGGCCATCGTGGTGGTGCCCGCCATGACGTCCCTGTCCTGATCCCCCAAGGCAGCAGCGGCGCATCCCATTGCTACGTTTCACCGCTTGCATTGGCAAGCATGTATCTTTTCCCGGGTCTTATGTCCCGACTATCCTGAAGGAGGTAAACTCATGCGTAACCTGACCACACTCACCCGTCTTTTTTCCCATCCCCTGCGGCGCAGCGCCCTGGGCCGTAAGCTTTCTGACGAAAGCGGCATCGGCACCATCGAAATGGTGCTGCTTCTGGTGGTACTCATCGCCCTGGTCATCATTTTCCGGGACCACATCAAGTCTCTCCTGGATGCCATCATGCTGCAGATTGAACAGTCCTCCAAATCCGTATGGAGCAGCTGATGCAGCCGGATGCAAAGCCCCGGGGCTCGGTCACCGTCTTTTTAGCTCTCTCCTTTGTGCTGGTGGCCGCCCTGGTGCTGACCATCGTGGAAAGTGCCCGCAGCACCGCCCAGCGGCTGTATCTGCAGACCGCACTGGACAGCAGCATGGAATCCCTGTTTTCCCAATTTCACCGGACGCTCTGGGAGGACTATCGGATCTTCGGCCTGGAATACCGCAGCGAGGCGGATCTCCGCACAGAACTTTGTGACTTCATGGCCCCGTATCTCACGGCGAAAAATCTCTTTCCCACCCGGGTGCAGGCAGAAAACCTGCAATTCAGTGAAAAAGCGCCCCTGACCGAAGACATTTACTTCGAAGAGGATGTGCTGGAGTACATGCTGTACGGCGCCATCGACAGTGTGATCCACTATGCCGGAAGGGAGGCAGATTCCCAGAACCTCGGCACGGAGCTCAGCAATATCTTTCAACAAAGTGAAGAATCCGCTGAACTCATTGCCCTTCAGAAGAAATACCAATTGGACTCCCGGGAACTGACAGCCGTGGAGAAGGCCATTAGCGCCATTGCCTCCCGCTGCGAAAGCATCCGCTCTCTTCATGCGTCCGCCGGCATTGCCCTGTCCATGGAGGATGCCGGTTCCTTCTACGGCGCAAAGGACCGCTTCTGCCAGGAACTGGACCGCCTCACAGAGGATGTCCGGGATTACAGCCAGAAGGCGGATCGACTGGCCGAAAAGGTCGCTGATCTCCGGGCGGATTTCCAGCAGCGCGCCGGCGAACTCAGTACCCTGGGACAAGAAGCGGTGGATGCAGAATTGCGGGAATACGAAAGCTATGTTTCCGAAAGCGGCAGCATACGGTCTCAACTGGAGGCCCTGCCGGGTCAGGCAGCTTCTGCAGCTGCCGACGCAGATCAAGTAGAAGCAGATGTAGAGGAATTCGAAGCCTGGCTGGAGGAAGCCATCGCAGAAGCGGAGGACGACGAGGACGAGGACGACTATGACTTCTCCTACCAGATCAGCCGCTTCTACCGGGGTGCCCGCCGTGACTGGGACGCTATCGCCTTGCCACGCTATACCGGAAGCACCAGTCAGATCAATGATGAAAACAAACGAATTCTGGAAAGCGTCCGGGAGCTGGTTGACGGCAACCTCCTGAAGCTTCTGCTGCCGGATGGTGCTGTATTGCCGGCTAAAACGAACCTTTACAGCGCACCTGCCTATGCCGCAGATTCCGCTGCGAATCCCATCGAGACTCTGCTGCTCGGCGAATATGCCCTGAAGTTTTTCCATCATTATCATCAAAATGACCAGGCGGAAAATGCGCTGCCGCCCAGCGGATCCAGCGCTCTCGAACTGGAATATCTGCTCTCCGGACAAAGCAACGACTATGACAATCTGGCCCTTGTTCTGGAGAAGCTTCTCGTGCTGCGAGAGGCCTCCAACCTGCTTTTTCTCTATACCAATGCGGAGAAGCGGCAGGAGGCCCAGGCCTTCGTCACTGCCATGCTCTGTGTCACCGCAAATCCCGTGCTCATCTCCGTCTTCACCTTCTTTGTGCTGGGCATCTGGGCCCTGGGGCAGGCCATTGCGGATGTTCGACTCCTGCTGCAGGACGGAAGGGTGCCTCTGATACACAGCAATGACAGCTGGACCATGGACCTCAGTGGTCTTCTGAATCTCGGGAAAGGCCAGGGCATCAACATGGGCGACAGCAAGGGCAGCGGTCTTTCCTACCGGGATTATCTCCGGGCTTTTCTCTACGGTGAGGGCCTGCTGCATCAGTCCGTGATCAACACTCGCATGCTGACCGCCATAGAGGGCAGCATCAACCGCGGCGGCAGCCAGACCGCCGGTAGCTTCGCCATTGACCACTGCCTCTACGCCCTCGGTACAGAGCTCACCAGTGAGTCCCGGCACATGATGTACGAGCAAGGCATTGTGCAGATGGCTGCCGGCAGCACACCGGAAGTCACCTATTCCTTCCTGGCCAGCAGCTACTACAAATACCGATCAAAAACCCAGTAGACCGTCAGTGTAAAAGGAGGCAGTCCATGAAACAGTACCGGGCTTCTCTGACCATCGAAGCCGCCCTTTCCCTTTCGCTCTTTATCCTGGCTGTGGTGGTGCTGATGACACCGATGCTCATACTGAACCAGCAGCAGAACGCCAGCTGGACCATGGAAAAGAACGCCCGGACGCTGGCAAAGTATCGCTATCTTGAGTACTATGCCCAGAAAAGCGACGCCGTAAACCTGGATGCAGAAACATTGCAGACGGCAGAGGAAGCCCTCAGCATCGCCGCCATGCTGCCGGAGCTTTCCCAGCCCGGTATGACCCGCCTGGATCTGCTGACGGAAAGTGAGCTGACAGAGGAGAGCATCCGCTTCGTCCTGAATTACGATGCCGCTCTGCCCTTTCCCATTCTGGGACTTCGCAGTCTTCCCCAACAGGTGGTGGCAAGCCGCCGTCCCTGGATCGGTGCCCCAGGCAATCGCTGGGATCAGGAAAACACCGGCGAAGACGAAGATGACCCGCTGGTCTACACCAGCGTTCAACGGGAAAGCGATGTCTTTCACATGGATCCCGGCTGCAGCTACATTTCTCATGAATTCCACAGCGGAAGTGCCTCCGCTGTCAGCCAGTTGGAAAACAAGTTCGGCAGAACCTACAAGGTCTGCCAGAGCTGCTACCCCAGTCCTTCCAGCCCGACGGTCTATTATACAGAAGCCGGAAAATGCTATCACAGCTCTCCCAGCTGCCGGGCACTGCAGAGCTATATCCAGGCCACTCATCGTTCCCAGGCTCTGGCCAACGGCCAGCACCCTTGTATTCGCTGCGGAGGTTCCTCATGACTATCCAGATTTTGAATCAGATCAGCTGCTTCCTCTTTCTCCTCTACTTTCTGCTCTGTGCGCTGCATGACAGCAAAGCAAAGTGCATCCCCGCCGGACTTTTCCGCGTCTTTTTCGCCATTGGGATACCGATCTGGCTGCTGCGCTTCATTGCCGCGATACAGTCCGCTGCCTCCCCCGCCCAGCTCAGCGAGCTTCTCCTGTCCTTCCTGCCGGGACTTCTCCTCCTCTTACTGCATCGCCTAGCGGGCAATGCCATCGGCAGCGGTGACGGTCTCTTTCTCCTGATCAGCGGCTGCTACCTTTCTCTGACGAGACTCACCCTTCTGCTGCTCACCGGCATTTTCCTGAGCGGACTTCTGGCCATTTTGCTGCTGAGCATCGGCCATCTGCGGCGGCGGTCCATGCGAAAGTCCACCATTCCATTCATCCCCTGCATGCTGCCCGGCCTTTGCTTTTTCAGCAGTCATGTTCTTTCCCTTCTCTCAAAGGAGTCCTTATGAATACCGTTGAAGCCAGCTATGTTTTCGGTATCACCTTTCTGGTGATTGCCTCTCTCATCAGCAGCACCATCAAGCTGCACCAGAAGATCACCGGCTTCACCAGAGAAGCCATGGAAACCGAATGGCAGAGCCACCAAAAAGAAGAAGAAAAAACGCAATTCCGCCCGGAGGCTCTTTGCAGAGCCGCGACGCTGCTGGAAAGTGACGAGGCGAAAGAAAGGAGTGTACAATGAATGACGCACCGGAGATCAGCTATGAACGCAGTCTGACCCGCAGTCTGATGCTGCTGCATCACTGCAGTCTGCCGGAGGACAGCTTCGAAAGCAAAATGCTGCAGCATACCCGGATTCCGGGTACACTGCCTTTGTCTACCCGTTCCGATTCTGAGGATCCCATGCTGGTCTATGACATCACAAGTCTTCTATCTGTGGAAAAGCACTATGAAAACCGCCGCATTGTCTGGCAGGATATCGCCGTGCTCATCGACAGCCTGTCGAAGCTGTTGCGGCAGCTGGAAGCCTATCTGCTGCCCGAAAGCTATCTGTCCCTGGATCCCCGGACCCTCTTTCTGGATCCCGAAAAACAGCTTTTGCTCTTTGCGCTGGCCCCCAATGCCTCGCCGGACTTTCAGCGCGCTCTGACCCAGCTTCTCGCCTGGGTACTGGAACGCATTGACTACAGCTCTGACCCCACCGTCGTACTGGCCTATCGCCTGCATAAGGAAAGCTGCCGGGAATATTGCAGCATTGCGGATCTTCAGAAGCTGGTACGCATCCATACAGAGAAGGGCCGGCAGCCATCTCCGGAGAGCTGGACAAAAACAGAATCGACCACGCCTGCACAGCAAAGCACAGCGCCCTCTGCATCGCGCCCCGGTCTTTCCGCGGATGGGATCTTTCGCTATCAGCCCCAGGGAAGTAGCCTGCCCCCTACCGGAGATTTCGCTGCAAACACTGCCCCGTCCGGCTATGCCGACACCCGGATGGCACCCCCGCCTGCTGCAGGTGCCGCCTTTTCCCGTTCCGCCGAGGAAAATCCTGTCCTTCCACAGTCGCAGTCGCCTCATGAAAACAAGCGTCATGAGGCCACTGCTCCCGCAGCGAATCCCGGCCGTCCGGTTCCGCCGCCTATCCTGGGCGATGACTGGACAGAGGATGACGATACCGGCCCGGATTATCGCTTTCCCGCCTCCCGCTCCGCGCATGAACTGAATCCGGAGGATTATGCCATTGATCTCAATACAGAAAGCGACGGCAATGCCAGCGGCAACCTCTTCTCCTTCCTCCGGCTGAAAAAAGAGCGCAAAAAAGAGAAGGCGACTTCCCTGAATACGAAGCTCCAAACCAAGCGGTCTGAAAACTCCCTCAGGACACGTCTCCTTCTCTGTCTTATTCTAATGCTGGCGATCCCGACACTGACCTTCCTTCTGAAGGGACCGAGTCTCTTCCGTCGACTCCTGCCGGTGATTCTAATTGTGGAAGTCGGCATCGCCGTCCTCACAGCATTGGATTGTCTTATGCTGCGGATGCCGGAGGAGGAAGAATCCTAAATCAGATCTTCTTTCCCTTCTTCACATCCTTCTTCGCATCTTTCTTCACTTCTGCCTTCTTGACCACCTGCTTCTTTACCGGTCTCTGCCGCCTGTCAGCCACCTTCTTTTCCAGCTGCTTCAGATTAATATTCTGTCCATGCTCACCGATGTCATACTTATAATCTGCAACTTCCTCAATGCTCTTTCGGTTCTCTACAATGCTGTCCAGACAAACCATCATTTTATCCAGCTGCTCCATGGTCGCCTGCGCACGATTCAGACCGTTTCCTCCGGTGCCCAAGCCAAGCGTTCCGCTGACGAACTCCCCTTGCTTCTTATCAATGTAGGCCTGGGTAGCTTCTCTTGCTTTCTGCAGCTTCTCCTGATACTTCTGCACCGTTGAAAGATCACCACGCTTGGTCACATTCTTGAGCGCAATCTCACTGACACAGTTCTCGATATTCAGGTCGTTCAGAGCATCCCGCATCATCGTAAACTCGCGGGAATTATGCTTTTTATCCTTTGCAAAAGCTTTCACATTGTCTTCCAGAGAATCCACTGCCTTGCCGTTGAATTGTCCGGCAACTCTGACAATATGGCCCATGTTCTCGACCTGCTCCCGAACAATGTCATCCATGGCTCTGTTGATGTCGAGTGTCTTCTCTCTCTCTTTTTCTTCCGCTTCCTTCTGCTTCCGGGCTTCCTCGGCGGCTTTCTGCTTCTGCGCCTCCTCAGCTTCCTTCTGCTTCTGTGCCTCCTCTGCTGCAAGCTGCTCCGGGGACTTCTCGACATGGGGCGCAGGCGCCAGTCTCTCCTCCGGTGCCGGTATCACATTTTCAGCATATAAAGCGCTGTGCGGCTCTGCTGCGGCCAAATTCTCCGATGCATTGGCATCTGCCACGATCTCCTGCATTGCCGGCTGTGCGGCTTCCAGTCTCTCCTCCGGTGCCGGTACCACATCTTCAGCATATAAAGCGCTGTGTGGCTCTGCTGCGGCCAGATCCGCCGGTGCATTGGCTTTGGCACCTGCCTCAATCTCCTCTAGTGTGGGATAATCCATATCGCCCGCTGCCTGCGGCGTTGCCACCGCACCGGCCTCGATCTCTTCCAGCGTAGGATAGTCCATATCGCCCGCTGCCTGCGGCGTTGCCACCGCACCGGCCTCGATCTCTTCCAGCGTAGGATAGTCCATATCGCCCGCTGCCTGCGGCGTTGCCACCGCACCGGCCTCGATCTCTTCCAGCGTAGGATAGTCCATATCGCCCGCTGCCTGCGGCGTTGCCACCGCACCGGCCTCGATCTCTTCCAGCGTAGGATAGTCCATATCGCCCGCTGCCTGCGGCGTTGCCACCGCACCGGCCTCGATCTCTTCCAGCGTAGGATAGTCCATATCGCCCGCTGCCTGCGGCGTTGCCACCGCACCGGCCTCGATCTCTTCCAGCGTAGGATAGTCCATATCGCCCGCTGCCTGCGGCGTTGCCACCGCACCGGCCTCGATCTCTTCCAGCGTAGGATAGTCCATATCGCCCGCTGCCTGCGGCGTTGCCACCGCACCGGCCTCGATCTCTTCCAGCGTAGGATAGTCCATATTGTCCGCTGCCTCAATCTCCTCCAGCGTAGGATAGTCCATATCGTCCGCTGCCTCAATCTCCTCCAGCGTAGGATAGTCCATATCGTCCGCTGCCTCAATCTCCTCCAGCGTAGGATAGTCCATATCGTCCGCTGCCTCAATCTCCTCCAGCGTAGGATAGTCCATATCGTCCGCTGCCTCAATCTCCTCCAGCGTAGGATAGTCCATATCGTCCGCTGCCTCAATCTCCTCCAACGTAGGATAGTCCATATTGCCCACTGCCTGCGGCTTATCAAAGAACCCCGGCGTCTCTTCCTTCACAGCAGCCTCGATCTCCTCCAGCGTGGGATAGTCCGCACCAACCTCTGTCTGTGGCTCGTAATCTACCACCTCCCACTCATCCATGGTAGCCTTCTCTACCTGCTCCTGCCAGAGGTTCACCAACTCCTCCTGCTGCTTCACAGCTTCTTCGAGCTTGGCCATCAGCTCCGCCTTCTCACTGGCTTTCTTGTACTCTGCGGATCTCTTCTTCAGATTCTTCTGTGCTGTCTTCAGGCTCTTCTTCCAAGCGTCACGCTTTTCCTTCTCCGCCTGCTTTTCTGTATGCAGCAAATTTGTAATAAAATCAACTTCTTCCTGGTTGCCGGCCACACCCGCCGCCATGGTCCACAGAAGCTCCGGAGAGGCTACCTCTCCAGCCTGTTTTCTGGCCTTCTTCAGCGCCGCCTGTCTCTTTTCCAGTTCCACCTTTGCGGTCTTCAAGGCCGCCTTCAAGGCCTTGTTGATTTCCTGCTGCTCATTCTGCTGTCCATTCTTATTCTTCGGCATAACTTTATCTCCTTTGCATCTGCATCACTGTGTTTTCTTTTGATGCCCATGTTATAACACAGTAAGAGACACAGAAGGGACACAGCACCGCATTTATCTTTGCATCAGACAAATACGGAACTGTGTCCCCCAAATTACTTGATCAGATCCTTCACCACCTCACCGCCGATGATGAGTCCGGCCACGGACGGCACAAAAGCCACAGATCCCGGAATGTCCCGGCGCTCTGTGCACTTATGCTTCGCCCCCGGCGGGCAGATGCAATGGGTGCGGCAGCTCTGGGACATGTCGTCCAAGGGCCGCATAGCCTTCTCTTTTGAATAGAGCACCTTCAGATGCTTCACGCCCCGCTTCTTCAGCTCCCGGCGCATCACCCGGGCCAGCGGGCATACCGAGGTTTTGTAAATGTCTGCGATCTCGAACTGTGTGGGATCCAGCTTGTTCCCGGCACCCATACAGCTGATGATGGGCGTTCCTGCTGCCTGGGCGGCCAGTACCAGAGAAATCTTTGCCGTCACCGTATCCACCGCGTCGATCACATAGTCGTAGTCTTCAAAATGAAATTCGTCCTGGGTCTCCGGCAGATAGAAGGTCTTGTGTACCGTCACCTCACAGTTCGGATTGATTTCCAGAATCCGATCCCGCATCACATCGGTCTTATATTTTCCCACGGTCTTCCGAGTGGCAATCAGCTGCCGGTTCAGGTTGGTCAGGCAAACCAGATCATCATCCACCAGATCGATGGCCCCCACGCCGGAGCGCACCAGCGCCTCCACGGCAAATCCGCCGACGCCGCCGACACCGAACACGATCACTCTGGACTGCTTGAGTTTTTCCATGGCCTCCTGGCCCAGTAGCAGCTGGGTTCTGGAAAATTGATTCAACATGCTTCACTTTCCTCCATTTTATGCATGGGATTAATGATAGCGAAGATGAAGTGATTTTTCAATGGGCCAAAATTAAATAGGCTTTTGCAGCACACGTTTATTCATGATATACTATGTATATCATTCTTTGGGAGGTATATACCATGAGCATTACAATCTCAAAATGGGGCAACAGCCTCGGTATCCGCATTCCAGCTGCTGTTGCGGATGCACTCTCCATCCGAAACGGAGATACCATGAACTATGAACTGAAAAACGACAGCATCATTCTCAGCAAGAAAATAAGCAGCCGACAGCTGTTTGAAGAATTTTACAAAAAAGATTTTTCGCAGATCAGTGCTGCCGATCTGGGCAATGACAGTACGGTGGATTTTGGTGATGATGTGGGTGGGGAGGTATTCTGATGTTCCGACAGGGTGACATTGTTAAGGTAAATCTCAATCCCGTTAAAGGACACGAGCAGGGAAACTATCGTCCTGTTCTTGTGCTGAATACGCTTCCCATGCCCGGCGGAGTGAATCTGATTGTTCCCATCACAACAAAGCAGAAAACCTATCCTCTGGAAATTTTGCTGGATGCGCGCACCGATACCAGTGGCTGTATTCTGTGTTTTCAAATGAGAACGCTTGACCTACAGGCCCGGGATGCAAGATATGTTGAAAGGCTTCCACAGGATTTGTTGGAGGAATGTCTGGACTATTGCAAGCGGCTGATCTCGCCTCTAGACTAAAAAACGCAGGAGGCAAGCTCCTGCGTTTTTTATGGTTTACATGTGGTCCGCTATATTAAGCCAGCTCTCAAGTACTTCTTTTTCCTCGGGTCTTTCTTTGGTGAGGTTGGCGGCGGCGATAACGGGCAGCCACTTGTTCACGTAGCTGGGATCGGTGCTGGTCTTCGCACAGAAGCAGTCATAATACTTCTTCGCCATTTCCTTGTTCTTCATATACAGTGTGATGTAGGTTCTGGCCACGTCGCCGGAAGCATTACCCTGAGTGGCATGTACCCAGTCGATGAGGTACATGGTGCCGTCTTCCTTCACAATGATGTTGGAGGGACGGAAGTCACCGTGGCAAAGCTTGAAGTGCTTCGGCATGGATTCGAGCCGTGTCAGCAGCTCATATCTCGTGGCAGCATCGATGGTGTTGAGGCCGTTGATCTGATAAGTCAGCTTGCCCTTCATCTTCTCCAGCAGCGGTGCCTTCTTCGCGAAGATGCTGAGCTGCAGATCCACCATTTTCTCGATATACTCATCCTGTTTCTCCGGATGCTCGTCCATCAGCTGCAGCAGGGTCTTGCCTTCGATATATTCCTTCTCGATTACCCATCTGCCTTCTTCATCCTGGAATACGCCCAGAACACCGGCCACATGCACGCCCTCGATCTCTTCCACTCTTGCGGTCACGAACGCCTCATGCAGTACCTCGGACTTCGGGAAGCCCGCATCAAATACCTTGTAAGCCTTTCCATTCTCTACGTAAACACTCTTGGGTCCATTCTTGGAAATCAACTCTTTTGCCATAATAAATTCTCCTTTTAGTACAGCGTTCAAGTCACCTTAACTGATACCTGTATTCTACTACATTCGTGTTCAAAATGAAATACAATCCGGTGTAAAAACTTATCCCGGAAGAAAAATCCTCCGGGATAAATCAAACTTCTCAATTCAATTGTCACTGAAAACGGAACACGCCGCAGCCATAGGCTTCAAGCGGATATTCGATATGATAGGGCTGACCGTCACACTCGCCCTTCTTCGCGGTGAAGACCACCTTCCGGCCCTGTCCCTTAACCGCACCCTCTTCATCGAAGATCAACGTGTACTTTCCCGCATGGGGCACGCCCAGCCGATAGTCCGGCCGTGCCACCGGCGTCATGTTGATGGTGAAGGCCAGCTTCTCCTGGGTGCTGGCGGCCTTTCGGATGAAGCTGAAGATGGAACGGTCCGCATCATCCGCATTGATCCACTGGAAGCCCTCCCAGGAATCGTCCAGCTCATACATGGCCGGGTACTTCTTGTACAGATGCAGAAGCTCCTTCATAAACTTCTGGAGAGACGCATTCAGCGGCTCCTGACAGAGATACCAGTCCAGCGCCACATCCTCATTCCACTCGTGGAACTGACCGAAATCCTGTCCCATGAACAAAAGCTTCTTGCCGGCATGACCGAACATGAAGAGATAGCCGCACTTCAGATTCTTAAACTTGTCCGGCAATTCTCCCGGCATCTTGTTGATCATGGAGCACTTGAGGTGCACCACCTCATCGTGGGACAACACCAAGATAAACTTCTCCGATGCCGCATAGCTCATGCCGAAGGTCATCTTGTGATGATTTCCCTTCCGGAAGTACGGATCCTGCTTCATGTAATCCAGGAAATCATGCATCCAGCCCATGTTCCACTTATAGGTGAAGCCCAGACCATCATCCTCCGGCCGGGTGGTTACCTTCGGCCAGGCAGTGGATTCCTCGGCAATGATGATGGTGCCGTCCTTCCGGCCCCGCACCAGAGAATTCAAGTGCTTAAAGAATTCAATGGCCTCGAGATTTCCGTTTCCGCCGTAGCGGTTCGGTACCCACTGTCCATTCTCCCGGCCGTAGTCCAGATACAGCATGGACGCCACTGCATCCACCCGCAGACCATCGATATGATACTCATCATACCAGTACAGGGCATTGCCGATGAGGAAGTTCTTCACCTCGTTCTTGGAATAGTCGAAAACCTTGGTGCCCCAGTCCGGATGCTCACCGAGGCGCGGGTCCGCATACTCGTAGGTGGCCGTACCGTCAAACTCTGCCAGACCCTGGGCATCCTTCGGGAAGTGGGCCGGTACCCAGTCGAGGATCACACCAATACCGTGCTTATGCAGGTAGTCCACCATGTACATAAACTCCTTCGGCTTTCCGTAGCGGGCCGTCGGTGCATAGTAGCCGGTGACCTGATAGCCCCAAGAAGCGTCCAACGGATGCTCCGCGATGCCCATGAGTTCCACATGGGTGTAGCCCATCTCCGTACAGTATGCCGCCAATGCCTTCGCCGCATCACGATAGTTCATGAAGCCATTGTGGACCTCGTCTGCCGTGCGCTTCCAGGAACCGATATGCACCTCATAAATGGACATCGGCTTCTGGTAGGTGCTGCCCTGGGCACGTTTCCGCATCCAGTCACCGTCCTCCCAGCGATATCCACTGATATCCGCCACCCTGGACGCCGTTCCCGGCCGAAACTCCGCAGAGAAGGCATAAGGATCTGCCTTGTACAGCTTCTCCCCCTGCTGGGTCCAGATCACATACTTATAGATCTCTCCCTCCTGCATGCCGGGCATAAAGCCCTCATAAATGCCGCTCGTCTCCAGCGGAAGCATATAATTGGCCTCCGGATTCCATTCATTCCGGTCACAGACGATGGAAACCGCCTTGGCGTGGGGTGCCCAGACCGCAAAGTGAATGCCCTTCTTTCCCTCCAACACCGCCGGATGGGCACCCATCTTCTGGTAAATCTTGTAATGCTGTCCCTGTCCGAAGAGATACCGGTCAAACTCCGTGATGAACACCGGATCCAGCAACTGACTCTCCGCTGCCGGCGCCTGCACCTTCTGCTCCGTCGGCTTCTCCACCGCTCTCCGGTGCACCCTTCTTCCCGTATCCTTCTGCTCCGCCTTCCTTCTCGCCATATATCCTCCCTGCGCTTCCGCGCTTTACCTTCCTTTTCGGCATCCTTGCCATTATTGTTCTTTTGTTTCGCGCTATTGACCCCTTTTCAGGCCTGTCGTCTTCATGCCGATGTCTCCACGCGGATGAGATAGCCCGTATTCCCGGGCAGATGCAGCCGCAGCACACCGTTTTCTGTCTGCCAGGTCTCCCCTGTCACCAGCTCCCGACATTCATTTCCGCCCGTCGGCAGTGTGATGCTAATGTCTTCGGCCCGGTCTTCGTTGTTGAGCACGGTCAAAATCGTCGCCGCCCCTTCCAGCACCCGGGCATAGGCCCACTGGCCGCAGCGCAGCAGAAGTTCCCGGTATTCCCCGCTCTGCAGGGCCGGATTTTCCCGGTAGATCTCGCAGAGGGCTGCCACATAATCCGTAAACGCATTCGGTTCCATGGCCGGATCCAGGATGGGCGGCCGCAACGGCGAATCGTCCCAGCCGTCCCGCTTCCGTCCCCGCATGCCGAACTCACCGCCGTAATACAAAGACGGGTGTCCCGGCAAGGTGAACATCGTGAGGTAGCAAAGTGGCAGGTGCGCCTGATTCTCCAGCTTATCCGGCAGCCTGTCCACATCATGGTTCTCCAAAAAAGTGTATAAGCTTCCGGCGATCTGCAGATTCCGCCGCAAATTGTGGGCAATCTCGAAGAAATTATGGGAATTGAAGCCCGAGTAAATGGATTTGTGCAATTCGTAATTCGTCACGGAATGCAGGGTCTCCGGATTCACCCAACGGGCATACTCCCCGTGGATCACCTCGCCCATCAGCCAGAAATCCGGCTTCCAGGACATTGCACGACGGCGCAGCTCCTTCTGGAAGGACAGGTCCAGCACATCCGCACAATCCAGCCGCAATCCGTCAATGTCAAATTCCCGGACCCAGAAGTCCACCGTAGACAACAGGTAGTCCCGGACGGCAGCATTGGCGAAATTCAGCTCCGGCAGCTCCCAAGCCCCCCGCCAGGCACTGTAACCGAAGGGGTCTCCATTGGGGGAGTGCCAGCCGAAGTTGACGCCCTTGTACCAATCCCGGCACGAAGACATTTCCCTCTTCTCCCGTATGTCCTGAAAGGCGAAAAAGCCCCGGCCCGTATGGTTGAACACGGCATCCACCACCACCCGAATACCGGCGACATGGGCCTTGTCCACAAAGTCCCGAAAATCCGCATTGCTGCCGAGCCGTCTGTCTATCTTCCGGTAATCTGTCGTATCGTAGCCGTGGCTGCCGGACGCAAAAAGAGGTCCGATATAGACGGCATTGACGCCCAGCGTCTTGAGATAGGGAATATAGGCAGTTAGCGCCGGAAAGCGATGCCGAACGGGACCGCCCTCATTTGTTTTTTCTGCGGAGACCATGCCGAGGGGATACATATGATAGAAAACCGCGCTGTCATACCAGGCCATGTCGTTCCTCCAAAGTGAATTTTTCGCACCAATCGCTGCATCGCTTCGCAGTGATGCGGGACAATTATATTGTACCACTTTTTATGCTTTTTTTCTCCCAACAATATGCAAAGATATGTCGAAAAAAGGCCCGGACCAACGGTCCGGACCCTCTCCCTGCGCTTACTTCTACCGCTGCGCTTATGCTTCTTCTTTTTTCAACGTCTTCACAAATTTTTCGATCCGGTCCAGGGCCTTCTTCAGATCCTGGATGGAATAGGCATAGGAGATACGAAGGAAGCCTTCACCACAATCGCCGAAAGCGGTTCCGGGAACCACCGCCACCTTCTCCTCCTGCAGCAGCCGGTTCGCAAATTCCTCACTGCTCATACCGAAGCGCTTGATGCTCGGGAAAACATAGAAGGCACCATAAGGCTCGAAGCAGTCCATGCCCAGCTCCCGGAAGCGGTTCACGAGATAACGGCGGCGCTCATCATACGCCATCCGCATACGCTTCACATCTTCATCTCCCGCCCGGAGCGCTTCCACCGCCGCATACTGGGAGGTGGTGGGGCCGCACATGATGGCGAACTGGTGCAGCTTCAGCATCTGCTGCAGGATCAGCTTCGGCGCACAGGCATAGCCCAGACGCCAGCCGGTCATGGCATAGGCCTTGGAGAAGCCGTTGATGTAGACCGTCCGCTCCCGCATGCCCGGGAATTCAATGATGGAGTGATGCTTCTCCTTGTAGCTGAGCTCTCCGTAGATTTCATCCGTCAGGATGAAAATGTCCTTCTCTTCCACAATCTCTGCAATCTTCCGGAGATCCTCCTGCTCCATAATGGCACCGGTGGGATTGTTGGGGAAGGGCAGCACCAGAAGCTTCGTCTTATCGGTGATCTTCTCCAGGAGCTTTTCCGGCGTCAGTCGGAACTCGTCCTTCTCCTCCAGCTCAATGATGACCGGCACGCCGCCCGCCATCCGGGCACAGGGCACATAGGACACGTAGCTGGGCCGCGGAATCAGCACCTCATCCCCCGGATTCAGCATAACCCGCATGGCCACGTCGATCGCCTCGGAGCCGCCCACGGTCACCATGGTTTCCTGCATGGCATCGTAGTGCACCCCGTGCTTCCGCTCCACATAGGCAGAAATTTCCTCCCGCAGCTCCCGAAGACCCGCATTGGAGGTATAGAAGGTACGTCCCTTCTCCAGGGAATGAATGCCTTCCTCCCGGATATGCCAGGGGGTATCAAAGTCCGGCTCGCCCACGCCCAGAGAGATGGCATCCTTCATTTCCGCCACAATGTCGAAAAACTTCCGGATGCCGCTGGGCTGTACATCCACAATGGTATCGTTTAACGGATTTCTCATGGTGACACCTTCATCCTTTCATCCTTCCGGGGCTGTTCAATCACGGTACCGTGATCCTTGTAGCGCTTCAGCACGAAATGGGTTGCCGTGGACAGCACCGACTCCATGGGGCTCAGCTTCATGGCAACGAAATTCGCCACCTCCTTCATGGTGGTGCCCTTAATCATCACTGTGAAGTCAAAGGATCCGCTCATGAGATACAGCGCATCCACCTCGTCATACTGGTAGATCCGCTCGGCGATGGAATCAAATCCCATGCCCCGCTGGGGTGTCACCTTCACCTCGATCAGGGCATCCACCCGCTCGTCCTTGGTCTTGTCCCAGTTGATCAGGGTATGGTAGCCGCAGACGATATGCTCCTCTTCCATCAGCTCCAGCTCGTGCGCCACCAAGGCCTCGTCCTCACCCAGGATCTGCGCGATGTCCTTCACGGTGAGTCTTGCGTTCTTCTCTATGATCGTCAGAATTTTTTCTCTCATCTTGTTCTGCTCCTCTATGCCAATGTCTTCGTTTCTGCTTCGCGGGCTTCGCCGTACCTAAAGGGGCACGCCTCTTTCACAGCGCTATGCCCAGCTTTTCCAGTGCATCCTCCTGTTCATTGGTCAGGAAGGCCGGCTCCCGGCTGTCCATGCGAACCCGCTTTTTGTCTTTCTCGATCCGTCCGAATACAGCGGCTTCCAGGCCCCGGGACCGCAGGTCCTCACAGAGCTGAAAGCCGCTTCCCGCGACAGCGAGAAAACAATGTTCCGACGCGAGACGATAGGGATTCAGACCAAAGAGCTCACATAGCTCCACCGTGATCTGCAAAAGCGGAATCCGGTCCAGATAGAAGCTACAGCCGGGACCGGGCGAATGTCGTTTTCCCGTTTCTTCATCGATCCCGTCCTCTGAAAGAAGATTCCAGAGGGTCGCCAGAACGCCGCCCTTCCCCACGGGTCGGATGGCAGAAACCTGATACTGCTGCCGGAAATCCGGCAGGACATCCGGCAGAACACCCGGCATAAGTTCGCCGGCATTCCGCTTCGCCTGAACATCCTTTTCCCAAAGGGGCGCCGCGCTGCCGTCCGGCCGCAGCAGGAGATCAGACGCCGAAAGCATTTCCCCATCCAGCCGCAGCATCGGCAGCGACCGGAAACGCCGGATTTCTTCGGTGATGTAATCACGGGAAAAACGGTTCAGGATCTCTTCGGTCCGCTCCTCCAGAATACGGATGGCACCCAGCGTACCGGGATATCCGATGAGCAGAAGATCCTGCCCCGGGGTCAGTTTGTTCATGGGTACTCCTTTTCATCCACCGGGCCGCTCAGCCCGGCTTCTATCGTTCTGAAGGCTTCACGTGTCCCTTTTCATCCGCTGGGCACCCGGAAGCCAAGCTTCCGCTCAGCCCAGCGGATAATAAAAATGGTAGCCTTTCGGCTACCAATTTGCTTCTTCTCAATTAAGACAAAATACTTAACAGACTCGGAAGAACCATTGCCAGCACCATAACCAGAACCAGTACGATGACAATGGCCGCGGATATATTCTTTTTCTGCTTCGGACTCAACATAATCAAAACTCCTATGACTGAAAAACCAATGGCAGTATTGTATAACGTTTCCGCATTTATGACAAGTCTTGGAAAATTAAATTTAGCTAAACTTAAGGATTTCAATTCACCGCCAGGATTGCGTCGATCACCGCGCCCCGGAAGCCCTTCTCCTCCAGTTTGGCCACGCCCTTGATGGTGCTGCCGCCGGGTGAGCATACCGCGTCCTTCATGGCTGCCGGGATGGCGCCGGTGGCGAGCTGCAGCGCTGCCGTGCCCTGGAGCATACCGGACACCAGCTGATAGGCGGTCTGACGGGGCAGTCCTCTGAGCACACCTGCGTCTGCCATGGCCTCAGTGAACATGGCGGCATAGGCGGGTCCGCAGCCCGCGATGGTGCCCGCGATGCCCAGCTTCTCGGTCTCCACCGGCACCACGAGGCCGACCTGCGACAGCAGTCCGGTCACGAAATCATACTCCTCCGCGGTGAGGGAATGGCGGCTCTCGGTCACAAAGATGCCCTTGCCCACGGCCACCGGGGTATTGGGGATGGTGCAGAGCACATGGCAGTCATTCGGCAGGAGCGCCTCATAGGAAGCGAAATAGAGCCCCCAGGTGACGGTGACGAGAAGCTTTCCGGACAGTTTTTCAAGGACCGGTGTCAGCACCTCCTGCACCTTTCCTGGCTTCACGGCCACAAAGATCAAGTCCGCTGCATCCGCAAGCTCCGCCGCGTCCCGGCAAGCCTGCACGCCGCCCAGTGCCGCGCAGCGGTCCTTCAGCTTCTCAAAGCGTCCGGCACAGGCATAGAGCTGTGACGGTTCTACACTACCATCCTTCAACAGTCCCTCCGCGATGGCCGAGCCCATATTTCCAAAGCCGATAAAGCCGATGTTCATGTCCTTCAGATCCTTCATTTCTGCCTCTCCCTTCTGATTCTCGCATGCTGTCTTCCTGATTCAGGTTTTAATCGTCATTGTGCACTCTCTTCGCCGGAATTGCAAGCGATTTTCGCCACAGGATCCGCCAGCGCCGCAAATAGGGCGATTCCCTTTTCCAGCAGTGCATCCGGAAATTCATACTCCCGGGTATGGAGGGACGGGGTGTCCTCGCCGGCACCGAGGCCGAAGAAGGCCCCGGCACAGTCTTGCAGATAATAGCCGAAGTCCTCGGACCAGCGCATGGGCTCGGGCAAGTCGCACACCGTCATCCCAAGAGCAGCTGCCGCGGCTTTCACGCCGAAGACATTGTCCTCATGGTTCTCCGTGGCCGGAAAGCGTTCATGCTCTGTGATTTCCAACTGCAGGCCATGATCCCGGGCACAGGCCTCCGCCAGGTCCCGGCAACGCTGCAGCAGCGCCTGAAAATGGCTCTCCCGCTCGCCGCGAAGCGTGAGGAAGAGGCTGCCTTCACCGGCAGAAACGCCATATTTCTCGCTGCCGAGCTGCATGCCCACCACCGTCAGCATGAGGATCTCGTCGGACTGCCGTAGGGTCTCCGCCGCCTCCGTGAGCCGTGTCAGAAGGCGTGCCATGGGAAGAGCCGGATTGCTCCCCTGCTCCGGATAGGCGGCGTGGCTGGTCTTTCCCATGAAACGGAGGGAGAGGCCCACGGAGGCGCAGGCGAAGGTGTCCCGGCGCAGCAGCACCTGTCCCAGGGGATAGCCGGGAATGTTGTGGAGCCCGTAGATC
>CAVFNN010000018.1:0-42630 GCA_963623925.1 bacterium | reverse complement strand
GCACCGGCGTCTGTGGGGGCGTATGTGAAGGAGATGGCGGCAGCTGTACACAACTAAGCGACGAGCGTAACAAAGGCTTTGCGAATAGCAAAGCCTTTCTTTTTTTGTAATTGTTCAGCACCGCAATGCGTGATGCGGTGCTGAACAAGCAGGGTTATGTACTCCATAACGAAAATGAATAAAGACTTGATTGACATGTCCCTAAAGACGGTATAGGATAGGCGACAACAGAAAAAGAGACACATACACACATGTCTCTTTCTGGATACACTTTAAGAGAATGTCAGCGGCGCCTGCCGCGGAATAGAAAGAGGAGGAACCCCGCATGAAGACAGTGAGCAAGGATATGGCAGTGAAGACCGTAACATTTTTTCGCGGTGATGGTATCGGACCGGAAATTTCCGCGTCTGTATTTTCGGTCTTCAAAGCGGCACAGGTTCCGGTGAAATTCGACATTTATGACGTTGGTGAGGCGGAATATGAGCGAAACGGAAAGCTGATTCCGGACGCGGCCTTCGCTTCCTTCGAGAAGACCCATGTGCTGCTGAAGAGTCCCATTACCACCCCCATCGGCAAGGGCTTCCGTTCACTAAACGTGACCATGCGGAAGAAGTACGATCTGTATGCCAACTTCCGGCCGGCCAAGTCCAACAGCGCGGTGCCCACACCCTTCCCCAATACCGACATTGTCACCTTCCGGGAGAACACGGAGGACCTGTATGCCGGCGTAGAGGAGAAGATCAGCGAGGACGAGATGCACAGCATCAAAATCATTACCCGGGACAAGTCAGAGCGGATCTGCCGGGCGGCCTTCGACTATGCGGTGCAGAACGGCCGGAAAAAGGTGACCTGCATCCACAAGGCCAACATCATGAAGCTGTCGGACGGTCTTTTCCTCCAGGTTTTCCGGGACGTGGCCAAGGATTATCCGAGCATCGAGGCCTGCGACATGATCGTGGACGCTTGCTGTATGAACCTGGTGCTGGATCCCACGAAGTTCGATGTGCTGGTGACAGAGAACCTGTACGGCGACATCGTGACGGATCTGACCTCCGGTCTCATCGGCGGTGTGGGCCTCATGCCCAGCGCCAACACCGGCACGGACATGGCCATGTTTGAGGCGGTACACGGCTCTGCACCGGACATTGCGGGAAAGAATCTGGCCAATCCCACAGCTTTCCTCTGGTCCGCTTGCATGATGCTGGACCACATTGGTCTGGGCAGCTACGGAGACACCATCCGGGAGGCCATCAAGCGGGTGATGGATGCAGGCGTCGAGACCACAAGGGATATTGGCGGCAGCGGCACCACCACAAGCTATACGGATGCGGTCATCCGGGAAGTGGCAAAGCTGCAGGAATGCGCGGCATAAGGCATTAGACAAAATGATGGCACCGTGGGAGTCATCGCGCTTTGACGCCTTAGCGGCGAGAACTACAAGCTTGAAATGAATCGTATAGAAGGCGCTGCGGTAGCAGTGCCTTCTTTGTTTTGTTAGATGTGCAGTTGTCGCAGGACAGAATAGCATTTATAATGACAGCAGAGCTTGGCTGGAGGTAGTTATGAAGAAATATGATAATTTCTGTGCGGCGCTGAGAAACATGAAGGATATCTACGACTATGAGGAACCTTATGATAATGTCGTCACCACAGGCTTGGTGGGTTTGTATGAGATCTGTTTTGAGCAGGCCTGGAAAATGATGAAGGAGATACTGGCCTATAACGGATACATGGAGGGTGCCAGCGGATCGCCGCGAACGATACTGAAGACGGCATATGAGGCCGGCATGATCAAAAATGAAAGGATCTGGCTGGATGCGTTGCAGGAACGAAACAATGTGACCCATTCGTATAACCAGTTGATTGCTGTCGGTATCATCAGAAGGGCGAAGGAAAGCTTTTACGGGCTGTTCTGCGACCTGAAGGAGGAGATCGACAAAAACTGGTTGGCAGATGATATGCCCGAATGAGGACAGAGGTGGCGATTATGACAGAATGTACAAAGCAGAATCTGCCGGTCGGAAGCAGTGTCGATGTCTGGGCCAGCGCTCGTCTGGCAGAGCACAGCGGGATTCGTGAGGAGGTTCTCCGGGAAATTCAGGACCTTGCAAAACAATATGGCATAGAATGTGTCATTCTGTTTGGTTCCCGGGCACGGGGAGACTATCGAAGGACCAGTGATATCGATCTGGCGGTAAGCGGTGGAGATTTTACGCCTTTTGCCCTCGATGTGGATGAGGAAACCAGTACCCTCCTGAAATATGATATTGTGGATCTGGAGCGACCGGTGAACCCGGAGCTGCTGCGGTCCATCCGGAGAGAGGGGATTTGCTTTTATCGGAGCGCTATTCAAAAATGAATAATTCGATGAATGGCTGAGCCGAAATAGAGCGGATTTTGCGCATTTAGCGGATATTACGCCTATTCAAAAATGAATACAAATGTAATCGAAATTGAAATAAAATGCATAATATGGCTTGACAAATGAAAAAAATCTGTTAAACCTTATGAACATAACAAGCACAAAGGCGTGTCTGCAGGGATGAATTGCGGCTGCGCCCTTGTGCTTGTTTTTCTTTTTCAGGAGGGTTCCCGTATTTCACCAGGAACAGATTATGAGGAGGTCATCAACATGAGTAATTATCAGCCGCCCAGCGCCACAAGTTCACCGAGATTCTGCAACATGGGCAATTTTATGAGACTGCCTAAGGCGGAGTCAGCAAAAGGGCTTGATTTTGCGATTATTGGAATCCCGTTTGATACGGCATCATCCTTCCGTACCGGATCCCGTTTTGGCCCGAATGGAATGCGTAATATTTCGGCGATGATCAAGCCCAATAATGTCAGCATGGGTGTCAACATCATGGAGAGCATCAAAGGCGCGGATCTGGGCGATGTCCCGGTTATTCCGGATTACATCATGGATACCTACGATGCCATTGAGAAGAGCCTGACAGATATTCTGGATGAAGGCGCGGTTCCGATTGGCCTGGGTGGAGATCATGCCGTATCTCTGGGAGAGCTTCGTGCCATTGCCAAGAAGCACGGGCCGGTGGCATTGATCCATTTCGATTCTCATCTGGATCTGTGTGATACCGTTTTCGGAAAGAAATACAATCATGGCACACCGTTCAGACGGGCACTGGAAGAGGGACTGATCGATCCTTCTCATTCTATCCAGGTGGGAATGAGAGGCTCCTTGTATGATCCCGATGACTTCAAGATTGCGGCTGACCTTGGCTTCAAGGTAATTCCCGGCAATGAGCTGCATAAAATGACCGCTGAGGAGCTGGGCGCTGCGATTCGGGAGCGCGTGGGTGATAAGAAGGTATTTTATACCTTTGATATTGATTTTGTGGATCCGGCATATGCACCGGGAACAGGAACACCGGAGGTTGGCGGATTCACATCCTTCGAAACGCTGGAGTTTATTCGTCAGCTGAAGGATCTGCATTTTGTGGGCTTCGATGTGGTAGAAGTAGCACCGGCCTATGATCATTCCGAGATCACGGCATATATGGGAGCAAATATTGTTTTTGAATTTATGTCAATCCTGGCATATCAGAAGAAAAAGGGAATGAGATAAGTATGGCTGGCAAGGGCGTCACTGATGAGAGGAGTATCAGTGACGCCTGTGTTTTATTCTACGAATTTTAGGAGAAAAATAATTATGAAAAAGAGAATGAAATGGATCGCACTTATGACAGCAGGATTGATGGCGGCAGGCTGCCTGGCAGGCTGTGGCAGCAGCGGAAGCAGCACCAGCAGCAGTGCAGCTGGTGAGAGCACAAGCACAGATGCAAAGTCCTCCGGTGAATTGACGCTGGAAGACATTAAAGCAAAAGGAAAGCTCGTTGTGGCAACAGAGGCAGCCTATGAGCCGTTTGAGTATCTGGATGGGGACGAGATCATCGGTTATGACGCAGATCTCTTCCAGAAGATCTGTGAGGACCTGGGTGTTGAGCTGGATTATCAGGACATGCCGTTCCAGGGTATTCTGGCGGGTCTTGAGGCCAAGAAGTACGATGTGGCAGGTGCCTGCCTCGGCATCACGAAGGAACGGGCGGATAAGTATTCCATGACCTATCCGATCCAGGAAGGTACAACGGTATTGATCAAGAGAAAGAGTGATGATTCCATTCAATCTGTGGACGACATGTCCGGAAAGATCGTTGGAACGCAGACCTCCTGCTACAATGAGCCGGATGCAAAGTCCCATAGCGAGGCCTTGATTGCGGAAGGTAAAGAGGGATACAAGGAGCTGAAGACCTATGATTCATTCCCCGAGGCATACATGGAGCTGAAGAATGGTGCCATTGATCTGGTTGCACAGGGATATGCGCAGTCGGCAACACTGGTAAAAAACAATCCGGATGATTATGAGATTGTCGGAACCATTGGTACAGATACCTATCTTGGATGGGCTGTCAGAAAAGAAGATACTGAGCTTTATGATTTCATCAACAGTGAGATCGCGAAGTTTGAGGAAGATGGCACCATGGACGAGCTGCAGGAAAAATGGTTCGGATCGACCGTAGAGCTGCCGCAGTCCGATTACATTCCGCAGGAATAACAATAGAAGCGAAGGATAAACGGCAGGTAGAGGAGAGAAAATGGAAAATATAAATCTTGTCGTAAAATATATGCCTTTTCTGCTGCGGGGACTTGGCTATACGGTTCTGGTATCTGTTGTGGCGATTGCAATTGCCATATGCGTGGGGCTCCTGTTGTCTGTGCTGCGGTTGAGCGGCAACCGTGTCCTGACGATGCTGGTAAATGTATACGTGAGTTTTGTTCGCGGAACACCTGTGATCGTACAGATCTTTATCATCTACTATGTCATCGCGATGTTCGGCCTGGATGTCAGTGCACTGGTTTCCGGTATCGTGGCACTCAGCCTGAACAGCGGCGGATTTATTTCGGAGATTATCCGAGGCGGTTTGAGCTCCATACCGCAGGGACAGTATGAGGCGGCGCAGGCATTGAGTATGCCGAGACACAAAATTTTGTCAAGAATCATCTTTCCGCAGGTTTTTAACTGTGTAACACCGCAGCTCACGAGTGAGTTCATCAACGTGATTAAAATGTCTCCGATGCTGTCAGTGATTTCTGTCGTGGAGCTGACCAGATCCGCCCAGAGACTGGTGACACAGACGTATGTGACACTGCCGTTTTATATTGCGATCGGAATCATATATTTCATTGTCTGTGCTTTGCTTGAGGAAGTGGTCAAATATCAGGAACGCAGAGTCAAGACAACAAGATAGACGGAGGAGGGGATAACTTGCTTCACATCATAGAATTGACAGTCCCGTTGCTGATGCAGGGAATACTGACAACCATTGAGGTGTCTGCGCTGGCGATCTTGTTTGCGGCAATCATTGGCTTTTTGGCCGGTGCCGGGCACATGTCATCGAATGAGATTATAAAAAAACTGGTGGCGGTATATATCAAGATTTTTCGATGCACACCGTTTATGGTGCAGATATATATTGTTTACTATGGTCTACCGACTTTCGGCGTTCGCCTGCCGGCCTTCTGGGCCGGTGCGATCGTACTGGGATTGTATACAGGTGCCTATGTGGCAGTCATTCTTGAAAGCGGCATAAAGTCTCTGCCGAAGGGACAGGAGGAAGCCGCTGTTGCCATGGGAATGCCGTATTTCATGCGTCTGCGGAGAATTCTGTTTCCGCAGACAATCAGTATTATCATTCCGCCGCTTACCGGCCAGTTTATCCAAACGGTCAAGGATTCCTCGGTGCTTTCCGTCATTACCGTATCCGAACTTACGATGATGACCAAGGAGGCGATCGGCATTACCTTCAGTCCGATTCAGGTGTATCTGTGCACGGCAATGTTCTACTGGATTTTGAATTTGGTGATTGAGTATTTTTCTAAGAGAATTGAGCGGAAATCATATGTCAGGAGGAGTGTAATAGGATGAAGAGCAAGAAAACAATTATTTCGGTGAAGAATCTTGGTAAGCGCTATGGCGAAAATGTCGTCCTGAAAGACATTAACCTTGACGTAAAAGAGGGTGAGGTTGTGAGCATTCTGGGGCCCAGCGGCTCCGGGAAAAGTACGTTTTTGAGATGTCTGAACTATCTGGAGCAGCTGAATCAGGGAGAGATCAATTTCTTTGATCAGCATAAGCTGCAAGGCGGGGAGGGTAAGAAAACCATACGAAAGAATGAGAGCGAGGCCCTGAGTATCCGCAGGGAAGTGGGCATGGTGTTTCAGCAGTTCAATTTATGGCCCCATAAGACGGTGATTGAAAATGTGATTGAAGCGCCGGTTCAGCTGCGAAAGCTGCGGAAGGAAGATGCGCTGGAGAAGGCGGAGCTACTGCTGAAAAAAGTGGGCATGTATGAAAAGAAGGACGCATACCCGCTGCAGTTATCCGGTGGACAGCAGCAAAGAGTTGCGATTGCGAGAACGCTGGCCATGGAGCCCAAGGTTATTCTGTTCGATGAGCCGACCTCGGCCCTGGACCCGGAGTTGGTGGGAGAAGTGCTGAAGGTTATGAAGGAACTGGCCGAGGATGGTATGACAATGCTGATTGTGACCCACGAAATGGGATTTGCGGCAGAGGTCTCGGACCATGTTTGTTTTATGGATGGCGGCTATGTTATCGAAGAGGGAACACCGGAGCAGATATTCAAAAATCCGCAGACAGATCGTGCCAAGCAATTTTTCTCCAAGGTACTGAACGTAGCGGTATAAAGGCATAGGACTGCGGATGGTGTGGATAGGATAATGAAGGAAGCGCAATATAAGGGACATACCGGCGGAGATTGCATCGCAAAGCTGGGAGATATTCTTTCGGAACTGCATGAAGGTGTCACAATTGCGGATGAAAACGGAATTTTTGTTTATGCGAGTTCATCCTGTCGGGAAACCTTTCATGTGGATCCAGAGCAGATCATAGGAAGATCGGCAAGGCTGGCCGAGGAAAATGGCATATTCAGTCCTTGTATCACAGCCCAGGTGCTGGATAAACGGCAGAAGCTGCGATCGGTACAAAGGAACCGGGAGGGAAAAGAACTTCTGGTGACAGGGGTTCCTCTGTTTGACGAGAGTAAGCAGATGACAGGTGTCATCTGCTATTCGTCGTGGAACATCACGGATTATGACGATTTGAAAAGCAATTATGAGCAGGTGAAACAGGATAATCTCCAGCTGAAGCAGGAACTGCGGGAATTGCGGAAAATGAAGGGATATGCCCAGGACATTATTGAACGCAGCAAAACAACGCAGGACAACATTCGTTTGCTGCAGAAATTTGCACGTACGGATTCGCCGGTTATGATCAGCGGCCCCGGTGGCTGCGGAAAACGTTTTCTGGCAAATTATGCATTTCCAATCGACAAAGAATACAATTGCGAATTGGTTGCGGAGGACATGCTGGAGAGGGATCTGTTTGGCTCAGATCAGAATAAAGGAATCCTGGAAAAGGCCTCTGGCGAAACGATATTGCTGCTGCATGGAGAGAATCTGTCGGTCAGACTGAAGAAGAGACTTGTGGAGCATATCAAAGCGAATGCAGCAAGGATAATCATTGCGTCGGAACGCTCCCTGGACCAGATGAAGGAACTGGGACAGGTGCCGGATTCATTTTATTATAGGTTCCGTGTATGCGAAATACAGGTGCAGCCCTTAAATGAGCGAATAGAAGATTTGAGTGGATACCTGGAATATTATCTGGCACTTTATAACGGAAAGTATGGGCGTCAGGTGTCGTTTAAACCGGCAGCGATGGAGTGCCTGCTGAATTATGACTGGCCGGAAAATATCAATGAAATCAAGTACATGCTCGAACGAATCGTCCTGACGGCGGAGAATGAAAGCGTTAATGTATACCAGCTGCCGAAGCAAATTTCGGAGCGTTCCGCGGAATGCTTTTCCAGAGCTTCTCTGAAGGATGCGATGGAGTTTTATGAAAAGGGCATTATCAAAAGAGCCTACGACAAATTCAAAACAACAGTACGCGTTGCCCAGGAGCTTGGCATCAGTCAGGCTACGGCGGCCCGGAAGATACAGAAGTATGTTTTGGAAAACAGATAGAATGGATACGCCCATAAAAAGACGCCCCGCAAGCGGTATTGCGGGGCGTCTTTCGTATGGTGCCTATGATGGGATGGCTTACTTCACCGCAAAGGGCTTCCGGTAGAAGGGCATCACGTCGGCGATGGCTTTCTCGGCGACCTTGCTGCGGGCGGATACCACGGCTACGGGACGGCCGTTGCCGAAGTCCTGGGCCACGGTGGAGATGTTGGCGAAGGTGGGCTGAATGCCGTGGATGTGGCTGACGATCACGGCGTAGCAGTCCTCACCGTTGACCGTGGTCTCTCTGAGGTAGGCAGCGGAGACATTGGGATCCTGCTTCACGTACTCGTGGATGGCGTCCACCAGCTCACCGAAATCACCGGTGGGCTCACGGAACTCCGGTTCTCCCTCCATCTCCACCGGTGTCATTTCCATTTCTTCGGAAGCGGCGACACGAACGGCATCGGACAGCAGCTTTCTGCCCAGAATCAGGCTGTCGGAGTTGATGTTGATGACCACACCGGAGATCCGGGGATCGTTCATGCACATGCCGGCCAGCTGACGGAAGGACAGCACAGCCAGACGAACCTCTTCCTCACTCCAGAGCTTTACCTTCTCCTTGGTGGTGAAGAGGGCATAATAGTGGTGCTTCTCCTTGTCGGAAACGATGGCGAAAGCAGGCTTGGAGGCTTCGCCTTCACCGGCGATCTTCATGGGGCTATAGAATTCGGCCTCATGGATCAGGAGATCGATGAACTGCTGCTGGGCTGCCTGGGTATTCTCTGCCTTCAGGGCCTGGATAGCGGCCTCGAAGCGCACGTTCTTTGCTGCGGTTTTATCTGCCATAAAAGGAATCCTCCTGTGTAAATGCTTGTCATACGATGCATGAATTCTAGTATTTTACCATATTTGCGGCGGGGAAACAAGAGAGGGAGCGGGATGGAACGGACTGGTCGAGTTTGTATGATTTTTTGACAAAGATGACAAGTTTTTAACTTTTCTTGACGGATTTTCTGTGAAGAATTAGGATGTTTCATGTATACAAGACGAAACGTGATCAGGAGGAGAAAAAATTATGGCCGTACATGTTTTGGACGAGGCACAGAGATGTCTGCATTGCAAAAAACCGAGATGTCGGGAGGGCTGCCCGATTCATACCAATATTCCGGAGATGATTCAGCGGTTGCTGGATGAGAGAATGATGGATGCGGCAGAGATGCTCTTTCTGAACAATCCCCTTTCCATCGTCTGCTCGCTGGTCTGCGACCATGAGAAGCAGTGTGAGGGCCATTGTGTTCGCGGCATCAAGGGCGCACCAGTGCACATCTCTGCCATTGAGCAGTATATTTCCAATGCCTGCTTCGAGCGCATCAAGCTGGAGATGCAGCCTGCCAACGGCATGAAGGTGGGTGTTATCGGTGCCGGACCTGCCGGCATCACCATTGCGGTGATTCTGGCACAGCGTGGCTACAAGGTGACCATCTTCGAGGGCCGTGACAAGCTGGGCGGTGTCATGCGCTACGGCATTCCGGAGTTCCGTCTGCCGAAGTCCATCCTGGACCGCTACGGCAAGAAGCTGCAGGAGCTTGGCATTCTGTTCCGCCCCAACTTTAATATCGGCGGCTCTGTCAGCATCCATGATTTGTTTAAGGATGGTTACCGTTCGGTTTTCGTGGGTACCGGTGCATGGCGGCCCCGTCGTCTGCTGATCCCCGGTGAGACCTTCGGTAATGTTGCCTATGCCATCAATTACCTGACCAATCCGGATGTTTACGATATTGCCGGAAAGCGGGTATGCATCATCGGTGCCGGCAATGCGGCCATGGACGTGGCCCGTACCGCCATTCGTCATGGTGCCCAGGAGGTGACGGTATATTCCGTGACCGAGATACCGGCAGCCTCCCCCAAGGAGGTGGAGTATGCCAAGCTGGACGGCGTGCACTTCGAGTGCCTGAAGACGGCGGTGGAGATCAAGGATGCGTCTCTGGTGACCTGTCCCGTAAGCTGGGATGAAGAGGGTCATATGGTGAAGGATGAAAGCCAGTTGGAGGAGGTTCCCTGTGGCTTCGTCATCATCTCCATCTCCCAGGTGCCGAAGGATCGTCTGGTTTCCCGGGACAAGGAACTGAAGCTCAGCGACAAGGGCACGCTACAGACCGACGAGCACGGCGAAACCACCATGCCGGGCGTTTTCGCTTCCGGCGATGTGGTGACCGGTGCCAAGACCGTGGTAGAGGCTGTGGAGTGCTCCAAGCGGATCGCGGACGATATGGACAAATATATGCAGGGATTATCCTGCAACTAAGCTGCAGAACAGGCTGCCCGGATGAGATTCCCATCCGGGCTTTTTTGATTCATAGGAAAGTGCATCCTATGAATCGCCCTATCTGTCGTAATGCTCCAGCAGACAGAGAATCAGTGCCCGGAGGGAGTCGGAGAAATAGGTGTTTTTCCGATAGGCCGCCGCGATATGAAAGCTGACCGGCGGATCTAGCGGAAAATCCAGAAAGCGTTTCGTGTCGCGGAACTCTGCCGGAAGTACGGCGATGCCCTGGCGATTTGCCACCATGGAAGCCACGGTGCTCAGGCCGTTGAGCTCGCAGAGAATGCGGGGCTGAAACTGGTGGGCGTTGAAGTGCTGCAGAGTCAGCTGGTAGAGCAAGGTACCGTGCTGTCCCATCACGAAGAAGTCCTGCTGCAGCGCCCGGAGGTCGATGCCGTTCTGCTGAAACTGCCGGGCGCAGGGATGGCCGAAGGGCAGGAAGAGCCGAAGCTCCGTGCTTTTCAGCAGAATGAAGTTCAGGAGACTGCTTTCCAACTCGGTGGTGGAAAGGATGGCGAGGTCCGCTATGCCGTTCAGGAGATATTCCCGGGCTTCGGCGGCTGTGCCGTTGCTGCAGCGGACAAAGAGTTCCGGATGAGCAGCGATGAAGCGGGAGAGCACGGCGGGAATGTCCGACAGCAGGCTGTTGTTGTAGACCAGGTGAATTTCGCTTTTTTGCTTTGTGGAGATGCTTTCGATATCCTGTAGGGCCTGTCGGTAAATGGAGAGCACGGACTGGGCGCCGTTCACATAGATTTTTCCGGCGTCTGTGAGACAGAGCTGCCGATCCCGCCGCTCAAAAAGCGGCATATCCAACTCGGCCTCCAGTTTCTTCAGCTGCTGACTGAGGGCAGGCTGGGACACAGACAATTTCCGGGCGGCTTTCTGCTGACTGCCCTCTGCCGCCACTGCCAGAACATATTCCATAAGACGCGTATTCATGTATTTTCAAACTCCTGATCAATTTCTGCCGTCAGTCCGTTATTGAAAGGAAGGTAAGAAGGGAACTTCCCCAGTTTTCGGGAAAGGTAGGAAACATAACGTTCCGCTTCCGTTGGCTGATGGCCTTTTTTCTGGACCTGGACCAGAAAAAGATAGAGCTTGGGCGAGAGTGAAAAGAAACGAAGCTCCGTTTCCTCTGGTTCTGCCAGGGAAGCAGGGAGGAAACCGATTCCGGCGCCCTGCCGGATCATGTTTCGGATCACCAGATTGTTGTTGGATTCATAGACCACCGTCGGAAAAATGCGGTTGCTTTGAAAATAGTTGTCAGTGAGCTTCCGTATGGTGGCGCTTTGCGGCAGCAGCACAAAGGCGGCATTTCGGATCTCATCTGCCGAGATAACGGGCAGGGCTTCACCGGGACGGCCGCCCTTTTCTGCCAGCGGATGGAAGACAGGAACCGCCAGCAGCAGTTCCTCCCGCCAGTTCGGGATATAGTCGAAGTCTGGATTGTCCAGCTCCGCGCAGCTGCCGAAGGAAAAGTCAAGATTTCCGTTCAGCACGTCGGTGAGCAGCTCCCGGGTATAGGCTTCCCGCAGCTCAAGACGCACCTCCGGGTAGCGGCGGGACAGGGCCGGGTAGATGCTGGCAAAGAGGGAAGCGCCCCGCAGGGGTGTAGCCCCGATGCGGAGTACCTGCTGTTCTGTATGCCGGAGCCGGTGTATGGAGAGATAGGTCTGGTCGTGAATTCGGAGAATTTTCCGGGCGGCATCCAGATAAATCCGTCCCGCCGGGGTGGGAATCAGCTGCTTTTTGTCCCGGTAGAAAAGCTCTGTGCCGAGACTTTCTTCCAGCCGTGCCAGGAACACACTGAGGGTGGGCTGCGAGATGTGCAGTGCTTTGGCCGCTGCCGACAGATATTCTGCCTTTTCGATCTCTGAGATGTATAGCATATCTTTAATATCCATAGAAGAAAATCCTTCCGTATCCCCTTTGAAATTCCCCGTAATGTCCTACAGTGTAGCATAAGCTGGGGCAGATGTATAGCTTTTGCTTATAAGTTAAATAGCGGTGTCTGTCTTGTTCACGCATTTGAAAAATTCTATACTCGGAATATAAGGAGTCTATAGACGGGGGAAGACAGACGGACTGCAGACCGGCTGTCAGAATGAAATGAAGGAGATTCTGAAATTATGACACCGCAGATTATTATCACGCTCTGCATACTGGCCTTTATGGTTATTATGCTGCTGACCCATAAGATTGCCTATGGCATGACCGCCATGATTTGCTGTACCCTTTTTGTGTTGACCGGCGTTGCGGACCTGAAAACCGCCTTTTCCGGCTTTTCCAGCAGTACCACCATTATGGTAGCCACCATGATCGTGGTGGCCAGCCAGCTGAGCCGCACCAGTGTGATCCACAGAATGCGCGGCGTGCTGGAGAGCATGCAGGGTAAGCAGGAAATTGTGATCATGCTGACCATGTTTGCCGTGACAGTTATCCTGTCCCAGTTCATGGGCCAGGTTGCCTGCCTGTCCATCATGCTGCTTTTCGTACAGACACTGGATGAGGACAGCACCCTTTCACCCGCAAGAATGCTGTTTGCGGTATGTACCCTGAACACCATCTGGACCGCTAAGGTTCCGGTGGCCATGGGCGCCACCATGCCCGGCACCATCAATTCCTTCTTTGAGGGTGTGGCACCGGAGTATGCCATCGGCATTGCGGATTATTTCAAGGCAGCAGCCATTCCGGCCATTGTGGGCATTATTTACTGTATCGTTGCCTTCCGCCTCATTCCGAAGCAGACCATGAAGAAGGAGAATGTGAAGGAAGTCAAGGAGCAGAAGGCCATCTCCAAGCGGGATGAGTACATCATTTTCGGCGTGTTCCTGGTGATCATGGCTGCCTTCTTCCTGTCCGACTTCGTTTCCAAGGATGTTCAGAATGTTATCCCTGTAGCGGGCGTTCTGGTACTGCTGTTGACCGGTGTGCTGGATCTCCAGTCCTGCCTGAAGGTCATCACCGGAGATATCGTTTTCCTGATTGCCGGTATGTCAGCAGTTTCCACCGTGCTCGGCAATACCGGTGTTGGTGAACTGATTGGACAGACAGTACTGAATATCCTGGGCGGACACCCGGCACCCATCTTCGTTGTGGCTGTTTTCTGTATCGTGACCGCTGTCATGACCAACTTCCTGTCCAACATGGGTACCATGGCGCTGATGATCCCCATCGCGGCTTCCACAGCGCTGGCCGGCGGCTTCAATGTGCAGACCGTTGTGCTGGTAACCGCGGTATCTGCCTGGATGGCATTTGTGATGCCCACAGGCTGCGCAGGCTCCATGATCGCCTTCGGTACCGGCAACTTCAGTGCCGCGCAGACCCTGAAATTTACGATTCCCCTCTTTATCTTAGAGGTGGTATCCTTGATTATCAGCACAACACTGCTGTTCCCGATTTACGCTTAAGGAGGACTTGAAAAATGAGAGGGATTTTTGATCCGGGATTTAAGGAGAAAAGCATCACCCTGGTGGATAATGTCGTCTATTCCCATGTGCAGGATCTGGCAGGAAATCCGCTGGAGCTGAAGCTCTCTGTGATGCTGCAGAACGGCAATTCCGAGATGCGGGCAGCCATGGGAGAGGATGATCCCCGGGAGGACCACAGCCCGAAACCGGCGCTGATCTGGATCCCCGGCGGCGGCTGGCGCGGTGCCGATAAGAATCTGATGCTCGGAGAAATGAGTGAGTATGTGCGGGCCGGTTATGTGGTGGTTTCCATCTACTATCGGAATTCCGCCGAAGGAAAGTGGCCCTGCCAGTTCCAGGACGTGAAGACCGCCATCCGCTTTGTGAAAGAAAATGCGGCTCGCTTTGAGATCGACCCGCAGCGCATCGGTGTCTTCGGACGTTCTGCCGGCGGCCATCTGGCGGCCTTTGCAGGACAGAACCTGTCCGGTTTCGATACGGAGGAGTGGAATGGTCAGGATTCCACCGTTCAGGCAGCCATTGATTTCTTCGGTCCGGTGGATGTGGAAGCCAATATGCTTTCCGAAATTCCGCGACTTTCCGATCCGGCTTTTCGCTGGCATCGCATAGAAGATACCCACGGCGGCGCATTGATCGGCGGAGATCCGGAGACCATTCTGGAGCGCTCCAAGGCAGCCACTCTGAATTATTACGTAAATGATGGCATGGCGCCGCTGATGATCCTGCACGGCGACAATGACCCGCTGGTGCCGGTGGAGCTGTCCAGTGAGCACCTCTATGACAAGCTTTGTGAGAAGGGACTGGAGGACCGCTGCGAATTCTATGTGATTCCCCACGCGGGACACGGCAGTCGGGAGTTCTTCCAGCCGGCCACCAAGAAGCTGACCATAGAATTTTTTGACAAGTACCTGAAGTGAGTTTTCATACGTGCCTGAAATAAGTGTGTTTGGGAATGGGTGTCGGCTTTGCCGACACCCATTCTTTGTTAAGTATAATGCCCGGGGTTAGCAGAGCCTTTCTTTTTTACCCTTCCAGCCCCTTCATCACGATCCGGCCGATTCTCTGATAAAAGGCCTTCTTTCTGCGGCGCCGCTTCCGTTCCACGCCGGTCTCATAGAAAAAGTAGGAGCCCAGCAGGAGCAGGGCATAGCCTGCAAAGCGTACCTCCGTCCATCTGGAGAGAGAAGCCAGAAGCCCCAGTCCGATCATCACTATGGTCAGAAACTCAAATGTTCTCAGCGTAATTCTCATATTCGTCACCCGTTTCCTTTCGATGACGATACTATAACATGATACGAACGTTTTGTAAACGGTTGTTTCTAAAATAAATGTTTATAGAATATAGTTTTTCCGAATACTTATTCCCTGCACATATCAATTTCCTATACTGCCCTCGGCCTGTCGTCGCCGGAGGTCCTTCATCACGAAGAGATAGGCCACACCGGTGAAGATACCGGCGGAGAGCCAGGCGGCGGGATCACAGAATACCGCGAGGGCATAGCTCATGACGTGCATGGAGAGCATGGCGGCACCGAGCCGGGCCAGAAGCTCCACCACGCCGCCCATCATGGGCAGGAAGCCGTAGCCGCAGCCCTGCATGGCGTTCCGGAAAATGAAAATATAGCTCAGTGGAACATAGAACAGCACACAGATCCGCATATAGGTGGTGGCCCAGGGCAGAAGCTCCGCCAGGCTCGTTTCGCCGGAGAAGAAGAGCGGAAGCAGCGGCCGCAGCAGAAGCACACCGGCAAGGGCTGCCACGATCGCGTAAATCGTGCTGATGAGTACCGCCGAACGCACGCCCTTCCGGATCCGGGGCAGGTCGCCCTTACCGTAATTTTGTCCGCAGTAGGTGGACAGCGCCTGGCCCATGGCCGGCATTTCCTGCACGAGCACGTTGTGGATTTTGCAGGCCGCTGTATAGGCCGCCACCGCCGTGGCGCCGAAGAGGTTGACAGCGGACTGCATGATCATGGTGCCGGAGGAGGTGATGGCGAACTGCAGGGACATGGGGATGCCCACCGCCAGCTGATGCCGGGTGGCAGACTTGGAAAAACGCCATTCTCCCGCCTGGGGCCAGAGCAGAGGCACCCGGAGACGGATGTACAGGAGACAGAGGAAGGCGGAAATGGCCTGGGAGGTTGCCGTGGCGATGGCCGCGCCCGCCACGCCCATGTGGAAATTTACGATGAGCAGCAGGTCCAGTATCACATTCAGCACCGCACTGAAGACCAGGAAAACCAGGGGCATCTGGCTGTTTCCCACCGCCCGCAGGTAGGAGGAGAACAGATTGTAGAAGACAGTGGCGCTGGTGCCCCAGCTCACCAGCACGATATAGGTATAGGCGTCCTGATAAATATTGTCCGGCGTGTTCATGAGCCGCAGAAGCGGTCCCATGCCCAGCACGAAGCAGAGGGTCAGGATCACCGCCACAGCCACCGACAGGATAATGCCGTTGGCCACAGAACCCCGGACCCGCCGGAATTCTTGGGCACCGAAGCATTGTGCTGTCAGTACCGTGAAGCCTGTGGTCAGTCCCTGGGAAAGTCCGGTGATGAGAAAGAGGATGGTACCGGTGGAGCCCACCGCCGCCAGGGCAGAGGCCCCCACGTAGCGCCCCACAATAATGGTGTCCGCCATGTTGTAGAGCTGCTGGAACACATTGCCGACGAAGAGCGGCAGCATAAATTTCAATATAATAGGAAGGGGATTGCCCTTCGTCATGTCCACCTGCATGAAAAACCTCCATAAAAAGGACCGTCCTGCAAAGCAGGGCGGTCCACATTTCACGTACTGTTCTGGATTACTCAGCGTTGATGGCGCCTGTCGGGCAAGCCTCCTCGCAAGCACCGCAATCGATGCAGGTATCAGCATCTACAACGTACTTGGAATCACCAGCAGAAATTGCCTCAACCGGGCAAACAGAAGCGCAGGATCCGCAGCTTACGCACTCGTCATTAATAGAATGTGCCATAATAGCCTCCTTATTAGAATAAATAGATTTAAGTGTAGACCGTCTCCTAACAGTCACAGTCATTTTAATATATTTTGACCGGACTGGCAAGCTGTAGTGTTGCCTAATCTTTGTTTGTTCTCGAAAAAGAACCGAAAATATGCACAGAAAACTTGTATCGTCAACGGAGAAATAAAGCAATTTTTCTAAATGCAAGCACACTTTTTGATATGTACGCTTCAAGTAAAAAGAAATAGAATAGAGCTATCAAAAAGGAGGGAAAAAATGCAGCATAGCTTGGAATTTCAACACATTTCGAAAGTTTTCCCCGGCGTGAGAGCATTGGATGACATCTCCTTCAAGGCTTACGGCGGCGAGGTGCTGGCTTTTCTGGGAGAGAATGGTGCCGGAAAATCCACACTTCTGAAAACACTGAACGGCGATTATCAGCCCACAGAAGGCAAGTATCTTCTGGATGGAGAAGAGAAGCATTTTAAAACACCCCACGAGGCCCTGGAGGCCGGCATCAGTGTCATTTACCAGGAACGGCAGATTTTGCTGGAGCTCAGCGTGGCAGAAAACATTTTCCTGGGAAGAATGCCCAGCGGACGCTTCGGCATCATCGATAAGGCGAAGGCAAACCAGATGGCGGCGAGGGTCATCGAGGAGTTCGGTCTTCCTATTAAGCCCACCACCAAGGTGAAGGACCTGAGCATTGCCTACCAGCAGATGGTGGAGATCATGAAGGCCTGCAGCCGGGAAAATCTGCGGGTCATCTGTTTCGACGAGCCCACGGCCTCCCTCAGTGATGAGGAGATCGAGCTTTTGTTCAAGGTGATCGAGCGGCTGAAAAAACAGGGACTTATCGTAATCTATGTATCCCACAGAATGAGTGAGCTGGAGCGAATCACCGATAAGGTGGCCATCTTCAAGGACGGCAAATATGTGGACACCGTGGGCACGAAGGAAGTATCCCAGCAGGAAATGATCAAAATGATGGTGGGCCGGGACCTGGGAGACATCTACAAGAATCTGGACCGGAACAAGAGCATCGGCGATGTGCTGCTGGATGTGCGGGAGGTATCTTCAGATCATGTGAAGCCGGTATCCTTCCAGTTGCATAAGGGCGAGGTACTGGGCTTCTCCGGTCTTGTGGGTGCGGGACGTACCGAGCTCATGCGGGCCATCATCGGTGCAGATCCCATGCGGGGCGGCGAGGTGTACCTGGAAGGGAAGAAGATTGTGAACCATTCTCCCAAGGAAGCCATGGATCACGGCATCTTCATGGTGCCGGAGGACAGAAAGCTGCAGGGCATCATCTCCAACCTCAGTGTAGCGGGCAATATCAACATTTCCCTGATGGATCGGAACGCCAACCGTTTCGGCATCATCGACAGCCGGAAGGAAAAGGCGGAGGCGGAAAAGGGCATCCGCAGCTTCAACATTAAGACACCGGACATGAACAAGAAGATCGTGGAGCTGTCCGGCGGTAACCAGCAGAAGTGCATTGTGGCCCGGGGCATCGCTACAAATCCGAAGGTACTGATACTGGACGAGCCCACCAAGGGCATCGACATCGGCGCGAAATCCGAGTTCTACGAGATGATCTGCCGCTTTGCCAAGGAAGGCATGGGCGTCATCCTGATCTCCTCGGAGCTGCCGGAGGTCATTGGTCTTTCCGACCGGATCATTGTTATGCGCTCCCTGCAGATTTCCGGCGAGCTGAGCCGAGAAGAGGCATCGGAGACAAAGCTGCTGAGTTTGGGAATGATTGGAGAATAAAATGAATACAAACGAAAAAAAGGAAAAACCGGCCTGGCTGCAGGCCATCGGCGGCGATAAGCTGGTGCTGATTCTGGCCATTGTTCTGGTCTTCGTGCTGTTTACGGCACTGAACAAAAACTTCCTGTCCACCACGAACCTGGTGAACATTCTGGTGGCCGCATCCCTGGTGGGCATGGTGGCTGTGGGACATACCTATCTTATCATTGCCAAGCAGAATGACCTGTCCCCCGGTTCCCTCGCGGCGTTGTCCGGCGTGGTGGTGGCTCTGCTTTTGCAGAAGGGGCTGCCCATTCCGGTGGCCATTCTGATCACCTTGCTGGTGGGCGCACTGGTGGGACTATTCAATGCCTGGATGGTCAATGCCATCAACATCGAAGCCTTCATTGCTACACTGGTGACCCAGATGATCGTGAGAGGTCTTGCCTATATCCTCTGCGGTGGTAAGCCGGTGGCCATCAGCAACCAGGCCTTCAACAACATCGGAAAGCTCAGAATCCTGAACATTCCGTTTTCTGTCTGGCTCATGGTGCTCTGTCTTCTGGTGTTCGGCTTCATCCTGTCGAAAACCAAGTTCGGCCGTAGCGTCTATGCCATCGGCGGCAGCACAGAGGCCGCAAGACTGGCGGGCCTGAATCCGCAGCGCATCATCCGGATCTGCTTTATCATCATCGGTATGCTGACCGCCATGGGCGGCGTGGTTTTCGCCTCCCGTATGAATGCAGGACAGCCGGCAGCCAATGTCAACCTGGAGTTTGACGCCATTACCGCCGTGGTACTGGGCGGCACCTCCTTCACCGGCGGTGTGGGCGACATGTTCGGCACCGTATTGGGCATCATCCTGATCCAGTCCTTCAATACCGGACTGACCATGGTGAACGTGTCTTCCTTCTGGCAGTACGTGGCAAGAGGCGCTCTACTGCTCTTCGCACTGACCTCTGACTTCCTGAGAAAGAAGAAGCGTGAAAAAGAGCTTCTGCAGGCAAGCATGCAGCATGCCTGAGGCGGACGGAGATAAATCCGCAGTAGCCATTTAATTTAGAACCTAAAAATATTTTTATAAAAGGAGAGTATCATGAAAAAACAGCTTATTTCCGCAACCATGGCAGTCGCAATGACAGCCGCAGCCCTGACCGGCTGTAGCTACGGTGATTCTAGTAGCACGGCCACCACGGCCGCAGCCAAGACAGAGAGTACAGCGGCAGCAGAAGCGGAGGCTTCGGGCGAGACAAAGGCGGCGGCAGAGAGCACCGGTTCCGGCGACCTCAGCGGCAAGACCATTTACGGTATCTATAAGGCCGGTGATCAGACCTGGTTCATCAACGAGGGCGAGGCAGCCAAGGCGGCTGTAGAGGCGGCAGGCGGCAGCTTCACCTATGTGGATGCCAAGATGAGCCCGGAGGAGTGCCTGAAGGCCGTGGACAATGCCATCGCCAATCAGGCAGCCGGCATCGCCATCTGCGTACCGGATCAGACCATGTCCCAGTCCATTGTTGACAAGTGTACCGAGGCCGGCATTCCGGTGGTGGCAGCCGATGATGCTCTGGAGGTAAACGGCGAAAAGATCGCACCCTGGGTAGGTATCGACGGCTATGTGATCGGTGAAGCCAACGGTGAGTGGCTGGCCAACTACGCCATTGACAACAACCTGGTTTCAGATCCGGAGACAGGTCTCCTGATCATGACCATGGATACCGTTTCCAGCTGTGTGCCCAGAACCGAGGGCGAGTTGGATAAGTGGAATGAGCTGGTACCGGAGTTTGACCAGTCGAAGATTTTCAAAGCAGACAATGACGGCACCACCGACAAGGGAAATACCGCAGCAACAGCTGTCATCACCGCACATCCGGAGATCAAGAAGTGGCTGGTGATGGGGGCCAACGAGGAGTGCTGTATCGGTGCCGTGAGAGCACTGGAGAGTGCCGGTCTGGACAAGGATTCCTGCGTCATCGGTCTTGGCGGCTACATGGCGAAGGATGAGTGGAACAACAAGGGCGCAGATGGTACCTGCATGAAGGCTTCCTGCTACTTCTCAGAGACTCAGGTAGGCGCCGGTTCCATCGAAGTACTGATGGATGCCATTTCCGGCAAGGAGCCCAAGATGGAGACTGCTGTTCCGGCAACTGTTGTGACACCGGACAACTATAAGGAAGTTATGGGGGCTTATGCAGAGTAACTGCTAAGTCATCGCCGGGCACCCCGCCAGTCCTTTGCCGGGCTTAGCGACAGCTTGGCTGGCGGGTGCCCGGCGGTAAGCCCAGAGGTCTTGCATATTGCAAGGCCTTCTTTTTTTGCGTGTACAGCTTAATTTTCTCAGCTTTTTCGGCTGTTGAGCCGGTAGTTGCTGGGGGTGTCCCCGGCATATTTTTTAAACGCCGTACAGAAGGAGCTTTCGTCTCGAAAGCCGGTTTCATAGGCGATTTCTTTCACCGAAAGAGAACTGGTGGTCAGGTGATATTTCGCCGAGGCAATGCGGGTCTGGATGATGTACTGATGCGGTGTGAGACCCGTTTCCTTGGCAAAGAGCCGCGAGAAGTAGTAGGGACTCAGAGCGGCGATTTCCGCCAGCTGTTCCAGCTGTATGGGCTCCGCAAAATGGTTTGTGATATAGGAGAGCGCCTGCCGGATGCCGTCATAGCTCTGTTTTTTCTCCGGCTGCTGGGGTGTCAGCAGCAGAGAAAAGGCCAGCATGATCCGGATGGATTCTCCGGATTCGTCGATGGCGATATGGCGGCGGAAGTCCCGGTAAATCTCCCGGATCTGGTAGTGCACGGCATCAAATTGCGGGATATGGACCACCGGTCCGAAGAGAGCGGTGATGTGCTCGTAGTAGGCCCGGGCCAGAACGCCGTCAAAGTGCATCCAGAGACAGGAGAAGCCGCTTGCCGTACCGTAGGCATGCTCCCGGTAGCAGTCCACCAGCACCAGATCCCCCTTTTCAGCGGTATAGTGTCGACCGTTCAGCGTTAGACGACATTGTCCTTCGGTGATGGCCATGATGAGAAAGCTGTCAAACTGCGTTCGATGGATCTGATAGCCGCCTTCGTAGTCGAACTGTCCAATGATGGTGGGGTAGAGAAAGAGCTTCTGCGCAGTGAGAGAAGGGGTATGGACATAGTAATGAGAGCCGGCTTTTACCAGCTTTTCGGTGCAGAGCATGGATATCCTTTCATAAGAAAATGACCCGGTAACAGGGCCGAAGACATTACCCTGAGTATACCAGAAACAGCCCGGATTTTCGAGGGAAAGACAGAGCAAAATTTCCAAATACAATAGCAATCGGCGCGAATGTAAAAAGCCTATATATGGGCTAAAATTCCGGTATGCAGAAAAAATACAACAGCAAGTTTTGAGAATAGGAGGTCAGGGATGGAAAGTGTGAAAATCTGGGAAGAGGCGGTGCTGATTCCGACCTATGAAATCGGGGAGGCGGATCAGAATCCCATGTTTCTGGAGAAGCGGGTTTATCAGGGCAGTTCGGGAAAGATTTATCCCTATCCCACCACACAGGTGATCAGCCGGGAGAAGCATGACCGGTACTGGCAGGCGGTGTATCTGGAGAATCAGTACATTAAGGTGATGATCCTGCCGGAGCTGGGCGGAAGAATCCAGCGGGCCTATGACAAGACCAACGACTATGATTTTGTCTATTACAATCATGTCATCAAACCGGCGCTGGTGGGACTGCTCGGCCCCTGGATCTCCGGCGGCATTGAGTTCAACTGGCCGCAGCACCATCGGCCGACCACCTATATGCCGGTGGACCATCAGCTCAGAGAGAATGCGGACGGCAGCAAGACGTTATTGATCAACGACGTGGACCAGATGTACGGCACCAAGGAGATCACAGCCTTCACGCTTTATCCCGACAAGGCCTATATCGAAATCCGGGGACAGCTCTACAACCGGACACCGCTGCCCCAGACCTTCCTCTGGTGGGCCAATCCGGCGGTGGCGGTGAATGACAACACCCAGTCCATCTTCCCGCCGGACGTGCACAGTGTCTATGACCACGGCAAGCGGGCGGTTTCCCGCTTCCCCATCGCCACGGGAGAGTATTACAAGCACGATTACAGCGCGGGCGTGGACATTTCCCGCTACAAGAATATCCCGGTGCCAACCTCCTATATGGCGGAACGTTCGGACTATGACTTCGTGGGCGGCTATGACTATGGTGTGCAGGCCGGCGTGCTTCATGTGGCGGATCATCATGTGTCCACGGGAAAGAAGCAGTGGACCTGGGGCTGCGGCGACTTCGGCAAGGCCTGGGACCGGAATCTGACAGACGCCGACGGACCCTATATCGAGCTGATGACCGGCATGTACTGCGACAATCAGCCGGACTTCACCTGGCTCAAGCCCTATGAGGAGAAGACCTTCACCCAGTACTTCCTGCCTTATAAGCGGGTGGGTCAGGTGAAGAACGCCAGTATCCATGCGGCACTGAATGTGGAGAAGCGAGACGACAAGCTCTATGTCTGCGTCTATGCCACAGAGGACTATCCCGCCGCTGAGCTCGTGGTGCGGGTCAAGGGAGAGTGCGTCTACCGGGAGGCGATCCACATTTCGCCGGTGGACATTTATGAGAAGACCCTGGACCTCGCCATAGAGGATGAATACAGTATGCAGGTTTCGGTGGATAATGCCGGCGGCACGCTGGTTTCCTACCAGCCCGTCGATCCGGGCATCCCGAAGCTGGCGGAGCCGGCAAAGGCCGCCAAGGCACCGGAAGAGCTGATGACCAACGAAGAGCTCTACATCACCGGACAGCATATCGAGCAGTACCGCCATGCCACATTCCTGCCGGATCCTTATTATCTCGAAGGACTGAAGCGGGATCCCCAGGACATCCGCATCAATAACGCCTATGGCCTCCTTCTGCTGCGGCGGGGACAGTTCGCGGCGGGCGAAAAGCATTTCCGCAAGGCACTGGAGCGGCTGACGGCCATGCATCCGAATCCTTATGACAGCGAGCCGTACTATAACCTGGGACTATCCCTTTTCTATCAGGAAAAGTTCGATGACGCCTTCGATGCCTTCTACAAGGCCACCTGGGTCAGCGAGCTTCAGGAAATGTCCTTCTACTACCTGGCGGCCATTGCCGCCCGTCGGGGAGTGTTCGATGAGGCGCTGGCGCTCTGTGAAAAGGGCCTCGTAAAGAACATTCACAACGTGAAGGCCCGGGCATTGAAGGCCATGCTGCTCTACAAGCTCGGCAGACGCGAGGCGGCCGCGCAGTGGATTGCGGAGAACCTCTGCGTCGATGCCTTTGATTACGTGAGTCTGTATACCAGGATAATGCTGGCGAATGCGGATATGCGGGCCTTCCGGGAGCTGTCCCGCGGCAGCCACGAGACCTATCTGGCTGCGGCCCGGGATCTGGCGGAGGCAGGCTTCTATTCCGAGGCCATTGCATTGCTCAGAAGCTTCGACGGAGAGAAACCGCTGATTGCCTACTATACAGGGGCATATCTTGAGAAGTGCGGGGAAATGTCGGCGGCGCTTTCGGAATATCAGAAGGCTGAAACTATGTCACCCCGTTATACCTTCCCCAATAAGCTGGAGGACATCGGTGTTCTGCGCGCTGCGATTGTGATGAATCCGTCCGGGGCCAAGGCCTATTACTATCTTGGCAACCTCTTCTATGACAAGCTGCAGTTCGAAGAGGCAATGACGCTCTGGAAGCAGTCCGATGCTCTGGATGACAGTTTCCCGACACTGGAGCGGAATCTCGCCATCGGTTACTACAATAAAGAAGGAAATCCGGCATTGGCGCTGGAGAAGCTGGAGCATGCCTTCCATTTGGATGAGAGTGATGCCCAGGTGTTTAAGGAACTGGACCAGCTCTACCGGGCACTGCATCGCGACTTTTCGGAGCGGCTGGCCTTCTATGAGAAGCACAAGGCCCTTTTTGCGGACCGGGATGACATTTACACCGATTATGTGACACTGCTGAACCAGTGCGGGCGTTACGGAGAGGCCTATGCGGCGATCCATGCTCACAACTTCCAGACCTGGGAGGGCGCGGAAGGCAAGATCACGACGCAGTTCAAGCTGTCGCTCCTGATGCTGGCAAGGCAGAGCATGCAGGACGGCAAGTGGATCGAGGCCCGGCAGCAGCTGGAGGAGGCCCTGTCCTATCCGGAGAATCTGGGCGAGGGCCGTCTGGAGGGCACCAAGGATAATCATCTTTACTATACGTTGGGACTGGTGTTGGAGCAGTTGGGAGAGGCAGAAAAAGCCCGGGTTTGCTTTGAGAGGGCCACGGAGGGCGCCATGGAGCCTGCCGGCATGATGTACTATTATGACCAGCCGGCGGATATGATCCTCTACCAGGGACTGGCACTGCAGAAGCTGGGAAGACCCGCGGAGGCCAATGCCCGTTTCTATAAGCTCCTGGATTACGGCGAGCAGCATGTGCGGGACGCATTTAAGATGGACTACTTCGCGGTTTCCATGCCGGACATCACCTCCTTCGATGAAGACATGACGGTGAAAAACCAGGCGCACTGCTGGTATCTCATGGGCCTGGGTCGACTGGGACTTGGTGAAAAGGAGAAGGCAGAAGTTGCATTCCGGAAGGCGCTGGAGCTGGAGCCGAACCATCAGAATGCTCAAATATATCAGCAAAATTTCATTGGCTAAGAGGCCCGATAATGAAGAAAATACAAATTGAAAGCATTACGGAGGAGAGCTTCCGACCCTTCGGGCGCTTGATCTGTTTCCCGGAAGCGGACCGGGAGAGCAATTTCCGCATCATTGCCGCGGAGCCCGAGAGCCCCTGGCGGCTCGCCGTGTTCCGCTACTGGAATCACACGATCGAGAAGATCGAGTGCCATCCCACCTCGCTGGAGAGCTTCGAACCCCTGCGGGGAGAAACGCTGCTGCTGGTGGCAGGGCATGAGACACCGGAAGATTTTCACATCTTCCGGCTGGATCAGCCGGTGATTCTGGAGAAGGGCATCTGGCACCAGACCCTGAGCCTGACGGCGTCAGCGGAGGTGAAGATCACAGAGAACCTCGAAGTGCCCACGGACTTTTATGTGTTGCAGGAACCGGTGAGGATGGAAACCAATCAGGAAATATAGAATGTATGCAATAGGAAAAACCTATGGATATATTCACGTACAAAGTATTTTGCAAAAGTTGCCTCTTGAAGTAGAATTTTCCCGTTCAATACAATACATTCAACATTTTTCAAGGGGGAAAAATCATGAGTCCTATCGTAGTTGGTCTCCTGGGCTTTCTGACCATTATTGCAATCGTGGTCACATTGTTCAAGAGCAAGACACTGCCCAGCATTGCCTTCATTATCTTCCCGTCCATTCTGGCGGCGATTCTGGTAATCGGCGGCTACTACTCCATTGAGAACATCGGCGCTCTGATCAAGAGCGGTTTCGGCAGCACAGGCCCCACAGCGGCTCTGTTCGTGTTCTCAGTTCTGTACTTTGGTATCATGACCGATGCCGGCATGTTCGACGTGATCATCAATAAGCTGATGGGCATGATCGGTGACAGTGTTATTGGTGTTACGGTTATGACTTCCATCATTGCCACCATCGGTCACCTGGACGGCGGCGGCGCATCTACCTTTCTGATCGTGGTGCCGGCTATGCTTCCGGTATACAAGAAGATGCACATGAGATCGACCACACTCCTGAGAATTGCCGTTCTTTCCATGGGTGTTATGAACCTGATGCCCTGGGCCGGCCCGACCATGAGAGCAGCATCTGTTCTCGGTATGGAGGCTGGTAATCTCTGGAGCACCCTGATTCCGGTACAGATCTTCGGTATCGTTCTGGGTCTTGGCCATGCCGTACTTTCCGGTGTGCAGGAGCAGAAGAGAGGTGCTGGCATTCACGGCAAGCTGGCTCAGCAGGAGGGCGCTGTTGTCCTTGATGAGTCTGAGAAGGCAGCAGCCACTAACGATCTGGCACGCCCGCAGCTTTTCGCTTTCAACATTATCCTGACACTGGCTGTTATCGCACTTCTGGTTTGGGACAAGTTCCCGAGCTATGTTCCCTTCATGCTGGGCGTAGGCATTGGCATCCTGGTGAACTACACTGACGTAAAGATGCAGAAGAAGGTTATCAACCTCCATGCAGGTCCTGCACTCATGATGTGCTCCACTCTGATGGGTGCAGCCGTTCTCATGGGTATCCTGGTAAAGACGGTTAAGGTTGACGATGTAGAGATCCAGAGCGTGGTTTCCTGCATGTCTCAGATCATCTCCATGATCCTGCCGGCTGCTCTCGGACAGCACCTGCCGCTTGTGATCGGTATCCTGTCTGTACCTCTGGCACTGGCCTTCGACACCGACAGCTACTTCTACGGCATGCTCCCGGTTATGATCGGTATCGGCGAGAGCTACGGCGTAGGTGCCCTGCCCATCGCAACTGCCATGGTAGTCTGCAGAAACTGTGCAACCTTCATCAGCCCGATGGTTCCGGCAACCCTTCTCGGTGTCGGCCTCGCAGATGTGGACATCAAGGATCATATCAAGAACTCCTTCCTGTACGTTTGGGGATTCTCCATCCTTTGCATGATCTTCGCAGCGATTATGGGAATCATGCCCATCTAACAGCACCATCAGTGAAAGCGAGAAAATGTGGAGATGAGCTCGCTCATCGAAACATTTTCGAACGCTGTAGCGATGCGGTGCTGGACACTATAGAGAAAAAACGCCCCCCGAGCGCACTCGGCGGGGCGTTTTCTCTATCTTGCCACACACTCTAAATCTTGCTATAATAATTCGAACTGTGTACATGTGCCGACGCACGGAGAATCAGCAGAAGAGGCGAAGATGAATGTGGAACACATGAAATATTCGGTCCTGATGCCGGTATATGAAAAAGAAAATCCGGAGAATTTCCACCGGGCTGTGACCAGCATGCTGGAACAGACCGTGGCACCGGACGAATTCGTTCTGGTATGTGATGGTCCGCTGACGACTGTATTGGAAGAGAAAATCGAAATGATACGGCAGCGCCGGCCGGATTTGATGCATATCGTGCGTCTGCCGAAACGCAGCGGCATTGCCAGAGCCCTGGCCGTTGGTGTGAAAACCTGCCGGAACGAGTGGATTGCACGTATGGACAGTGATGATATCGCCTGTCCGGATCGCTGCGAAAAGCAGTTGGCACAGTTTGCCCGTTCTGGTGGTACAGAAAGCCCGCTGGCCTTTGTGAGCGGTGCAATCGCTGAGTTTGACCATGGCAAAATTACGGGTATCCGTACTTTGCCGTGTAAATATGAAGAAATCCTTGCTTTTGCGCGGAAGCGGAATCCGATGAACCATATGGCGGTCATGCTGCGGCGCTCGGCTGTGCTGGCTGTCGGGAATTATCATCCCATCCGCGGCGCAGAGGATTATGAACTCTGGGTTCGCCTGCTGCAGGCGGGATATCGGGCAGAAAACCTGCCGGATGTTCTGGTTTATGCACGGACGGACAACGGCATGATTGCCCGCAGGGGCGGTCTTGCTTATGTGCGCGCCACATTGCAGCTGCAGAAGCGCTTTTACCAAAGCGGCTTCCTGCGCTTTGACCGATACCTGATGAACTGTGTGGTACGCGTTACGGCCGGACTGATGCCCGGTATATTCCGGCGCGTGCTGTACCAGTGTAAGCTTCGCGTGGGCACAAGCGAGAATCAGATGGTCCTGCCGGATGAAATACTGGAGGGCCTGCCCGAAAAAGGGGCAAGATGAAAGAGGAACAATATTGAGACAATACGAACCATTAAAAAGACTGTTTCGCGTGCTGGGCGCATTGGTTTTGCTGGGCGCGGAGACTAGCTTATATGGATATGTCTGGAACAATTATTACAATAGATTGATGGAATTTCCGTTCTGGCGGAAAGGAAACTGGCTGATGGTTGCCTTGTATGCGGGCCTTCTGTTCTTTTTCCTCATGGCCTATGGCGGATTTAAGATCGGATATCTCAAAAAGGGAAACCTGCTCTGCTCTCAGGGGCTGTCGGTGGTCCTTTTGAACGTGATCACCTATATCCAGATCTCTCTTCTGGATAAAAAGTTTCACAATCCGAGTTTTCTTTGTGTAATGACGGTGGTGCAGGTTCTGACGGCTGTCGTCTGGACTTTTCTGTTTCAGAGCATTTACCGGCACTTGTTTCCGCCGCGGCAGATGCTGCTGGTGTATGGAGACCGATCGGCATTTCACCTCATGGAAAAGATCAACTCCCGGGAGGATAAATACTATCTGAAGGGAGCCATTCATATTCGGGCGGGTATAGAAAAAATCCTGCAGGAAGCAGAGAAATACGATGCGCTGATCATCGGAGACATTCAGGCAAAGGAACGAAATGCCCTGCTCAAGAAGTGTTTTGAAAAGGACATTCGTACCTATGCCGTACCGAAGCTTTCGGATATTCTGATCCGTACTTCCCAGGAGCTGGACATCTTTGACGCGCCGCTTCTTCTTTCCAAAAATGATGGCCTTTCAGAAGTACAGCGCTTCATCAAACGGGCGATGGATCTCATCTTGTCGAGTGCCGGCATTGTCCTGCTGTCGCCGTTCTTCCTGCTGGTCGCAGCGGCCATTTATCTCACGGATCGCGGGCCGGTGTTTTATAAGCAGACCCGTCTCACCGAGGGCGGGAAGGAATTTCAGATCTGTAAATTCCGTACAATGATCCAGAATGCAGAGGCCCAAACAGGCGCAAGGCTTGCGGCAGAAAATGATGACCGGATTCTACCGGTGGGACATTTCCTGCGCAGAACCCGTCTGGACGAGCTGCCGCAGCTTTTCAACATCTGGAAGGGCGAAATGTCGATTGTCGGCCCGCGCCCGGAACGCCCGGAGCTGGCGGCGGAGATTGAGGCAGAGATTCCGGAGTTTTGTTATCGCCTGAAAATGAAGGCGGGATTGACCGGCTATGCCCAGGTGTATGGAAAGTACAATTCGACATCCTATGACAAGCTGAAGCTGGATCTAACTTATATCCGGAATTATTCTTTACTGTTGGATTTGAAGCTGATTCTGATGACACCGAAGATCATGATGCTCAAGGAAAGCACGGAAGGAGTGGCTGACAATGGAAAAGCTTCTGACAGTCGTCATCCCGGCCTATAATGCGGAAGCCTATCTCGCCAATGCACTGGATTCGCTCTGCGGCACAGAAGAAAACGAAAAACTGGAAATTCTGGTCGTAGACGATGGCTCCCGTGACAGGACGGGGGAAATCGCAGACCATTACGAAGAACTGTACCCGGGAACCGTCAGAGCCATTCACAAAGAAAACGGCGGCCATGGATCCGGCATCAATTGCGGCATCCGGGAAGCCGGGGGCCGGTATTTCAAGGTGGTCGACGCGGACGACTGGGTGGACACAGAGGCATTTTCGCATCTTTTGGCTGCTCTTGCACAATCGGAGGATGATGCGGTTGTCAGTGGCTTTTACTGGCGTTTCGACAACGGAAGCGGGAAGGAAGCCAGCTTTTCCTGTAAAGCAGAGATGCAGGAGCCGTTTCCGGGCGTGGTTTATGGCAAGTCCTATGTTTTCGATGACATTGCCGACCGCGTTTACATGAAGATGCACGGTATCACCTGGAAAACAGACATTCTGAAACGGTTGCCGCTGGACATAGATGAGCATTGCTATTATGTGGATACGGAGTATATCCTGTATCCGATACCCTGGGTCAAAACCGTATCCTTCCTGCCGGACTTTGTCTACCAATACCGCATCGGCCGGGAAGGACAGAGCGTCAGCCCGGAGAAAATGGTAAAGAATAAGGAAAATTACGACCGCGTACTGGATTCCCTGTATGCGTTCTATCAGAAATGCCGGGATGGAGAGATTGACTGCAGCCCGGCAAAACGTGCTTACATGGAGAGTGGCATTGCCCGGGTGGCTGCCGGCAGAGTCAAGATCCTGCTGAGCCTGCCGGCGGATCGACAGGTGCAGAAGCAGCTGCTTGCGCTGGATCGGGAGCTGCTGGGAAAGTATCCCGGCATTTACCATGCCAATCGAAACAAGGCAGTGAAGGCCCTCCGCCTGAGCCGGTATCGGCTGTATCGGTTGGCGGTTTGGGTGTTGGGGAAGAGCGGACGAAAGTTCTAGGTATTGATCATCGGTCAGAAAGCCGATATGAGGAGAAAACAGATGCGTTTACAGAATATACGATTTCCGGAACCTGACATCTGCAGAGAGGAAGAACTGTATTTTCACCGTAGAGGCGAATGGATCGATTTTGATGGTTATTTTAACCTCTTCTATATTGAAAAAAGAAAAAAATTCACCAATCAGGAAACGCTGACGCTGCATCTGAAAGTCAGGGACTGCCGTGCGCTCCGTCTCATGTGGAATCAAACCGTGCTGCAGGAAATTGCATTGCAGGAAACCGAAGAGGCGCTGACGTTGACGTTCCCGTATCCGGAGACCGCGTCGGGCGTATTTTGGTTTTCAGTGAAGACAGAGGCTAATGTCGGCGCGCCGCAGGAAAAGCTCTCCGGCTGGTATGAGGGGGAATGCCGGAGCGAAAAACCGGTCAGAATCGCCGCGGTGGTTTGTACATTCAAGCGGGAACCGTATATTCTCCGGAATCTGAAAAATATTCTGCAGTTTTTAGCAAAGCCGGAAAACGCGGAGATGAAGCTTTGCTATTGGCTCGTTGACAATGGCAGAACACTGGCGGAACATGAGGAGATCAGCCGTCTGGTGCAGGCGCATCCGGACGTGATCCGTATCATTCCGAACAAAAATGTTGGCGGTGCGGGCGGATTTACCCGAGGTATGATGGAAGCTGTTTGTGAAAAGGAACAGCTGGGCTTGACACATGTCCAGATGATGGACGATGATGCGGTCATGGATCCGGAGGTATTTGTGCGGGCCTATGGCTTCCTGAGTATGCGGAAGGACGAATGGGCGGATATCACACTGGGCGGCAGTCTCTGGCGCGAGGATTTTCCCTATATCCAGCAGGCAGCGGGAGAGTGGTTTAGCGATTTTGTGGTGCAAAATGACTTTCCGCTGGCAGACCTCCGGAAAACCGAGACCTGCACAGCGCCTTATATGTGTGAAGCAGAACATGCGTATACGCCGTATTCCGGCTGGTGGTGCTGCTGCATGAGCTTGAATGTTGTGCGCGCCGACAATCTTCCGATTCCGCTGTTTCTGCACCATGATGACATTGAATTCGGCATTCGAAATCAAAAGCATGGCATTGTCTTTCTGAATGGCTTTGGCGTATGGCATAAAGGCTTCGAATTGACATTTCCGGGCGTGAATACCTATTATGATGTCCGAAACACACTGATCACCACAGCATTGACGCAACCGGAGAAGAGCCGCCGGGAGATTGTGAAGTGGCTATGGAAACGCATTACCGCTGCCGTCATTGAATTCCGTTATGAGGAAATGCAATTTGTCTATCAGGCAGTCCGGGATTTTTGCCGGGGACCGGAATGGCTGTATCAACTGGATTCTGAAAAACGGAACAATCAGCTGCGACAGCAGGTGCGGATGGTCCCGCTGGAAAAGCTGCAGGACGAATTAAGCGCGAAGGACTTTGCCCGGGTTAGCCATTATGTGGAAAATTATAAAAATTCCTATGACATTGCGCGGATCAAGCATTATTTCAGCCCGGAAAGAAAGAAAGCGCAGACCATAAAAAAGATCACATTCAATGGCTGGCTGCTTCCGCCTAAAAAGGGCGTTATTGCACTGTCACCGGTGGATGCGCCTTTTAAGGCATATCGCAGAAAGAAGATTGTGCTCTTTGAAGCATTTTCCGGAAAAGCGATGGTGGGAGAAAGAAAGTATACCTGTCTTGGTAAGGCGATAAAGTATTATATTCTGGTATATAAGTTGCTGGGAAGGCCCTATAGCAAAGCGGCCGGGGACTATAGAAGCAGAATTTCAGAATTCACGCAAATGGATGCATGGAATCGTTATTTGAATCGATGAAAGAGGAGTGAGCACGCGGTGGATATTTGGGTTGCAAGATTTCGTGACTTTGTGCATTACAAGGACTTACTGATACAGCTGGTATCAAGAGACATTAAATTGAAATATCGCAGAAGCTTTCTGGGCTATCTGTGGAGCATATTGAACCCGCTGATGGTCATGGTGATCATGGTGATCGTGTTTTCGAATATGTTCCGATTCTCCATTGAGAATTATCCGGTATATCTCCTGATTGGTCAGTTGGGCTTTTCGTTTCTCACCGAATCGACGAATCAGGCCATCTACTCCATCACGGGAAATGCCTCTCTCTTGAAGAAAACATATGTGCCTAAATATATCTTTACCTGCGCGAAGGTGACCAGTGCCTGCGTGAACCTGCTGTTCTCCCTGGGGGCGCTTATTATTGTAATGCTTTTTTGCCGGGTGCCGTTTCATCCGACGGTGGTGTTGGTTCCCATTATTCTGCTGCAGCTGTATTTCTTCTGCATGGGAATTGGTATGTTCCTGGCAGCGGCCAATGTCTTTTTCCGGGATATACAGTACATCTATAATGCCGTGACAACGGCGTGGATGTATCTGACACCGATCTTCTATCCCATGGATCAGCTGCCGGAGCGGCTGCAGTGGTGCATCAAGCATTTGAATCCCATGTATTTTTATATCGGACAGCTTAGAGACGTCATATTGGGCGGACGCCTTCCGGGACCTGTGATCTTTACGGCAGGTCTTTTGGCCGCTGTGCTTGCGATGGCCTTTGGAAGCTTTACCTTCATTAAGACCAAGGACCAGTTCATTTTGTATATTTAAACGGAGGGCGGAGACATGAATGATATAATGGTTGATGTCCGGGATGTGACCATCCGTTTTAATATGGCATCAGAGAGAATCGATAACCTCAAGGAATATTTCGTGAAGCTGATGAAGCGTGAGCTTATGTTCAAGGAGTTTCTGGCGCTGCAGAACATCAATCTGCAGGTGCGGCGTGGAGAATCCTGGGGACTCATCGGCACGAACGGCTCCGGCAAGTCCACCATGCTGAAGGCTGTCTGCGGTATCCTGAAGCCCTATAAGGGAAGCATCAAGACCTACGGCAGCATTGCACCGTTGATCGAGCTGGGCGCCGGTTTCGACGGCGAGCTGACTGCCATGGAGAACATTTTCCTGAATGGCGCTGTGCTTGGTTACAGCAAAAAGTTCATGGAAGCGCACTTTGATGAGATCGTCGATTTTGCGGAGCTCCGGGATTTCCTGGATATGCCGATCAAGAATTATTCTTCCGGTATGGCTGCAAGACTTGGCTTTGCTGTTGCAACAGTGGTGCGTCCGGATATCCTGATCTGTGATGAGGTATTGTCGGTGGGAGATTATGCCTTCCAGCAGAAATGCGAGAGGCGCATGAATGAAATGCGTGCTGCCGGCACCACATTGCTTTTCGTTTCACATTCCATTGAGTCTGTGCGGCAGGTTTGCGATCACGCACTCTGGATCGACCATGGCCACCAGATGATGTGCGGGGATGTGGCGCCGGTGACAGAAGCGTATATGAAGAGCTTGCAGGGGTGAGCCGTATAGGGGAGAAACGGAAGAAATGAGTGTGGCGAGAGAAAAAAGCATAGCAACATTAGACAAATATACAGAATGGATCTTTCTGTTTTGCTGGACGATATGCTTTTCTTATCTGTTTTTTACGACAACGATGTTCCATTGGCCGGAGTGGTTTCCGAATCTGTACCATGTCTGTATTGCGGTCATAACGGAAGTAGCACTCTATAAGCTGTACCGTACCTGGTTGGAAAGCAAGATAGAGTTTGTGTTCATGATTCTGTTTCTGGCCGTAGGCATCCGCTATCAGATTTTACGGAATGACGCCTATATACGGGAGCTCATGTTTATCTGCGTTGCGGCAAAGAATGTCGATTTCAGGAAGATCGTGAAGCTTTCGCTGGCAGCGGGCATTTCCATCATGGTGGCGGCCTTTGGCGCGTCACAGCTGGGAATCATCGAGGATCTTGTCTATGCGCAGGGCACCAGGCATTCCTTCGGCATCTGTTATCCGACGGATTTCGCGGCCCATGTTTTCTTCCTGCTGCTGGGTTACCTTTACCTGCGAGAGGGAAAGCTGCATGCTGTTGAATATGTCCTCATCGCTGTACTCGCTTTTCTTCTGTACCGGTACGCAAGACCGCGGAATACCACGATTTGTATCTGCTTCCTTCTTGTCGCAAGCTTTCTCTGGCAGTTTGTGCTGCTGCGTTGGCCGGAGGGCAGCGGGAAAGAAAAGCTGATTCGTATCGTGACGATCGCTTTGGCCGGTTTTGTTGTGCTTTGTGTGGCAGTGAGCCTGATCTTGACCATTGTCTATCCGGACAATGCTTTTTTCCGCGATATCGAGAGCGCTTTGCTGGGCGGACGCTACAGAATGGGTCATGAGGCCTTTCTTGAGCATGGTATCCATCTTGTCGGCAGTGATATCCCGCAGATGGGAAACGGAAGTACAACAGTCGAGCCGGAATGGTATTTCTTCCTGGATATATCCTATATCACAGTATTGCTTTGCCGGGGCCTTGCGGTATTTATTGTGATGCTCATTGCGACCGGCAGAGGCATCAGCAAATGCATGCAGAAGCGCAATATCTACGGCCTTATCTTATTTGCTGCCATGGCGCTGCAGTGTTCCGTTGAGCACCATTGGGCAGAAGCGCAGTACAACTACTTCTATCTCATGATGTTCGCGGCGGTGCCGGCCTTCTGTCCGGAGACAAAAAAAGCATTGGGGCTTTCTCGTGCGGTGGAAACGGTGAAAGACTGGTTTGCAAGTGCGGAAGGAAAGACCGATTTGGCATACTTCCTGTTCTTCCTGGCTGTTTTTCAGAAGCAGTTCTATCTCCTGCCCAGCGGCAGTGTCGGCCTGGCAGACCTGTTTTTTGCCGCTTCTGCTTTGATGACCTTCTTTTCAGTGCGGAAGAATTGGCGAAAGTGCCTGTATCGAGAGGATATTCCCTGGGCGATTTTCCTGGTGCTTTCTGCGGCAGTTAACGGATTTTACTTTGCGAAGACCCGGAATCTGGATCTGCCGCTGCATACCATGTACTGGATCTACTCGGCAGTTTTGATCTGGACCTTCCGGACGCTGCATTCCGAACGCTTTATGAGCGGCCTTTGCTGGGTTTGCCGCTGTAATATTGGTTTTCAGCTGATTACACTTTTGTATGGACGGGGACGCTATTTTAATGAACCCGTGGGCGCCAACCGATTCATGGGCACCTTCAATGACCCGAACCAGTTCGCATTCTTTATTTTCACGATGATATTGGTGCTTTTTATGGAATATCGTCGCAGTGCGCGGTATACTGTCAAAGCGAGGGTTTCCTTCTGGGGAATGTTCCTGCTCGGTGTATTTTTGATTGTCAAGGCGAAATCGACCGGTATGCTTCTCGGCCTGCTGGCATTCTTTGTCGTATTGCTGGTACAGTTTTTCTGGGACAAATGCCGTCATGCGAAGCGAAAAGAGCTCTGGCGGATCGGCTGTGTGGCTTTCGTGGCACTGCTGGCCTGTGGCCTGTATCTGATCTGGCCGAAAGCAGATTATGATCTCTCAAAGTCGGGTCTCTCATTTTTGGCCCGCGTGCAGCAGAAGATATGGAAGCTGGTGGCCAGCGGCAACATCTACGACCTGCTCTATGATCGCAGTGCTGAGCGGCTGGTATTGACACCGCAGTACCTTCTGTTTGGCGCCGGTGAGGGATTTTTTGAACGCTTTATTCCCTACGATGGCTTTGAAAAGCTGTTGAGCCCGGGCGTGTTTGACGTATTTCATATCAATGAGATCCATTCGAGCTTTTTCGATGTCTGGTTCTCGTATGGCCTGATCCCGACGGCTTTCCTAACCTACTGGATCGGCAGAAACGTCAAGCGCTGTGAATGGACACAGCTGGCAGCGGTACTGGCCTTACTGGCGGAAAGCTTCACCCTGATGAACTGCAGACAGCCATTCTTCTGGTTTATCATCGTGATGGCGGGAATGTCGGGGGTGAAGGAAGTTGCAGCGAATACAAATGCTGATGTGATAAAGAAATAAGGAGAAGACAAGGTATGAAAAAATATGACTATTTGATCGTCGGTACAGGACTCTATGGTGCAGTGTTTGCCCGGGAGGCCATGAACAAGGGAAAGAAGTGTCTGGTCATTGACCGGCGGCCCAACATTGCCGGAAATGTATATACAGAAGAGATCGAAGGCATTAACGTACATATCTATGGTGCTCATATTTTTCATACCAACAACCGCAAAGTATGGAATTATGTGAACCAGTTTGCGGAGTTCAACCGCTTTACCAACAGTCCGGTGGCCAATTACCATGGAGAGCTCTATAGCCTGCCGTTTAACATGTACACATTCAATAAGATGTGGGGCGTCGTGACACCGGAGGAAGCCGCTGCCAAGATTGAGGAGCAGAAGAAGGCCGCCGGCATCACGGAGCCGAAGAATCTGGAGGAGCAGGCCATCAGTCTGGTGGGAACGGATATCTACGAGAAGCTGATCAAGGGATATACCGAAAAGCAGTGGGGAAGACCCTGCACCGAGCTTCCCAGTTTTATCATCAAGCGTTTGCCGGTGCGCCTGACTTTTGACAATAATTATTTTAATGCTTTGTACCAGGGAATCCCCATGGGCGGCTACACGAAGATGGTGGCGAACATGCTGGGGGACACAGAGGTCAGACTGAATGTCGACTATTTCGCAGAGAAGGAAGCATTGGATGCGCTGGCGGACAAGGTGCTTTATACAGGTGCCATTGACGCTTACTTCGATTACAAGCTGGGCAATCTGGAGTATCGGAGTGTTCGCTTTGAGACAGAGGTGCTGGACAAGCCGAATTTCCAGGGAAATGCTGCAGTGAATTACACAGATCGCGAGACACCGTGGACACGGATCATTGAGCACAAGTGGTTTGAATTTGGCAATCAGCCGAAGACCGTCATCAGCCGGGAATACTCCAGCGAGTGGAAGCCGGGCGACGAGCCGTATTATCCGGTAAACGATGAAAAGAACGGCAACCTGTATGCAGAGTACAAGAAGCTGGCCGATCAGGAAAAGAATGTGATTTTTGGCGGACGTCTGGGCGAATACAAGTATTATGATATGGACGCCGTGATCGCAGCGGCGCTGGAGAAGGCAGAAGCGGAGCTGGGGTAATCTGTAGCGTATAGAATTTGTATAGCAGTGCTTGGGAGGAGAAAGGTTAAAATAATGAAGTTGATTTTACAGAATGTTCTGTTTCCGTATGAGGAATCTCTCCATGATCAGTGGGAATTGTTCTATAGAGGCAATAGAGGCATTTTAACAGAGGAAAGTTTGCAGGGATACCTTTGCTTCGATAAGTATCAGGAAGTTGATTTTTCAACTTATTTTAATGGTTTCTCCAACCTGAAATGGAAAAAATACACCAATATTAAAAAGCTGACGCTTGTTTTAGAGGCGGAAGGCAGCTTCGAGGTGTCGTTATGTGGCTACAGCCTCAGCTGTGATCAACCGATACGGTCTGAATTGGCAAATCAGAGAATGGAGCTTGCGGAGCGTTCGAAGTGTGTCTTTGAATTTCCGGAATCGGATGCCCAGATGTTGGCATTTGAGGTCAAAACTTTTGGCGAAACAAAGATATATGGCGGATATTACGAGGGTGAGTTTGAGGCGGCTGATGTTCGTGAGATAGAGCTTGCCATTGCCACGACAACCTGCTGGAAGGAAGACTATATTAAGCGAAATGTCCGCAATTTAAATGATACATTACTGCAGTCAGAGACGGAGCTCGCGGATCATTTGAATATTCATATTGTGGATAATGGCAGAACCTTACAGGCATCTGATTTTCCGGAAGACAAACGTATTCATTTTCATCCCAATAAAAATGTCGGGGGCTCCGGAGGTTTTGCAAGAGGCATGATCGAATCCATGCACCAGGTGCCTAAGGCGACGCATGTGCTTTTGATGGATGATGATGTTCTGATCATACCGGACAGCATCAACAGAACCTATATGCTGCTGAAGACATTGAAAGAAGAATATAAAGAGCACTTTATCAGTGGCGCAATGTTGATTCTGGAAGAAATGAACATTCAGCATGAAGATATTGGCACTGTGAAAGCGGATGGAACATTTGTGGCATTGAAGCCACGCCTGAATCATAAAAAATTAAGAGACGATTTATTGAATGAGAAGGAATATTATGCAAAGAATCAGTACCAGGCTTGGTGGTATTGCTGCATTCCGGTTCAGGCAATAGAAAAGAATGGTTTGCCGTTGCCGTTTTTCATTCGTGGAGATGATTGCGAATTTTCACTTCGAAACCAGGCGAAGATTCTTTCTATGAATGGAATCTGCGTGTGGCATATGGGATTTTATGGGAAGTATTCCGCATCCATGAATATCTATCAGGAATGCAGAAATCTTATGATTGCGCAGTCCACGACCGGTGTTTTGCCGGAGGGAAATCTGATTGGGCGAATCAAGAGGTTTTATCGCGTCAATATGTTAAAGCATGATTATAATGCTGCGGAATTGGCGTTGAAGGCATTGGAAGATTATATGAAGGGGCCTGAATTTCTTGCTTCCGCTGACGGTGAAAAAATCATCAAGGAAAATGGGAAATTGAATTCAAAAATGACTCCGCTGGAAAGTTTCAAGGAACTGAAACTGGATTGGAATGAAGAGGATATTTTAAATCCCTATTGGGATTCCGCAAGAAAGTTTGTGGAAAAGTGGGCATATCGTATCACGTACAATGGGCATAGATTTTGTCCAATGAACGTATTGAAGAATGATCTTGTTTGCGTTCCTTTTGATTTTGGATATACACCAGGAAAGATGGCCATGAAAAAAACCTATCTGGCTGTGAATCCGATGATGAAAACGGCTTGTTTGAAACCGATTGATCGCAAGAGATTCAAAGAATTACAAAAAAGATATCATAAGGATTTGAATCAATATAAAAGGAATGCGACGCAGATTCAAAAAGATTATGAGAAGGCAAGAGAGCATTTGACGTCGGAAGAATTCTGGAGAAAGTATTTGGGGATTTAGAATGAGAATGTATGTGGTAGGTCATGAGCAGTAAACGAATAGACAATCTTGACCTTATGAAAGCAATTGGAATACTTATGGTTATTTCACTGCATGTTCCTCTGTGGGAACCGGACTTTATGAGCAGCTACGACGCAAGCCATGTAATCCAATATTTTTTTCGATTGATTTCAGAAGGGGTACCGGTCTTCGTCTCTGTTAATGGCTTTCTGCTTTTGAAAAAAAACAGTTTGGATATCCAAAAGCATTTGAAAAAAATGTGTCGCATTTTGGCTCTCTTGGTGCTGTGGGGGGGGAGTATTAGCGATTGTCGGCTTAGCCCTGGATACCGGTAGAACTGGTTTCAATATAGGGGACGTTATATATGCGATTTTGAATATTCAGGTGGGCGCAGCGTATACGGGTGTTCTCTGGTTTTTGCAAAATCTTCTTGCGGTCTATCTGATTTTTCCGGTGCTCTGGTATCTTTATCATGAGAAAGAAAAAATCTATAGCTATTTCTTTTGGATCGTCAGTCTTTTTGTACCAGGACTTTCAACAATTGGTTTACTGCGAGATGTGCTTGCTACCATAGGGGATGTCTCGCTGCTTAATTGCATACTTGATTTTTTATATCGATTTAATCCTATCGGAAACGGATGGTATCTTTTCTACTTTATGTTGGGAGGTATGCTCTGGAAATACCTGCCATCGATAAAAGAAAAAAGGCGAGTGCTCGGTATTCTGGGGTTGCTTTCCTGGCTGATTGCAGGCGTGCTTGGCTTTTATCTATCAAGAAAAAATGGGATCACATATAACCCGGCATTTAATTATGGTTCGCTTTTTATGATCTGTTTCCTGGTAGGTTTTTTCGCGCTGACGCTTCCGTATACAAGTGGAAATTTTTTGAAGAAGGGAATCAGCAGTATCGGTCAGCATACATTTGGGATGTATGTGAGTCATTTCCTTTTTATTTTTCTCTTGAATCACTATCACGCTCCGCTGGGCTTAAAAGAACGCCTGGCAGCTTATGTCGTAGTTTGCATCAGTAGCTATTTGTTTTCGGTGATCGTTGAGCGGATACCGGTATTGCGGGAGAGTATACGATGCTAAAACATCCGATGAACTTGTGTGAGTATGGTGGATGATTTTTAAGGTGGTTTGATGGAATGAAGGGTAATTTTCTTAGAACAATTGCAGCGTTTATAAGTTCAGCGGGTGTGTTTATCGGTGCTGCGTTTCTGGCTATTTTGGCTGTTTCTTCGGTATTGGTCACGTATTCTAATGGATGGGGATACAGACTGAGAGAAACACTGGAAGTAGCAACGGTGTTGAATGCACCAATAATGGTTGCAGAGACTGCGGTCTGTGTTGGATTTTGTGTAGTAGTGCTGCGTAGTGTTGTAAAATCAGGGGTTCGATTAAACGAAAAGAAAGTATTATGTTGGGTATGCTTGCTGGCTACGTTGTTTCAAGCTTGGTGGGTGATTGCACAGGATTGCAATGCATCATGGTATTCAGATGCGAGACAGTTATTAAGATTTGGTCGTGAATTGGCGGTAGACAATTACGATTCTTTTGATAGATCTATTCATGGTCTTCATATCAGAGATATGAAGACAGGAACTCGATATCTTATGGAGTATCCATTTCAGTCCGGAATATTAGTGTATTTCATGGAGCTGTTCAAGGTTTTTGGGAATCGTGCTCCGCTTGTAATTCAAATTGTTAATATTTTTGCAAATACAGGCAGTGTTGCATTGCTTTCCTTGACTGCTTTTTGTGCTTTTCAGGATAGTGAAACAAGAAAAGTGATTCCTATTTTGTTCGGCATGTGTCTTCCTTCGTTGCTGTATGCAACATTTATGTATGGAAATCAGTTGGGGTTTTTCTTTGGCGTGACAGCGTTGTTTTTGAATGCGAAAGCGTTGAAGGTTGATGGAAAAAGAAAAAAGCTGGGGCTTATTTTAACTTCTCTGATTCCGGCGACGTTCATGATGTGGATAAAGTCTACATTTATTCTGTTTGTCTTGGCAATAGTCTTGATATGGCTTTTAAATGCGCTGTATGAAGGCAAAAGAATTTCCACAATTTGTTTTGTAGCATCTGTTTTCACGCTGATTGCATCGAATATTTTAGGAAATGTGCCTACAAACTATATGGAGACCAAGCTTGGCTATGAGTTAGGAAAAGGTATGCCTAAAACGGCCTGGATTGCGATTGGATTAGAGAACGAATCTGTTTTGGGAGAAACGATGCCAGGATGGTGGAATGGGGGAGCCATTGCAAGTCAGGATGAGACGAATAATGATTATGATCAGCAATTGAAAGCATCGCTTGAAAGCATAGGAAATGAAGCTTATAAGATGGCAACACATCCTGAATATGGACTTTGGTTTATGTCAAGGAAAATTGGTACAGAGTGGTTGTGCCCGGATTTTCAGTCCTTTTATTTTGCGGGTATTAATTACAAGATGAATGTTCCTGGAGTAGAAGAAGGAGCGCAATTTAATTTATATGATCGCGATATGTGGATTGTTGATGAGGAAGCGTCCAAACGTGAAAGGGTGATAGATCAGGTAGATTCTCTTAGAGGGTTTATGGATGGCTATCAAAGTTTGATTTATATTTTTTCGTTTCTGGGATTTGTAAGAATATTTAGACATCGTCGAGACAAAGAAAATGAACAAGGTATAAATTTCAACATGTTGCTGATGCCGTGTGTGTTCGTTGTTGGAACGATGGTATACATACTATGGGAGGCTAAGGCACAGTATGCACTTCCTTTTTTTATGATGCTACCGGCAGTCGCGGCATATGGCTTCGTGAGCTTCGTGAAAAATTGGCATAAGGAATGTGGCAAAATATAATAATTCATGATTCAAATGGTTTTATTCTTGAAAATGAACTGACAGCTGATACATGAGAAGGGCGGACTGCATGGAAGGCAAACCAATACTATGGATAGTTATACCGTGTTACAATGAAGAAGAAGTACTGCCGATTACGGCACCGTTATTTAGAGATCAACTGAAAAAGCTGACCGAAGCAGGAAAAATCGCAGAAACGAGCCGTGTTCTATTCGTGAATGATGGATCCAAAGA
>CAVFNN010000017.1:0-46389 GCA_963623925.1 bacterium | reverse complement strand
AAAGAGACTGAGATCAAACCTGCCAATTTGGATGGTAAGGAGAAGAGCGAAGAGATAAAGAATAAGCAAGAGGGTCAGGAACCGGAACGGGAAAAGGAAGAAAAGACTGAGTCAGAAAAAACAGACCTCAAAAAAGAAAGCAAGAGCGAGAACAGCAATATGCCTGATAACAAGGACAACAAGGACAAAGAAGAAAATAAGGAGGACGAAAAAGCGAAAGACGACGCATCGCAGTCGAATAATGAAAATAATAAGGATAATAAGGAAGTAGAAAAGTCTGATCCTGTGGAAATCAACAAAAAGGTAGAAATTCAGGCAAATAACAATGAAAACAATAATGAGAACAGCAATGAAGATATAAAGAACATCGAAAAAAACGTCGATGAAAAGGATAAGTCGAAAGATCTGAATGAGAAGAACGAAAACAATTCTAAAGTAGAGAATGAGAAGGATGCCGATAAAAAAACGGAGGAGATTAAAGAACAGAAGAATGATGTAACGGAATCGAATCCGGAGAAGATCGAAAACAAAAACAATTCTCAAGTCGATGACCCGATGCTTGCAGAGGCTAAGGACACGAACATAAATCAGTTAGCAGAGAATATCGTAAATGGCGGGCAGCCACCTCTGGTAGAGGCCAAGAAGGCAAATCTCAAGATCGCCAACGAAGCCAAAATAGAGATCGATCCTGTGGACGATTCTGTGGAACGTCGTAAAGCGCTTTCGCAATATGAGAAGTCATTGAATGAACACGTTAGCAATAGCCAGGTCGTCAAAGACAGCAACTTGCTGCGAAAAAGCAGTAAATGCAATGAAGCTGACGAGGCTGAGCTGAATCGATCCTTTAATACATTGCAGGAGGATGAAGCAGAAGTTCGGAAATACATTCCGGCGAAGGCGGACAACATTAACATTTCTGTACCGGACCTTATCAAGAATCAGATGCGGTTGGAGGCAGGACAGATGCGTCCGGACGAAAAAAAGGACCACTTCGAGAACATCATCAAAATGAAAGGGGTAGATGGCGATAAGTACGCTAAGGAGCTGGTAGACTACAGACTGAAGGTGGCGGAGGAAGCCGGACGGGAGTTCGAAAAGAAGCACCAGGATCCCACAAAGCTCAGCTTCCTGAATAAATCTGCCAATGCCATCGAGACCATTATGTGTGCCATGACCCGGAATCCACTGGGCATCATGATGATGCTGGCAGCAGCGGTATATGCGCCGCTCCTGATGGTGGGGCTTTTGGCTTTCACCGCATGGAAGCGGAAGAGACCGAATCCAGCTTACCAGAATGCATGGCAGGAACAGAACCGGCGGGAAATGGAAGCAAAGCGACAGCAGCTGGCGACAAGCTATGGTTGTGAAGCAAGTCAAATCAGCGATCGCGAGGTGAAGGATGCTCTGAAACAAGACTATGTGCAGGAAAAGATAATCGAGTCCATGCAGGCCAAGCTGGAAAGAGATGCACGAAAGGTGGTGGACAGTGCTGCGAAGGACTACGCCAAGGCCATCAGCAAGGAAAGCGGCACGAAGTATTCAGCAAAGGATTTGAAGGACATTGCCCAAAAGGATCTCATGCGAAAGGATCCGAGATACGGAAGCAATGCGGCCACACTGTCTACGCAGAGAGAGGACAATTTGCGGCAGCATATCAAGAACCATGAGAAGAAAAGGAAAGAAAGCGGCATGGGCGGCAGAAGCATGTAAAGCATTGCAGAGCATTGGAAAATCATAGGAATATGGAAAGGAGGCTCCGACGGACGGAGCCTCCTTTTTCGAAAATACAGGCGTTGTGTCTCTTTTGTGTCTTTGGTGGTGTTAGTATATAGACACAAAGAGAAAAACATAAAGAACACAGAATATCCATAAAAAATACAGGAGGTAGAGAGATGCCGAATCCCAACAATCAGAACAATCAAAATGAAGCCCAGCTTTCAGAGGTGAAGAAGACCCTGGAAATTTATGAGAACCAGATGAATGGCATGCACTTTCAGAACGAAGGCCTGGAAGAACTGCATAGAAATTTCAAAGTTGCATTGCATGACTTGAGCCGGGAAACCGATCGTTACTATACGAGTGATGCACAGGGAAATTATCCGGTGATGAATGCGCAGGCCTTCACGCAGTTCGAAGCGCTGTATCGGAATGCCTACAGAGCCGCAAGCGCACTGGAGACCGGCCTGAGAGCAGCGAATCCGGCGCAGCTGTCCAAAGATGACGCCATTGGCAAACAAATCTATGACGGCATGATAGATATGGTGCGGAACGTGCTCGGTCAGGACCTCCAACATTTGCATAGCGTGCAGCGGCGCGGCAATGAAACCTTGCCGGCGCTCATTGAGCAGTCCAGAACCCATGTCTATAATGTGGACGGTCAGAATCTCGAGCAAACCGGTGGTGCACTGAGCAGCCGTCTGGCCATCACCATTCCCGGAGAAAACGGCGGCGACGTTATTAGAGGCTTTTTCACAGAATCCATCACCACCGATAAGCAGACAGAGCTGGAAGAACTTATCCGGACAACAGTGGAGAAGTATCCGGATCTCGAGGATGTTCTGGACAATACGGTATATCTTAATCCGTTTGCCGAGGATATTACGCTCGATATGGCAGAGAATCCGCTGCTGGATGGCAGAGGCGGTGGAGTTTTCGTAGACTGGCTGGAAGAAACACTCCCGAATGAAGCTTGCAGAAAGAAATTGGCAGAGGACGGAGAGTTGCTGTCGGCATATACTTCCTATAGAAAACAGCGTGAAATGCTGGAAGCGAAATATGACAAGATGTATGATGTTTGCATGTTGGGAAAAAACGACAAGGTCGACCAGAGAAACTGTGCCATGTCCACCATCGCCGATTTGATGGGAATGTCAAATTTGCTTGCCCATGCAGAACCGGTGCAGATCTAGTATACAGAGAATGGTGAGACAAAAACGCTTAGCGGAAGCTTCATGCGTTTTGCAGAGGGACAGGATCTAAATGTGCAGCAGCTTGGACAGGGTCTTTTGAATGTGAATGCACCTGTGGATATGGACGTGGCAAGTTTCAAGAGACAGATGTCAGACATTCAGGTACTGGACTACATCTGCGGCAATGTTGACCGGCATGGCCGCAATCTGTTTTATCAGGTAGATCAAAGTGACCCGGCGCATCCCCGTTTAACCGGGATACAGGGAATCGACAACGATGCATCCTTTTCATTACAAGTAGGACCGGATTACTACGGCAAAATAATCGCACCGGATAATATGGTGATGATCCGCAGTCAGACGGCAGCAATGGTGGAAAGCCTGGATAAGGACGTGCTGAAGACGATGCTCCGCAATTACAATCTTTCGGCAGAGCAGATCGATGCGGTATGGACCAGAACCCAGAACCTGCAGCAGGCCATCCGGGATGGAAAAGAGTACTTCAAAGATAAGCCGGCGAATGAAGTGAATGAAACGCACTTGCATGTCATGGATGATGATACCTTTGAGCAGGTATCCATCAGGAGACTTGGTAATTTTGAAAAAAATAATTATTTTAAAACCGTAAAGGATGTCACCAATTCGGCAGTGCAGATTTATGCGGACCAAGAGAAAGCGAAGACAAAGCAGCAGACCTTCGATTCTGTGACAGCGTTCAACAAGGCGGCCGGACAGATCAAGAGCTTGCAGAAGGATCTGGAGACTGCGAACAGTGTATTCCGGAGGCGGCCAGAGTATGCCGAGCTTTTGCAGAGTGTCAAGGCAGTGAACGACCTGGAGAAGCTGAATATGATGAAGATCTCGAAGGAGAGCATCGAGGCGAGATTGCCGGTGATCCGCAGTGCAGTGGAGGCGGCGAATGCTTATCTTGCGCATAAGCAGGCGGATTACAACAAGGAGATGACGGAAGCCCGCGAGAAATACAACACCGACGGTTTGAGTGAGCGCGCAAAGAAGAAGGCCATCAGCAATATGAATAAGGCCATCAATGAGATTCAGGACAAGTATTTTGGCAAGAAGAGCGCAGATGCAAAAAGAATCCGTGCGGCGGAGGCGATGCAGCAGGCACTCAATCAATATGTGGTGGCAGGAGAGAACGCCCTGGCGGGATTTGCTGAAACAAAGCGCGTGAAAGACTTCGGAAGGGCTGAGTGGGCGGAAGAGTTCCGCAATCGTTTGGCGCAAAACCAGGCGCAGGCATTGCAGCAGCCGGCGCAGGAAATTGAACAGCCGGGCCGGGAGAACCGGAAGGCAGGAAGAAAGCTCTCTCTGATGGAGCTGCAGGAGAAGCTGGGCGCGCAGGATGCAAACAAGGGCAGAAAGACAGTCTTTGAGAACCAGGCACAGCAGAAAGAGAAGGAGAAGGAAAAGGAAATCCAGCCCAAAGTGCTCCAGCGCAGCAACACTTCTCTTGGATAAGGCAACATTAGCATAAGAATGGTAAAGGGGCTTCGCTTCGGCGGAGCTTCTTTTTCTTTGCAAAAACCGGCGGGTGTGTCCCATTTGTGTCTTTTGTGGTGCTAGAATGTGGACATAAAGAAAAACAAAGAAGCTATTTCAAAATATACAGGAGGTACGGATATGCCGAATCCCAATCAAAACAACGAAAATCAGATGACAGAGGCGAAGAAGAATCTGTTTATGTATGAGCACCAGATGGACGTCATTCATTTTGATGATCCGACACTGGAGGAGCAGCATCGTCGGTTCACAGAGGCGCTGCATGAACTGAGCCAGGAAACCGATCGCTATTATACGAAAGATGCGCAGGGAAATTATCCGATCATGGATGAAGCGGATTTTGCGGAGTTCGATGATCTTTACCGTCAGGTTTATGGCGCAGTGGCCACGCTGAAAACGGAACTGCAGAAGGAAGGGAAGGCGCTCACGCATAACGATGTGCTATGGAAGTCTGTTTATGGTGGCCTCGTGGATTCGCTACAGGATGTACTCGGTCAGGATTTCCAGCATTTGCATAGTGTGCAGCGGAGTGGCAATGAAACGCTGCCGGCGCTCATTGAACAGGCCAGAATCCACAGCTATGACGTCAGCGGGCAGCCACTGGAGAAGGTCGGCGCCGGACTGAGCAGTCGTCTGGCCATCACCATCCCCGGCGCAAACGGTGATGTCAGAGGCTTCTTTACCGAATCTGTTCATTCCACGGAAGAGGCGGAAATAGAGCGGCTCAAGCAGGAGGCCATTGCCAAAAACCCCAAGATGGAGGATCTTCTGGCAGATTTTGATCAGGAATATTATCTCGATGATCTGGCGCTGGATGATCTGGAAGATGGTGTTTTTGGTGAATACCAAGCGTTTCCGGGAACGGTAAGGGATCTGTTTAACGATGCGGATAGTCTCTCTCTTATGAATGAAGTGTATGAGGATTTCACTGACTATCGCAGACAGCTGAACAAGATCCACAACAAATACAAAGTAATGCGTGACGCAAAGCTGGGAGAGAACGATAAGGTGGACCTCAAGAATTGTGCCATGAGTACCGTGGCAGATCTTCTGGATATGAAGGACTTGCTGGCCCATGCGGAACCCGTCGAGATCACGTATACGGAAAATGGAGAAACAAAGACGCTGAAGGGAAGCTTCATGCAGTATGCAGAGGGCGAGGATGTGGGACGTCAGGTGCCCGGAAAGGGACTGCTGCAGCCGGATGCACCGGTGGATGCGGAGACGGCATCGCTGAAGCAGCAGATGGCAGACCTTCAGGTGCTGGACTATATCTGTGGTAACGTCGACCGTCATATGGGCAATATGTTTTATCAGCTGGATGAGACGGACAAAGCGCATCCCAAGTTGGTGGGCATAAAGGGAATTGACAACGATGCTTCTTTTACGCTGTCCAGTGACCAGAAGAATCATATGACGACGCCGAAGGATATGCGGGTGATTCGTAAGAAGACTGCAGATCTGGTGGAAGGACTGACACCGGATATGCTGAAGACGATGCTCCGGAACTACAATCTGAGTCAGGAGCAGCTGGAAGCGGTATGGACCAGAACACAGAAGCTGCAGGAGGCGATTCAGGAGGGAAAGGACTTCTACCGGGATAAGGCGGAAGATGCACTGGATATGTCGCATCTCCGGGTATTGGATGATGCACAATTTGAGAATGTCAAGCTGGCATCGCTTCAGCCGAGCATGAACGAAATGCATGGCATGAACTATTTTATGCGTGTCGTTGATCTGACCGGCAATACCATTTATGATCGCACTGAGGCAGAAAAATCGAAGATGAAAAAGGATGCCTTTGATGCGCATAGTGCCTTTTTCACATTTGCTGACGGAATGCCGGATCTGCAGAAGACGCTGCAGAAGGCGGATTCTGTTTTCCGGAAAAAACCGGAATACCAGGCGGTACTGGATAGTATGGCGGTACTGGCGCAGCCGGACAATTCACCGATCATGCTTCGTAAGAAGGTCGATATTGAGCGAAAGATGGAACAGATCGACCAGGGCTTACAGGCGGCAGAAGCCTATCTTAATCGTAAGCAGGCGGATTACAGCAGGGAAATGCAGGCGGCCCGCAGCAAGGGCGAGAAGGCCGTACGGCAGTGTATTGAAAAGTACAAGGGCGAGAAGAGTGCAGACGCCCAGAGAGTCCGGGCAGTTGACGCATTTAGAAAGAAGCTGACGGCATGGAAGGAAGCGGGCAATAAGGCCCTGCAGATGAAGGTTGAACTCGCGAAGCTGATGGCCCTTCAGGGTGATGCGGCGTATGCCGACAGGATCCGCCATAAAGCGGGCGGCAAGAAGAAGGTCCAGGTGTCCCTGAACAGCTTGCAGATGAAGTATGACAAGCAGGCACCGGCAGAAGAAAAGAAGACCGTCTTCCGGAAGTCGGTACCGACGAAGGAGATCCGGCACAACAACAGTCTGGGATAAGGCGACTTGCCGAAATGGCGTCTGTGTGTTAAAATTCCTGAGAAAGAGAAAACAGAGATTTGTTCTTACATTCACAGGAGTTTCGTATAATGAAAAAATCACGGCGCATTTTGGCATTTCTGCTGCTCTGCGGCTTTATGAGCTTCGGCTTTTCTATGACTGGTTTTGCGGCACCGGTGCCGGGACAGGATCTCGGCACCTTCCGTCTGACATCCTACTGCCCCTGCAGCATCTGCTGCGGCAAGTATGCCGGCGGTCCCACGGCCTCGGGGGTCTATCCCACGGCGGGACGGACCATCGCGGTGGATCCGGATGTGATTCCGCTGGGTAGCTGGGTAGACATTTACCTCCCGAACTATGGCTGGTGCCGTTTCCGGGCGGAGGACACGGGCAGTGCCATCAAAGGCAATGACATCGACATTTATGTGCCGATTCATGCGGCCTGCAACTATGAACCCTTCAACGGCTATGCCCAGGTTCGGTATGTGGGATATTAAAACATTCTGATTTGGAATAGTTGGCGATACAGCAATTCCATTTCTTTTATACTTATGTTTCCGGTAAAATACAGATCGGAAGCACATGACGAGTCTCAGCGTGAGCAGTTTGCTCCGCTGAGACTTTTGAATATTCGCCAAAAATATTTAAAAATAAGAAAGCGGCTTGTGCATTTCCCACAAAGCATGTTATGCTTTGCCTATGTTATATAGCAGATTCTACGGTCAGAAAGGGATCTGCGAGGGAGTATTCAGGAGAAAAAGGAGAGCTATGAGCAGGTTAAGTATTGACACGAAAAACAATGCCCAGAAGACTGTGGAAGAGCTTTACAAGGATCTGGAGCGGCGGATCCAGGCTTCCCAGCCGGGACTCTGCCCCGTGGATCTGGCGGAGGCCTTTCTGCATCTCTGCCATGCCCAGTCCTGCGGCAAGTGTGTGCCCTGCCGGGTGGGTCTGACCCAGCTGGAGCGGCTCATTGAGCGGGTGATGGACGGCAGCGCGGACATGGGAACCTTGGAGACCATTGAGAAGACAGCAGCCAGCATTTACTATTCCGCGGACTGCGCCATCGGCTCCGAGGCAGCTCGCATGGTGCTGAAGGGCGTGAAGGGCTTCCGGGATGACTACGTGGAGCATATTCAGCATGGCCGCTGCAAGGCAAAGCAGAACCAGCCGGTGCCCTGTATGTTCCAGTGTCCGGCCCATGTGGACATTCCGGGCTATATCGCTCTGGTACATGAAGGACGTTATCAGGATGCGGTGCAGCTGATCCGGAAGGACAATCCCCTGCCGGCGGTCTGCGGGCTCATCTGCGAGCATCCCTGTGAGGTGCGCTGTCGGCGTACCATGGTGGACGATCCTGTGAACATCCGCGGTTTAAAGCGTTTTGCCGTGGAGCATGAGGGTGAGGTGCCGACACCGGCGCGCATGAAGTCCACCGGCAAGAAGGTGGCGATCGTCGGCGGCGGTCCCTCCGGTCTCAGTGCGGCTTTCTATCTCAGCATCATGGGCCATGACGTGACGGTCTATGAGCAGCGGAAACAGCTGGGCGGTATGCTGCGTTATGGTATCCCGGCCTATCGTCTGCCGCGAGAGATTCTTGACCATGAGATCGAAGGTCTGAAGAAAGCGGGCTTCGAAACCATCTGCAACACTTCCATTGGAAAGGATGTTTTCATCGAGGATCTTCAGGAACAGTATGACGCCATGTATATCGCCATCGGCGCGCATACCGACAAAAAGATCGGCATCGAAGGAGAGGATGCCGAGGGCGTCATCTCCGCTGTGGAAATGCTGCGGTCCATCGGTGACGACAATTACCCGGATTTCACCGGCCTTGACTGTGTGGTGGTCGGTGGCGGTAATGTGGCCATGGACGTGGCGCGTTCGGCCATCCGTTTGGGTGCCAAATCGGTGAAGGTGGCCTATCGGCGGCGGAAGAATGACATGACGGCTCTGCCGGAGGAGGTAGAGGGTGCCATTGCCGACGGCTGCGAGATCGTGGAACTGCATGCGCCGGTGCGCATCGAAAAGGACGAGAACGGGCACTGCGTGGCGCTGGTGGCCCAGCCCCAGATGGTGGGTCCCATCCGGGGCGGTCGTCCCAGTCCGGTACCGGCCAATCTGCCGGAGGTGCATATGCACGCAGACCGTGTGCTGGTGGCCATCGGACAGGGTATCGATTCCCAGAAGTTCGGTGAATTCGGCGGCATCAAGATTGAGAAGGGCGCCAGAATCAGCGCCATGGATACCTCAGAGTGTGATGCCAAGGACGGTATCTTTGCCGGAGGAGACTGCGTGACAGGACCGGCCACGGTCATCAAGGCCATCGCAGCCGGCAAGGTGGCGGCCGCCAACATTGACGAATACCTGGGCTTCCATCATGAGATCCGTTCGGAGGTGTTGCTGCCGCCGGTACGCTTCGATGATCGCAAGCCCACGGGCCGCATCAATATGATGGAGCGCCCGCCGCAGGAGAGATGTCATGACTTCAAGCTCATGGAGTGCGGCATGACAGAGGAGGAGGCACGGCAGGAGTCTGGCCGCTGCCTGCATTGCGATCACTTCGGTTATGGTATTTTCAAGGGAGGCAGAGAAGCGAAATGGTAAATTGTACAATTGACGGAAAGTCTGTTTCCGTACCGGAAAGAACCACCATACTGGATGCGGCTGCTGCAGCGGGTATTCGCATTCCCACCCTGTGCTTTTTGAAGGATTTGAACGAAATCGGTGCCTGCCGGGTCTGCGTGGTGGAGGTGGAGGGCTATGACCGGCTCTTCACGGCCTGCAACAACACGGTGGCTGAGGGCATGGTGATCCGCACCAATTCCCGGAAGGCGAGAGACGCCCGGAAGACCAATGTGGAGCTGATCCTGTCCCAGCACGACACCAACTGTGCCATCTGCTCCCGTTCCGGCAACTGTACGCTTCAGCGGGTGGCCAATGACCTGAACATTCTCGGCGTGCCCTTTGAGAAGATGCTGCCCCGGGAGAAAGGCGCGAAGACATTCCCCCTGATTCGGGAATACGACAAGTGCATCAAATGCATGCGCTGCATTCAGGTCTGCGACAAGATTCAGAACTCCCACATCTGGGATGTGGTGAACACCGGTGCAAAGACCACGGTGGACGTGCGGGATGTATATCGTCTGGAGGATTCCAAGTGTGCCCTCTGCGGACAGTGCATCACCCATTGTCCGGTGGGCGCGCTCAGAGAGCGGGACGACACGGATCGGGTATTGGACGCGCTGGAGGATCCGGAGAAGATTGTCATTGCGCAGATCGCACCGGCCATCCGTACCGCCTGGGGCGAGGAATTCGGCCTCACATCGGAGCAGGCCACGGTGAAGCGTCTGGCTTCCGCCTTCAAGATCATGGGCTTCGACTATGTTTTTGATACGAATTTCACGGCGGACCTCACCATCATGGAGGAGGGCACAGAGTTCCTGAAGAAGCTGCAGAACCGCGAAACGGAGATCTTCCCCATGTTCACGAGCTGCTGTCCGGGCTGGATCCGCTACATGAAGGGGCATTATCCGGAGCTGATTCCGCAGGTGTCCACGGCCAAGTCTCCGCAGCAGATGTTCGGCGCAGTGGCGAAGAGCTATTTTGCGGCGCTTCTCCAGGTGGATCCGTCGAAGATTTTCTGTGTATCCATCATGCCCTGCGTGGCGAAGAAGGCGGAGTGTGCACTGCCGACCATGAAGGACGCAGAAGGTGATCCGGACGTGGATGTGGTGCTCACCACAAGAGAGGTGAACCGCCTGATCCGTTCGGAGCATATCGTGGTGTCCGAGATTGCGGAGACAGAGCTGGATCTGCCCTTTGGCATCGGCTCCGGTGCGGGCAATATCTTTGGTGCCACCGGCGGTGTCATGGAGGCGGCGCTCCGCTCGGCCTATTATCTCGTGACGGGCGAAAATCCGGATCCGGATGCTTTCCGGGAGCTGCGGGGTAATGAAGGCTGGAAGGAAGCAGAATTTGAAATCGCCGGCACGAAATTAAAGGTGGCGGTGGTGAACGGCCTCGGCAATACCTCACATCTCATTGAGCAGCTGAAGAAAGGCAGAGTCCACTATGATTTCGTGGAGGTTATGGCCTGTCCCGGCGGCTGCGTCGGCGGCGGCGGACAGCCGATTCATGACCAGCAGGAGATGGCAGGACTTCGGGCCCCGACCCTTTATCGCCAGGATGCCGCAGGCAAGCTGCGCTTCTCCCATGAGAATGAGGCTGTGCAGACCCTGTACAAGGATTATCTCGGCGAGCCCATGTCGGAGCGGGCAGAGGAACTCCTCCATACCGACCACAGCGCCTGGCAGATGCCGCAAGGCACAAACTGAATAGTAGGGCGTGGCCCAGACAGCTAAAGCCGCGTCGACCCTTGTCCCCATTTAGTATCTGCGGTTCTATCGCAGATACTAACTATAGCGCTTGTCCCCGATGGGCTTTGAAGCCCATCGGGGACCTTTTTATGAACATTTCGTGTTTTCCCCCGCATTTCAGACTTTTTCAGCTTCGTTTCAGCGCCTCTGTTTAAACTTTGCCGTGTTAAGCAAGTAGAGCAGAAGACATTACCCTGTTATGTATGATGGGGATAAGACGCAACGAGGTGAAGAAAATGAACAGACGATTGATGACCGGCGCGCTGGCGGTTCTGACGGGAGTCAGCAGTGTGGCCATGGTTTGCCCCATGACGGCCCTGGCTTCCAGTTCCTTCGCAATGCGGAAGAAGACCGTGAAGAGCGCGAATATTATAGATTCTGTGGATGTGGCAAAGGAAGGTAACTACGTCACGCGAAAGGAATTTGCCAAGATGCTGGTGATGGCATCTAGCTACCGCAGTTCCGTCAGTGCCTACAATGATGTGTCGGTGTTCTCGGATGTGTCCAAGGATGACGCCTATGCCTCCTATATCCGGGTGGCCACCGAGCAGGGCTGGATGACGGCCTACCTGGGCGGCAAGTTCAAGCCGGATGAGACCGTGACCTTCGGTGAGGCGGTGAAGGGCTGTCTTGCGCTGCTGGGCTACACCAATGATAATTTCAGCGGCAATCAGCTGGCGAACCGGGTGACCAAGGCCCAGTCCATCGGTCTTTCCGAGGATATCGCAAAAACCAGCCTGACGGATGCCATGAGCTATCAGGACTGCATCAATCTCTTCTATAATTTGATGAAGACCAATACCGCAGCCAATGAGAACAAGACCAAGGCCAGCAACACCATTTACGGCGAGCTGCTGGGCTTCTCCTTGACAAGTGACAAGGAGCTGAACATGCTGGAGACCCTGGAGTCCAACCTGAAGGGCCCGTACGTGCTGAAGGCCGGCAAGAGCCTTCATTCCATCATTCCCTTCAAGGAGAGTGCGGCAACCTGCTATCTGAACGGTGTGGAGTCTTCTGTGACGGATATTGAAGAGGCGGCAGAGAGCTATGCGGCTGTGGCGGTTTACTACAATGCGTCCACCAAGTCGGTATATGCGTACTCCGATCAGAACGAGAGCGGTACCATGGGAACAGCCACCGGTGATTCCTTCGAGATTTATTATGATTCAGCCAATGTCATGACACCGACCTATATTCTGCTGAACGGCGTGAAGTACTACATCAACAGTACGGATATGCAGTACGCCTTCTCCATTTACGGCTCAGTGGATAAGGATGACGACATTACGATTGTATGGCAGATGTCCAGTGGCAGTGACGGCAGCAGCGAGAAGGAAGTCATCGCTTACGTGCAGTAAAGGATAATGCTGGTAACCCATAAAAATGTGGAGGGGTATATGAAATTAAAGCTCGGCGGCCAGAAAAAGGCGCAAAAGTCGAATAAGAAAGGCAAATGGAAGTGGCTCATTCTGCTGTTGGTGATCATCGTGGCAGCCATTGCAGCCTTCTTTTTCCTGAAAAAGAAAAAGTCGGGAGGCGGCAGCAGTGAGGTAAAGACGGCAGAAGTAACGACCCAGACCATCGTGTCCTCTCTGTCGGCATCCGGCACCATTTCCCCGAAGGACTCCTACAACATCACTTCCATGGCGGAGGGCGATGTGATCGCGGCGGACTTCGAGGAAGGCGACCAGGTGACGGAAGGTCAGGTGATGTACCGGATCGATTCCACCTCGGTGGATTCCAAGGTGAGTCTCGCCAACAGTTCTCTGGAGCGGTCCCAGAAGAAGTATGATTCTGCGACAGAGGACTACAGCAAGATGGCGTCCAAGCTGTCCGGTAATACCTATAAGGCCACAGCCACCGGCTATATCAAGAGCCTGAAGGTGAAGGCGGGACAGAAGCTTTCCGCCAATACGGAGATTGCTGAGCTCTATAATGATTCCGTGATGGAGGCGGCAATTCCCTTCCTGTCCACAGATGCCCAGCAGATTGCTGTGGGCAGCACCGCAACCCTGACGCTGTCCGATACATTGGAGCAGCTGGAGGGTACCGTCGTGGCAGTGGCCACCATGGATCAGACCCTGACCGGCGGTCAGATGGTGCGAGACGTGACTGTGCAGGTAAATAACCCCGGCGGATTGACGAGCAGTCATACCGCAACAGCAGAGATCAATGGACTGAACTCCTGCGGCGACGCTAGCTTCACGCCGGCAAAGGACGTGAGCATCAATGCCAGCGACCTGTCTGGCGAGGCCACCATTGAGAAGGTGCTCGTGCATGAGGGTGACTATGTGACCGAGGGCACCGCGCTCTTTACTCTGAATGCTTCCGATGTAAAGGATATTCTGGATTCTTATCAGGACAAGGTGGATTCTGCAGACAGTGATCTGGAAAATGCCAAGAACACCGTAGATACAACAAACGACAGTTTGGACAACTATACCATCACAGCGCCCATTTCCGGCACAGTGGTGACCAAAACCTCCAAGGTGGGCGACAAGATCCAGAACGGAAATTCTGCCACCACCATGGCAGTGATCTATGACCTTTCTGCGGTGACCTTCCAGATGAACATCGATGAGCTGGACATTTCCAATGTGAAGGTAGGTCAGACCGTGAATGTCACAGCGGATGCGTTCTCGGACCAGACCTTCACCGGTGAGGTCACCAATGTCTCTATGGAAGGTACTACCTCCAACGGCGTTACCTATTATCCGGTGACCGTGACATTGACCGAGTACGGCGATTTGCTTCCCGGCATGAACGTGGACGGCGTCATCGTCCTGGATTCTTCCGAGAATGCCATTGCCATTCCTGTGGATGCGCTGCAGCGCGGTGATGTGGTTTATGTGAAGGACAGCGAGGGCAGCAAGAAGACAGCGGAGACCACAGCGGCAGAAAATGCTGAGGCTGAGAATGCGGACGCTAAGCCCGAGATGCCGGCAGGCAATCAGGATGCGAAGGATAATGCTGCCGACGCGGAGAAGGTGGCGGACAGCCGGGTACCGGAGGGCTTCCATGCCGTGAAGGTCACCACTGGCCTCTCCAACAGCAGCTATGTTGAGATCACTTCCGGCAATCTGTCCGTTGGCGATACCGTTTATGTAAGTCAGTCCACCGTGTCCAGTGACAGCACCGACATGATGATGGGCGGCATGGGCGGTCCCGGCGGAGGCAGTGGCGGCATGGGCGGCGGCCCCGGCGGAGGCGGTGGCGCTCCCGGCGGTGGTGGCGGCGGTCCCATGGGCTAAGCCACGGAGGTAGCGCATGAAAAAGGATGAAACAAAGGCTTTGCCCCGGGAAACCGGGGCGGAAGCAGAGACGCAGAAGTCTGTGACAGAGGTTACGGCAGAGACTGTGCAGACGTCGGCGGAAATCGCGAATACTGCAAAAGCAGCGCCGACAAGTGCCGGCGGCTTCACCCAGGAGGATGAAGAGGATCCGGAGGCGGAACGCTATGACGAGATCGAACGTCTCGCGCAGGCTGCTGCCAAGGCAGGAAACCCGGCCCTCTATATTCCGCCCGGGCATGAGGGTGAGGAGCCTCTCCTGAAGCTCCGGGACATTTACAAGATCTACCAGATGGGCACCGAGGAGATTCGGGCGAATGACGGCATTTCCCTGAACGTCTATCAGGGCGAGTTCGTGGCCATCGTCGGAAAGTCCGGTTCCGGAAAGTCCACATTGATGAATATCATCGGGGCCTTGGATGTCCCCACCAAAGGCGAGTACTATATCAGCGGTGAGGACGTGAGTCATATGTCGGATGACGAGTTGGCGGAGATTCGAAACAAAAAGATCGGTTTCATTTTCCAGCAGTACAATCTTCTGCCGAAGGACACCTTACTCGACAATGTGGCGCTGCCGCTACTGTATGCAGGATACAGCAAGAGTGAGCGACAGGAACGGGCCAGGAAGCAGCTGGAGCGGGTAGGCCTTGGCGACAAGGCCCTGCAGCATCCCATGCAGCTCTCCGGTGGTCAGCAGCAGAGAGTTTCCATTGCCAGAGCCCTGGCCGGGGATCCTTCTCTGATCCTTGCGGATGAGCCCACAGGTGCACTGGATTCCCGTACCTCCCGGCAGGTATTGGGCTTCCTGAAGCAGATCAACGAAGAAGGCAACACGGTGGTGATGATCACCCATGACAACTCGATCGCGCTGGAAGCGAAGCGCATTGTGCGTATCAGTGACGGTAAGATCGTATACGACGGAAGTGCGGAGGAATATGCTAAACTCATTTAATCTTGCGCTCAAGAGCATATGGGCCAACAAAATGCGGTCCTTCCTGACCATGCTGGGCATCATTATCGGCGTGGGTGCCGTCATTACCCTGGTGGGCATTGTCAACGGCGAGCTGAGCTACATGACGGAAAGTTTCGCCAGCATGGGCACCAACCGGATCACGGTGAATGTCATCAACCTGTCCAGCCGTTCCATTTCCGTGGACGAGATGTATGAATATTACGAGGAGAATAGCCAGTACTTCAGCCATATGTCGCCCAGTGTCACGGTGCAGGGCACAGTGAAGGTGGGAAATGAAAACTCCACCAGCACCCAGGTGACCGGTGTCTCCGAGGAATATCTCGACATATTGGATGAAAATTTGAGCAACGGCCGATTTATTCAGTATGCCGACATTTCCGCCCGCCAGAAGGTGGCCGTCATCGGTCTCTACGTGGCGGAGACTTATTTCGGTTCGGCGGATTCTGCCATGAACCAGACCATCAAGATCAACGGCCAGAGCTTCACCATCGTGGGCGTGGTGGAGCGGCAGACCAGTGAATCCGAGGACCTGGAGGAGGGCGGTTCTGACGACTTCGTCTATATCCCTTACTCTGCGGCAGTGAAGCTGTCCCGGAACGGCCAGGTCAATAACTATACCTTCACGGTGCCCCAGGATTTGATTAGTGATGCGGTGACCATCAAGGGCTATATTGAGGATTATCTGTATACGGTATTCAAAAATTCGGATCTTTATTCGGTTACGGCCATGTCAGAACTTCTGGATTCCATGAACGAGATGGTCAGCACCATGTCCCTCATGATCGGTGGCATTGCCGGTATCTCTCTGCTGGTGGCCGGTGTCGGCGTCATGAACATCATGCTGGTATCCGTGACCGAACGTACTCGCGAGATTGGTATCCGGAAGTCCCTGGGTGCGAAAAGACATACCATTCTGACGCAGTTCGTCATCGAGGCGGCGGTGACCAGTTCGTTGGGCGGTGTCATCGGCATCGTCATCGGCTGCATTGCCACCGGGGTGGCGGGAAAGATCATGGGCATCAGTGCCAGTGCCTCAGTCGGCTCTATCTTGGTGTCCTTCTCCGTCTCCGTGGCCATCGGTCTCATCTTCGGCTACATGCCGGCGAAGCGGGCGGCCAGCCTGAACCCGATCGATGCTTTGCGGTCTGACTAACATAAGGTAAAGCGACAAACGCTCCTCTGTTTTCGCAGAGGAGTGTTTTTTCTGTATCAGAAGCCGGGATTTTGTGCTATGCTAGCGAGAGATATGGCGATTTTTAACAGGAGGCGAATATGAAGGTTTATGCATTTATGGCGGATGGAACAGAAGAGGTGGAGTGCCTGAGCGTGGTGGATCTTCTGCGGCGGGCAAAGTTCGAGGTGACGACCGTATCCATCAACGCGGATACCCACATCCACTCGGCGCATGGTGTGGAGATTGTCTGCGACACCACTGTTTCAGAGCTTAATGACGGCGAGGCAGAGTTGCTGTTTCTGCCCGGCGGTGCAGTGGGTACGCAGAACTTTAAAAATTGTGAAAAACTCTGCGCAATGCTTAAGGAACATGCGGCAATGGGAAAGCCCCTGGCAGCCATTTGTGCAGCACCCTCGGTTTTTGGTGTGCTGGGCCTGCTGCAGGGCAAAAATGCCACCTGCTATCCCGGTTTTGAGGGAGAACTTGAGGGCGCAAGCTATAGCACAGAGGGAGTGGTGCGAGACGGACAGTTCTTCACCGCGCGGGGGCTTGGCTATGCTTTGCCGCTGGGTTTTGCCCTCATTGAGGCCTTCGAGAGTCCCGCAGCAGCAGAGGCCCTGAAGAAGGCCGTGCAGTACGATTTCTAAGGCAGAAAAGTGCTTTACAGACGACAGGCTTTGCGGTATAGTTTCTCTGTTTTATTGCTTGCAATTGGAGAGGTGAGAAAGATATGATTAAATACGTATTTGTAACTGGCGGCGTGGTCTCCGGCCTCGGAAAGGGAATTACGGCAGCATCTCTCGGCCGCCTTCTGAAGGCACGCGGCTACAAGGTGACCATGCAGAAGTTTGACCCGTATATCAACATTGATCCGGGTACCATGAATCCCATCCAGCATGGTGAGGTTTTCGTGACAGAAGACGGCACGGAGACAGACCTGGATCTCGGTCATTATGAGCGTTTTATCGACGAGAGCCTGGACAAGAAGGCCAACATCACCTCCGGCAAAATTTACTGGTCTGTGCTGAACAAGGAGCGTCACGGCGATTTCGGCGGCGGCACCGTACAGGTGATCCCGCACATCACCAATGAGATTAAGAACAACTTCTATCGTTCCGATGATCCCGAGGAGGATCGCATTGCCATCATCGAGGTAGGCGGCACTGTGGGTGATATCGAGTCTCAGCCCTTCCTGGAGGCCATTCGTCAGTTCCAGCACGATAAGGGCGCCGAGAACGCCATTATGATCCACGTAACACTGGTGCCGTATCTGCATGCTTCCGGCGAGCTGAAGACCAAGCCGACACAGATGAGTGTACGCGAACTGCAGCGTCTGGGACTGCAGGCTGACATTCTGGTATGCCGTACCGAGTATGACATTCCGAAGGACATCAAGGACAAGATCGCGCTGTTCTGTAATGTACCTTGCAACCATGTGCTGCAGAATACCGACGCCGAGTACATTTATGAGGTTCCTCTTCTGATGGAGGAGGAGAAGCTGGCCCAGGCTGTGCTGGAAAGTCTGCACCTTCCTTGCCCGGAGCCGGATCTCAGCGATTGGAACGAGATGCTGGACAAGCTGCGTCATCCGGCAAAGGAGACAGAAATCGCCATTGTCGGCAAGTATACACAGCTGCATGATGCCTACATCAGTGTGGTAGAAGCACTGAAGCACGGTGGTATCGCCAACCATGCAAAGGTGAACATCCGCTGGGTGGATTCCGAGGAGATCGAGGCCAAGGGCGCTGAAGCACTTCTTTCCGGCGTGAAGGGCGTTCTGATCCCCGGCGGCTTCGGTAACCGTGGTATCGAGGGCATGATTCAGGCGGCCCAGTATGCACGTGAGAACAAGATTCCTTACCTTGGCATTTGCCTTGGTATGCAGATTGCCATCATTGAGTTCGCGAGAAATGTGCTGGACTTCCATGATGCCAACTCCGCAGAGTTTGATCCCAACACCATCCATCCGGTGATTCATCTGATGAAGGAGCAGGAGGATGTGACGGATCTGGGCGGCACCATGAGACTCGGTGCTTACCGTTGTGCACTGGAGGACGGCACCAAGGCCAGAGCCCTTTATGGTGCGGCGGAGATTACCGAGCGTCATCGTCATCGTTATGAGGTGAACAATGATTATCGTGACCAGCTGCGGGCTGCCGGCATGCTGTTGCCGGGTATGTCTCCGGATAAGCGAATTGTAGAGATGATTGAGCTGAAGGATCATCCTTTCTACCTGGGCACCCAGGCACATCCGGAATTCAAGTCTCGTCCCACCAATGCCCATCCTCTGTTCACAGGTCTTGTGGCTGCGAGTCTGGCAGAATAAAGAAATATTTCCTATCAAAAGAGAGCAGGTCCAACGGGCCTGCTCTTAAATTTACATGTTTTTTGAATAATTTTATGTTTACAAGAGAATAATTTGCGATTATTATATAATCATAAAACAAGAACAAAAGCATGAATTCAGATGGGAGAAGCTATGAGCGGTGATATGCATAAAATCTACATAGAAATGTTGGGACGCTTTTCTATGATGGTGGATGACCAGCAGGTTGATCTTGGTACCAACAACAAGGCCAATTTCCTGAAGCTCCTGCAGATCGTGATTTTGAATAAGGAAAGCGGCATCACGAAGCGTGAGCTGATTGACGGCGTTTTTGGCTACAAGGATTTATTGGATGAGAACAACAGCCTGAACAACCTTCTGCATCAGACACGTACACAGATGAAGAAGGGCGGTGTACCGGGCAAGAAATTTATCGAAGGCAAGAAGGGTGTCTATAAGCTGGAGGAGATCCCCGGTTATGAGGTCGAGGTGGATCTGTTCGATTTCCGTGATATCTGCGCAAAGGCGGAGAAGAGCACCGACGAAGAGGAGAAGGCAGCGCTGTATCAGCAGGCCTTTGCCATTTATAAGGGAGAGCTCCTGCCGGATTTCGCCACAGATTACTGGGTGATTATCGAGAGCGTGCAGCTTCGGCGGAGCTACGAGCTTCTGGTGGATTTCCTGGGACAGCATTATCGTGATCAGGAAGACTACGAGGCGCTGTATCAGCTGTATAAGAAGGCCAATGTCATCTACCCCGACAGAGGCTGGCAGATTCAGGTGATTGATGCGCTGATTCTGAAGGGTGAGTTCAAGGCAGCCTACGATCTCTACAACAAGACCGCCAAGTATTATCTGGAGGAGCTGGAAGTGCCGCTTCCGGAAGAACTTCTGGACTGCTATAACCGGATCTATGATGATGTGAAGGTGACCGGCGATGACATTGAGGAAATCCAGACCAGCATTCTGAGAAGAGATGCGGCCTTGAAGCGGAGCAACGAGAATCATCACGTGGGTGCTTACCACTGTGCTTTTTCCAGTTTTGTGGATGTATACCATGTACTGCGCCGCAATCTGTCACGTCGGGGCAGCAGCATTTTCATGATGCTCTGTACGCTCGTGGATTATGAGGGAAAGCCCATTGCCAATCAGGAAAAACTGGCAAACCGTGCAGAAGCTCTGCAGCAGGCACTTTCCGATGGCCTTCGTCAGGGGGACGTATTCACGAAATATTCCTCATCCCAGTATCTTGTGCTGCTCATCGGCACCAAGAAGGAGGACTGCAGCATCATCTATCAGCGCATTGCCAGAAAGCTGAAGGAAAATGCAGGTTCTCGGGCAGAATTCCGTTACCGCATCGTGTCTCTTGCAGAGATTCCGATGCTGCTGAACAATAAGGAGTGATGCCGGAGCTCCCGCTTGACGTGTGATACATAAAATTTTACTTTTGTTAAAATAGCGAAAACGAATTTAAAATATAATTCGTTTTCGCTATTTTTATGCAATGTTTTAGTTGTTCGTGTAAATAATTAAGCGATTCGATGTCGATTATTGAAAATTGTTTAATAAATATATAAAATATCAGAAAGATCTTGTCACTATTGCATAAGCTATGAGAAAGGAGGGTTCAGTCTTATTTCGTCATAAAGACTGGAGCAGAAAATATGGCTGAATATTTATCACCCGGTGTCTATGTGGAAGAGTTTGAATCAGGCGCTAAGCCAATGGAGGGTGTGGGAACAAGCACCGCGGGATTTATTGGATTGGCTGAAAAGGGACCGGTTAGCGGAGTTCCACAGTTGGTGACCAATTTTTCTGATTTTCGGAGAATTTACGGAGAGTATTTGTCGGAAAATGAGTATGGTGAGTATCGTTTTTTGGCTTATGCGGTAGAGCATTTCTTCATCAATGGCGGAAATCGCTGCTTCGTGATGCGTGTGGCACCCAAATCGGCCAAGACCTCGGAAGGCTATGCGCCGGATAAAGAAAACGCTGTGCTCAAGATCGCTGCCAAGAATCCCGGTATCTGGGGTGATGGCATCCGCATCGTGATTGCACCGGCAAGCAAGGCCAAGACACAGGTGTATGAGGTGCTGGAGACCAAGGAAGGGAAGAAGTACCTGGTAAAGAATGGCGCAGGATTTGTACCTGGTGATGTGGTTTGCTTCACGAGCGCAGCAGGAACGGAATACAACAGAGTTGTCAAAAATCAGGACAATATCATCACCTTTGAAAAAGAATTCGAGGCGGATGTCATTGATAAGAATCTGGTTCCGGTGAACGTGATTTCCACCTGCGAGTTCAGCATGGAGGTTCGCTACAATGAACAGGTGGAGTCCTTCGATAATCTGTCATTTAATGTGCAGTCGCCGAATTACGTGGATAAGCGCATTTCCAAGTCGGATTTGATCACAGCACAGTGTCTGGCTGACGGTAAACTTTTGGCTTCACCCTTCCAGCAGCTGGCCGGAGAAGAAGCAGTCATGACCATTTCCCTGACATCCGGAAGCAATGGCGATATTTCTTCTATCACAGCAGCGGATTTTATTGGCGTAGATGATGGCGCGGGAAGAAGAACCGGTATTCAGGCTTTCTTGGACAACGACACGGTATCGCTCATGGCAATCCCGGGCGTGACAGATCCAAACGTGCAGCTGACATTGGTTGCGCATTGTGAGAATCTGGGCAGCCGCTTTGCTGTTCTGGATATGCCGAAGGATGCTAGAAAGGTAGAGGATATCCTGGGACACAGAGACATTTTCGATACAAACTATGCGGCGCTGTATCATCCTTGGCTGGAAGTATTTGATCCGCTGGATAAGAAAAATATTCCGATTCCGCCGTCAGGTTCAGTTCTTGGTATCTATGCAAGAAGTGACGGAACCCGTGGTGTACACAAGGCACCGGCGAATGAGGTGGTAAGAGCATGCGTGGGCCTCGACTGTGCATTCAATAAGGGGGAGCAGGATATTCTGAATCCCAAGGGCGTTAATCTGATCCGTTCGTTCCCCGGACAGGGCATTCGTGTCTGGGGTGCCAGAACAGCGACCAGCAATGCAAGTTGGAAGTATGTCAATGTCAGAAGACTTTTCATCTATATTGAAGAGACTATTAAAGCGAATACCAGTTGGGCTGTATTTGAACCGAATGACGAAGTACTCTGGGTTCGTGTGCAGAGAACCATCAGTGTTTTCCTGAACAATATGTGGCGGGAGGGTTCTCTGGCCGGACAGTCTCCGGAGGAAGCGTTTTTTGTGAATATCGGTCGGGATACCATGAGTCAGGACGATATTGATAACGGAAGACTGATTTGTGTGATTGGCGTAGCACCTGTGAAACCTGCTGAATTTGTAATCTTCAGAATTTCTCAGAAGACAAGCGGTGCAGAATAAGAGAGGAGAATGACAGATGGCTGGATATCCACACGCTAAATTCAGATTTAAGGTTGAAATAGATGGTTTGGAGGCAGGCGGATTTTCGGAGGCTTCCGGATTTGATGCATCCATTGATGTCATTGAGTATCGTGAGGGCGACATGACGGCCGAAACGCCGATGAAGATTCCCGGGCTGAAAAAGTATGGAAATGTCACCTTGAAGCAGGGTATTACGACAGGAACCGTTTTGTTCGACTGGTTAAAGACTGGTGTTAACGGTCCGATCGAGAGAAAGACATTGACCTTAACGCTTTTGGACGAGTCTCAGGCTCCTGCGGCTTCATGGCAGATCATCAATGCGTGGCCAACAAAATACACGGCACCTGATTTCAATGCAACAGCCTCAGAGTTGGCGATTGAGTCGATCGAAATCGCCCATGAAGGCATGACCAGAGTATCATAGTTCCGTAGAGTGTCAGGAGTGTGGATTGAAAGCACTCCTGATATTTCTTATACGAGGAGAGAGGTATGGCATTTCAAACAGAATTTCCTTTTACGTTGCCAAAGGGCTATATCGATATGGATGGAAATGTGCACAGAGAGGGTGTGATGCGACTGGCGAATGCAGCTGATGAGATCCTTCCGCTGAAGGATCCGCGGGTGCAGCAGAATGCGGGATATTTGACCATTATCCTTCTTGCGCGGGTGATCACGAAATTGGGCACACTACCAGCCATTGACACAAGAGTTGTGGAGAAGCTATTTACCATGGACTTGGCTTATCTGCAGGATCTTTATCAACGCATCAATTCCATGGAAGTTCCGGTTTATAAGGGGATTTGCCCGCACTGCGGAAAGGAAGTGGATATACCGGTAAATTTTACAAACGCCGGTTATTAAAAACATATCCGGCTGAAAAAATATATGAGGAAGCAGCTTTCATTGCCTATTACCTCCATTGGAGTCATGATGAGATCATGACCTTGAGTCATTTGGAGAGAATCAAGTGGTGCAACCGTGTTTCGGCGATCAACAGCAAGTTGAATGATGAGCCGGAAAATGTTTTTCATGTATAGCGGGAGGTGCAGGACAGAATGGCTAGAAAAGAAACAACACTTCTGGCAAACAACAGATTCAAGGTTCTGATCAACCGGAAGAACTTTAGTTTTTCTAGGATCACCAATATTTCCGGTGCGGCGGAGTTTGAAGAATACCATGAAGGTGGCGTCAATGATCGGGTGCATCTGTTTCGAAACCCGAAAAGCAAGGCGGGAACGATACAGATGGAGCAGGGCGTATGCACTGGCGTCGGCGGTGATTCGGTCTTCTCTTTTTCGCCGGGAACGCAGGTGGAGGATATTTATATTCTGGTCATGCAGTCCGGCAGTGTGGTGAAAGCATATTATATTGAAACAGGGATCGTGGAACAGTGGGATGTTTCCGAGTTGGATGCACTTGGCAGTAAGATCATGATCAAGAAAGTGAGTATTCGCCATATGGGTTTGTCGGAGGTCAAATACCCATAGAAATAGAAAAGAAGAAACGTGAACAAAAGAGGTGACAGAGAGATGGCGATTCTAAAACCAATGCCTCATGTGGCAAAGCAGATTCAGATATGCAAGAGTGCGGCGTTGCCGGACAAGAGCAGAGTGAAACAAAGACATCACAATGCCATTGGAATGCTGTATACAGATCCAGTGCGGGAGGATGGCTTATTTCCCTCTGCTTCTTTTGTGTATTTGGAACTGCAGAAACTGGCACAGGGTTGGGAAGATTGGAAAGCAGGATCACATGTCTTTCAGACCTTTTTGCAGCTTCTTCGAAATGAAAATCACGTGCTGTCTTCGAATGTATATGAAAATTTGAAAACGGAAATTCGCTATTATCTCCAAAGAATATACCAGAACATTCCAGATCAGGCCCAAAGATTGGAACAGTGGTATAACACGCTGCTGCGCTTTACAGAATCCGCCAGGCAGAATATGGAGACAACAGTTTTTGCGAAAGAAATCGAACACCTGGAACTGCTGTGGAAAGCAGAGTCCGGACTGTTGGAGCAGCAGATCTATGAAAAGTGGAATCAATTGCTGCCGTTGAATCAGGAAAAATTTCATATGGGTGCAAGGGCAGCTGCAGGTTCCGATGACTATGCTACATTCCATAGGGGAATGGAATCACATACCGAGATTGAAAAGCGGTTGCAGAAGGAAATTCAGCGGGAATTTCAAAAAATTGAAGTTTATTGCAGCGGAAACCAGGATTTTGTCACTGAACAGCAGGAGACAACATTGGCATCGTCTGTTCGAGAAATTCAGTTACGAAATGCAGAGTACGCGGATTTCGATTTTTCCGAAATGGAGCAATACTTTTCTTATCTGGATGCGGAAGAATGGGCCAGTACCATGCAACAGCTTGTGCAGGAATGCCATTTTCTGCAGGAAAGCCGTTTCACCACGAAGGTGTTTGAGCTTGGTCAGCAGCTTACGAAAATACAGGAGGAGACGGCTTATGGCACAGCACAGGAGACTGCGGATGCACAGATCAGAATTCTTCATCTGCGGGATCAGTTCTTAGATGATTTGCAAGACCTTGCACCGGCTCTGCAATATCGGCTTTGGACCAGGATGACGCAGAATACAGTATTGACGGAAATTGCGAAACACATGGGATTTCACTGGACGACGGAGGAATCACATGTAAGGACGATGGATGATACCGTGCAACAGACGCATGAGACAGAAGTCCACAGTGTGATTTCAGAAAAAAACTACGAGTTTTCAATGCAGCAACAGATGGAATTGCTGCAGAAACGAGATGCATTTCTACAACGGATTCAAACAATGTCAGAGGTAGCTCAGCATGAGTTAATTCAGGCCATGCAGGAAACACCCCATCTGACAGAGTTGGCGGAGCAATTCGGTGTGGAGTGGGAACAGAATGAGAATCAGAGCATTGAGAATTTCTTTGAAAATGTTAATGCTGAAGAATGGGTGCAAAGCATTGACGCGCTGGTACACCGAAATGATGCCGGATGGTCCCGGGAACTGCAAAGAGAAATTCTGAATTCCTATGCGGAGACACAGCAGCTGGTACAAGATAAGTACCAGAATCTGCAAAGCAATTTGCAGCAGATTGACAGCCGCCAGGAGTCCGCTGGGGAGGTATCCGATCTGACAAGTAAGACCTGGAACGAGTACCTAGAAAGGTATGCCATTCAGGACAGTGCACAGCAGGAATCGGAGAATCTGACAGAGAAAACAAAAGACTACGGCGAACTGCAGGAGCAGGTAGCACAACAAATCCGCGAACAGCTGAAAGCTGTTGTGGAGGAACACTACCAGACGGATCGTTTCAGCATGCAGGAGACGATTGAGCAGATGGGAACGCAGGAGAAAGCTGCGCTTCTTACGTTGCTGCACCAAAGAAAGGAGAGAGAAAGCAAACAAATTTTAAAATCAGAAACCGAAAGAAATGCGACTGAAGCGGCAAATGTTTATCAAAATGTGGGAACAAACGGCAAAACAGAGACATCTCAAAATGCGGAAACAGATGGCACAACAGAGATATCTCAAAATGCGGAAACAAATGACAAGGCAGAGGTCTCTCAACATGCGGATGTACGAGAAACAACAAAGCACGCGTCAACGCATTTGAGAAATCAAAGTGAGACACACATGGAGACCGTCCATGAACTTGTCAACGAAACCATCCGGGAGGAGAACTTCGAAGAAATCTATCAGGCCGAAGGCAGTGATACATGGCTGAAAAATCTAATCTATCTCCATCAACACATGGAAGAGATTGAGAGCCCCGTACTGCAGCAGCTTTTGCAAAATCAGTACCAGAATCTGCAAACCGACCTGCAGGAGGTATACAGCAGACTAGGAATTTCATCAGAAGCTTCTGTTGAGGACTCCGAAGCACTGCCGGAGACAGTCGCAAAAATTCTGCATCAATCGATTTCTGTGAGTCGAATGTGGAGCACACCGGTTCTGCAATCTGCTTTGAAGGAATGGAAGGGGGGACTGGAGCGCATTCGGGAATTGTCTGAAACCTTGATGCAACGAAATGACCAATTAAAGAAGACAGTGATGCAGATAGCGGATCCATCACAGAAGACTGAAGGTCTGAAGCAGATGGCCGATCCGTCACAGAAGACTGAAGATCTGAAGCAGATGGCGAATCCATCACAGAAGGCTGAAGATCTGAAGCAGATAGCGAATCCATCACAGAAGGCTGAAGGTCTGATGCAGAAAGCGAATCCATCACAGAAGATCGAAGACGTGATGCAGTGGACAAATCGAACTGTGACAAATGAGGAATACTTCGATCAAGAAATATCCGATCTGACACTTAAAACTTGGATCGAGCACCTGGAAAGGCATGCGATTCAGGACATTGCACAGCAGAACTTTGAGAATTCGACAGCGATGACAAAAGCCTATAGTGAATTACAGGAGCAGGTTACTAAACAAATCCGGGAGCAGCTGCAGGCTGTTGTGGAGGAACATTACCAGACGGATCGCTTCAGCATGCAGGAGACGATCAATCAGCTGGAAAAGCCGGAGAAGACAGCGCTTTTCACACTGCTACGTCAAAGAAAGGAGAAAGAAAGCAAACAAATTTTAAAATCAGAAACCGAAAGAAATGCGACTGAAGCGGCAAATGTTTATCAAAATGTGGGAACAAACGGCAAAACAGAGGCATTTCAAACTGCGGAAACAAACGGCAAAGCAGAGACATCTCAAAATGCAGGAACGGATGCCAAAGCGGAACTATCTCAAAATACGGATATATGGGAAACGGCAGAGCACGCGTCAATGCATTTGAGAAATCAAAGCGAGACACACATGGATACCTTCCATGAACTTGTCAACGAAAACATCCGGGAGGAGAACTTCGAAGAAAGCTATCAGGCCGAAGGCAGTGATACATGGTTGGAAAATCTGGTCTATCTTAATCAACACTTGGAGGAAATAGAGAGCCCTGCACTACAGCAGCTCTTGCAAAGTCAGTACCAGAATCTGCAAACCGACCTGCAACAGATTTACAGCAGACTGGGGATCGCTGCAGAGACTCCTGTTGCGGCATCCGAATCACTGCCGGAGACTACCGAAAAGATTCTGCATCAATCGATTGAGAAAAATGTAAACCAGGAGATGTCGGAGCTGTCGCGTCGGAGCTTGTTTACGTATTTGGAGCAGCATACAGCGCAGAATACATTGCGGCAGGCTTCTGAGAACTATGTAAGTCTTCAGCAGATGGTCCATCGCTTTGCGGATGACTTTGAAGAGCAAGCATCTGCTGCACCGGAAGAGGACATTTCCTATGAAACACTGAGAATGCCTTCCATGGTGGTCACACGACCGCAGCCGCCGTCCTTTAAAAATATGCCCCAGAGCTGGCGTGCGGGAATCGGGCAGCAGCTGGATGAAAAAGTAGAAGAGATATTTCAGAAAAAATCCATACAGCTGACGGAGACTGCGAGAAATACAGCCTTTGGCACGGACATCCGTCAGACGGTGAATGCCGCTGGATCCCAGGTATGGAAGGAAACAACGGAAAAGCTGGAAAAAAAGATAAAGGTGCAGGAGAAGCTTCTGAAGGAACTGCAGGAAAATCAGATGCATTTGTCTTCTGACGAGATGATGAGACGGATCACAGAGCGCACGATAAAGGAAATGCATCAGGAATTGAAGTTGGAACGTATGCGGAGAGGACTCAGATGAGGTGAGAGGGAGTAAGGTTCCGCAGGAAGGGAGGATATGTGGCAGCACTGACAAAGGCAACAATTGAATTGTATGGCGAGCTGGGTGTGTCTGTGGGGACGATCCCCTGCATGTTTAATCCCTCTCAATATGAGATCAATAAGCAGGTCACCTACAATACGCTGAGTGCACTGGGAAGTGAGGGCGGCATGAAGCAGTTTATCAAATGCAATGCTGCGACGCTGACATTAACACTGTTTTTTGATTCGCTGATGCTGGCGAGCGGAAACGGCACCACGCAGGAACTGGCTGCACCGCCGGTCACCACATATACGGCCCAGCTGGTAAATGCTACAAATATACATGGACCCTTTCATGCACCACCCCGGGCAGCCTTCATATGGGGCAACCTGAACTTTACCGGGGTCATCACTTCGTTGAAGCAGACTTTCACCATGTTTGATCCCTTTGGAAAGCCAATTCGCGCGAAGATTGATCTGACGATCGAATCGACGCGGTCGGAACTGATGTTTCGGCAGGCTTCTCCCTTTGAATCGCCGGACCGCACGAAATCCAGGAAGGTGGTGGAAGGAATGACCCTTTGGAGCTTGGCGTATCAGGAGTATGGGGACTGCGAAAAGTGGCGGGAAATCGCCAAAGCCAATCATTTACTGAGTCCGCTGGACATTCGCCCCGGTCAGCTTCTTAAGGTGCCGGCATTATAACAGGGAGGCGGGACATGATTGATGTACTGATGAACGGCGCCTATACTTTTGGCGCACTGGAGACGTTGTATCAAAACTTTTCCAGGCCCGGTGCCAGCATCAAAGTGAATGGCATGAATATCATAGGTGTGCCCGGCTTCAAGGTGACGGACATCACGGTGCACCAGACCATTTCCGATAAGGCAGGAAGTGCAACATTTAATTTGGTGGACTGCTATGACCGTGTCATGCATTGTTTTAGTAAGCTGATCGACAAAGTTATGGTGCTGGGAGCCAAGGTGGAGGTGGCACTCGGGTATTCCTCTGTTTACCTAACGGTGTTCAAGGGCTATATTGCTGAGATTAGCTGGAACTTCGATGCAGAGAATGGAGCAAGCTGCAGCGTGAGCTGCCTGGATGCCCGCGGATTGATGCTGGAAGACCATGCCTATAAAAGATATGGACCCGGCAGCTTCACCAGTGTTATGGAGAGTATTGTCAAGCCTTACAGATCTCTTTGCAGTCTGGACAAGGACAGTATGATCGCGGATTCTGTGGAGGGCACGATTAGTCCGTCGAATGGACAGTCGATTTACCAGTTTATCAAGGAAAAGCTGGTTGATCGTGGAGCGATGAAAAAGGAGTTTTTTGTACTTGGTGAAAATCTGTATTATCGCACAGCAAGAAAACAGTTGCTGCCGATCATGAGCATCGGACTGGGAACCGGACTTTTGTCCTTCAGTCGAAGCGCAAGATATTTGAATAAAGAAATTGAAGTGATTGGTCAGGACGCAGAACAGGAGAAATCGGTAAAATTCAGTACAAAGGTGGAGTCATCAGAAAAACAATCAAATGTATACAAAACGAGTCATACGATCATTGGTCCGCATATTAAATCCAAGGAGGAGGCCGTGAAAGAGGCCATGCGAAAAGCTGTTGTGGAGATGCAAAAAAAGACAGAGGGTTCCGGAACTTGCATTGGCTTGCCGCAGATCGTCCCGGGACGCTTCATCTACATCACGGGATTGGATGATCATGTTAACGGATTGCAATATATCACGGAAGCAACACACAAACTGTCCATGTCGGGCTATACGACAGACATCACAATCGGAGGAGAATGACAATGGACATCTACTCGGAGATTTTGGCCGGCGAGGCGGAAATGCGCCGCTATGAAGATCGGGAATACAGCATTATCCTCGGAAAAGTGGTGGATAACTATGACGATGCCAAGCCCGGGATGATTCGTGTGGAATACCTGCTGCGGCCCAGTGGAACGGCCACGAATGCCTGGATGAAATATATGGCGCCATATGCAGGCGTGGAAAGTGGACACTACTTTATGCCGGAGAAAGGTGCTGAGGTTGTGGTTGCTTTTGATCATGGTGATCCTTCCTGTCCGGTGGCCTTGGGATGCTTGTGGACAAAGACGACGCCCGCGCCGAAGGCGTGCGCAAATCAGGAGAACAGCGTTAAGAAAATCCTGACAAAGGGCGGAAATCAGATCATTTTTGAGGACAAAAGCGGCAAAGAGGAAATTGTAATTCAAACCAAGGGGGAGCTCAAAATTCGACTGGCGGATGAGAATGAGATTATTGAGATTCAGAACAAGAGCGGAAAAACACTGCTTTCAATAGATGGCAAGAACGGCAGTATCAAGCTGGAGGCGGAGAAGAAACTGGAGCTTTCGGTCGGCGGAAAAAGCCAGATTACCATAGAAAGCGACAGTGTCAAGATGAAAACGAAGACGCTGGAACTTTCTGGGGATCAGAAGCTAAAACTGAAGGGCAATACGACGGATCTTTCCGGCAGCAGTGTGAATGTCAAAGCAGACGGCAGTCTGAAGCTGGAGGCTTCCGGTATGACGACGGTCAAGGGAAGCATGGTCAAGATCAATTAAGCAGGAGGTGTTCATATGGAAGAAAAGGATCAGGTATCTGCTTTTCTTGGCGTAGGTGTCAAGTGGCCGGTGCAGGTGGATAAGATGACAGGAAAATTTAAGACTTCTTCCTATGAAGACAACATTCAGGAATCTATCCGAATCATTCTCATGACGAGAAAGGGTGAGCGGATCATGCGTCCAAACTTTGGCTGCGGCATTTATCAATATGCCTTCGGCACCATGGACTATACCTCCTTTTCTCGTATGCAAAAGGAGGTGGAGGATGCACTTCATGCCTGGGAGCCGAGAATCACGGACATTGCGGTGCAGGTGCAAGCGGATGAGAAGGAGGAAGGGCGACTGAACATCAACATCTCCTATGTGGTCAGGGCAACAAATAATCCATACAACCTGGTTTATCCGTTTTACATCAATGAGGGACTGTTATGAAAGCAAATCAGACGGAATGGTCGAAAAGCAGAGAAGAGATCATCGAAAAACTGAATCATCGCGCAGCAGTCTATGTACCGGAGTGGCGGATCCCGGACGCCGGTCAGGATGTCGGTAGTGTGCTCACCTACATTTATGCAGATATGCAGCATCAACTGGGAAGACAGACGGATTTACTGGCCAGGAAACACAAAACCGCTTTTTTTCGTTGTCTGGATACGATGGCGCAGCCGGCAGCACCGGCCAGGGGCTATGTGGTTTTTGATGTAGAACAGGAACAGGATCAGAGCATTGCGCTGCCGACTGGCACAACGTTGACGACAGCAGCAGTTTATCCGGATGAGGTGCCGGTCGCGGCTGAGACAGAGGAAGACATGGAACTGACGCCGTCCTCGCTGCTCTCTATTTATGAGAGCAACAGTGAACACGATTATATCGGATGCCTTTATGAAAAGGACCCGGAAAATGCCGCGATACCAGGAAATCTCCGTTTTTTTGCGGAAGCAGTGGAGAACCGGCAAACACATAAGCTGTATCTGAATCATGCCTATGCTTTCGCTGGAAACAACGGGAGTCAGATCGAGCTTCAATTTGGGGCTGCAGGAAAAAAAGAGCTTGGACACTTTCTGGAACATGTGCGTGTTTCCTATTGGAGTACGGACGGCTGGGTACCTTTTGATACGCAGAAAGTGCAGAACAACGGTCTTGTTTTGCATCGGGGAAAGCAGCAGTCGTCGGCAGTCGAAAGAGAATTCCCGGGTGTGCCGGATGCGGAGGCTTCACTGTGGCTGTGCTTCACGGCAGATCTGGTGGGCCTTGATTCGGTGGCGCTGGAGGAGATCCGCATCGGCGGCAGCGGCAGCGCTCTGTTGCCGAATGCCATGATTTCGGATGATGTGGATAGCGTAGTACAGGTGACGGCACCCTTCGGAGACAAATTTCAGCTTTACAATGAATGGTATATTGCCTGCGATGATGCACTGATGCAAAAAGGCGCTGATGTGCAGTTCCATTTCACGAGAAGCTTCGTGAAGACGGAGATCAATGAGATGGAGCCGGTGCCCGTGGAGTGGAAGCTCGTTATGAAAAAGGGCGATATCAAGGTGGAAAAGGACTACGATATCACCGTGGCCAATGTTGTCTGGGAATACTATAACGGCTATGGTTGGACGCGTCTACCCGTCAATCAGGAGCATGAAAAACTGTTCAGCCCGGAAGTCGGTACCCAGGACATGGACATCACCATGACCTTTGCGTGTCCGCTTGATATGAGCAGGATTCATGTGGGCAGCAGCGAATCCTATTACATTCGTGCCCGAATCCTGAAGGTGACCAATGCTTTTAAGACCAAGGGCTTTTATATCACGCCGGTCCTGAAGAACATGCGCTTTGATTATGCATACGGAAGTCATACGGAGCATCCGGAATTTCTTCTTATGGAGAACAATCTGGAATCGAAGACCTGGCGCTATGAAAAGTGGCGGCAGCAGAGGGACAGGAGAGTTTTGTGGGGAGGCGAGGATGCGCAGGCAGCAGTGTACCTGGGCTTTGATCGAAAGCTGCTGGGCGGTCCGCTAAGCCTTTTGTTTCATGTTATGCAGCAAAGCCGGAAAAATGAGATGGAGCTGCAGCTGGAGTATCGCGTCGGGGGACGATGGAAATCGCTGAATGCGGTGGATGAAACTGAGAACCTCAAGAAAACCGGACGGATCATTTTCTATGGCAAAAAGGATATGCAGCAGGAAAGGCTTTTCGGACAGGAGCGCTATTGGCTCCGTATTCGGGATGTGTCTGATGGATATGCCAAATTACCGAAAAAAGAAGGCATTAAAATCGCGGCCATGTATCAGAATGCGGTGAAAGCTGTGACGGTGCGTTCCGGAAGAGAAGAATTTTTCATGATGAACCGCTACCGGGAGCATGCGCAGTTCAAGCTACAGGAGGATAATGTTGCTAATTTCGCACTTTGGGTGCGGGAGCGATGGAATGGTTCCGAGACAGAATTTGCCGCGCTTACGCAACAGGAGCGGATTCAGCCGACAGACAGCGAGGGCGTTTACTGGATCCAATGGAAGGAAAGCAAAAATTTTCGACATGCCGGGCCGGACGAACGGTGTTATGTATTGGATCACGGTTCGGGACTTCTGCGCTTTGGAGACGGACGTCACGGCAAAGTGCCGCCCTCTGCTTTGGAGGACACGATTCATGTGGTTTATGCCGTTGGCGGCGGGCAAGATGCAAACCTGTCGCCGGGAATGGTGGATGGCCTAGAAGACAGTATCGGTTCTGTGAGCAGAGTATACAATCCGTTGCCATTCCAGGGAGGATATGACAGAGAGTCTGTACCGCAGGCTGTGAAGCGCATGTCACATAAGTTAAAACATCGGGAACGTGCTGTCACAACAGAAGATTATGAAGATCTGGCATTTGAGATCGAACCCAATGTAAAAAAAGCCAGCTGTTTTTCCGGCTTTAATGCAGAGGGAGTTCGACAAGGCGGATGTCTGACGCTGGTGCTGATGGTGGACAATGAAAAAAACGGTACCGGATTTCATACTTTGGAAGAAAAGATCTACCGGGAATTTCAAAAGTATGTTCCTATTACCGTGCAGGCCCGAAGAAATTTCTTCATCATTCCGCCGGTTTACATTCGTTTCCATGTCAGTGTGATCCTGTATCTGGAGGAAGGTGTCAGCTCTTTTTCGGTCAGAGCAAGTCTGCTGGAAGAGCTGCGTGCTTTTCTGCATCCGGAACATGGTGGATACGAAAAAAAAGGATGGAAGGTGGGCGAGCTGCCGAGCAGAGAGGAAATTCAGGCGCTGCTGACCGGCGAAAAGTCTGTACGAAGAATGAAGAATCTTGTTGTTTCCTGTGAAAGTGTGACAGACGGCATAACACAGGAAATTTCGATGGAGCAGGCCCAGGCCAGCATGTATACGCTGCCGTTAAATGGAGAGCATGAGCTGATTTTTGCTTATGCGTAATGGATAAGCGTCACCACACTAAACAGCTGCAGAACAGGAAAGTGAAACCCGAGGAGAGGAGGGAGCAGTCATGATACCGGAAATCGAACTGGAACACAGAAGTTTTGAAGAGATGATACAGGAATATCGTCAGACCATAGCAAATCTCTATCCGGAATGGACGAATTTCAATCCCCATGATCCCGGCATGACGATCCTGGAGCTGTTTGTCTGGATGCAATCGGTACATACCTTTGAGATGGACCAGATTACCGATGCACATCGAAAAAAATACTTAAAACTTCTGGGTACCAGTTTACGACCCGGACAATGCGCATCCTGCAGAATTCAGGTTTTACCGGAAACAGATGGCCCTCTGATGAAGGGCAGCAAATTCTTTGCGGAGCACATCTGTTTTGAAAATGACGCGGTAATGAATCTATATCAGAAGGATATCGAAGCATGTCTTTGTTGGGATGGTACAAGCTATACGGAAATAGAAAATTTCTGTCTGCAGCATGAAGGGCGGCTCTTGTTTTACCCCTTTGGTACACCGGTTCATGAGGGAAATGTCTGCTTCCTGAAGCTGGCCGGGCCGCTCCGAAAAACAGGAGACAATCGGCTTTCCTTCCTTGCGGCAGGAAAATACCAGGATCATAGAATGCCGGTGAAGCCGGAAGATCATTTTATACCGCTGGGACGTATTGCGCTGGAAGTATTTACGGCGGAGGGATGGAAAGCCTGTACCATAAAAGAAGACACAAGTTATGGTCTGATTCAGGATGGCTGCATATGCTTTGAAAATACCTTCGATATGGTGCCCACGGTGGTTGGCGAGACATCCGGATACTTTATGCGGATGGTGTTGACGGACTGTCAATATGAGTCATCCCCCGGCTGCGCCGGTATGGGACTTGACTGGGTGGAGATCAGACAGAAGGAAAGCTGGGCTGTATGGGAAAAACACAGTGTGCGTTGCAACTTGTCCCAATGGGAGTTCGTATCGGAACATAGTCTTGCGAAAAACGGTCTCAGTGAAATCCTCTGGTACAAAGAGGACGGAACGATGATTCCGGCGGCAGGTTTTCAAATCGAGGAGAGAGCGGAGAATAGAATCGGATATATTCTTAACGAGAAACCGGAAGGCACAAAAGATGAAGTGATGCTCCTTTTGTTTGAGCCGGAATTTGATACAATTCGTTTTCTGGGACCCGGAACAGGATTCCCGAGGCAAAGATATGATCTGCAGACAGATCGCGTGCTTTCAACGTGTTTTGATATTCTTGTGGAAGATGACGAATATCCGGGACGTTTTCGGATGTGGACACAGGTGGAGGACTTCGATCATTCCGGACCGGAGGACCTGCATTATCATCTGGATACCGATGCGGGCTGTTTGCAATTTGGCGATGGCTTTCATGGCATGATGCCGGAGGGAAAAATTGTCATCGTCGGATATAGCCTGTATATGGGAGAGCAGGGAAATATCAAGGCCGGGCGTTTTGGTCAGCGGGAGGATATGCGGATCATCAGTCATTTCGATGCCGACGGTGGCTGTGGAAACGAAAGCATTGAAGCAGGATTCTCTCGCTTGAAGGAAGCATTGGAATGCGTGGATCGCGCTGTGACGGCTGCGGATTATGAGCAGTTGTTGCGTCGAATACCGGGCCTTATGATCGAAGCTTGTAAGATTGTCAGCGGTTCGGAACTGGCACAGATTGAAGGAAAGAATTGTGACAATGTCGTCGGCGTTGTGATCAAGCCCTATTCAGATTTCAAGCTGCCACGACTGACAGAAAATTACCGTAAAAACATTGAACAATACCTGCTGCCGCGGGTTCTGCTTGGTACCGGTCTAAAGATCTATGCGCCTGTCGGAGTGCGGGTATCCGTTTATGGAGATCTGGTGGCCAAGGCCCAATATTACAACGCAGGGCAAAGAATCGAAGCTTGTGTGCAGGGATTTTTCGAGGAACGAGGACATCGGTTTGGAACGCCGGTGTTATATGCGGATCTGTACCGGGAACTGATCACACTGGATTGTATACAAAAAATCGGACGCCTGACGTTGGAGGGACGTGGCGGCGGGGCCGTTAGCCAGGCCAATGGAGATATTTATCTGCCGCCGTATGGCGTCGCTGTGCTCCAGGAAATGTCCTTCCAGATTGTGACAGAATAAAGGATCGTCTATGAGCTATTTTGTGTTTAACAAGGAAAAAGATTACAGACGGGGCTATCAGGAAAATTGTATCATAGAGCGCAATGGACTCGCTCTGAAGGCGGGAGAACACAGGGGCATGTTTATTTCGCGACTTCTGGACAGCCGAGATGCTTCGACGATCTGGGGACGTATGGTCATGCAGATCAGGGCACCGTTAGAAACGTCAGTGCAGATCAGCTATTATACCGCGGATACTGACGAAATCCCGGTGGACGGCAGGTTTCGAAAGATACAGGCCGTAATTCAGGACCCGGATCTTAGCGGAGAGGAAAAGTGCACATGCTTTCAGAAATACAAAAGAAAGACGACGCTTCATCCAGAAGACCAGCTTTTGTACGAGCTGAAGGGACGGTATCTCTGGTTTTCCCTTCAATTCTACGGCATGGGACAGGAGGAGACCGGCATTCAAGACATTCAGGTCTTTTTTCCAAAGGAAAACTGGATTTCCAATCTTCCAGAATTATACCAAAGAGACATGGGGCAAGGAGATTTTTTGGAGCGTTTCCTGGCCGTCTTCCAGGCGGAGGACGAGGAAGTAGAAAAACGGATTCGAACGAGCGCGGCAATGCTGGACACGGATGTAGCAGAACGAAAGTTCATGGAATGGCTGGCCTCATGGATACATATCGAGGAATGCTATATCTGGCGGGACGATCAGCTGAGAACCCTTTTGAAAGACGCGGGAAAGTGGTTTTCACGAAGAGGAACAGCCGGCAGTCTGGTATATCTGATTCAGTTGTATACAGGAGATGACGTTTATTATCTCCAGCCGGACGAAAAGAAGGGCATAAGCAACGGCAGACTGGTGATCAATCCGAAGGACCCGTTGTCTCAACAGGAACTGCGGACCGTCCGGAAACTGATCCATCAGAATTGCCCGGCACATGTGGAAGTGGAATTGATTGTATTGAAACAGAATATCCGCCTGGGAGACGATAATTATCTCGGCGTGAACAGTCATATCGGGCATTATGCACCAACCGTTCTGAATGGCGGCTTCCGGCTGTCCATGATCGAACTGCCGGATGAAAGCAGATGAGTGGGGGAAATTATGAAACACAATCATTTTTTTGGCTATGAGAGAAATCATTATTTTTACGGGAAGCTGCTGACCGAGCATGACTTTGAAAATGAGCAGAAATATGGCAATGACAAGCGGCGTCTGATCAATCGTTATCTCCATGGCGCTGGCGTTGTCTCCGGTCTGCAGGTCGTGGCCGTGGATGAAAAGACAATCTCAGTGGAAACCGGATTCGCTCTCGATTTTGCCGGACGGGAGATCGTGCTGGATGTGCCGGTTATGAAGAAAATTTCCCTGATTGATGGCTACGAGACAGTGGCGGAGCAAAAGGATCAGTCTTATTGCTATCTCTGCATCGAATATGATGAACAACCGGCGGGACAGATGACCTCCACCATCAACAACCAGCAGGAGTTCGCGCGCTATAAAGAAGGATGCCACCTGTATCTCACGACGCTGACTCCGCAGGATATGAGTTATCGGACGCAGGAATTCTACGAGCGACAGCTGACATTGTACCAGGATCAGGATCTGCGCATCGTGCAGATTCTTCCCCGCATCCTGCAGACAGACGGCAGCTGTCCGATCCGAATCGTGATCTTCAGCGAAAGGGAACAGCAGGACATCAGCTTACATATGACGGAAAAGCTGGAGCATCTTTCGTTCCATGGTGAGGCGCTTTTGTCGATCGATCTTGAGCACATCCTTTTGGGAAAGGGTGAGAAAAAGGAGTTTGTCTACGAACTTCAGGTGAAGCGTGTATCCGACTGTGAGGCCAGGATAATGTCGGCGGCACCGCTGCGACTGACAACGCATAAGGTGGAACAGGTGGTGCCGACAGAGATCAATGTCGGCATTCCGGTCATGGAGCAGCATCCGGAGGAAGCACTGACGAATCGTTTCTACAAAGAAGGATTTGAAGAGATCAGCCGGACCTGCTTTATGAACGGTATTTATCTTGCAAAGATCGAGTTGATCCGCGGCGGCAACCTGCTGATTGTGGACAGTGTGGTCAATGATCCCTTTCAGCAGAAGGTATTCAGCAATTATCTTTTGCAGGCACTTTCTGAGTGGCAGAAGCAGAGAGAAGCGGGTTCGGCGGGGAAGTCAGGTAGCCAGCCGGACAGCATGAACGAAGTCACGGATAAGCCAAGGGACGGAGACGGACAGAAAATTCGCATTTCCAGAGGAAAGGTGACGATTGACATGGGCATCGGCGGAAAGCGGGGACAGACGTTTTTCTCTGAGAAAATTGTCCATGGCCTCGGCCTCGGTATTGTCAACATTCAGCTGTCCATGGAGAACCAGAATTTTCTGTACAGTGGCTCCCAGGAGGTGTTCCCGGATATGTCGGTGAAGGCAGAACTGGCGGCCCGCGTGGATCCGAAGACGGGAACCTTTGTTATAGGTGCCCGCCTTCTGGAGGGCACTTCGGACCAATTGCTCACGATTTATTGGACGGCACTTACGACAGCAGCGACTTATGGTGAATCGTCGAAAGCACCCCGGATTTATATTCAACCATCAGTTCTGGAAATGCGGGTACGGGAGGAACGCATCCTGAAGGCAGAGCTGGAGGGCGTACAGGACAAGGCCGTGAGCTGGAAATGTGAAGGCGGCGACATTAACCAAAACGGCATCTATACGGCACCGAATGAAGCCGGTGTTTATGCCATCACGGCGGTGAGCCGCGCAGATGAAAAGCTGACAGCGTCGATTTATGCCGTCGTTAGGGAAGAACAATGATATTTAGCAATCACGAAAAACAATATATTGTGATCCGAAAGCTGGAAAGCGGTGAGGGACAGGCAGAACAGTATATCTGCAGAGATCTGGACCATCCGTCTGAGACAGAATACCGTATTCTCTCGATTTCGCAGGCGCGAGCCGCCGAAAGCATGCCCTTTCTTATCGAAACCGAAAATGCCAGGGAATTCACGGATTTTGCGGAATACTTTTTTGATGGGCCAACGCTGTATCTGGTCTTTAAAGAACCGGGAAGCAATACGCTGGCGGAAAAGCTACAGACAGAGAACTGTGGTTTTCTAGAAAGGCTAACGATAGGGAAGCAGATTCTGCAGCAGATGATTCTATTGAATGCACCGGTATTTTATCAAATTGCGGCCATGGATGTTCACCACATTCATGTGGCTCCGACCGGGGATGTCGCTTTTTCCTATGCACTGGAAAACTGGTATCAGGCGGAAACATACCTGTTTTCACAGGTGCAGACAAGGCTTGCCGCTGTTCTGGGAGCTGTCTTTGAAAGAGAGCTGCGGGCGGGTAAATTCCCGGATATGGAAATTTTTCTACAGCAGTTAGCGCAGAATGCCTGGGCGAATATGATAGAAGTGTATCGCAGCTATCAGAGCTTGTTTGAAGCCTGGAAAGATGTGCCGGACCGGGATCTTTTGCCGAAGACATTGGCAGAGTATGCAGAAGAATTTCTCGATCGGTGTAAGAAGGGACTCAGAATTATGGTGGCAGTTTTGGTGGTATTGGCGGCGGCCGGGTATCTGGGGTACAGCATCTGGCATATGATGAAGCCGGATGCAGAAGCACAGAATTTCAGTCAAATCGGCACGTTGGTACTGTCGACAGAGGAAACGGAGACAGAGTAGAGCATGAAATTTAATGATTCTCTCAACCTGGGAAAGCGAACGAAAACAGCATTGATCCGGGCCGGCAGAAGGATGCTGGCACCGGCGACGATGCTGCGCTACAAGTTAAAACGGCTTACGAATCCCGATACTGTGCTGAATCGTGCTGCAGGGGAAGCGGTCAAGGAGATTTCAGATCTCAAGGAAACGCCGAAGGACATCAGTCAATATTATGCCGCCGGTGATTTGTATATTGCGAAAAAACTGGTTTACATTCTGGCGATCCTCCTGTTCCTGCTGCCGGCACTGTATCTCAACTACGGGCATCCCTTCCTGGTATCGCATTTCTTCACGAAGACGATGTATCTGGATAGCGACAAGGTGGCAGGCTACAACGGGAAGGTGAAACTTCTGAATCGCGAAAATCAGGCGTTGGTGCTGAAGGGAAGATTGGAAGATGGTCGCATCAACGGCGAGGGAACACTTTATGACCTTGAGGGACGTAAGCTCTATGAAGGCGGTTTCCAGAAGGAAGCTTACCAGGGATATGGTGAGCTCTACTATCCGAACGGCGTTATCTGTTACAAGGGCGAATTCAACATTAACCAATACGAGGGAAGCGGCATACTTTTTTATGAGAATGGGAAAAAGCAGTATGAAGGAAGCTTCGCCCAGGGACTGTATGAAGGAAAAGGCACTGCTTATGATGAAGACGAGAAGATGATTTATCAGGGCATGTTTTCTCAGGGCGTCTATGAAGGAAAGGGAAGCAGCTATGACCGAAACGGGCAGCTCGTTTACCAGGGGGACTTCTCACAGGGTGTGTATGAGGGCGAGGGAGCGTTGTATGAAAATGCAGTCTTGATTTACGAAGGAAGCTTCAAAAAGGGACGTTATGACGGAGACGGTACGCTGTATCATGGCACGCAGATTCTCTACAAAGGCGGTTTCAAGGACGGCATACCGGACGGCACCGGAAAGTCCTATGCAGACGGTGCATTGACCGAAAACGGGACCTATGCGGAGGGCTTTCTTTCTGAAGGTTATGTGACAAGGTACTACGCCAGCGGTGCATGTGCCTATATCGGAAATGTCAGCAACGGTGTCTATGAAGGCAGTGGCAGTCTGTATACGGAGGATGGAAAGCTTCTGTACCAGGGCGACTTTGCAAAGGGAAAGTACGAAGGCAAGGGCACGTTGTACCGGGAAGACGGAACAATGCTGTATCATGGCGATTTTGTCGAAGGTCTGTATGAGGGCGAAGGTATCCTCTATGACCAGGAGGAGGCAAAGCTTTACGAGGGCAGTTTTATCGCCGGAAAGCGGGACGGCAGCGGCAAGGAGTTCCTGAACGAGACGGTGATTTACGAAGGTGATTGGAAGGAAGATCTTCATGAGGGCAGCGGAAAGCGCTTCGACGCGGAGACCTCAACGATGATTTATGAGGGCGAGTTCTTCCATGGTCTCTATGAGGGCAGCGGAAAATCCTATGCTTCGGATACCGGCTTTCTCATTTATGAGGGCGAATTCCGCCAGGGTCTCTATGACGGCGCGGGAAAGCTCTATGATGAGACCGGCTCACTTTTGTATGACGGAAATTTTCAGCGAGGTATTTATCACGGTTCCGGTATTTTGTATGACCCGGCGACCGGTAAAACGGTATCGGAGGGGGAATTCCGGCAGGGCGTGCTGGTGACGGACAAGAAGGACCTGCAGGCGGGAGACAAGGAAGTTGCAGAAGAGAATGGTGACGCGTCTGACGGATCCGATCCGGAAAAGTCTGATGCAGCGGGAAAGGGCGCCGCTGCGGGAGAAACGAAGGAAAAAGAAGCGGGTGAAGACGCCACGAAAGAAGAAAAGAAAACAGCGTCTGAGGAAGAAAACACCAAGCAAGCGGAATCCAAAACAAGCAATGTGACAGAAGAAAAGGCACCGGATCCGAATGGCGCGGGAATCGCCCCGACGGAGTTTGGCGGCCCGGGCGCGGAATAAGCGTACAGATAAAGGGGGAACGGAAATGGGAAATTATTCTGTGATTGCGGAAACCGGGGAGCGGCTGGTCCGCATCCTGCGGCGGCAATTGGTGCCGGACCTGATTTTGACGGAGCAGGAAATTGCCCTATGCGAACCCCATGAGAAGAATGACATTCGCGTGAAGGTTTGTCTTTACAATGTCGAGGAAAGTCAGGAAGTGCGGATGAACGGTATGATCAACCAGATGACGGAAACTCAGAAGTATCCGCCGCTGTACCTGAGTCTGTACTACATGATCACGGTTTTCTCCTACAGTGACATTAAGTATCGTGCGGTGGAGGAGCATCGCGTGATCGGAAGGATCATGCAGATCCTTCATGACTATCCCATGGATCCGACGAAGGTGGAAAGCCGTGAAGAGGGAGAACGACTCCGGGTGGAACTTTTGAATATCACGATGGAGGAAAAACTCAAGGCCTGGAACTATCCGAATACGCCCTACAAGCTCTCTTTGTTCTATAAAGTAGTGCCGGTGGAACTGGAGTCTGCACTTTCCAGATCCATGAAACGCGTAGAGGATTTTACAGTCAAATTGCAGGAGTGATCATTATGCTGGAAGAGACAATCAAAATATCCCTGACGGCGGCGATTGAGCTGGTGGATGTGGCCACGGGCAGCAGGTACCGGAACAAAGCGGCCCGTCTGCAGCTTCCGAGGGGACTCAAGTGGATGTGGAAAGAGGACGGTTACTTGATCTTGATCGGCACATGCACGGAAAACAAGATTCCTGTGCAGCTTGAGGGACATGACATCCTGACGGTGCGGTACGATCTCTGTCCGATGCAGGAAAAAATCATCAGAATTCCCGTGTACCCGTCCCCCGGACGGAGGCGCACAAGCGGCTGTTTCTATCTGGAAGGGATGGCAATGCCCGGAACGATGATCTGGGCGGAGCTTCCGGTCTGGGCCGCGGCTGTCCGTTTGCGAAATCCATATCATGTGGCGGAACAGGAACGAAGAATCAGTCTCTTTTCCCGACAGAAACTGAGCTGGCTGGGGCAGTCATTTTTGATCACGGAGGGGGAGCAGCAGGAAATGTTTACCATTCTGGGAGAAGCGGAAGGAGAGGCCAATGTCTTCCTCCTCGAAAATCCGTTGACCGGAAACTATAGTATGAAAGCGACGGTTTCGCCGGTGATCCGGACATGGGCATCGGAAACCGGCCGGTATCTTCTGGCCTATCCCAGGGAAACGATAGAGATCGGTCAGATTCACGAAGAACGCTAAAGAGGCAGGAGGTTTTACGATGGGATTTTGTGTGTGTGGCGGCGCAACGCTTCAGTGCAGCTTCGGTGCAGCACCTTCTACATTTATGGTACTTCCGGCATCCAAGGTATGTAGCACCATGCCACTGGCCAATATCATGGACAACGCGCCTATGGTGAATGTCATGCCCTTTGGCATGTGTTCCTCCTTGATGAATCCCACCGTGGCTTCGGCCACAGCGGCGGCTCTTGGTGCTTTGACGCCTATGCCCTGTGTACCGGTGATCACAGGCCCGTGGGCACCGGGTAGTCCCACGGTGATGGTCGGCGGGAAACCGGCAGTGAACAATACCTGTAAGCTGATGTGTGCCTATGGCGGCGTAATCCAGGTGGTGAATCCGGGAACAAACAACATCACGGTGGCCTGATGGAGAGAAGAAGATGAAGACAAAAAATCTATGGTGGAAGCTGTATCTCATTGTATTGCTTCTCATTTCCATGACGACAGCGGCCTATTTCAGCTGGAAGAAATGCGTTCTGCCGGTGGATAAGAATAGTATGAGCTACGAAAACGGAAGTCTGTACGGCGTCGAAAATACCGGTAAAAATACCTATAACCTGTATAAGGCGGATATGGAGGGAAGGATCTATGATCTGATTGAGTGGGTGCTTCCCTATCAGTCGGGAAGTAGACTGGAAGTGTCTCATGTGCCGGGATATGACGATGCGGATTTGTACATGGTACAGGAAACAGATGGAAAAGGTTCTTCTTATCAACTGTACAAATGGGATCATGAAAGTGAACGTATGCTTCTGTTTCTGGATATGAGAAATGTCATCGATGCTGGCACGCCGCTGGCAAGAACAGCAGGGGATGGCGATGTGATGGCCTACGAAACCAGAGAGAGACTGGACTCTGGCACGTCAAAGTTCTCTTTTTTTCATATCGGAGAGGGTGGGCGGTCTGTCTTTGACGGCAGCATTCGTACAGGAACCTATTCCATTCAAGACGCTGATTTTTTCGCCCCCTATGGCTGGGTCATTGTGGACGGTTACGGGAACTGCTTTCGGTTCCAGGAAGGGAAGACCGAAAACATTTTTGAAAATGACGGCAGCAGATTCACGACGCATAATGTGATGATCAGCCTGGGCGAAGACTATGTTGTTATGCGAAATCTGGATGATGAAAGAGATCTTTGCATTCTCTATGATGATCCGGATACGGTTCTCACTTATCCTTATAGTAAGTCGATTGAGATTGCCGGAACAGCGTATGAGGATGAAATCTTTATTGGTACACAAAGAGGCGCTGATGGGTCCATTTTGTATGGATTTGTGGAAACCGATGACGGCAATACTGTTTTTTATCAGGCAGAACAGAATGAAGAAACCGTTCTGCGGCAGATCATCTATCCGTATCACTACATGATCAAAAAAGCATTGCCGATATTTTTGCTTTGTTTATTGATTGGAGTTCTGACTGGCATCATGATATGGGTATGGATCTATGTTTATCAGAGGAGACTGTCCCTTTATGTGAAGATCCTGGCGATCATGCTGCTGAGTATACTGGTGATTACAAATATGGTATACAAGCAGAATTACAGTCGTATTTCCAGGGAAATCATAGATGATGAGACGCAGAATCTGTATGGAGATGCGCAGTATCAGATTGCCCAGATGGATCTTGATGCTCTGTCGCAAATTGCGGATACCTATCAGGTACTCCCGGAAGATATTCGAAAGCAACTGTTTCGGGCATCGAACGTGACATTGCCAACGGATTTATATGACATAAACAATCAATCCGATGGGACTTTGGCATCACGGCAAAAGTTCTATCCGGAATATTTCTTATGTCGCGGCGATGAAATCTATAATCTGAATTACGATGGCGTTGCCAATGTACAATACCAATATCAACAGCCAAAACTGGTGGTGCAAGCCGTTCGTAAGGCCGTTACAGAACAAACAATGGTGAGCATTGTTCGTTATAGCGATACCCAGTGGGTGCGTAGTCTGGTTGTCCCGATTCGGAAAAATGATGGAAGCATTTTGGGCGCGATTCAGGTCCTTGTCAGAGAAGACAGTGTGCAGCAGAAAATCCAGTCGGCCACGGAAGATCTGCGGCGATACCAGAGCCTGTGGTACGGCGTTTTGTTGCTGATTCTCGTTGTTGCATTGTACATTTTCCTGCGGCCACTCAAAATTCTGACCAAAATGGCAGAGAAGCTTGGCCGGGGCAATCTCGATGTACGTATGAAGGTAAAAGGTAATGATGAGATTTCGGAAATCGCTTCGGTCTTCAATCAAATGGCGGAGGGCGTAGGTAAGCATCTGACGGAACTGCAGCGTTACACCGATGCCTATGCAAAATTTATTCCCAATGCCACATTCCAGGCCATGGGGAAAGAAAACATTACAGAGCTTTCGCTCATGAGTGAAGCGAATATGCAGGCGGTGATTCTCGCCATGGCAACGAATCTGTATGAGGAGATGCTGCCCTATGTTTCGATCAGGAATCTCTATGTATTTGATTTCATGAATGATGCATTGCGCATCCAGATTCCGGCCATCGCTCGTTATGGTGGCCATGCCGGCAGCTTTGCGGATGCCGGTGCTGTTGCTTATTTTGCAGAGAACCCGGAAGCTGCGCTGAAGGCAGCAATAGACGCGGTGGATGCATTGAATAAAAATGACCTGTGCCTGGAGAATAAGAAGGCGTCGTTCCAGGCGGCCATCGGCTTCGGCATGATGCATATGGGTGTGGTCGGTACCGCGAAGCGCATGACGATACAGAATATTTCCGAGGAAGAAAATCTCGTGAAGTTCCTGAGACGCATCGCGGAGGAATATGGCGCAGAAATTCTGATCCTGGAGGAAGCGGCCAGACAGATCCCGGATTTTTCTGCGCATTACCGGGTGAGAACTTTTGGCTATGTGCGGCTCAGTGCCGACCAGTCGCTGCGGCTCGTGTATGAGGTATTCGATACGAATACAGCCAAAATGCGGCTTGGGAAAGAACAGACAACGGCCATCTACGAGAAGGGCATTCGCCTCTTCTGGGAAGGCAAGGCCGCAGAGGCGAGAAACTGTTTTGTACAGCTTTTGCGTATCAACAAGTTTGATAAGGCGGCGCAGAAATATTTCTACCTCTGCGATCAATATATGAACGAACAGAAGACGGATTACGATTGCTGGGTGGAGGAGTATTGA
>CAVFNN010000016.1:0-46988 GCA_963623925.1 bacterium | reverse complement strand
TGGTACTTTCATATGTTTTTCCCCAGGAGTAGCTTCCGTACCACCAGTTAGCAAGGTATCCATTTGTGTAACTCTCACTACTTGGGATACCCTTTCCGATATCAAATTGATCACTGTTGTTCCAGGTGTAATATTCGGGGTAATTTCTACCGGAAGATCCCTCCTCTTTAAAAGATGTTTTTTCTGTCGTGTCTCCTGGGTCTCCTGGGTCTCCTGTGGTAGGTGGTGTCGTCGCTCCTTTAACATAGCAATATCGATAATGATTATGAACACCATGTTTCTCGAAATTATAAATGGCATCACTGCCAATCATGCCACCTGCGCCTTCATAGTCCTTGGATGATAACTCGCCGCCTGTGTTCAAATCTTTTGTGGTTATCCATCCATCACCATAAGTATAAAGGTTTCCCCAATAAGGATTTCCAAGTTCGTAATTGGTTCCGCCACCCGACAAATATGTATATCCACTTTGTGTATAGGTGCCGTACTGATACTGCGTTCCCGTGGATACCCTTGCGTTGATATTCAGAATACCATCAAGTACATACGCTATTGGCATATTAGGATCATCCCAGTCTCCGCCCAATGCGGCGTATGCTTCCTTTATTGTTTCAAGCCTGTCGCCGGTAAATGTTATGGATGATCTACTGTTATACCACCCATCTTGTACGAGCTGTTGATATTCATCCGGCTGAAATGGAAGATCACAATTCGGCATCGTGGTTTTACCGATAGGGGTGCTCTCAGATTCAAATGTATATGTTCCGTCCTCATTCTTTGTAATTCCTGTACATTTAAACCATGTACTGGAATTATTGTATGCAGCCTTACTGGGATCGATAATTGTAAAGGTAAATCCTGCGGTATTATATGTGTAATACGCTCCGGGAGTATGCTTGTGATCATCCCAGGTAACCTGAATACTGTTGCTTGTTCCATCCAGTTTTTTCTGTTCTTCGATTGTTTGTCCCGCACCAGCTGTGATCGTTGTCGCATATGATTCAATCGGCAACGAAAAGGATGAAAGAATCACTCCGCATGCCATGATGAATCCCGGGCTCATCTTTTGAATCCATCTGGGCATTTTATTCTTAAACATAATCTGCCTCCTTCTGTGAAATACAAAAATTTGTACTCCTTATAATATGATGGATTTTCTGTTGGATACCTTTCGGTAGAACTGTCTCTGCTCGCTTTTTCCCGAATACTTCTCGTCCTATCTTATACGTTGAAAAAAATCCAAAAAAAAAATCGACTGAGGTGCAAACTTTTTCTGATTTTTCTCCTACTAATAACTGTAGCCGATAAAATAATTCTTTTTTTTTGCCTCAAAAGCGTTCGATTTTATGAAGAAATTTGCTTTAGCTGGAATTTAGATTTATAATCAAAAGCAAATAAAAAAAAGAAATTATTTACTCAATTTTTATAATTTATGAAGGAGATTTTTATGAAGAATTTAGTCAAGAGCTTTTTAACCGTTTCTGCGGTAGCTACTATGTCGATACTTCCGGGACTATCTACCATTCCGGCATTTGCAGCGATTGGCTGGCAAAAAGACGCAAATGGTTGGTGGTACAGTGTGGCAAATGACAATTCAAACTGGCATCATCATTCTTGGCAGTGGCTTGATGGAAATGATGATGGGATTGCAGAGTGCTATTATTTTGATGACATTGGATATATTCTTACAAATACTACTACCCCTGATGGCTATACCGTAAACGCAGATGGTGCCTGGGTACAGAATGGCACTGTGCAAACCAAAGCTGTGACCACATATACAAAGGCCAGCACAACTTCTCATGCATCTACTACATCATTCGCTGATTCATCATCAGATTCAACATCTCGTTCCATGGAGGAACTTGCATATGAAATGGTCGAGCTTATAAATCAGGATCGTGCTAAATATGGTGTTCCCGAGCTTGAAATAGATGATACATTAATGGATTTTGCTGCTATGAGAGCCGCTCAATTATCTGAATGGTTTTCTCATACACGCCCTGATGGAACTAGATATACATCTGAATTAGCCGATTCATATCATTATCGTGGCGAAAATATCACCAAGAAAGCACAAGGTTATTACTATAGTCCGTCTGAGGCAGAAAATTCCCTTATGCATTCTTCCGGCCACAAAAAAAATATCTTAAATGATAACTACACCGTTGTTGGTGTTGGTGTGTATGAATCAGATGGTACATATTATTACTGTCAGGTATTTGCTATTCCTGGAGCGTCCACCTCTTCCACCTCTTCCACCTCTTCCATGTCCGACGAGGAGTTCCAGTCCTGGGCAAAATCCGAATCCGGATGGACCGATGAGGAAATTGCAGCTGGCAATATCAAGTTTTATCGCCCTGGAGAAGGGACTTTCAAAGTAAATTATAACGACTAATCCGCACACAAAAATCCCCCGGAACTCCGGGGGATTTTTCTTAATCAAATCTCTACAATCCGATTGCTGATCGTTCGATCCTTCATGAAATTTCCAAGTACAGGGAAATCAACGGTTCTGTCACGGCATTCTCGGTTTCAATGACCTTCATGATGTAAAGCCCAAGCAAAAAAGAGCAGAGAAGCCTGACCTCTTCTCCACTCCTTTTTTATTCCGGGGCATCTCTGCCGACACCCCAGTATATATCACGTGGGCGCCCCGCCAGCCTAGCTGTCGCTGTGCCCTACAGGGTAGGCTTTGCTGTCGCAAAGCCCTTTTTACGCTCGCCGCTAAGGCATCACGTGGGCGCCCCGCCAGCCTAGCTGTCGCTGTGCCCACGTGATATCTGATATCAGATCAACCCAGCTGTCTGCATAGCGCTCTTGATCTTGTCCAGCACCGGTCCTTCCTTGGTCAGAAGGTTCGGCAGATAGGGGGCACCGACATTCTGTCCGCGAAGGTTTGCCATGTCCTTGGCGGCTACGGGGAATGAAGCGCCGTCCATGGACAGTCTTACCGGATTCAGCTTGAACTGTGCCTCCAGGGAGCCCTGAAGATCACCAGCCACAAACTTCTGGTATACATCACCGATCAGCTCCGGCATGAAGTTGCCGGCTGTGCAGACACCGCCTACGGCGCCCACGCAGAGAGAAGCATAAAGCAGCGTATCCTTGCCGCCGAAAACCTTGAAGTTTACATCGCGGTTTCTTCTCACGCACTCCTCGGTAAGGGTAATATCACCGGAGGTATCCTTCATACCAACGATGTTCGGCACCTCATGCGCCAGTCTGTCCACCAAATCTGCAGACAGTCCGTAGCCGACACGACCCGGGTTATTGTACAGCAGCACCGGTGTCTCCGGAATGGCATCTGCAATGGTCTTGAAGTGCAGATAGAGCTCCTCTGTCGTCGGCTTCAGGAACATGGGCTGCAGAATGGAAACGCAGGATGCACCGTTGGCCACTGCCATCTTGGCAAGACGTACGCACTTCTTGGTATTGATGGCACCGATACCGAAGTAAACCGGTACCCGTCCGGCAGCCTGGTCCACCATGATCCGGAGACCTCTCTCCATCTCATCCTCTTCCAGCTGATAGAACTCACCGTTGGAGCCGAAAGCCAGAATGCCCTGCATGCCGCCGTTGATGACGAAATCTACCTGCTTCCGCATGCCGGCTTCGTCGATTTTCTCGTCCTGATCAATTACGGTAATGATCGGAACCACAACACCCTTGATAAAATCTGTATTCATCACTTCTGATCCTTTACAATGGAAACACCGGTCATTCTCTCATAGTACTTCACGATATCGTCGTGATCGCAGGAACCCTCTCCGTGGTTCTTCAGCTCCTGCATAACCTCCATCATCTGTGCGGTCATGGGAACCGGCATGTTGATGGCATGTGCAGCGTTCAGCGCATTGGTGAGATCCTTGATGTGCAGATCAATTCTGAAGCCGGGCTTGTAGTTGCCGGAAAGCATCATCGGTGCCTTAGCGTCCATAACGGTGGAACCAGCCAGACCGCCTCTGATGGCCTGATATACGAGCTCAGGATCTGTGCCGGCCTTCTTTGCGAAGGTAAGTGCCTCAGCTACGATGCCAATGTTGGCTGCCACAACCATCTGGTTGGCAAGCTTTGCAACGTTTCCGGAACCGATGGGTCCAACGTATACCACAGAACCAGCCATAGCCATCAGAAGATCATAGTACTTGTCGAAGGTCTCCTTCTTACCGCCTACCATAACAGAAATGGTGCCGTCGATGGCCTTGGGCTCTCCGCCGGAAACCGGAGCATCCAGCATATCTACGCCGATCTTCTCGAGATCAGCTGCGATCTTCTTGGACTCGACCGGATCGATGGAAGACATATCAATAAGAACAGACTCACCATTCTTCATGCCCTCTGCCAGACCATTCTCACCAAATACAGCAGCGCGAACGTTGGGAGAGTTCGGAACCATGGTAATCACAACGGGAGCAGCCTCAGCAACTGCCTTTCCGGACTCTGCAGCCTGTGCACCGCAGGAAACCAGATCTGCTACAGCATCCTTGTTGAAATCAAAAACGGTAACCTCATGTCCGGCCTTCACCAGATTCTTTGCCATCGGGCGACCCATGATACCAAGTCCGACAAAACCTACCTTCATATAAATCCTCACTTTCTGCAAATGAAAACTTTGCTTGTCCCGGCTTCTTCCGGGGAGTTGTTTCTGTTCTCAGGTCTCTCTCAACCTGTGCCCATAGCTTATTCTTTTCCGTCTTCCTTCGCTATCCGCAAAAGCGCCAAAAATGCACCTCTTTTTGTACAGTTTCGCGAATTTCAGAATTTCGAAACATTGTATTTCATTATGTTTCAAATCATTTTATCAAAAATCCCCGGAGGACTTTGGGGAGTCACTCCGGGGGCATCAGACGAGCACTTTCGTGCCCGTTCGACAGGGCTTGAAGACCTCTGTTAAGGGGGATAAACAGACGCTTCGCGCCCGTTAGGGGTTTCCAGAGACCGGTTAGGGGGACCGGCTCCGGGAGTCCACTATCGGCTTTGACACACGATAGTGGAAGGAAATGTGGTCAGTGCCACATCTCTAAATCATTACAGGATCGGCACATAGCCAAGGCCGATGCCGCAAAGCATGAAGATCACAAAGATGCCGAGGCACCAGCGGAAAATGTAGCCCTGGTACTCTGCCAGTGTGATCTCCGTCTGATCCATCAGGAGATAGATGAACGGCACCAACGGGCTCAGGAAATGGAAAGCCTGTCCCATCAGAGATGCCACACCGATCTGCAGTGTGGTGAAGCCGTAAGCCTCCGCTGTTGCAGCCAGGGGCGGCAGCACACCGAAATAGAAGGCATCGTTGTTCAGAAGGTATGTGCCCGGTGCACTGAGGATGGCGATGAAGAGGCCGAAGTAACGTCCCAGAGAGCTGGGGATCATGGTGGTCAGCAGCGTCGCGATGGCATTGGACATACCGGCAACGTACTCGCCGTCAGCATTGGCCGGACCATTCAGGATGCCCATCAGGACGCCGGCACCCAGTACCATCATAACCACGTTGATCATATCCGGTGCCAGGGAGCTGATGACATTTCTCTGCACCTTTGTGCTGGGATAGTTCACCACCAGAGCGATGGCCACACCCACACCGAAGAGGATGGCAGAGGATGCGAAGCCCATGATCAGAAGCACAACGATGGCCACCGTGAGAATCAGGTTGATCCATACCTTATTGGGGTTCTTCCAGGCCTTTTCCTCCTCGGAAAGCTCCACCTTCATGGCTTTTTCTTCTATATTAATAACACCGAGACGCTTTCTCTCCTTCATGCCGAGGTAAGCGCCGACACCGATGGCGTAAATAGCAGAAAGCACCATGCCCGGCACCAGCGGCGGCAGGATCTGGTTGGCATCCAGCTGCATCACAGACATAACACGCGCTGTGGGGCCGCCCCAGGGAATGAGGTTCATGATACAGTTTTCCAGAATGATCAGCGTTGCCAGATAAATCTTCTTGATGCCCAGACGATTGTAGATGGGGATCAATGCGGTACAGCAGATCATTACGGTTGTGGTTCCGTCACCGTCCAGGGACACGAAGGCCGCCAGAACCGCGGTACCCACCAGCACCTTCAGCGGGTCACCCTTTACCCACTTTACGACGCGATCCACCATCGGATCGAACATACCGGCTGTCAGCATGATACCGAAATACAGAATTGCGAAAGTCATCATGGCAAATGTGGACGCCACGCTCTTGATGCCTGCCATTGCGCAGGACAGTGTACCCGCTACGCCGTAGCCCGCCAGGATACCGAAAATCACCGGAATGATGATCATCGAGGTGAAGGGACTCAGCTTTTTCATCATGATCAGTGCCATGAATACCACGACCATGGCAATACCCAAAAGAGCCAATACAGTTGTTGACATACTCTCCTCCTTATTAACTTACTTTCCCAACTTCGTGAGACCCACCACGATCAGCGCGATGACGATCATAACCACGAAGAGACCTGCCATTCCCTGCCACATCATATTGAGGGCAAGCACTAAATTTTCGCTCATTTTTTCACCTCTCTTATCTGAAGAATCCCAGGATAATGCCTCCGGCCACAGCAGACGCGATCTGTCCTGACACATTGGCACCCACGGCATGCATGAGCAGGTGGTTGGTCGGATCCTCCGCAATACCCATCTTCTGGATCACGCGTGCACTCATCGGGAAGGCGGAAATGCCGGCGGCACCCACCATGGGGTTGATCTTCTTCTTTGAAAATACATTGATGAGCTTGGCCAGCAGCACGCCGCCAATGGAGTCAAAGATAAAGGCCACGAGACCGAGACACATGATCAGGATCGTGGAAGGCTGTACGAACTGCTCTGCCCGCATGGAGAAGGAGATCGTAATGCCCAGCAGCAGGGTAACCAGGTTGGCCAGGCTGTTCTGTGCGGTGTCAGAAAGAGAATTCAACACGCCGCACTCCCGGATCAGGTTACCGAACATGATCATACCCACCAGAGACACGGAATCCGGTGCCACAAAGCCGGCAATGAAGGTTACGATGATGGGGAAGGCGATCTTCGCCGTCTTGGATACGGAATTCGGATGGTACTCCATGCGGATCAGACGCTCCTTCTTTGTGGTCACCATGCGGATGGCCAGGGGCTGAATGATGGGCACCAGTGCCATGTAGGAATAAGCCGCCACGGCGATGGGTCCGATATAGTTGGAATGCAGGACCTGAGACACCAGAATGGATGTCGGACCGTCTGCCGCACCGATGATGCCGATGGAGGCCGCATCCTTGATATCAAATCCCAGAACGACCGCCACAACAATGGTCAGGAAGATACCGAACTGGGCAGCCGCGCCGAAAAGGAACATCTTCGGGTCTGCCAGCAGGGGACCGAAGTCGATCATGGCGCCGATACCGATGAAGAGCAGCAGCGGGAAGGCCTCCGATGCCTCGATGCCAGATTCAAACAGCCACTGAATGATACCGTGGGTCTCTCCCACACCGCTCATCACCTGATTGATGGCACTGGAGCCCGGCAGATTCACCAGGATGGCGCCCAGGCCCATCGGCAGCAGAAGCGACGGCTCATACTCCTTCTTAATGGCCAGATAGATCAGCAGGATACCCACGACATACATGACGATTTCCTGCCAGGTTACGGAAAGCAGCCCCTCCCATAAGAAGCTCATACCACTCATACTTTTCCTCCTTAAATGTGGTTAACGTGTATATATTTCCATGCGGAATAGACCGCAGAGAAATCCCCCAAAACAGTTCTTTCGAAATTTGCGTACACAAAGAAGCCCCATCCGACGACATTGACATGTCTTTTCGCAGAAAGGAGCGTAAGAAAGCACCCCTGATCTGCAAAATCGAATCAGGCTACCGGTAAGGTGCGATATTTAGTTGTTGAGTCTGAAACTGGAAATTTTCTCAGAGATATCCTGAGAAGAAGGTATGAAACCTAAGCCGTCTCCGGAACGAGACAGCGAAGCGCCAGCGCTTTCGATACAGAAAGTGAACATGAAAAAGCTGAAGAGTACCCGCAGGGTTCTGCCGCTGAGACGATTCTGATTGCCGCCCATGCTGCGGAGTGCCAGCTTGGCAAAGCTATTGGCACTGCCATGCACAGTGCAGAAAATCTGGCGATTGTCAGTCTCCGGGAGTGCATCTGTGGAGCCGGCACTCAGCTGCGCCTCGCTACCGGTACGGACAGCATCCGCCGAGGTCTGCACGCGATCCACGGACTGAAATGCTGTCAGCAGAAAAACAGAGAGAAGCAGCATGAGCACAGCAAAAGACAGCCGTCTCTGAAAACACGGTCTTCTAAAATCCATGCGCATATGCTTCCCCCTCTCTCCTGCCGGTATCTTTCCCCTTCGACGCCGCAGGTTCTTGCTTTTGCCGACATAATAGTATCGGTTTTTGAAAAAGTCAACAAAAAAATCCTAATTTTGCCCGCTTTTTGCATCACATTGCCATTTGGTTTATACAGACCTACGGGGCGTGCCTTGCGGTACAGACTGTGTCGTGTTACTCTAAAACAAAGATAAAATCGATCGGAAAGGACAAAAATAATGCATAACAATACCACCGAAACAGAAACCGTCAGCATTCAGGACATGATGTTCTGTCGTGACCGGCGGGTGCAGCTGCAGGAGCAGCTTTTGCAAAGCCATGCCGTCCCGCTCATCTCCTTCTGCATGAACATTCCCGGGCCCGTGAAAACCGATGCCCTGATCCGCCGGGCCTTCGCGCAGGGCACGGAAGAAATCACCGGGGCCCTGGCCGCCCATCCGGACTGGCATGTTCTTGCACGTCACGAAATCCATGAGAAAACCGGAGATGAGCTGATGCTGGCAGTCTCTGCCGATGCCCAGTCTCTCAAGGACAGCATGAGCCGGATCGAGGAAAGCCACCCGTTGGGTCGCCTCTTCGACATTGACATCATCGGCACCGATGGCCGCAAGCTTTCCCGGCCCCGCTACCGGACCTGTCTTCTCTGCGGCTGCCAGGCCCAGGAATGTGCCAGCTCCCGCCGTCACTCCGCCGCAGAGCTCTTTGCCCGGATTCAGGAAATGCTGTCTGACTATTTCAACTGCCCTGTTTTTTCATGTCATGATGAACAGCACAGCAGCTCTCACTGAATTTTGTATACAAAGCATTGACAGCTTGCGGCCACGACGTTTTTATGCTATCCTAATCCGGAATTTAACTTAGGTTTGAGGGAGTAATTCCACAGGATATGTGCGGTAGTTCCGTCAGTACGGCTTCGGCCCGGGCTATCTAACCAGAATGAGACTCAACACATTTTGCCATCGGCGGTAATGCCGCCGGTCAAATGTGCGGGGTCTCTTTTTTGATTCATAGGCAACTGCACTCTATGAATCAAAAACATTCGGATCCCCACAGCCAGAAACAGAAGGAGAAAACATGGACGAAAACAGAAAGTACTATCTGGAGTCGCCGGAGGAGGCGCTGGCAGATGCCGAAAGCCGTATGGACGGCCTCAGCGATGCGGAAGCCGCAGAACGGCTGCAGAAATACGGTGAAAACCGTTTGAAGGAGGCAGAGAAGGTATCGAACCTCCAGCGCTTCGTGGAGGCCCTCAAGGATCCGATGCTGATCATGCTGATGATCGCCGCCGCCGTTTCCGCTGTCACAAACTACATCAGCGGTGAAAGCATGGCGGAGGTATTCATCATCATCGTGGTGGTGCTCCTGAATGCCATCCTGGGCGTAATCCAGGAAAGCAAGGCCGAGGAAGCCATCGAAGCACTCCAGAGCATGACCCAGCCCAGCTGCAAGGTCATCCGCAACGGTCAGAACTGCACCATCCCCAGCACAAGTCTCGTGCCCGGTGATATCGTGGTGCTGGAGGCCGGTGACTCGGTGCCGGCAGACGGCCGTCTCCTGAGCGCCAATTCCCTGAAGCTGGAGGAGGCTGCCCTCACCGGCGAGAGCGTTCCCGTCAATAAGCTCATCGACATTCTGCACCTGAAGGAAGATGCCAAGGACATCCCTCTCGGTGACCGGAAAAACATGGTCTACATGGGCTCCACCGTGGTATATGGCCGCGGCACTGCTGTCATCACCGATACCGGCATGCAGACAGAGATGGGAAAGATCGCCACAGCCCTGAACGAGACACAGCAGGAGGAGACCCCGCTGCAGCAGAAGCTGAACGAGCTGGGCAAGAAGCTGTCCTATCTGGTTCTCATCATCTGCGTATTCATTTTCGTTTTCAACCTCTTCATGGGCGGTGAGTTCAGTCTGACTGCAGTATTGAATACCTTCATGATCGCCGTTTCTCTGGCCGTGGCTGCCATTCCGGAGGGTCTCGCCACCGTGGTGACTGTGGTGCTGTCCATCGGTGTCACCAAGATGTCCAAGGCCAATGCCGTGATCCGTCGTCTGACCGCGGTGGAGACACTGGGCTGTACCCAGGTGATCTGCTCCGATAAGACCGGAACCCTGACCCAGAATCGCATGACTGTGGTGCAGAACACCGGCAATACCGCAGAGCTGGCCACCGCCATGGCACTCTGCTCTGATGCTTACCTGAATGCCCAGGGTCAGGCCGAGGGCGAGCCGACCGAGGCCGCTCTGGTGGCCTTCGCCGCCAATGCCGGTCTTCCGAAGCATGAGCTGGAGAAGACACTGCCCCGTGTGGCAGAAGCGCCCTTCGACTCTTCCCGAAAGATGATGTCCACCATCCATGCCCGGAACGACGGCAGCTTCATTCAGTTCACCAAGGGTGCGCCGGATGTGGTACTCTCCCGCTGCACACATTATCTCGAGAATGGCACTATCCTCCCGATGACAGAGGAGAAGCAGAAGGCCATCGCCGCAGAAAACAAGGGCATGGCCGATCAGGCACTCCGCGTCCTCTGTGCCGCAGAGCGTGTCTACACATCTCAGCCCGAAGACATTCGCCCGGAGGCTCTGGAGCAGGATCTCTGCTATATCGGCCTCACCGGCATGATCGATCCGGTGCGTGACGAGGTGAAGCCGGCCATCGAGGAGTGCCGTCGTGCCGGTATCCGTCCGGTCATGATCACCGGCGACCACAAGGACACCGCCGTGGCCATTGCGAAACAGCTGGGTATCGTAACGGATGCCTCCCAGGCCATCACCGGTGCCGAGCTGGATCAGCTGTCCGACGCAGAACTGGACAAGTGCATTTCAAACTATTCCGTTTATGCCCGGGTACAGCCGGAGCATAAGGTACGAATCGTGCAGGCCTGGAAGAAACGCGGCGCCATTACGGCAATGACCGGCGATGGCGTGAACGATGCGCCTTCCATCAAGTCTGCCGATATCGGTATTGGTATGGGTATCACAGGAACCGATGTCACCAAGAACGTGGCCGACATGATCCTGGCGGATGACAACTTCGCCACCATCGTAAACGCCGTGGACGAGGGACGCCGGATTTATGACAACATCCGTAAGTCCATTCAGTTCCTGCTCTCCTCCAACATGAGTGAGGTTATGGGTGTCTTCTTCTCCACCATTCTGGGCTTTACTCTGCTGGAGCCGGTGCATCTTCTGTTCATCAACCTGATCACCGACTGCTTCCCGGCACTGGCCCTCGGTATGGAGCGCGGCGAGAGCGACATCATGGATCGCCCGCCCAGAGATTCGAAGGATTCCGTTTTTGCCGGCGGCATGGCCTTTGATATCTTCTATCAGGGTGCCTTGATCACTGCCCTGACCCTGATTTCCTACATCATCGGTCACTGCATGGAAATCGGTTACTTCGAGATGCCGAAGGGTGTCTCCCCGGACGGCATGACCATGGCCTTCCTGACCATGAACATGTGCGAGATCTTCCACAGCTTCAACATGCGTTCCGTGCGCGGCAGCGTGTTCCGGCTGAAGGCGCAGAACAAGGTGCTCTGGGCCGCTATGATCGGTGCGCTGGCTATGGTGACGCTGGTGCTGGAGGTTCCCTTCATTGCCGATCTCTTCGGCTTCACGCCGGTGAGCTGGCCGGAGTACGGCATCGCCCTGGCACTCGCCTTCTGCGTGATCCCGGTGGTGGAAGTGATCAAATTTATCCAGCGGTCTATGGCAAAATAATACAAAAGAGAGAGCGGCAAATGCTGCTCTCTCTTTTTTTTGTTTCTTTTTTTCCTAATCCATGAGATACAAAGTCAGGATATTTTCCTGATACCCGGCAAGGCCCTGCTTCTGAATCGCTGCCGCCGTTTTTCGGAGCAGCGGATGCCGTACCTTCTCCAGCATCTTCAGCCGTCGGTTCTCAATGGGCTTCCGGGAGATAGCCAGGGCATAATCTTCTTCCGTCATATGCCAGAAGGCGAAGCGATCTTCATCCAGACTCTGCTGCACGCGTTCTGCGATGCAAAGCCCCTCCGGATCGAAGTCACCGGCGTAACGAACCATGATCCCATCCTTTTTCAAAAGACGGAGAATCAGCCAGGCGCTGAGCCTCGGCTGGCCATTCATGCACATCAGCGACCGCTGTCCCTTCCATCGCTCCGCCAATGCCGCATAAACCACCGGATTCTCCACAATCCACAAGGTATTGTCCCGGCAATGCAGATGCTGCCATTTGGCAATGACAGAAAGCGGCACATTGACCGGCTCTCCTGCCGCTGCAAATCCCGCCATGCCGCTATGGCGGGCATCCCCTGCGCACGAGGCTTCTACACCGCAGAGCATGGCATAGTTAGAGACATCATCCAGCAAAATTCCGGCTGAGAAATACAAGGACTGTCGCTTGAGCGCTGCCGCCTCCATGGGTTCTTCCGGGGATTCCGCCTGTGCCCGCAGCCATTCCAGCAGCAAGCCAAACAGCCGGGCTTTTTCACTGCCCGCATCCAGGGCATGGGGATCCCCCGTGAGAGACGCCGCAAACACCGGAAGATATTGGAAATGCGACTGCTGCCGCAGTGCATCCAGAAGCTCCAGTGCCCGCACAAGGAACACAAGCTGCCGCGTAAGCGAGGTCAAAAGTGCTTCCTCCGACATTTCCTGGTGACCGTTCAGCATCTGCTGCTGCAGCGCGGCCAATTCTGTCCGGTCCCCACCCGCAGCTTCCGCCGAAGACATTGTCCTAAGGGACTGAAGAAGCGACCTTGATGCCACGGACTTTGCCAATTCTTCCTGGACCGCAATGGCCCTTTGCCAGCAGCACTGCAGCATTTCCCGGTGCTGTTCTTCTGCCTCCCGTTTTCCGAGAAGCGGCGCGCCATGAAAGCCTTCCAGCAGAGCCTCCGGTGAAATCGCGGCAAAGCGACTCTCCGTCAGCGCTTTCTGAAAGGCTTTCGCCGAGATCGTTGCGCTTTTCTGATTCCGGTAGCTGCGGCCGAAGAAGCCCTCCAGCATTTCCCGCTCCGCGTCGTTTCGCAGAGAAAGCGACACACTTCCCATAAAGCTGCCGTAGGAGCGGTACTTTTCACAGAACCCCTTCAGCAGCCGACAGAATACCGGCATGCTGCGGAAATAGTCAAGACAATTTTTCAGCAATTCATCCTGCATCCAGCTTCCGACTCTCCTCTTCCATTGCTTTTTCGTCCGGCAGTAGACTACGGTTTTTTCCATTCCAGAGGAAGGACAGTACCGTCACAAACTTCGCATTGTTGGGCCGCAGCAGCTCATAGATCGAAAGCGCATCCAGGGTATCCGCATCGCCCCAGAGCACCTGGGAATTGATAATGAAGTCGAAGCCGAATTCCCGCATCAGGCGGAACATATCCCGGATATTCCGACTGTCTACCCCGGCAAAGGCCTCATCCAACGAAACGATCTGCGGGGCATCGGGGCGCGCCCCGTGGTACTTGGCAGTGACGGCCGAGAACAGAGGCACATACATGGACATGGCCTTCTCACCGCCGGAAAAGGTGCCGAAGACAGAATTGGTCAGCTCCTTCTGCCGCTCGCCCGGCTTCTCGCAGAACAGCTGGAATTCAAACCACTTGCGGTAGTCCAGCGCATCCTGCATCACCTGATAGAAGGAAGCCGCACCGCCGCTGTCCTCTGCAATGCGGCGGGACTCCTCCACCTTCGAGCGGAAATGCTGGCTGAGGCGGTTGGCTTCCTCTTCCCGCATGGAACGGTAGTCCTTCCGCAGCAGCTCCACCAGCTCTGCCGTATCCAACTGCGATTCACTTTCTGCGGTCTTACTGCGCCAGCGAAGGCGAAGCTTCAGACCACTGGAGGTATTCATGCTCTCCATCTGCCGGTTCATATTTTCCACCCAGCTCTGGGCACTGTTGATGCGGCTGCGAATCTTCCGGCTCATGGTATTGGACAGAATATCCTCGAAGAGTTCCCGGTCATTCTGACGGATCAACTGTCGCAGCTCCTCCAGCTCCTCATCCAGTATGCCGCTGAGCCGCTGGAAAGGAATTTTTTCGCCATGGTAACGCGCCTGATAATCCAGTCGCTGCACCGGGAAGGACCAGCTGCTGCCCGTCGGTTTCTGCTTCCCCAGCTCGCTGAACTGCTCCAGCGCGCTGAGCTGATAGTCGATAAGATAGCTGCTGTTCTCGAAGTACACCTGCTGTACCCTCGTCTGCAGCTGTTCCAGGGATTCCTCGCCACGTTTTTTAAGGGCGAGAACGGTTTCCTGCGGGCTGCGGTTCTGCACTCCCTGATCCGCATCAGAATCCGCCTTCGCATCAGAAAAGACATACCCCAGCTGATACTCCGCCAGATACACCTCTGTCGCAAATTTCTGTTCCTCCGCCAAAAGCACGCTGGCTTCTGAAAGCACAGCCAGCTTTTCCTCGGCACTGCGACACTCCGCTTCCTTGTTGCCCCGCTCCTTTTCACAGCTGCCACGCTGACGGTCATAATCGGAAAGCCATTGTATACAATGTTCCAATCTGTCCTGTATCGTTGCATAATCGGTCAGCGCCAGCTGCTTCTCGATGGATTCCCTTCGGTCCTCTGCTCTCCGCTTCTCCTGCTCGACCCGTCCCTGATCATAGCGGAGCTGATCCAGGTCCTCCTCCAGCATTTCCTTCTGGGCCGTCTGCTGCTCCAGAACCGCAACCGTATCCAGATAGGAAGCATGGGTCAGCTTCAGCGTATGCAGATCGTTTTGATAGTCCGCTGCTGCCGCTGCCGCCGCTTCGAAGCATTCCAGACTGTTGTGGAGGTAAAGTTTCTCCGCCAGCTTGGCAGCCTGGGTCCGGTCCTCCTGCAGCGACTGAATCAAGGCATGCACTGCCTCATCCAACTGCTTCTTCAACGTATTCTGCACAGACAGCAGTTTCTCTGCCTCTTCGCAGGCTCTCTGGGCCTCCCGAAGCGGCTTCTCCTTGGGGAAGGCCGCATATTCCGTCTCCAGAATCGTCATTCTGCCCCGGAAATTCTCCATCTCCTCCGCCAGAACGGCCATCTGCTGCTCCAGCGCAGCGATGCGTTCCTGCAGTACCCGGATCTTCTCCGCCCGGTTTCTTTCCCGCGCCTTGGTGCCGATGAAACCGGCCTGGTATTCACCGCTGATGGTACCGGCCAGAAGGCCGTTCCGCCAGGTGCCGTCAGCAGAAATGACGGTTTCTCCGCTGCCTTCAATGGAGATATGCCGCAGAATTTCAGTCATTTCCATGTTCAGGAATACTGTATTCACACTGTCATTCAACTCCAGTGTCTCCAGGGCGGTCTTTCCCCCGGCCCTTCCGGCATTGTCCCGGACGAAAATGTAACGGTCGCAGGCACCCGGATCCATCCGCAGCACCTCCTGCCGGTAGCTTTCCTCAATCACCAGCGCATCCAATAGTCCCATTTCCAGCATGGCTTCCTCGATGCGGTTCCGGCTCTCCTCGTCCAATGACGCGGCAAATTCCAGCGTCTTGTAAAATTCATGATAGGGAATGCCCCGTTTTGTGAGTCTACGACGGTTTTCCAGTACTGCCGGACTCCGCTCCGGTTCCGGCTCCCGGGCATTTTCCCACTGGTGAAGCTCCTCGAGACAGTCGTTCCGTTCCTCCGACAGCTTCCGGTTCTCTGTCCGGCGGTCCTCAATCTCCTGCTTCAGCTGAAGTCGCAGATCCTGCAGCAGCACATCCACCGGCTGCTTGGCCTGCTGATAATCCGCTTCACCATCATAGGCATCTGCAAAGTGACAAAGGGCCTGAAGCACCTGCTCCGACAACTTCAGCTCCTGATTCTGTCCATGCCAAAGGTAAAGAGCCTCCTTCCAGCTGCTCTCTGCCTCCGTCAATGCCGCTTCCTTCTCCCGCAGACTCCGCTCGGCCCGGTCTGCCTTGTCCTGCTGCTTCGCCAGCTCATCCCGCTTGCTTCGCAGCTTCTCCTCACCGGCCGCAAGGCGGCGCTGTACCGTCAGACCTTCCTGAATGCCCTCCCGGGTTTTCCGGAATTCCGCCTCATAGGCGCTGAAGCCAAAGCTTTCCGCCAGCGCCTTCCGCAGCTCATCCGCCAGAAAGCTCTGCGCCTGGTAGGACATGGTGTCCGCTTCCTCCGCCATGCTTTCCAGGCATTCCTCGATTTCCTGTCGCTTTTCCGCCTGCTTTTCCGTGCTACGCTGAAGCTGCGCCGCGCAGGTACGGACATTCTCCTGCTTCTTTTCGATCTGGGATTCCTTCGCGGAAAGCTGTGCCGTGAGCTCCCGGATTCGTTCCGTGAGTCGCTGCTCCTCCTGTTTCAGCTGGTAGGCGTCGCTCTTCCCCAGCTCCTCCCGCTCCTGCTCCATGGCTGCCTTTTGGGAAGACAGCTTCGCAAGCTCCTCTGTGAGCTCTGCCAACCGCTGTGCGGCCTCCGTGCGTCGGGTCTGCTCCGCCGTCTGCTGCTTCTCGTTTTCCTTCAGGCGTTTCTCCGCCTGCTCAGCCGCGGCGGCCTTTTCATAGAGCATGCACTGGTTGTATCGGCCGAAGACATTGGCAATGCGTTCCGCCGCTTTCCGGGCAGCTTCCTTCGTCTCCAGCTGCAGACGCAGGGAATCCATGTTCTCAATGGCCTCTGTCATCGGCCGCAGGTCCTCTTCCGACAGTCCCTGCAGCGCCGAGCTCAGAATATCGTTGATAACCGAAGGCTTAAAGTCCCGGGAAAGCTTCGGAGTTCTCAGCTGAATCAAAAGATCCAGCATTTCCCGGTAGGCATCTGTGGTGGCAAAGCCGAAGAGCTGCTGGTTCACGAATTCGATATACTCCGCCTGCCGTTCATACACCCGGCCACCCTCTGCCAGACGGTTTTCCAGTTCCTTTCGGGATAATGTCAGCTTCTCCCCACTATTCTTGTAGAGGGAAAAATCCTTGCCGACCCGACGGCCGTCCAGAATGCCGAAATACCACTTGTCCAGCGGCTTTCCCCGGCGAGCCCGAATGCCCATACCGATGGTGAGATAGGCCTCGCTGTTTTCCCGCTTAAATTCCATGTAAAGATAACCGGTACGCTCGTCCCGGCCATCTCCCTCCTCCAAGAGGTACCCCGCCATCTTCCGGTCCCGGGAGCCGAAGGGATCCAGACGCTCCGGATTCGCATTGCCGTCCAGCAGCAGCGGCACCGCGCTCTGCATGGTCACGGATTTTCCGGATCCATTGGAGCCCCGCAGCAAAAGTCTGCCCTTGGCAAAGCAGAATTCCTGCTCGTCATAATACCAAAAGTTAATGAGTCCCAGTTTATTTGCATGCCATCTGTTCTGTCCCATAGCGCTCCCTTATTCTCCGTACCTTCCTGCCAGCTTCGCACACAGCGGCTCAATCCGCAGCCTTCCGCTCTCCGTATCCCGGGAAAGGAAGGTCCAGAACAACAGCTCTTCCTTCACTTCCCGCAGGAAATCGCCCTCCGGCTGTTCCCGGTACTGCTTGGAAAAATATTTCAGATTCTGTTCCCGCACCTCTCTGAGAAGTGCATCCATCTCCGGCTCCTCCAGCCATACATTGTCCCGGACATCCGGCTGCCAGATCCCGTCCCGGATCCGCCGCTGTATCCCGGAAAGACAAAGTAAAAGGATATCCGAGAGGGTATTGGAACCGGGGAAGCTTTCCCCTAAGTTGCTGTTTTCACCGCGCAGCAGCATGCCGCCGCCCTTGGAGATGTCCAGCCGCAGGTCCAGCAGTCGGCTCAGCTCCTCCCGCATGCGGGCGCCTTGATTCTTCAGGTACTCGTAATCGCCCTCTGCACCCTCTGCGCGATACAATCCCGGTGAAAACAAAAGACGACGATAAACCCGGTGCCGCCGCACCAGGCCCTTATCCTCGTCTACTTCGTACCAGCCGGAATTCAGGAAATCCTCTATGCCGGTATAGTTCATGATATCCTCTGAAAAGCTCCGCATGTAGTACATGGAAACTCCAGCGTTTTCATACAGCACATCCTTCTGAGCTTCCACAAAGCCATCCTCGGAGCCGTCGGTACGCTTCAGGATGCCCTGTTCTTCCGCATACTGAAGTACCCGCACCAGGGATTTCCGTTCCCGATAGGAGGTCCAGTCCACACCGCCGCCCGGCAGATTTCCGGCAATAAATTCTGTCAGCTGTGAAAGGATAAACTGGTCCTCCGCATGTTCTTCCAGAAACATGAGCAGCATGCAGAACAGCGCATATTCCCGGGGACTCTTGAAGTCCTGAATGCCCATAAAGGGCTTCGGTACAGCAGGAATCCGCTCTACCTTCACAAGAAGCTGATTTTCGATCATGGGGCAGCCCAAACGTTCCGTCACAAACTTCCGGATCTCCTGGGAATTGTCCCGGATCCGATAATACAGCTCTCTATCCTCCGATTTTAAAATCCAATGCTTTGACAGCAAGGCTTCCAGCGCTTCCTGCATCATTTCTCCTCTTTAAATACGATCCGTAGCCTGGGCATCTCAAAATCGCCGTCCGTGCAACGCACCAGGCAACGCCCTCCGTCCTCGGCAGCCTCCAGCTGAAACACCCGTCCCGTCTCTGTGCGGGAGCTTCTTCCCGGATCCTCCAGGGCATCGGACAGCCAGCGAAGCAGAATCTCCCGCAGGTCAGGCGTCAGACGAGGCAGTTTCGCAAATTCAATGCAGCCATCCTTTTCCAGACGCTGCAGTGCTTTCTGTTGCTTCTGCTGTTCCGCGAGCAGCTTCTCCCGCACGGCCTTCTTTTCCGCAGTATGGTCCGCAATGGCACTGCGATTGCTGCGCTCGGTTCCCTTCCGGGAGCGAGACTTCAGCTGCTTTTGCTCCGGCTCCAATGCATAGGCGCTCAGATTCATGCTCATGCTCTCCGGCTCCCGCTCGCTCTGCAGATGCCGCGGCGTCTCCACGCCGAAGATGCAGGCACTAAGCCGATGGGCTTCGGAAAGCTCTGTACAAGCCAGAAACAGCTCCGCGGCCTTCCGGTATTCCTCCCGCCGGTTCGCCCCCATGGCGCTTTTTTCACTGAGTTCCATGGCAAAGCGAGTGATTCTTCGGATAATGTCGTTGGTGGCATCAAAGAGCTTCCCTGCCTCATTGTCCTCTCCCTCCGCGGTCTGGAACCAGCGGCGAATGCTCTCCATCTTGCCGCGGTTGTTCTCTGCAATGGCCGCAGGATCCACCGCCTCCATCCGGGGAATGGATGCCTCATAGGCATTGACCTTTTCCAATACCGTATCACAGAGCGTCGGACTGAGGTTTTCCAGCAATTCCTCGATGACGCCGACATTGCGCTGCAATGTCGTGACAAAGTTACGAAGGTACTCCACCAGCTTATCCTTAAACAGCAGGAACTCCTGGGTATGCATCATCTCTTCGGCACGGACACTGCTTAAATCCCGGATGTAATCGTGGTAGTTCTGATTGAGACGCGTGAAATTTCGCTCCAGCTCGTCCCAGAAATCATAGGCCTCTGCCGGTGTGGCATCCGCCATCTCCGGGAAGCGTTCCAGGGATCTGCGAATGCGTTCCAGCAACGTCGGCTCCAGGGAACCGCCCTCAATCTGCAGGTTTTCCAGGCGCAGCACCAGACGTTCGATCTCCACACTGTAGGGCGACATCTGGTAACGGTAGCGCTTGCTCTGAAACTCCTCCAGGGAACTCACATGCCGGGTATCCTGCAGCGTTTCCAGGTTATGCCAGTTCACCAGCATGTTCAGATCCTGCTGACACTGCTCCAGCCGGTACTCCCGAAATTCCGGGAAATTCCGCAGGCTCTCAAAAACCTCCTCCTGGTACATCCAGCTGTGCAGCTTCTCCGTATTTTCATAAAAGATCCGCATGATGCAGCGATATCTGTCCGTGTTCTCTGTGTTGAGATACTGCACCTCCGGCAGCGGCTTCAACAGCCTTTCCGTGATCTGCAAGCTTTGTTCCTTTCCGAGGCATAAGCCTCACCGATCCATCAAACTCCTTTCATTGTATCTAACTTTTGTGTCTGCCGCCACCGCTTCTTTTCCTTATTTTTCAGATATCCTATATACCATCACCACACAATACAACAGTGCCAGACCCCAGGCCAGGGGATTGGACAGGCAGATGCCGAGATAGCCAAGGCCGGCCTGGATCGCCAGCAAACTTCCGATGCTGCGGCCCAGCAGCTCACCGACACCGGAAATCACCGCCTGTACACTGTATCCATAGCCCTGCAGGGTATTGCGGAAGACCATCAGAAGGCCGTGAAGAATGAAGAAACAGCTGATGACGGAGAGGTATTGAATCGCCTCCTCTGTCACCGCCGCATCTGCCTTTCCCAGTACCAGACCGACCGCATAGGGCTTCAGGAAAAAGATCACGAGCCAGGCCACAACGCAATAGACCAGTTGGATCCGGCAGCCGTCTTTGATGCCCTGCCGGATGCGTTCATGCTTTCCGGCACCGTGATTTTGTCCCACATAGGTGGCCATGGCCATGCCGACGCTTTCCATAGGCAGCGTAAACATCTGGCGGATCTTCTCTCCCGCGGTCTGCGCCGCCACCGCAGTGGTGCCCAGGAGGTTGATGGCGTCCTGCATGATCACCGCGCCGATGGCGGAAACTGAATACTCAAAGCCCATGGGGAAGCCGATATAGGCCAGACGACAACAGCAAGTCCCGGAAAGAAGCTTCCCTGCCTTCCGGAAATCCAGCTGCTCCTGCCGGGCAGTTTTCCCGAAAAACCAGAGCGCGCAGAGGACACCACTAAGCAGCTGACTGAGAACCGTCGCTATGGCTGCCCCGTCCACCCCCATGCCAAAGGGTACGATCAGGATATAATCCATGGCAATGTTCAGCACACTCGCCGCCAGCAGGAAGTAAAAGGGATGTTTGGAATCTCCCATGGACCGCAGCACGCTGGATCCATAGTTATACAGCACCGTGGCCGGAATGCCAAGAAAGATGATGCGGATATAAAGAACCGCATCATCATAAAGCTCTGCCGGCGTATGCATCAGCGAGAGCAAAACACCGGACAGCAATGTTGTCAGAATCGTAAAGACTACGCTCAGCAGGACGCAAAGCAGCGCGCCGTTAAAGAGATATTTCTGCAGTCCTTCCCTATCTTTGGCCCCGAAGGTCTCCGCCACCGGAATGCCGAAGCCCACGCAGGCCCCCTGTATGAAGCCGAGGATAAGAAAATTTAGGGAATAGGTCGTTCCCACCGCGCCCAAAGCATTGCTGCCCAGGCAGCGGCCGACGATCACCGTGTCCACAAAACTGTAAAGCTGCTGGAACACCGTACCCAGCACCAGCGGCAGGGCAAAGCGCAGAATCTGAGGTAGGGGTCTTCCCTTCGTCAGATCAGTGGTACCCGAAGAACCTGAAGTCAATGCCATTTCTGCGCCTCCTGTCGAAAATCCCAAACGAAAATGAATACGTGTACTTTAAATCTGTCCCATCAGCATCGGGAGTCCCAAAGACAGTGCCGGAACGTAGGTAACGGCCAGCAGTGCCGCGATCAGGATAATGAAGTAGGGCACCAGCTTGGGCGCAACTTGCTCGATGGTGACATGGCCGATGCCGCATCCCACGAAGAGAACGGAACCCACCGGCGGTGTAATATTGCCAAGACACATGTTAAAGATCAACATTACACCAAACTGAATGTCGGTCATGCCGAAGCTGGTGGCGATGGGCAGGAAGATCGGTGTGAAGATCAGGATCGCAGGTGTGATATCCATGAACATACCAACCACCATCAGGATCAGGTTCATGAGCAGGAAGATAATGTACTTGTTGCCGGTCAGGCTCATAAGGCCGCTGGAAATGGCTGCCGGAATACCGGAGTAGGCCATCACGAAGGACATGGCGGATGATGCCGAAATCAGGAAAAGGATGATGCCGCTGGTCTTTGCAGAGTCAAAGAGAATCCGCATAAAGGTCTTCATGTCAATGCTCTTATAGATAACGGAAAGGATCAGGCAGTACAAAACGGCAACGCCTGCACCCTCAGTCGCGGTGAAGACACCGGAAACGATACCGCCGATGACAATGATGATCAGCAGCAGACTCGGCACGGCATCCCATACGGTCTTCATGATGCTCTGGCTTCTGTCGAAGCCGGTGGCCTTCATACCGGCCCGCTTTGCACCGATGAAGGCAACCACCATACAGCACAGTCCCATTAAGATACCGGGAATGTAACCGGCCATGAACAGAGTGGAGATGGATACACCGCCCGCCACGGTAGAATACACAATGAAGGCGGAGGTCGGCGGAATCAGCAGGCCTGTGGGCGCAGAGGCAATGTTGGCTGCGGCAGAGTATGCCGGATCATAGCCATTTTCCTCCTCGATGGGGCTGATGCAGCCGCCCATGGCAGAAGCTGCCGCCACAGAGGAACCGGACAGCGCACCGAAGAGCATGTTGCCCAGAATGTTGGCCTGGGCCATGGAACCGGGAATCTTACCCACAAAAAGCTGGGCAAAATTCACCAGGCGCTTGGCGATACCGCCGTTGTTCATGATATTGCCCGCCAGAATAAAGAGGGGCACCGCCAGCAGGGAGAAGGACTCCACGCCGGAGTTCATCTTCTGCATGGTGATGAAGGTGATCTGGTCCCAGGACAGGGTGGACATGGCGGTCACAATGGAAGACGCCAGAATGCCGATAGAAATGGGCACGCCCAGGAACAGCAGTACGCCGAATACGGCAAAGAGAATAACGGTTGTCAATGCAATGCTCATTTTTCTGCAGCCTCCTTTGCATCTACTTTTTCACCCACAATATCCTCATAGATATTGATGATCTGCGCCAACACGATGAAGACACCGGAAACAGGCGCGATGGCATAAACCAAACTCCGGGGAATGCCCAGGAGCGCAGAAAACTCGCGACTGGCAGAAACCGCCAGCTTGAAACCGCCGATGGTGAACACAAAGAGCGCCATCAAAAGAATCAGGGCGTCGATCAGAACCAGCAGACCTGTATGGGCATTTCCGGTGAACTTATCCCGCAGCAAGGTCAGAGACATATGCTCCCGGGTGGAGAAGGCATAGGCCGCGCCGATAAAGCCGGTCCAGATCAGGCTGTAGCGCACCAGCTCCTCGGTGAATGCCACCGGGCTGTTCAGCACATAACGGGAAAAAACCTGAATCAGAACAAGAATGGTCATAAAGGACAGCAGGATTGCGCAAGCAATGCTCAAAATCCGATCCATCCAGAATTTAATGTTGCCAAGTGTTTTTTTCATGGCTTATTCCTCCCCTCTGGCCTGCTCAATGGTATCCATCAGCGTCTTCACACCGGGATACTGGGCTTCATAGGCCTCAATCATCGGCTGTGTTGCCTCCCGGAAGGCTTCCTTGTCCACGTCATAGACAAACTCCACGCCCATCGTTTCCTGTGCTTCCTTTACAGCCTCTTCCACTGCGGTATCCCACATGATCTTGTGGGCATCGGTGGAATCATGGGCCGCCTCCAGGATGCTCTGCTGGTCCTCCGGATCGATCTGTTCCCAGACCTTCTCACTCATGATCAGCACATCCGGGATCATGGCATGCTGGTCCACGGAATAGACCTTGCAGACCTCGCCGTGCTTACCGGTGGTCAATGCTGTCTCATTGTTCTCCGTTCCGTCAATGATGCCGGTCTGCAGAGAGGTGTACACATCACCATAGGACATGGCCACCGGCACGCCGCCCAGATAATTCATCATATCTGTCTGACTCTTCATGTCCTGCACACGGATCTTCAGGCCCTTCAGATCTGCCGGTGTACGGATCGCCTTATCCTTTGTATAGAAGGAACGGGCGCCGGAAGTATAGTAGGTCAGTGTCACAAAACCATCTTCTCCGGTGGACAGGAAGAAATCCTGCATCTCCTGGGAATCCATCACATGATAAAAATCTTCCGTGTCATTAAAGATATAGGGCAGACCGAAGGCATTGTACGCCTCATTATAGGTGGCTAAGCCCGGTGCAGAAACCTTGGTCATAGCGATGACACCGGCCTGCAGCTGCTCCATGTTCTCATTCTCACTGCCCAGCTGACCATTGGGGAAAATCTTCACCTGCACACGGCCCTCCGTCTTCTCATTGACCTCCTCTGCAAATTGGGTCATGGCGATGTGCACGGTATGGGTTTCCGACAGGCCGTGGGCCAATGTCAATACCAGCGGATTTTCTGCGCTGTAGCTACCGCTCGCTGCGGTCGTATCTGCTGTGCCGCAGCCGGTCATGAGACCGACACACAGCATCGCTGCAGCCCCAAAGGCTGCCATTTTTTTGAATATCATACTTTCCTCCCTCTTCCTTACATGCCGATCAGATCGAACTGCTCAAAGGACACCAGCACTTCATGATCCTGCTTCGGATTTTTGTACTTGATCTGTACACTCTTCAGGCGCTGGCTGTAGTACCAGCCGCACGCTGCCTCCTCAAATTTCCGTCTATGCAGGAAATGCGGGATTTCTTCCCCGTCAAGCTGCACATAGAACGGCGCCTTCTCCCGATGGATCATATCGAGATACATGTCTTCCACTGCCGTTTCATAGCTTCCCTCGTTCTTAAAGCGAACCATGGTCTTCACACCGGCCTGCACGGAAATTTCTGTCCGAAGATACTCACCCTCACGATATTTGTTGGTACATCCGTCATCCTCGTAAAGAGTAAAGCTTGAATCCACATCCGGTGCCATGAGGATGTCGAGGCTTGTGGTCTTCTCCGTCATCAGATTATGGAGCTTGTTGCCGCTCATGGGGATAATGGCGCCGCTCCGCACAAAGAGGGGAATGCTGGCCATATCCACCGGTACCTGAATGGTCTGCCCCGGTGCATATTCCTCCCGGGTATAGAAGTCGTAGAAGCGCTCCTTTGCATCCTCGGTTTTCGGAAGATAAACCGTGCGGATTTTCTGTCCCTTCTCCACCACATTAGCCACCAGCAGAGAATCGCCGAACATGAAGTCCACGCCCTCATCATAGGTCGCCGAGTCATTCTGGAAGACACTGAAGAGGGGCTGCCAGATGGGCAGGCCGCTCTCATGGGCCCTAGCCATCAGGGAATAGAGGGTCGGGCTGAGGCGATAACGGAAGTCGATGGCTGCCTTGATGTTCTCCTTCTGGTCACTGTACATCCAGGGCTCCGTTACGGTGTTGTCCGTGTTGGTGGAGTGGATGGAGAAGCGCGGCTGGAAGATGCCGTTCTGCACCCAGCGCACGAAAAGCTCGCCCTCCGGTGCCACACCATAGAAGCCGCCGATGTCCGCACCGTTGTTGGATACACCGCACAATGCCATGCCGAGGATCGTTGCAATGTTATACTTCAGCGTATCCCAATGGGTCAGATTGTCACCCGCCCAAACCTGCGCATAGCGCTGAATACCGGCATGTCCGGAACGGCAAACCGAGAAGGGACGGCGATCCGGGTCATACTCCTCAATGGCTTCATTGGACAGCTGACACATGAGGTTGCTCATCACCGGCTTCATGGTGCCGATGGTGCTGCCCTTGCCTTCGAAGCAAACCTTCGCGTCCTTATCCACCAGAGAATCGTACTCACAGTTGTCATTCCAGATGGAGCGGCAGCCATACTGAAGCAACGCATCCTTGATGTACTGCTTCCAATGCCGGCGGGTCGAATCCTTCGTGAAATCCACGAAGAGTCCCGGGCCACCCCACCAGGTGCCCACTGCCAGGCCGTCCACGCCTTCGTTGTCGTCGGAGGCCGCCATAAACATGCCCCTTTCCTTCATTTCCGCCAGAAGGGGATGCACCAGCAGCATGCCGGGTTTAATGTTGGGAGACACCACGATGCCGCGCTTCTCCATCTGTGCGAACCAGTCTGCCGGATCCTTGAAACGCTTCTGGTTCCAGGTGAAGGTGCAGCGCTTGATGCCTTCCTCGGTCTCCACCGCACAATAGCCGGAGGACAGCTGGAAGCCATCCGCGGGAATCTCCTCCTCCCGGGTGGTGTCGATGAAGTCCAGCACTGCGTCATCTGAATTTTCCGGAAGTTCCGGATAGTACATGGAGCTGCCGAGGTACCCGAGTGCCGCCTTCGGCAGCAGCACACTCTTGCCGGTGAGATCCGTATAACGCTCGATGATGTCCCGGATCGAAGGACCGGCGATCAGGAAGAGATCGATGTCACCCGCATCGGTGCGGTAGGTGGAGTAGCGATGCCAGTAATTGCGCTTTTCCCGTCCCATGTTAAAGTCACACTCTGCGGTATTGTGGTAAAAATATCCCACCGCCTGCTTCGTGCCCCGATTCAGGCGAATGTAGAAGGGGATGTGCTTGTACAGTGAATCTGTCTCCTTGGCGTTGTAGCCCATGGCATCGCCGGGCGCCATGTTCATGAACTTTTCCGCCTTATTGATTTCGCCGGACTTTTCACCAAAGCCATAGAAGCAGTCATCCGCTTCGATCTGGCTTGCGTGGATACGACGGTGATTGCTGTCCTCCCGGTAGGCAAGGTCCGGAATATCCGCATGCAGGAGACTGCCATCCCGGTCATAGACCAGTACGCGGAAGGGCTTCTTTTCGATCACCACCTTCAGTCTGTTTCCCTGCAGCACCGCCTGCTGCTCTCCCTCGGTCAGCACGGCTGCTGCGGGCCTTACCCGCTTCCGGCAATCCTTCATCAGTTCATCCGTGCGGGAGTCCCAGGCCGTCATGGTCAGACTGTAAGAAGCTTCGTCCCAGTCCCCGTCAAATCCGGCACGAATGCGCAGAATGTCATCCGTCAGAAACCAAATCCGAAGCTCTGCGGCATTGGTCTCCACAGAATAATAGCCGCCGCAGTCCCGCACCGCACCGCCTGTGTAACACACTTTCATAGATTATCCCCCTTCATTTTTTGTGCATGACATGTTCATTATGCCAGCCGTCAGACGCAGTTGTAGATAATGCACAATTACGCGTTTCTATTTTTGTGCACGTCTGTGCATTCCGTCGCTCAATCGTCCATATACTAACAATATCCTAGTCAATTTTCCTATGCTTTTGTGCTGCAAATCTCGCAAAACGTGATATGCTGTATTTATCCGTGTACAATCCCATCGAAAACGAAGAAAAGAGGAATTTCTGATGATGCAGAACAGTATGCCCCATTATGTGGATTCCATTCTGACCCAGGAGGCCGCCGGTGCCGCCCTGCAGAATGGGCAGGTGACCGTGAGCCTCTATACCAATATCGAAAATGTCCAGTCCGTGGTGCACTCGCACCCCTACTACGAATTGATCCTGCCGGTCCGCGGCAGTGTTGTGCGTTATTCCATCGGCGGCAGCATCTTCGACCTGCAGCTCGGGGAACTTATCTTCTTTCCGTCCGGCATATACCACTCCGGCCTCTTTCATGTCACGGATTCCGTATCCGACCGCATCGTGGTACAGATCAATGCCGCCCTGTGGAACCGGATCAGTCTCATGACGGGTCTCAGCAAAAACAGCTGGCAGCAGAAGCTCGTGATTTTGGATGCAGAAGCCACTGCGCGCTGGGACATCCGTGGCCTTCTGGAACGGCTGGGGCACAGCTGCCGCCTTGATGACAGCATCCGGGGCTCCATACTGGACTGCGAAATTTCCGAGCTGCTCCTGCTCCTGGACCATCAGCTGATGCACCAGGACAGTGCAGCGCCCGGTGCATACAACGAGCTCGTGACCCGGGCCGTGGCCTACCTGCAAAACCACTACACCGATCCCAACCTGACGGTCAGTCAATTGGCAAAATATACCTATACCAGCCGGGAGCATCTGTCTCGGGTTTTCAAGGAATACACGCTGGAGAGTGTCCACAGCTACCTCACCAACCTGCGCATGCAGCACTGCCGCAATGCCCTGGCGCTGGGCGACAGCGTACTGGACGCCTGTAACGACAGCGGCTTCAGCAATTACAGCAGCTTCCTGAAAAGCTTCCGCAGCCTCTACGGCGTTACACCAACAGAGTACCGGGCACGACTGCGACGGATCGAAAAACGGCACTAAAAAAGAAGGCCTTGTTTTCACAAGGTCTTCTTTTTTGGCAAAATTCTCTTATATTTTACCCTGTATCTCCGAAAACAATTCTTCGATATCCTGGGCCTGGGTGGCCAGTACCCGGACGCAGACACCGCGTCGGGCCCGGGTCACACCGGCATAGATGCGCCCATAGCGGGGATCCGAAAAATCCATATTGAGGATCCGCTCCTCTGCGGCCTCGCTGCCGCAGTAAAAGCAGCTGCCCTGGTGGGTGTAGTCCCGGTAGAAATAGCAGTTTTCCATGGCGAGTTCTGCCGGTTTCAGCAGGGTCCGGTCATGCCAGATCAGTTCGCCGTCATAAAACACCCGCAGTAGATTTTCATAGTGACGGAACAGAAAGCGCTCGCCCATGCCCACACGTCCGGCGGTGAAAATGTCGGTCCACAGCAGTTCGCTGCCCTTTTCCATGCGGATCTCGGTTTTTCCCCGGAAGTCGCTGTTCCGAAAAGGCACCATGGCGCAGGGACGATACCAGAGGGAAGCCCCCTCTTCCAGCGCCACCGACATTACCCTATTCGCCTGTCCCGCCTCGCCCATATCAAAGAGCTTGGTGTAGGACTGCTCCGTGATGAGGCTGCGGGCCCCCGCTCGGCAACGGATGTCGTAGGAAAAGCTATCCCCCGCCAGGATACCGGCAGACGCCATCATGAGCATGAGCTGCAGTCGCTTGCCCTCCGTCCGGGGTTCTCCCAGTTTGATGGGGGCCGTAAAATAAGCGGCCTCCCGAAAGGACCTGTCCCGGACCGGGTCATGCCCCACAGTCAGTCTGAATGCGGAAGCCATGACTTAGACGCCCTCCAGCAGTGCGTTTTTCTTGATCCAGTCGATGACCGCATCCACGCTGTCGCCCTGCATCAGATTGGTGAAGAGGAAGTCGCGGCCCTGCCGCATTCTCTCGGAATCCCGGGCCATCACCTCCAGGCTGGCGCCGACCATGGGGGCCAGATCCGTCTTGTTGATGACCAGCAGGTCGGAGCGCGTCACGCCGGGGCCGCCCTTCCGGGGAATCTTCTCTCCCTGGGCCACGTCAATGACGTAAATGGTTACGTCTGCGAGGTCCGGGCTGAAGGTTGCGGACAGATTGTCGCCGCCGCTCTCAATGAAAATAATTTCCACATCCGGAAATTTTTCTGCCATTTCCTCCACGGCCTCCAGGTTCATGCTGCAGTCCTCCCGGATGGCGGTATGGGGGCAGCCGCCGGTTTCCACGCCCACAATGCGCTCCGCCGGCAGAGCCGAATTCTTGATGAGGAACTCCGCATCTTCTTTTGTGTAAATGTCGTTGGTCACCACGCAGATGGAATATTCCTTCGACATTTTCCGGGTCAGACGCTCGATAAGTGCCGTTTTGCCGGAGCCCACGGGGCCCCCGACACCGATTTTGACATAAGACATTTCTTTACTCCCTTCTTTCGTCCCCTAGGACATATATTGCCGGCTGTAGAGTCTCTCGTGCCGCATACAGTGAATGTCGTTTGCGGCAGCGGAAATCCCCAGCTCTTCTATACTGACTTCCATGGCCGTCTCCACCGCCTTCTGCAGGAGCGGCAGGCATTCATGCAATACCCGCTGTCCCTCCAGCTGACTGAGGGGCACCAGCTTCACCGCATTGTTGACCACAGCGGAGATCACCCCGTAGCCGTACATCATGAGAAGCTGCCGACAATCGATGCCCCAGGATCTTCCGTAGAGCCCCAACACGATGGGATGGTAGCCCTCCCGGTATTCCTGCAGCGCCGGTGACAGCACCTCCATCTTCTCCAGGGCCTTGCGCAGCCGTTTTCCCATGCGCTGGCTTCCCTGCCGTACCTCCCGGGGCAGCTTCATGGCCCCGGCCACGGCATCCAGTTCCGCGATGTACGCGGGATCCTCTGCGTGGGTGAAGGCCAGCTGCAAAAGCCCCAGGTCCTGGTAAGGAAAGGCATACAGGAAGCCCTGCAGGTATTCCTGCAGGGTCTCCGGGGAGGTGATCCATCCCTCCGTCACATAGCTTTCCAGACCGTTCGACAGGGTAAACGCACCGATGGGGAAAAAGGCATCCACACTCTGCAATATGTGCAGGAAGCCGAGCTCCTTATCCATGGCAGTGCCCTTCCGCATGATCGTGGTCATGGTGATGCGTGTGTTCATGTGCGCCATCATGGCTGTGGGTATGCGCGTGTCCATGTTCATGCGCATGACTGTGTTCGCCGTCATGAGAATGCGTATGACCATCATCCCCGTGGCTGTGACCATGACACACGGTGTAGTGAGTGAAGAGGCCTTCCTGCTTCTCCGGCGCAAAGCCCAGCTTCTGAAGGTACAGGAAGGTGGGCGCATCGTAAATCACCGTCACACGATCCTCTTCAATGGCCAGGGACAGATGCCGGTTGCCAAGCTCGAAGCAGAGGCGTCCCATTTTTTGCATACTGTCCACCGGTGTCACCGTCAGGGTACAGGGCAGCTGCTGCACCGCGATAACTTTTTCGTCATCGGCATACAGAACGTCTCCGTTCTGCAGGGGCTTCTCCACCAGAATGCCCAGCTCCTCGCCTTCGGCCGAGGTCTTCCGCAGCAATTTTTTCTCCAGTTCAAACCATTCCAGAGAGACCGTGTCCACGCGTCTTCCCGTAAGGGGAAAATCCTGCAGATTTCCCAGTATTTCATTGATCCGCATAATGCCTCCTCAGATCAGAACAGGAAGTAGCGCTGTGTCAGTGACAGCTCCTCTGCTGCCTCACAGGTAATCTTCTCACCATCTACCCGCACCTCATAGGTCTCCGGGTTCACCTGGATATCTGCGATGACATCATTGTTCTTCATATCCTTCTTACCGATGTCACGGCAGTGGCTCACCGGAAGCACCTGACGCTTCAGGCCCAGACGCTCTTTAATGCCGTTCTCCAGAGCCGCTTTGGAAACGAAGGAAGCACAGGTCGTGCTCCGGGCCAAGCCGTATGCGCCGAACATATTTGTATAGACCACCGGCTCCGGTGTCGGGATGGAAGCATTGGCATCGCCCATCTTCGACGCGATGATGAAGCCGCCCTTGATGATCATCTCCGGCTTCGCACCGAAGAAACGGGGATTCCAGAGCACGAGATCCGCCATCTTGCCGACCTCGACGGAGCCCACATACTGGGACACGCCATGGGTGATGGCCGGGTTGATGGTGTACTTCGCCACATAACGGCGGATACGGAAGTTATCGTTTCTCTCGCTGTCCTCCGGCAAAGCGCCTCTCTGCTTCTTCATTTTGTCCGCAGTCTGCCAGGTCCGGGTGATGACCTCGCCCACACGGCCCATGGCCTGGGAATCGGAACTCATCATGGAGAAAATGCCCATGTCATGGAGCACGTCCTCTGCCGCAATGGTCTCCGGACGGATGCGGGAATCGGCGAAGGAAATATCCTCCGGCACGTTCTTATCGAGGTGATGACAAACCATCAGCATGTCCAGATGCTCATCCAGGGTATTCCGGGTGAAGGGCATGGTGGGGTTCGTGGAGGAAGGCAGGACATTCGGGAAGGCTGCTGCCCGGATGATGTCGGGTGCATGACCGCCGCCGGCACCCTCGGTGTGGTAGGTATGGATGGTTCTTCCCTTGAAGGCGGCCACGGTATCCTCCACACAGCCCGCCTCGTTCAGGGTATCGGTGTGAATGGCTGCCTGCACATCATACTTGTCGCAGACCGTCAGACAGTGGTCAATGGCATCCGGTGTGGACCCCCAGTCCTCGTGAAGCTTCAGACCGCAGGCACCGGCCACGATCTGCTCCTCCAGGGTTGCCAGATCGGAGGAATTTCCCTTGCCCAGGAAACCGAAGTTCATGGGCAGCTCCTCTGCCGCCTCCAGCATTTTTTCAATGTTGAACGCACCGGGTGAACAGGTGGTGGCATTGGTGCCGTCCGCCGGACCTGTACCGCCGCCGATCATGGTGGTGATGCCGCTGTAGAGGGCGGTTTCCACCTGGGTCGGGCTGATGAAATGGATATGGGTATCCAATCCGCCGGCGGTGAGGATCAGACCTTCACCGGCGATCACCTCGGTACCGGCACCGACGATGAGGTTTTCATCCACGCCGTCCATGATATCCGGGTTACCGGCCTTGCCGATGCCGCAGATCTTACCATCCTTGATGCCCACATCGGCCTTCACGATGCCCCAGTAGTCCACGATCACCGCACTGGTGATCACGAGATCCGGGCAGTCCTTGTCACGCACCCGGCAGGACTGGCCCATGCCGTCTCGGGCAGTTTTTCCGCCGCCGAACTTCAGCTCTTCACCATAAACCGCATAGTCCTTCTCCACCTCGAGGATCAGCGAGGTATCCGCCAGGCGAATCCGGTCTCCTGTGGTGGCGCCATACATATCTGCATATTTTTTTCTGCTGATCTTATTCATCTGCTTCTACCCCCTGAAAGCCCTTCTCTGCCGCCTTCTTCAGTGCTGCTGCCTTCCGTGCCGGATCATCCAAGGATCCTTCCACAAGACCATTGAGACCATAGCCCTCCCGGCTGCCGCCGATCTCCACCAGCTGCACCCGACGGGTCTCACCCGGCTCAAAACGCACCGCATTGCCGGCCGGAATGTCGAGACGCATGCCATAAGCCCGGGTCCGGGCAAAGCGCAGCGCCTTGTTGGCCTCAAAGAAATGGAAATGAGAGCCCACCTGAATGGGACGGTCTCCGGTATTGGTGACCTCGATCTCAGCGGTATCCTTGCCGCGGTTCAGCTCCAGCTCACCATCCTCCACCAGCAGTTCACCGGGCACCAGATCGCCGGCGGGACAGATGGGATTGTGGATCGTCACCAGCTTTGTGCCGTCCGGGAAGGTGGCCTCCACCTGAATCTCCGGGATCATCTCCGGCACGCCCGGCATACAGTCCTCCGCCTTCAGAAGCTCTGCGCCCATGCTCATGAGCTCCGTCACCGTATGGCCGTCTCTCGCCAGCTCCAGTAGCTCCGCACTGATATAGGCAATGGCCTCCGGATAGTTGAGCTTCAGCCCTCTGTCCTTTCTTTCCTTTGCCAGCGTACCGGCCAGATGAAGCATCAGCTTATCTGTTTCCCTTGGTGTTAACCGCATTTTCCTGCCTCCTGTTCTCTTTCTAAAACGACGGAAAAAGAGAAAACCCCTCCGGATTTTCCCTTTCTCCTTGCCTATTGCTTAATCTGTCATCATGCGCTGTACCTCAGCCGGATCCATGTCGCTGGTTTTGCCGGACAGTACTACCTGTCCCTTCTCCATGACATAGAGGGCGTCAGAAATGCCCAGCACAAACTCCAGATACTGCTCAACAATAAATACCGTGATGTCCAGTTCCTTGTTGACCCGCCGGATCGCATCCCCGATATCCTGGATCACGGAAGGCTGTATGCCCTCTGTGGGCTCATCCAGAATGAGAATGTTGGGATTGGCCACCAAGGCCCGGGCGATGGCCAGCTGCTGCTGTTGTCCGCCGGAGAGGTCGCCGCCCTTACGCTTCGCAAACTTCGGCAGGATCGGGAAGAGGTCGTAAATATAGTCCGGCACCTTCCCTCTGCCGCCGATGGCCTGCAGTCCGAGCTCCAGATTTTCCTGCACCGTCATCTGCGGGAAAATGTCTCTGCCCTGGGGTACATAGCCGATGCCCAGCTTTACCCGGTCATAGGTCTTCATCTTAATGATGTCCTTGTCCTGCAGAAGAATTCTGCCGGCGGGTGTCTTCACAAGCCCCATGATGCTCTTCAGCGTCGTGCTCTTTCCCACACCATTTCTGCCGATGAGGCATGTGATCTTTCCCTTTTCTGCCTGCAGGCTCAGGCCGTCAATCACCCGGCTCTCACCGTAATAGGCATCCAGTCCTTCCAGCTTAAGCATTTCTCTCACCACCTCTTCCCAGATATACCGCCTGTACGGTCTTGTCCGCCAGCACCTCGTGCACATCGCCCTCCATCAGAACCTTGCCCTCATGGAGAACGGTCACACAATCCGCGATCTGCTTCACGAAATCCATATCATGCTCCACCACGATGATGGTGCTTTCCTTCTTGATCTCCTTCAGCAGTTCACCGGTACGGAAGGTTTCCGGCTTACCCATACCGGCTGCCGGCTCATCCAGCATGATAATCTCCGGCCGCTGCACCAGCTGCATGGCGATCTCCAGCCACTGCTTCTCGCCGTGGGCCAGGGATCCCGCCGGAATGTTCTTCCGGCTCTTCAGTCCCACCTTCTCCAGTGTGGTGTCAATCCACTCCGCCTCATCCTTTGTGGTCTTGTGGAAGATGGACTGCCATACGCCCTTGTTGCCCTTCAGCGACAGCTCCATGTTCTCGTAAACCGTCAGGTTCACAAAAACCGAAGGCACCTGGAACTTCCGTACCACGCCGCTGTTGACAATCTTGTACTCCGGCATGCCGGTGAGCCGCTGCTTATCGCCGTGCAGGGGATAGTAGCTCACATTGCCGCCGGTGGGCTTGGTCTTCGCGCAGATGATGTCCAGCAAGGTGGTTTTTCCGGCACCGTTGGGACCGATGAAGAAGTGAATGCTGTTGCGCTTCACATTGACATTCACATCCGTCAGGGCCTGGAAGCCGTCGAAAACCACGGAAATGTTTTTGATCTTCAGAACCGTATTTGCGTCCGCCATTTTATGCCGCTCCCTTCTCCGCTGCTGCCATACCTGCCTGTCCCTTGCCTCTTGCATTGCTGCTGTTTTTCAGCTTGCTCAGCAGTGCCGGAATCTGATCCCGGACAATGCCCACGATACCGCCCTTAAAGAACAGAATCGTAATGACAAACAGAAGGCCGATGATGTACTGCCAGCTCTCCGCCATGCTGCCGGAACTCAGGTTATACTCGCAAAGGTTGATGAGGAAGGCGCCGATCACCGCACCGATGAGGGTGCCTCTGCCGCCGATGGCCACCCAGATCACCATGGTGATGGAGTAGCTGATGGACATCTGCGTCGGTGTGATGGAGCCGTTGAAGTTCACGAAAAGCGCGCCTGCAATGGCTGCAAAAACCGCGGATACCGCATAAATAAAGTTCTTGAAGCTGCTGACCCGATAGCCGGAGAAATAGGTTCTGTTCTCTCCGTCCCGGATGGCAATGAGGAGCTTACCGAACTTGGTATGCACCAGATAAGCAGAAAGTCCGTAAATCACCACCAGGAAAGCCAGGGCCACATAGAAGAGCACGATCAGATTTCCCTGATTCTTCTCGCCACGAAGACTGCCGAGGAGAGACTGAATCTGGCTGATGCCGACATTACCATTGGTATAGGGTGACAGGGCAATGAAGATAGAATACGCTGCCCAGGTCAGTGCCTGTGAAATGATGGAGAAGTAGACACCTCTGACTCTGTTCTTAAAGATAAAATATCCGATGAGACCGGAAACCGCAAGAGGAACCAGCAGAATCATGAGGAATGTTGCCGGAAGACTCAGGAAAGGCTTCCAGATCAGCGGAAGCTGGGTGAGCCCGCCCACCTGCATGAAGTCCGTGATCTTGCCGTTGGTCTGCACCATCTTGAGGTACATGCCCATGCCGTAGGCGCCCAGGCAGAAGTAGAGGCCGTGTCCTAAGCTCAGGATACCGGTATAGCCCCAGATGAGATCCAGGCCGATGGCCACGATGGCGAAAGCGGTACACTTTCCGAGGAAAAGCACTGTGGTGCTCTTCACCACACCGTTCAGGAGGAGCACCGGCATCAGGGCCAGCACCAGAACAATGAGGGCAAAACAAAGATTGCTGCCGCTTATTTTCTTCATTTTTGCACCTCCTTATTCATCCAGCGCTCTGCTGCGTACGGTAAACAGTCCCTGGGGTTTCTTCTGCAGGAAAACAATGATGATGAGCAATACGATCGCCTTCGCAATGGAAGAGGATGTGATGGTCTCGAAGCCAATGCTGGAGAAGCCGATGATGCCGGAACCGAGCACAGTGCCGAGAAGCTTGCCCACACCGCCGAGTACGACGGCCATAAAGGTATTCACAATGTAGTTCTGTCCGACTGTGGAATCAATGGAACCGAGCAATGCAATGGCACAGCCGGAAATGCCGGCCAGGCCGGAGCCCATGGCGAAGGTCAGGTTGTCGACTCTTCGGGAATTGATGCCCATGCACTGAGCCATGGATCGATTCTGCATAACCGCCCGCATTTTCCTGCCGAAATTGGTCTTGTACATGAGTACCCAGACCATCAGGAGACAGAGTCCCACGAGGGCAATGATGAAAAGTCTTGTCAGGGACAGGTTGGTACCTGCCACCTTGATGCTGCCGGAGAGGATCTTCGGTGTGGTCACCAGCACACCCTGGGTACCGAAAATGGTACGGGCACCCTGCTGAAAGATCAGGCTGACGCCCCAGGTGGCCAGGAGACTGTCGATCTCTCTGCCGTAGAGTCTGGAGACCACGAGGGTCTCCAGAAGTGAACCAATCAGAAAAGCAACCGCAAATGCAGCCAGGATTGAGACAAAGTAGCCGATATCTCCCGCGTCCTTCGAAATGTTTTTCTGGAAAAATCCCTGTACCATATAAGTGGTATAGGCACCGATCATCATAAACTCGCCGTGAGCCATGTTGATGACCCGCATCAGGCCAAAGGTGATGGCCAGGCCCAGGGACGCCAACAGGATGATGGACGCCAGGCTCAGGCCGTTAAAAATGAGATTGATCATGTTCTCCCTCCTGCTGCTTCTAAGCCGTCTTACTCGATCGGCTGTACACCGGCTGCCACTGCCCAGTCATAGGTGCTGAGGTACGGATCCGGCTCCACCGGGCTGTCTGTGGAAGAAACCTCGTAGATGAGGCCGTCGTCTGCCACCTGTCCGATTCTGACGGGCTTGGAAATGTGCTGATTCTCACCGTTGACTGTGATGGTACCCTCCGGTGCCTCAATGCTGAGACCGCCCAGAGCCTCTCTCACAGCGTCTGTGTCGAAGCTGCCGGCCTTCTCACAGGCTGCCTTCCACATGTATACAGCATCATAAGCTGCCTCTGCCGGATCAGATGTCACGCGATCCTCACCGAACTTTGCCTTATAGGCTGCCACAAATTCCTTGTTCTTCTCGGTGTCTGTGGTCTGATAGTAGTTCCAGGAAACCAGGTTGCCCTTCAGGATGTCAGCGCCGATGGTGGCTACCTCTTCCTCTGCGATGGAGAAGGACATGGACATGATGTCGTCAGAGCTGATGTTTCTGTCGGCCAGCTGCTTGAAGAAGGAAACGTTGCCGGTACCGTTCAGGGTGTTGATGATCACATCCGGCTTTGCCTCTTCGATCTTTGTAATGATGGAGGAGAACTCGGTCTGATCCATAGCGGCATATTCCTCACCCACAACCTCAGCACCATCTGCTGCCTCGATCTGGGCATTGATGATCATGTTGGCGGTTCTGGGGAAGACATAGTCGGAACCGATCAGGAAGAAACGGCTGTAGCCCTCATCCAGCAGGTACTCAATGGCCGGTACGATCTGCTGATTGGGTGCGGCGCCCATGTATACAATATTATCGGAGGACTCCATGCCCTCGTACTGTACCGGGTACCAGAGAAGATTGTCATAATCCTCGAAGATCTGCTTCACGGCCTTTCTGGAAGAAGAAGTCCAGCAGCCGAATACGGTGGCTACCTCATCCTCGCCCAGCAGCTTTTCTGCCTTGGTGGCAAAGGTGGACGGCTCGGAAGCACCATCCTCTTCGATGTACTCGATCTGCTTGCCCAGCACACCGCCGTCTGCATTGATTTCCTCAATGGCCAGTACTTCAGCGTCCCGCACGGAGCCCTCACTGATGGCCATGGAGCCGGTCAGGGAATGCAGCAGTCCGACGGTAACGGTACCGCCCTCAGAATCCGCTGCCGCTGCTGTGCTGCTGTCCGCTGCGCCTGTGCTGTCTGCACTGCTGCCGCTGCTGCTGCCGCCGCAGCCTGTCATGGAAACAGCCATTGCACACGCTGCCGCCATTGCTGTAAGCTTTGCCCATGTCTTTCTCATAATTTCTCCTCTTTCTCTCGCTCTGTGTTTCCGGTTACCTACTCCCTGCCTTTCAGGCCTCGGAGGATGCCGCCTGCTTTTCCTTCAGAAGTGCCATTTTCCGATCCTTGTAGTAACAGATCAGATCCACACATTCATCGTAGCCAAGACGCTCACTGTTCAGTGTCATGTCATAGGCCACCGGATCGGTCCACTTCCCACCGCCGGTATAATAATTGTAGTAATCCGAACGATACTTATCGGTCTGGTAGATCATCTGATCCGCTTCCTGCTTCGTCACATCCAGACGTTCCATAACCGCTGCCCGGCAGGCCTTTCTGGGGGCCTCCACATAGACACTGACCACATTGGGTTCATCCCGCAGGATCATGTTGGCACATTTTCCGATGATGATGCAGGACTCTGTCTTCGCCAGCTCCCGGATGATCTTCGCCTGAATGTTGAAGAGATTCACATCCGAAACGAAGTCCCGCTGACTGGGCTCCGCGATCCGGTTGATGTTCGGGAACATCTTCAGGGCCATGGCAAATTTCTTGCCCTTCAGCTTCTCATCTGATTTCACAAACAGGGACTCGCTGATGCCGCTGTACTCCGATGCCATCTGCAGGATCTGCTTTTCGTAACAGGGGATGCCCAGCTTCTGGGAAAGCCGGATGCCGATTTCCTTGCCGCCGCTGCCGAAGCCTCTGGCAATGGTGATGACGTAATTGTCCACTTCTGTCCTCCTTTCTCATACAACAAAGACGGCAAGGGAGTCGTTTCCTTTCGGAAATCGACTCCCTTGCCGTCTCTCTGTCTGATGCGGATACGATACCACGGGATTTTTGAAACGACAACCGGATTTTTCCGGCTTTTTACCCAAAAATTCCGTCCTATCCCTGATTTTCCAGGTTTTTCCGGTACTGCACCGGGGTCATCCCGGTATATTCCCGGAAAAGTTTCGTGAAATAGTCCGCTGTTTTATACCCAAGCTTCTCACTGATCTCATAGACCCTGTCCTCCGTCTCCGACAAGAGGCAGCGGGCATATTCCATCTTGTAGCGGAGCACAAAGGCATTGAAGTTTTCTGCCATCTGCCGCTTGAAAAGCCGTCCGAAGTAGTCCGGGCTCAGCTTAAATTCTTCTGATATATCACTTAAATTTATGTCGGTATGTGTCTCAAAATACGCCATCAGCTTCTGCACAAAGCCGGCGGAAACATCCGCCCCGCAGTCCCGGAAAATCCGTTCCGTGAGTGCCGGCAGCCGGTCCATTTCCAGCTCCTGCCGGATGTTCTGCAGGCATTCTCCCAGCGCCTCCTCCGTCACCGGCTTCAATAAATAGTCGCTGGCGCCCAACTGCATGCCCTGCCGCACATAGTCAAACTCATTGTAATTGCTGGCAATAATTCGGATGCCGCCGCAGCCTCGCTTTTTCAGCTCCCGAAGAAAGTCGAGACCGTTCATCACCGGCATCATGACGTCCACGAGGAAGACGTCAAAGTCCTGCGTCTCCAGTAAATCCAGTGCCTCTCTGCCGTTCCCGGCCTCCGCCGCGATGCAGAAGCCCTCCTGCTGCCAGACACCGAGCTTCTGATAGAACATCCGGTTGGTGCGATCATCCTCCACAATCAGAACTTTGTACATCCTATCCTCCTATGCATACTGCCGCATCCTTTCCAGCACCTCTTCCAAAGCCTCATACAACACCGCCGTCTCCCATGCCCTTCCGTCCCGCAGGTCCGCGAGATCCCGGGCAGCGGCAGCCTCCAGCTTTCGGCAAAGCAGGTTTCCGCTGACGCCCTTCAGTCGGTGCAGCTCCTCCTCCAGGGTCTTCCGATCACCCGTTTCCCGGGCCCGGTCCAGCCGCTCCGGAAAGCCGACATTATCCTCCAGGAAAATGTCGAAGAGCTCCCGTACTGCCTGTCGGTCGCCGCCAAACTGGCTTTCCAGCTGCGGAAGGTCAATGACGTCGTCACCGCTCTCTGCCGCGGGCAATGTCCCCTGGTAAACCGCCGCTTCCTCCGTGTACTTTTCGAGTAATTCCTGCAGCCGGGGAATGGGAATGGGCTTCGTGAGATAGTCGTTCATCCCCGCGGCCTGCAGCTTCTCCTCCACCTCGGAGCCGATATTCGCAGTCAGAGCAATCAGCACAAGCCGCTCCCCGCCCGGCAGCTGTCGCAGCAGCGCCGCGAGATCATAGCCGCTGAGCACCGGCATGGAGATGTCCAGGAAAATGATGTCGTAATGCTTTTCCCGGACCCGCTGCACCACCTTCTCCGGGTCCGACTCTGTGTCCGCGAGATAGCCGAACTTGTGCAGAATCTCCGCCTCCAGCACCAGATTGATCTCATTGTCGTCCACGATGAGGATAGAGAATTGTCGCTTTGCCAGCTGCCGTCCCGACCTGTGCTTCCGTTCCCTGGATTCCGGCCGCCCGTAAACAAATTCCATATCAAAGAAGAAGCGACTGCCCTTTCCCTCTTCACTTTCCAGGAGCAGGGTATACTGGCCGTGGCTCATCTCCTCCACCATCTTCCGGCAGATCGGAAGGCCGAGGCCGGTGCCGCCGTATTTTCGGGTAATGCTGCCGTCGCCCTGGGTGAAGGGCTGGAAAATACTCTGCTGTCGATCCCTGCGGATGCCAATGCCGGTGTCCTCCACAGAGAACTCCAGCACACACTTCCGTTCGCCTTCCATAAGAATCCGGATGCCCAGGGTCACTGTGCCCGCCTTCGTGAACTTGAAGGCATTGTAGAGGAGGTTGGTGAGCACCTGCTTCAGCCGCAGGGGATCCCCGTAAAGGTATTCCGGCAGAGTCGCCGGGATATCTCGGATCAGCTGCAGCCCCCGCTGCTCCGCTTCATTTTCCAGCATGGCCTGCAGATCCTCCACCATGGAGCGGAGGTTAAAGTTTTTATCCTCGAAGGTCATGCGGCCGGCCTCCAGCTTCGCATAGTCCAGGATTTCATTGATTTCCTCCAGAAGAATGTCGGCAGCCAATTGCATATTCTCGGCATAGCGCCGCTGGGCCCCGGACAGCCGGGTATCCTTCAGAAGGTAGAGATAACCCGAGATGGTGTTTAAGGGTGTTCGCAGCTCATGGGACATCTGGGTCAGAAACTGGCTCTTCACCTGGCTGGCCTTCTCCGCCCGGCCCTTGGCCTCGATCAGCTCCTTCTCTATGCTTTCCGACTTGGCGAGCTCCGCCAGCATATCGGCGGACAAGGCATTGAACTCCTCGGCAAACTGCTGCAGCTCCCAGACGCCCTCCGGCTCCACAAACATGCGGCGTCTGCCGTGCTGGCGTTCGATAAGTTTCTTGTAGCGCACCACGGGGCGAATGTACCAGGCCTGGAACAGGAGAATAAGCAGCACAAGAATGCCCATTTCTCCGATGCCGCAGGCGGTCTGTAGAAGATAGGCCCGGTCTGCCGCCTGTCGGGCGATGACGACGCTCTGCTGCAGTCGCTCACTCATGGTCGTCTGAAAGCGCTCGATATAGGAATCGATCAGCTTCTTGTAGGTATTGTAAGGACTCGCATAAAGGATTTCGATGGATTTTCTGTCCTTTTCCGCCTGACTGCAGTCATAGTCCGGCTCCAAGGGATAGCTTAAGGCATACTGTATCCAATTTTGCAGCGCGGCGCTGTCCTCTTCTGCTTCTGCAGTAGCGTCGTCTTTTTTTTCGGCGTTGGCCGGGACTTCCGTGCCGAAGACATTATCCAGATCAGTCTCCGTGCTTTCCAGCTTCAGGCGCATGGCACTGATCTCGATATGCATAAGGATGTCGGAAAAGTACTTGGCCCGCTCCAGGTCCCACTTCTCGCCGTTCGGCAGGGGCAGATTCTCGAGTTCCTCGATCACCTCCTCCCGATGCCGGTCTACCTCGGCCTCGTTCCAGTAGTTCCGGAAATGGGAAATGTCCCCCGTCACCGCGTATAGGCGCACCTCGTTGGTGAGGTAGTCGGAGCTCTCCTTGAGGCGGGCCCCCATCTTCTCGTAGGACAGCTGCTCGTCATAGGCGCTCTGCAGACGACGGCTGCTGTTCATCTGGATCTGGTTCCCGAACAGCACCAGGCCAAGCTCGAGAAGCGCCAGAAAAAGCACCACCGCGGTGATGCATTTCGAATTTCGCCAGCTGCCCTTCTTCATTGCCAAGTCTCTCCGTTCAATATCGCGCGCTGCAGCTTGTCGCCCTCGTAATACAGTTCCAGATGGAAGAAGGGTTCCTTCCGGTTCAGAAGTTCAAAAAAGAGCTTGTCGCCCTCCCAGATGGGCAGGGTCGGGATCTTTTCCTTCGGCACCCACTCCAGCACACCCTCATTGCAAGGACTTTCCGTACCGCTGAAGCGCGTGGCCGTGAAAAGATGCATTCTTTCCGCCGGATAGGGCGGGCAATAGAAGTCCACCATGCCCCGATAGTTCGGATCCAGCAGCGTAAGCCCCGTTTCTTCCCGGGTTTCCCGCAGCACACAGTCCAGGGCGTCCTCTCCCGGCTCGAACTTTCCGCCCACACCGATCCATTTGTCGTGGTTCACATCATTTTTCTTCTTTACCCGGTGCAGCATGAGATAGCTGTCGTCCTTCTCGATGTAGCACAGAGTCGTTTGCAATAGGGTCATGGGAACTCCTCCTTTGATCTCTGATTTTACAGGAAATCGTGCGAATAATGAAGCCTGCATTTTTCGCTTACATTCTTTCCTGTTCTGTGCTATGATATCCGGCGTTAAGTAAATACGGAATAAAAAACGACACAAAATATCGGTATGGCTTATGTCTGGTGGCCATCCACGGGTATTTTGTGTCTTTTTTTGTTTCCCTAAAAAAAGGAGTTTATTATGCCGAAAACAAAATTTCAAAGTGTCGTCTTCACCGCCCTCATGGCCTTCTGCATGGTCTACTGCATGACCGTCTATACGGTTTCTCTGAACATGGGCGGCCTCAGTTATCCGGTGCTGCTTCTGGCCATCAAGGAAATGTGGGTTGAATATGTGGTGGTGTTCCTGCTGGTGTTTTTCTTTATCACAAAGAATGCCATGAAACTGGCCTTTCGTTTTGTGAATCCCAAGGAATCTCTGCCTATCTTTGTGACCCTGAGCATTCAGTGCATGACCTGCTGCCAGATGGTGCCCCTCATGACCTTATTCGCCACGCTCCTGCACAACGGCTTCACAGCAAACTGGTTCTGTCAGTGGCTGCAGCTCGCGGTGATCTGCTTCCCCATGGCCCTCTGCGCCCAGGTCTTCTTCATCGGACCACTGGTTCGCTTCATTTTCCGGAGCCTGTTCCGCAAGCAGCTGGAGAAAGCCTAAAAGGATCGCGGGAAGACCGCATATCGGAGTCTTTGCGACAGCAAAGGCTCCTTTTTCTAAATATTTCGCTCTATATTTCGCTTAATCCTATATTTTTATTATGATTAAGCAGATTATAATGCTGTTTTTCAGCATATTCAAGGAAATTTGCGTTTATATTTCTCTTAATCTCCGTTTCAGTTTATGATTAAGCGAAATATAAGCCAATCCTTTACAACGTGTCAACACCGCAGCAGCAGTGTAAACAGCGCGCCGCCCTCGTCGGCATTTTCCGCCGAAAGCATTGCCCCGATATTCACAGCAGCGGCGTTGGCAATGGCCAGGCCGAAGCCGAAGCAGCCCTCGCTGCCCTTGTAATGGCGTTCAAAAAGGTGCGGCAGCTCCTCCTCCCGGATGCCGTCCCCATCATCCTGAATCACCAGTCGCACCTGTCCCTTCTCTGTGCCGGTTTGCACGTCGCCCTCATATGTCGCCCGGATCTGAATTTCCTGATGGGCATAGCGCAGGGCATTGGACAGCAGGTTTTCTATGATCTGCTCCAGAGCCTCCTCGTCGGCCAGCACAGATGGAAGCTCCGTCGGCACTTCCAGACTGAGTCGGATCCCTTTGTTGATGGCGAGACCGTTCATGCGGTCGTAAATTTCTGTCAGGATTTTCTGCAGCGACAGGGACTTCAATCTCAGATTTTCCCGGCTTTCGATGCGGGAAAGGTTCAAAAGTCCCTCGATCAGTCCCGTCAGCCGGATACTTTCTTCGGATATGATGTGCGCGGCATGCACCGGGTCTTCAAATACCCCGGTCTCGATGCCCTGGGCATAGCCCGCGATGGACATGAGGGGCGTCCGCAGATCATGGGAAATGTTCTGATAAAAATGTTGCTTGGCACTTTCTGCTTTCCGAAGCTTCTCCGCCATTCGGTTCATGGCATTTCGCAATGTCTCCAGTTCGGCAATCTCAAATTTTGTGTCAATGTGTTCGAAGCTGCCCTGCCCGATCCGCTCTGTTTCTCGGCAGAGCCGGTCCAGCATTCTGCTGATGGTCCGGACGTGATAAAAGAAAAGCACGGCCAGGATCATGGCCGCCGCAAAGGAAATCAAAAGAACGGTATGCTCTGCCGCCTTGACCCAGAGTCCGACATCCGAAATCGGGCAATAGGTGACGAGATACTGCATTTCTCTGGTACCGTTGGGCAGACGCAAGATACGGGTCAGATAGGCCTTTCCTTCGCTGGTCTCCAGCTGAATGCTTTTCCCAAAGGTTCCCTGTCCATTTTCTTTGAGATACGCCTGACAGACCTCTGTCAGCGGCGCCACTGCTGCCTGATCTTCTGCTTCCCGGGGATAGACCAGCTTACCGGCCGCCGCAAAAAGCAGAATCTGACCGCTTCCCTCCATACCGTCGATCCGTCGAATGGCCGGTGCCGCATTGCGGACAAAGGTGCCCACCTTCTCCCGGGGGGAAAGTGCAGAATCACTCTCCAGGATCTCATTCACATAGGGCGTCACCACCTCTTCCAGGCGGATCAGTTTTTCGGCCGCCTGGGCCTCCGCATAGCGTTGGGCCAGAATACCGAAGCTCAGTCCCGCCAGAAGCGGGAAGACCAGCAATATAAAAAGCGCCGGCAGCATCAGCCGGCGAAACAGACTGCCCCGCTTCATTCTTCCTCCTTTTCCAGTGCCAGCCGGAAGCCATAGCCCCAGACGGTTTCGATACGCACATCCGACTGCTTTTCCCGCAGCTTCCGGCGGAGTCGCTTCACCAGATCATCCGTGGCCCGGGTGTCCAGCTGGTATTCCGTGCACCAGACATGCTGGAGCAGCTCTTCCCGCTTCACCGCCCGCTCCTTATGCTGCAGCATATAGTAAAGAAAATCGTACTCGCTCGGCGTCAGCGGCAATGGCTCGCCCCGCAGGGTGGCTTCATGACGGTCCGGATACAGGCAAATGCTGCCGAACGAACAGCAGGACGCGGTCTCTTCTGTCTGCTGCCCCTCTCCTTCCTTCCGCTTCAAAAGCATTTTAATCCGATACACAAGCTCTAGCGGCAGAAAGGGCTTCACCAGATAGTCATCGGTACCGGCACCGAAACCCACCACCCGATCGTAGGGGCTATCCTTCGCCGATATGATAATGATGGGAATACCGGCTTCCTCGGCCTTCAGCATCCGGCAAAGCGCCAGCCCATCCATGCCGGGCATCATAATGTCTACCACCGCAAGATCCGGTTTCTGCTGCCGCCAGGCTGCCAGAAATTCTTCTGCATCCGAAAAAACAACGGCCTGAAAGCCCGCCTGCAGCAAAAATGCCTTGATCAATTCACGGATATTTTTTTCATCATCTACCAGATAAATCAGCTGTCCCATAGTCGTTCTCCTTTATAACGCAATCATAACATTGCTTAATAAAAGCGTAAACGTCCGTCCTCGCTTTGCCACAGTATTTCCGTATTTTTCCGGCCGCGCCCGCCCTATAATGACATCATCAAGTGCAGCACATGATAGTTCCTACCGCACCGAAAGGAGAAAAATATGAAAAAGACAATGAAGAATCTGAGCGTTTTGGCAATGACCGGTATGCTGATCCTGAGTCAGGGCACCTGTGCTTTCGCAGCCAAGGGCGTGGCCGGCAGCGGCAAGTCCGTACTCAGCAGCTACAACGCAGAGCTGTCCGCACAGCGCAGCAGCTTAAGCGAGCTGATTGCAGAGAGCAAGGAGCTCACCACAGCCATTAAGGAAGCCCAGAAGAACGCGAAGCAGAACGGTCTCATCACCCAGAGCAGCAGCGATCATCTGGCAGAACTGTCCAAGGAGATCAAGGCCCTTCGTCAGTCCCTGACCACCGAGAGAAGCAGCAACAAGACACTTCGTGCCGCCGCTAAGGAAGCCAGACAGGCCGACGACTATGATACTGCAAAGGACAAGCTCACAGAGCTCCAGTCCACGCAGCAGAAGCAGATCGACATCCGTACAGAGCTGTCCTCTCTTTTGAAGAAAAAGCTCGATTATCTTTCTAACCTGAAGGCGACCGGCGAAACCGCCATCACCGAGGAGACAAAGCTGGAAGAGGCTTTTGACGACGGCGCTGAGCTGGATCCGGAGCTCACAGAGGTCGTAGCACAGACCACAGAAGCCGCTGCTGACACAACAACTACCGCAGAAACCACTGCTGCAGCGACGACAGAGACGGAAGCTGCAGCGACTGAGACCGAGACAACTGTAACGACAGACGCCGCAACAGAAGACGCGGCAACAACAGAGGCTTCGGCTGCGGAAGAAACCGCTGTGCAGTAAGCATTGAATCCTGTATACAATTGAATCCGGCATTTGCAATGCTGAATCCATTTGTTATCTATCAATCTAAAAAAGAATGTGCCTTGGCACATTCTCCGCCTGCGGCGGGTCGCGAAAGCGACATGTTTCTTTGCCGCCGCAGTGCGATCCGCGCGGAGCGTTTTTTGATTCATAGGATGC
>CAVFNN010000015.1:0-47689 GCA_963623925.1 bacterium | reverse complement strand
TTTCCTCCACATCTACGTCAATGTCGACATGTAGACCATTTCTCCGCACTAAGAGACATACCGTCTCCACATGCACGGTCTGGCAGAAGTTGTCCACGGGCCGCACGCGCTCCAGCGCATAGCCGTGGCCGCAGAGGTACTTCAGGTCCCGGGCCAGGGTGGCCGAATCACAGCTCACATAAACGATCTTCTCCGGGGCCATGGACACAATGGTCTCGAGGCAACGTTCATCACAGCCCTTCCGGGGCGGGTCCACCGACACCACATCGATCTTCTCTTCCGGGTGCAAGGCATACCACTCCGGCAGCACAGCTTCCGCCGCCCCCACATAAAATTCCGCATTCTCAATGCCGTTCAACGCCGCGTTCTGCCGCGCATCCTCAATGGCCGCCGGGATGATTTCCACACCGTAAACCTTTCTGGCTGTCTGAGAAAGGAAAAGCGAAATAGTGCCGATACCACAGTAGAGGTCCCAGACCGTCTCCGTGCCCTTGAGATCCGCAAATTCCAGGGCCGCACCGTACATTTGCTCCGTCTGCACCGGGTTCACCTGATAGAAGGACAGCGGCGAGATCCGGAACCGCACGCTGCCGATGGCGTCCTCGATATACCCCGGCCCATAGAGATGCACGATCTCCCGCCCCATGATCACATTGCTGCGCTCCGTGTTGATGCTGAAGCTCAGACTGTCCACATGCAAAACCCCGCGGAATCCCGACATTTCCCCACTGTCCCTTTGGGTAATGTCTTCGGCGCCAAAGAACTTATCCACATTCGGCTCTGTATTCATGCACAAATCCCGAACCAGTGCCTCCTGTTCCGGCAGCTGTCGGACGTTCACCACAAGACAGACCATGATCTGCCCGGAGGCGAAGCCCTTCCGGATCAGAACGTGCCGCACCACACCGCGGCCGCTTTTTTCGTCATAGGGTTCAATGTGATACCGCTCCATCCAGGACAGGACGCGCCGCAGAATCTCCCGGTTCTCCGGAATGCCGAGAAGGCAGTCCTCGCAGGGGATCACATCATGCGTGCGGCCCGCATAGAAGCCGGCGATCAGCTTGCCGGATTTATCCCTGGAAATTGGGAACTGGGCCTTATTCCTGTAGCGATAAGGCATTGTCATCCCCACAATCGGCTCAAAAACCCGGTCCAGAACCTCTTTCTCTATCTCTCCGATACGCAGAAGATTGTTGTATACCTTTTCGGATTTGAACTTAAGCTGCGCTTCATAGGACATTTCCTGTAGCTGACAGCCGCCGCAGCGCCGCGCCAGGGCACATTCTGCCTCTACACGGTCTTCGGAGGGCGTCAGAATTTTCATCAGCCGGGCAAAGCCATAATTCTTTTTTACCTTTGTGGCGCTGGCCAGGATCCGGTCGCCGATCACGGTATCCTTCACAAACCAGACGAAGCCGTCCTGACGGCCGATGCCCAATCCTTCGCCGGAATAATCCGTGATCTCCAGTTCAAATGTCTCATTCTTCTTCATGCACTATGCCCCTATATTAAAAACGGGCCCGGACAAGCCGCGCCCTTTTTCCTATACAATTATCCGTTTGTTCTTCGCAAATTGGAATCGATCAGACGATTAAAGCCGATCCATCCGTTGTTTTCCTTGGACTTACCGGAACGATCCGCTGCGCCCAGGGCCTCCCGCATGGTTTCCAGCTTCGCGTCCACATTGTCCGCAAAGGACAGGGCCATCGCCTCCATCAGCGCCGGCTTCTTCGGTGAACCATACTCCAGCTCTCCATGATGTGCCAGAATGCAGTGTCCCAGCTCTGCTGCCAGCACCGACGGAAAATCCGGGATCTCCCGTACCGCATTCATGATCATCTCATAACCGATCACGATATGGCCGATCAGCTGTCCCTCGTCAGAATAGTCATTTCTCGGGAAATTGGTCAGCTCCTTCACCTTGCCGATATCATGGCAGAGGGCCGCCGTCACCAGCAGATCCCGGTGCAGATCCGGATAATGCTTTGCAAAATAATCACAAATCGCCGTCACGGAAAGGGTATGCTCCATCAAACCGCCCACATAGCCGTGATGCACGGACTTCGCCGCGGAATGCGCCATAAATTCCTTCCGGAAGGCGGCATTTTCCACGAAGAGAATCTCCAGCAGACGATGCAGATAGGGATTCTGTACCGACTGGATATCCTTCCCCAGCTCCTGCGCCATCTCCTCCAGCGGACGCTCGGAAACCGGCAGATAATCCTTAGGATCGTAGGACCCCTCCTGGGCCACGGAGAGCCGCTGAATGCTGAGCTGGTTCGTTCCGTTGTAAACGGTGACATTACCCTCCACATACACGTAATCCAGCACATCAAACTCGTTGATGCCCGGAGAGTTGGGCTCCCAGACCTTCGCATCCACAGAGCCGGTCCGGTCCTGCAGCGTCACATTCATGTATTCCTTGCCGTTCTTCGTCAGCGCCAGATTCTTCGTTTTCACGAGATACACCCCGGCAACCCGGAGACCATCGTGAAAATTCTCAATATATTTCATTTCCTGTTTCCTTTGTTGAAAAAACTCCTTAAACTCCATCTCTTACCTCGTGCCCACCGTCACCGTAAACGGAAGCTCGGTGTACTGCTGTCCCCCCTGCCGGAGCACAGTAACCGTTATTGTATCATTGACGGCCGTATTTTCCAATGCATTTTCGTAGTCACTAACGGTCTTTACTTCCGCTTCGTTGATGCGCACCACCACGTCGCCGCTCTGAATCCCCGCCATATACGCAGGCGAATTCTCCTCGGTGCCGTGCACATAGACGCCCGCCGGGATGCCCTGCTGTTCCAGCTCACCGTTGACCTCCTGCACCTGCAGGCCCAGGAAACTGATTTCCCGACCGTTGCTGAGGCTTTCGATGTCTTTCAGATAATCCGAAATGCCCGCGATCCGGCAGAATCCGCTCGTGCTCTCTGTTGCACTGCTGTCTGCCCAGCCCACCAGCTCGCCCCGGGTATTCAGTACGAAGCAACCCTGTCCGGCAGACCATTGTCCTGTCAGGGTAATGTCTTCGACGGTACGATCCGTTGCGGTCTCATTGTAGCTGAGATACGCCACGGAAGAAAAAGCAGAGGAATTCAGCTTCCCGGCCGGTGCCCCAATGAGAGCCACCGTATCTCCCCGCTGCAAAAGGCGGGAATTGCCCAGCGGAATTTCCTGCAGGCTCTTCTTCTCCTTCTCAGAAAGAGAAGAAAGGGGCACAGAGATCACGGCCAGCCTGTCCCGGGTATCCTTGGCCTTCACGCTAGCCGGGTAGCTCTTTTCCCGCTGTATCGTGACCTCCAGGGAATCCGGATTGTCCGCTGCTTCCAGCGGCGTCAGAATCAGCACCTCACTGCCGCTGACCGCCAGCACCATGCCGGAGTAGCTGTCCTCGGAGGCGTATTCTTCACCCAGAAAATCCCGGCTGCTGACCTTTTTCGTCACCTCCACCAAGGATTTCTCCGCTTCGCTCACCAGCTGCTTCAGGCTGTTCATGAGCGTTTCATAGGAAGAAACGGAAAAGTTATAATTTTCGATTTCGGACTGCACCACCTCTGCCAAAGCCTCGCTTTCCGCTTCCGACGCGGTCTCTGTCACCGCCTCGGTGCTTTCTACGGCCGGTTCTGTATCAAATTCGATGGCCTCCGTCTCTTCCTTCCGCAGCATCCCCTCCAGAAGGGGCTCCGATGCTGCGAAAACGCCGGCGCTGACACAGCCGAAAAGCACAGCCGACAGCGCCACCCGGAGATAATGCCGGATGCGGCGGCGCGGTGTCTCTTCCCGTCCCACTATCTTTTCCTTGATGTATTTCTTCTCTGACATCTCTTTATCCTATGTCTGCCTGTGCCACCGGAAGCGTAAAGGTAAATTCCGTTCCCGCGCCCTCTGTGGACACACAGTCTATGTTCTCACCATGCGCATTCACGATCGATTTGACGATGGACAGGCCCAGGCCGGTGCCCTGCTTGTCCTTTCCTCGAGACTGATCCGTTTTGTAGAAGCGGTCCCAGATCTTGTTGATATCCTTCTTGGGAATGCCGATGCCGCTGTCCTTCACGGAAATGAAGGCCTTGCTGCCCCGGAGCCCCGTCCGGATCACTATGCTGGAATCTCCCGTGCTGAACTTCATGGCGTTGTCCACCAGATTGTAGAGCACCTGCTGTATCTTGGGATAATCCGCATAGACCATTTCCTTCTTCTGGTCAAACACCAGCTCGAAGGTAATGTTTTTCTTCCGGCAGCTCATCTCGAAGCTTTCGCAGACATCCTTCACCATGCGGTTCACATCGAAGTTCGTACGGGTCAAAAAACCCTTCTGGTCCATGGTGTTGAGCTGCAACATGGAGCGCGTCAGCTTGGTAAGGCGGTCCGTTTCCGCGATCAACCGCAGAAGATACTTCTCCATGAGCTCCGGCGGAATGGTGCCGTCCAGTATGGCTTCGAGATAGCCCTTGATAGAGGTGAGCGGTGAGCGAAAGTCATGACTCACATTGGCGATGAACTGCTTCTGATAGTCATCCGCCTTCGCGATCTCGTCGGACATGAAGTTCAGCGTCTCGGCAAGATAGCCCATCTCATCCCTGGCATGGGTCTCAATCTTGTAGTTGTATTCACCCGCTGCATACTTGGTGGCGCCTTCGGTGATCTGCCGCAGAGGCTTGTATACAATGTGATAGAACACCAGGAGAATGAGCAGGGAAAGACAGAAGATGATGAGCCCCGTGATGTACACAATGTTCAGGATCTCATCCTGAGATTCCAGGATATTTTTCACCGGCATGTGGATCAGCACATAGCCGCTGGTACTGTATTTCCGGGTAATGGGCGATGCCACCGTCAGCACCGCTTCCGAAAACATGCCGTGAAAATCCCCCGTCAGATAGCGCTGGCTGCCGAACTTCGTAGGGTCAAAATCTTCGATGTTTTGCGCACTGTGGCATTCCTGATCTGAATCGGAAATGATGTTTCCATCCCGGTCCACCAGCCAGATGTCCACCTGCAGGAAAGCAGAGACCGCCTTCATTTGCTCATTGATCATCTCCTCGGAGAGCGTCGCATTGGCGGAATCCGAGTAGGTCGTGGCAATCAGCGTAGCCTCAGAATACAGGTTGTTGGCCTGCTCCCGCAGAAGATACTCATAGGTGAGCTTGGAGGACAGCACCGCAATGACCGCAAAGCCCAGTATGCCGAAGGCGATATAGGACAGTATCAATTTGCTGAACAGTGACTTCTTCATTATCCCACTCTGAACTTATAACCGATGCCCCAGACCGTTGCAATTTCCCAGTCCTTGCTGCCGGAAAGCTTCTCCCGGAGACGCTTGATGTGCACGTCCACGGTACGGGAATCCCCCGCAAACTCATAGCCCCAGATATGATCCAGGAGCTGCTCCCGGGTAAAAACCTGGTTGGGAGAGCTGGCCAGGAAATACAGGAGCTCCAGCTCCTTCGGCGGCATGTCCACCGGCTTTCCCCGGTAGATCACCGCATAGTTGCTCTGGTTGATGAGAAGCTCCGGATATTCGATATATTTTCCGCTCCGGGAAAGCTCCGGCACTTCCATACCGGTGCCCTGGGCCCGGATTTCCTCCTTGGGACGACTGTTCTCCGCGTTCTGGAAGCGCCGCAGCACTGCCTTTACCCGGGCCACCAGCTCCTTGGAGTCAAAGGGCTTCTGCATGTAATCATCTGCCCCAAGCTCCAGTCCCAGCACCTTGTCGAAGGTTTCGCCCTTGGCCGACAGCATGATCACCGGCACCTGGGAGCTGGTCCGCAGACGGCGGCAGACCTCATAGCCGTCGATGCCCGGCAGCATGAGGTCCAGGATAATGAGGTTCGGCTTGTATTCCGGGAACAGCTGCAAGGCCTCCTCACCGTCCGCCGCAATGCGGGTATCATAGCATTCCTTTTCCAGATACAGGCCAATCAGCTCCGCAATGGAGCTGTCGTCATCCACAATCAGGATTCTCTGCTTTTCCACCATCTGCCGCCTCCTCTCATCGTTTGAATTTCGCAATGGTGACGCCGTCTGAGCCCTCGCCGTACTCGCCCAGCCGGAATTCTTCGATATACTTGTTCTTCTTCAGCACCTGATGCACCATCTTCTTCAGGGCACCGGTACCTCGTCCGTGCACAATCCGCACCTGGGGAAGCCGGGCCAGATAAGCATCATCCAGATACTTGGTCAGTTCCGGCAGTGCCTCCGATGTGGTTTCACCGATCAGGTTGATCTCCGGCGACATGCCCATGGCCTTGGACATACCGATCTTTCCGGCGCCTCTGGCATTGCCCTTACCGCCCGACTTCTCGATCGGCTGGGCAGACTGCACCAGCTCCAGGTCCTTGATGCTCACCTTGGTCCGGATGATACCGGCGGTGACATAGACCATCTCGTCCCGATCCGGCAGAGTAGACACGGTGGCTTCCAGATTCATGGACAGCACCTTCACCGTGTCACCGACCTTGATTTTCTTGGCAGAGAGCGGCTGTGCCGGTCCCTTAACGTGCTCCTTCACCATAGCCGACTGAGCAGCCCGCAGCTTCTGGTTCAGGGCCGTACGGGTCTGCTCCGCCTTCAGCACCTTACCGCCGTTCTGCTCCTGCCGCCGCAGCTCCTTCACCACGGAATCCGCCGTTTCCTTGGCCTCCTGGAGGATCTGTGCCGCCTCCTCCCGGGCCTTCTGCAGAATCTTGTCTCTGCCCTTTTCCACGCCGCGTGAAGATTCCTTCGCCCGCCGTTTGTATTCCTCGATTTCTGCCCGGTAACGCTGGATTTCTTCCCGCTCCCGTTCTACGGTAATGCGGCTTTCCTCCAGGCTGGCAATCACATCCTCAAACTTCACATCCTCTTTTTCGATGCGGGATTTCGCATCCTCGATGATATAGTCCGGAAGGCCCAGCTTTTTGGAAATGGCGAAGGCATTCGACTTGCCCGGTACGCCGATCAGCAGCCGGTAGGTGGGACTCAGGGTCTCCACATTGAACTCGCAGCTGGCATTCTCCACACCTTCGGTGGACAGCGCGTAAACCTTGATTTCCGCATAGTGGGTGGTGGCAATGGTTCTGGTCTTCATGTTGTGCAGGAAATTCAGCACCGCCATGGCCAGCGCCGCGCCCTCGGTGGGATCCGTGCCCGCGCCCAACTCATCGAAGAGACAGAGGCTGTGGGCATCTGCCTGCTGCAGAATCCGCACCGTATTGGTCATATGCGCAGAGAAGGTCGACAAGCTCTGCTCAATGCTCTGCTCATCGCCGATATCCGCAAAAATCTCATCAAAAACCGCCAGCTCCGATCCCTGGAAGGCCGGAATGAAAAGGCCGGACTGCCCCATGAGCTGGAAGAGTCCCACGGTCTTCAGGCAAACCGTCTTACCGCCGGTATTCGGTCCCGTGATGACCAGAAGCGAAAACGCATCGCCCAGGTATACCGTGATGGGCACCACCGTCTTCGGGTCAATGAGGGGGTGGCGGCCGTCCTTGATATGAATGTAGTAGCGATCATTAAAGCTTGGCTTCACGGCATGCATGCTGCCCGCCAGCTTGGCTCTGGCAAAGATGAAGTCCAGCTGCGCCAGCAGCTCCGTATTCCGCTCGATTTCCCGTGAATAGGGGAAAACCGCCGCGGACAGGGCCTCCAGCACCTTCTCAATTTCCCGCTTCTCATCCGCTTCCAGCTCCCGAATCTCGTTGTTCAGCCGCACGATACTGATGGGCTCAATAAACAGGGTAGAGCCGGTGGAGCTCTGGTCATGCACCATGCCCGGGAACTGGGACTTGTACTCCGCCTTCACCGGGAGACAGTAGCGCCCGTCGCGCATGGTAATGACGGCTTCCTGCAGCATCTGGCGGGAGCCGTTCAGAACGGCACTCAGCTGTCCGTGAATCCGCTCCTCCAGCACATGCATCTTCTTCCGCACGGCATGGAGTCCGGCACTGGCATCATCTGCAATCTCATCCTCCGACAAAATGCAGCGGGTGATTTCCCGGTTCACCTGGGACAAGGGCTCCAGCTCCCGGAAATACGCGCTCAACGCATCACCGGCCTCGTCTTCCTTCTCGCCATCCCGGCTGTAGGCCTTCGCTCTGGCGGCCACGGTCAGCACGCCGGAAACCTGCAAAAGCTCTTGAATGGAAAGGGATGCCGAAAGCTCCAGCCGCTTCAACGCAGCATGCACGTTCCGCACCCCGGAAAAGCTGATATTGCCGCAAAGACGGATGCGGTTTTCAGCCGCCTCCGTCTCATCCTGCATTCTCTCAATTTCACTGCGGTCTGTCGAGGGCTCCAGCTCGCGACAGAGACGCTTTCCCTCCTGGGAATGGGCATGCTCCGCAAGCCTGTCCAGGATCTTGTCAAACTCCAGTGTCTTGTATACTTTTTTATTCATTCTCTAAAACCAGTCTTGCACAGCCATAGATACCCGCATCATTGCCGAGGGTAGCCAGGGTAATGCCGGCCTTCTTCTGGTCCTCCAGAAGCGGCGTATATTCGTCGTAATATTTCTCAATCCGTTCAACGAGATACTGTCCGGCCTTGGAAACACCGCCGCCGATGACATAGAGCGCCGGATCCGCGATCATGGACACAGAGGCCAGCACCTGTCCCAGGTAACGACAGCTGGTGTCCAATGTCTTCACGGCCAGGGCATCACCGGCCTTGGCACAGTCACAGACGTCCTTCGCCTGCAGATTCTCGCCGAAGTCGCGCATGGCAGATGCTTCCTCGGAAGCCGCCAGATTTCGCTTCGCCTCCCGCACGATGCCGGTGGCACTGGCCACCTGCTCGAGACAGCCGTGTCCGCCGCAGTTGCAGGCTTCCTTCTCATGGGCACGCACATGGATATGGCCAATCTCTGCCCCGGCGCCGTGTACGCCGGTCACGATCTTCTCGTTCATGATCAGACCGCCGCCAACACCGGTGCCGAGGGTCACCATCATCATGTCCCGGGTACCCCGGCCGCCGCCCTGCCACATCTCTCCGAGCGCGGCAACATTGGCATCATTTCCCACCTCGCAGTGCAGGCCGTCCAGAAGCGCCGAAAGCTCCTTTGCGGGATAGCGGTCCGTCCACCCCAGATTCACACAGACATGCACATAACCGTTGGGTTCCACCGGCCCCGGTACGCCGATACCGGCACCGCACAGCTCTGTCAGGGCAATGCCTTTCTCCTGCAGACGCGCCCGCAGCGCAAGAGCCACATCTTCCAGAATGTAACGACCGCCCTCTTCCCGGCGCGTCGGCACCTCCCACTTGTCCAGAAGCTCTCCCGTGATGGTGAAAAGCCCACATTTCACTGTGGTGCCGCCCACATCAATTCCTGCGCAATATTTTTTCATATCCTTGCCAATCCTTTCTCCGCTTTTCCTCACTTCAAAAGCAGACTTTCCAGCTTTCCGGTGCTGCCGATCATCACACTGGTTTTCAGAGAACCGTAGGACGTCCTGCCGACCCGCGCCGTGGTGATCGGCAGATCCACCTCGCCGTCATAGCGAAGCTTCCCCTTGATGTCATAAACCCGAAGCTTCTGGTCATGATACAGCAGCACATGCTTCTGATCCACCCGGAAGCCGCTGTAATTGAAATCAAAACTCCGATCAAAGACCAGCCGTCCGTCTGTCCGATACACCAGAAGACGATAGGGATCCGGATCATCCTTTGCGGCGTCCGAAGCGCTGGCATTGCTTTCCTGGGCATTGCCGGTGATCAGGGCCACATAGTCCTTGTCATAGGCAATGGAAAGGATGGTATTGTTGATCTTCACATTGGCCGTGAGTTCCGGACTGGTCAGCACTTTGGTGGAGAAAAAGGCCACGCCGCCGTCATAGAAGGCCTGGGCATGGGTATCATCAGAAAAACGAACCCGTCCCGCAAGATAGCCCTGAAAGTCATCCTTAAAGCCGCCAACCACGCGGTTGCTGCCGGCACTCTGTCCCACTTCCGAAAGATTGTAGAACACCACCTTGTTTCGAAGCGCACCATTCTCCAGATACGCAAAAGAGGCCATCAGCTCCGTGCCGTCCGGAGAAACCGCGATGTCCACCGGATAGCCGTCTCCGCCCAACACCGACTTGATGGAGATGTCCAGCGCACTGCCTTCCTTCGAGAAAACCGCGATATAGCTGGCATCCGAGTCCTCCAGCAGGGCATAGACCACACCCTTTGCCGATACCGCCACCTTGGTGATGGGAAGACTGGTCTCCGCCTCTCCCGTGGTGCCGCTGGGGCCCATGATGTAAATGTGGGTGCCTCCCTGTTCCGCGATGGCGGCATACTCGCCGTTCACGGAAATGGTAGGGGTTTCAATCTCATAGGACTGGTTCCACACGGTTTTGCCGGCTGCATTGATATAGCTGGCACCGTCCCGCGTCACCTTCATGAGTCCGTCCGCATAAATCTCGTAGCTTTCATTGCTCGTATCTGTCGCGCCATTCTGGGTATAGTCCACAATCCAACTGCGGCTGTAGCTCCCATACTGTCGGTTCAGGAACCAGGAGCCTCCGGCAATCAGGAGCAGAAGAACAAACAGCAGAAGCAGAAGCCTCCGCTGCAGCCGCCTATCCGGCGGCCGTCGTCTCCTTCTGCTCTGCTGCTTCAGCGTCTCCGCATCCAGCACCCGCTCTCTCAGCGCCTGTTTTCTCGTTTCTCTGTTCTGTACTGCCATTCCCTGTCTTCGGTCCCGTATTCCTGTCTTATTGTTTTATCGTCTCTCGGATCTCAGAAAAGCTTCTCCGGATACGCACCTGCCTCATGCAATGCCCGCAGAGACTTCTCCACCATTTCCCGGTCCTCCTGATAGGTCACACCGAACCAGCGGTCATGATCCTTCAGTACCCGCACCCGGGCCGCATCCTTCTGCATCAGCTTGTCAATCTCTGACGGCAGAAGGTACTCGGACTTCAGCTCCTGTCCATGGGTCTGCAGCCAGGCCGGGAAGTTCTCCTCCAGCACATCCAGGAAGTGCCGCGGCAGTCCGAACATGTTCATGGAAACAATGGCATCTCCATCCACCTGCACCGGATTTCCCTGGATATCCTGTCCCCAGATCTCGCCATTCTCACGTCTCGAAATATCATAGGTCTCATGAATGGCGGAAAGACAGCCCTCCGCACCCATCTTGCAGACACCGCGGCTGACAGTGCCATTGTCTGACAGCGTATTACCAACGATATAACCGGCCATGCACATGTCGAAGTAGGGCTTCGTCTCGTCCATCTCGTTAACCATGTACTCATGCAGCAGCCGGAAGCCTTCCTTGCCGTAGAAGTCGTCCGCGTTGATCACCGCAAAGGGACAGTCCACCAGATCCCGCACCTGCAACAGAGCATGGGCCGTTCCCCAGGGCTTCTTTCTGCCCTCCGGTACGGAAAAACCTGCCGGCAGCATGGAAATCTCCTGGAAGGCATAGTCACAGTCTGCCACCTTCTCGATGCGGTTGCCGATGATCTCCCGGAAATCCTTTTCAATATCCTTCCGGATAATGAAGATGATGCGGTCAAAGCCTGCCGCCAGTGCATCATGCACGGAATAATCCATGATGATCTCACCATGGGGACCCAACTTTGCCAGCTGCTTGATGCCGCCGCCAAAGCGGGAACCGATACCTGCCGCCATCACTACCAATGCTGTTTTTTTCATATTTTCACTCCTTCGTCGCCCCTTTTCACAAGAACCAAAAGGCGAGCATACTTTGTTCAAAGTATACTCGCTTTTTCATGGTTTGTCTATGAAGGGAGACGCCTTACTTCAGGGTCCAGTTGCCGTCCTTCATAATATAATTTTTCTCTACACCGATAAGGTCCATCCAGTGCTTCGTCAGTGACACCGTATAGGTGGTCTGGTTCTCATCATAGCTCTCGCTCACCTTGTCCCAGATCTCTTCCGAGGAAGGCCAGAGTGCATAACGGGGGCTGATCGTCCGATAGAAGTCCAGAGAACCGCCGTGCTGTCCGTGGTGCGCAATCTGTACGATATCCGCCTTCAGCGCATCCGCACTGTAATTCTTCATGAGCTCCTGCGCCAGCTCATAGGGTGTATCTCCCAGCACCAGCAGCTTCTTTCCGCCCACGGTGATCATGTATACAATAGAGGAATTGTTGCCGGTATCCACCTCCGACAGGAACACCTGGTTCATGATCTGCACCGTCACATTGCCCACCTGAATGGTGGTGCCGGCCGGCGAATTGTAATGCAGTTTCGACGCATCATAGCTTGCCAGCGCCCCGTCGATCTCCTCAATGAAGGGGATGCGATAGGACTGCTCGTGGGCCCGGTAGTAATCCTCAGAAGCGAAGCCATAGTAAATGTCGCCGAGGGACAGATCACTGTACTCGCTGTTGCCGTTTTGCCGCTGCTCCAGCATAACCGCCAGGGCACCGCAGTGATCCACATGGGGATGCGTCAAAAGCCAGGCATCCACTCTGCCGCCGTTGGCGCGGATATACTGCGCAAGATACGGCGCGTTGGTCTTCAGACCGCCGTCCACCACCAGCAGATGGCCGTCGCTGCTCTTCACCACGAGACAGAGCTGCTGTCCCGTTTCCTTTCCCTTGATGAGGGTAATGCTGGCACCGCCCAGTCCGATGGTGCTGTCCACATTGCTCTGCTCCGAGCTGCCGATGACCGTATAGCCGCTGATGCCCGCATTGCTGGGCTGGGCAACATTGGAAATCTGTACTGCCGTGCTGCCGGCCTGCAGCGCCTGCTCCTTCGTATTCTCAGCGGTTTCTCCGATGCTCTGGATGCCGTCACCACCATAGCTTGCACTGTTTGCGGTGCTCACTGTACTCTGCGTGCTCTGTCCCGGCGCGGATACCGCCTCCGTCACATTGGCCGCCAGCACCGGCTGCGTTGTCAGAAACGCCGCCAGAAGACAGGCCATTGTGCCCGTGCCAAATCGATTCATGTCATTCCTCCCCATGCTTACTGTGAAATCCAGGCACCGTTCGCATCAAAGCGATAGTCCGTGCCGTCAATATTGCTGGTGCAGTTCTGCAGCATCGCGCCGCTTGCGTCCATGTAGTACCAGACGCCATTGATCTGCTTCCAGCCGGTGCGCATCGCACCGTCGCTGCCCAGCCAGTACCAGGTCCCGCCCACATTACACCAGTTGGCGGCCATGCTGCCATCTTCCTTCATGTAGTACCAGTAATTGTTCACCTGCTTCCATCCCGTCACCATTGTGCCGTTCTCATAATAATTCCAGGTGCCGTCCGCCTTCTGATTCCATCCCTCATTCACCGCTGTGGGACCGCCGGTGGAGATCACCGCTTCATTGCTGCGGGCCACCGGACCGCTGCTCGCGATCACTGTCTGACTGCCGGAACTTGTTGTACTTGCTGCGCTTGTTGCACTGTTTGTTGTGCTGCTTTTACTGCTTGTTGTGGATGTGCTGCCACCATAGGCCACCTTGGAGAACTCCGTGGTGATCTTTCCGATGATACCGTTGATGGTGCCCTTCTCACTGGACTGCCAGATGGTGGTATTGGTGCCTGCCACCGGCCGATACACCTTGTCCTCTGCATAAGAAGCAAACCAGACATCATAGGGAATGTCTGCCACATTCATGTACTTCGTGAGCCAGGTCTTGTTGGCATAAACAATGGGGGTATAGCCCGCATTCTTCACAATTTCACAATACTTATTGGACATGGCCGTCAGCTGTGCCGGGGTGGCGCCCTCGGACAGGATGGAATTCACCTCGATGTCAAAGGCCACCGGATACGCCAGCTGATACTTCTTGATCTTCTCCACCGTCAGGTTGGCCTCTGCGATCACCTGGTCCATGTTCTTCGCTGTGGAGCAAAGATAGGCACCCACCTTTATGCCGGCTGCCTGCGCACCCTGCACATTCTCGTCAAAATAGGCGTCCTCGGTCAAGCCATAGGCAATACGCACCATCACGAAGTCCAGGCCGTCCGCCTTGGCCGCCTTCCAGTCAATGGCTCCATTCTGGTTCTGGAATTTCGAAACTTCCGTTCCTTTTTCCAGATAGGTAAAATCCGTACCGTCCGCGTTCTTATAACCGCTCCAGTAGTCGCTGGTGCTGCTCGTACTCGTGCTGCTGCTTGCGGCGCTGGCGTCTGTCGTCACCTCCAGCGCATCGCCGGGCCCTGCGGCCAATGCTGTCGGCGCCCATGCGCTGAGCAGGCAGACTGTCATGGCTGCCGTCATCCATTTTCTGATTTTCATATATGCCATACCCTCACATTATCCTTGTTTTTCGCTTCCATAGCTTAACAGCAAAGTTTTTCGCAGACAAGCCTTCCGGAACAGCTTTAATTAAATCGTAATTCTTTCGTCGTTTAACGTAATCTGTGCTATACTGATGAACGATTATGCGCAAACATCGTTTGTCGCTCGCAAAAGGAAGGATTCTAAAGGGAGGATCTGTTATGAACAAGCTTTTCAAAACCAACTTTTCCACTGCCGTCATTGTGCTGATCCCGGCCTGCATCGGCATCAACTACCTGGGCAAGCTCTTCGCCAGCGCACTGAAGCTGCCCCTCTGGCTGGATTCCATCGGTACCTGCATCGGTGCTGTGCTCGGCGGTCCGATCATCGGTGCCATCTGCGGTGCTGTCAACAACCTGATCTTCGGCTTCACCACCGGTGACAATGTTACCCTGGTCTATGCCCTGACCAGTCTCTGCATCGGTCTCGCCGTGGGCATCATGGCCCGCCTCGGCTTCATGAAGAACCTGCCCAAGGCGCTGCTGACTGCCGTGGTCGGCGGTCTGGCCGCTGTTCTGATTTCCACACCGCTGAACGTACTGTTCTGGGGCGGCATGACCGGAAATGTCTGGGGCGATGCCCTCTTCGCCTGGACACAGAATCAGGGTATGTCCGTGATGCTTGGCTCCTTCCTGGACGAACTGCTGGTGGATGTACCGGACAAGCTGGCCACCCTGATCATCGTTTTCTTCATCATTAAGGGACTGCCGCAGAAGCTCACCTCCCTCTATGATGCCAATGCAAAAATCGAAAGTCTTGATTAAAATATGAAGGTGCTGTAATTTGGAAAAGATAACGCTTACACCGGCGGACCGGCAGATCCTGGCATCCTACAAGATCATGGCGGATGGCCTCTCTGCCTATCTCGGCCCGGCCTATGAGATCGTTCTCCATAGCCTTGAGGATCCGGCACACGCCGCCATCAAGGTCATCAACGGCCACTTCACCGGCCGGACGGAGGGCGCGCCCATCACCGATCTGGCACTTCGCATGCTGAAAAAGATCCAGGAAAGCGGCGACAGGCACAAAAGCATGGTCTATTTCAACCAGAACCGCAATGGACAACCCATGAAGTCCGCCACCATTCCCATTCTGGGCGAGAATGACCGCATCATCGGCTTCCTGTGCATGAACCTGCATCTGGAAGTGTCACTCAGCACCATTCTGGAGAACTTGTCACCTGCCGCAGAGGGCAGCACTGCCATGACAGAGACCTTCGTCAGCAATACCGACGAAATGATCCGAAAAGCCGTGGAAACCGCCCGGGCCCAGGCCTTCAGCAACCCGGAAATCTCCGCTGCCAACAAGAATAAGGAGATCATCGCGCTGCTCAAGGAAAAGGAAATCTTCACCCTCAAAGGTGCCGTCGGCAAGGTGGCCGAACAACTGGGCATTTCCGTGAATACGGTATACCTGCATTTGAGAAATCTTTGATCCCACAAACCAACTAACATAATACTACTGGAGAAAACATGAGAAAAAACAGAAAAACACTGGCAGCGGCAATGGCTGCCCTGATGCTGCTGAACGGCTGTGGTGCCGCTTCCACACAGGAATCTGCAACAACGACAGCAGCAGAAACCGAGACCGCTGCAGAAAGCACGACAGCGGCAGCGGAAAGCACTGCTGCAGATGATGCGGTAGACTACGAACTGCCGGAGGGTGTTGTGCCGGTGACCTGGGAGCCCTCCGAGGACAAGCTGATCATCCAGTCCGATGAGGCCCGGACATTATATGATCGCATCATGGCCGAGGATTATCCCAGCGTCGAAGAGCTGCAGGAAAGTGAAGTGGTGCAGCAGATCGATGCCCTTTCTGCTTATTACGTAGCCAAGTACGGCAAAACCGGGGACATCGACACAGAGGAACGGAAAGCCCTTCGCGAAGATATCAAAAATGAATTCCTGGCCATCGGCTCTGCCCGGCTGACCGAGGATGCCGACGGAAAGGAAACTTACGTTTATGACGGTCCGCTGCAGTCCGATTACTGGGCAGAGCTCGTTCTCGGTCTTCCGGCTTCCGGAAAATCCACCCGGGTGACCGATCCGGACAGCGAGAAAATGGGCGCGTTTATTTTCGACTGTGACGTCATCAAAACGCTGATCCCTGAATATCAGGAATCCTATGGTCTGGCTGCCGATGCCGTGCATACAGAGAGCATGATGATCATGAATGATGCCCTCACCGCATTCACAGAGGGCGACATGAAGGGTGTCAACTTCATTCTGCCGCTCGTCAGCACAGATCTTGATGAGCTGATGGATACCTATATTAAGCCGTTGGAGGATGCCGGCTATACCGTGCATGTGAAATACTGTGATTCCGCGCTGAATGAGAGCCTTGCCAGAAACCTTGCCCGGGAGCTGAGAACCGGAAGAATCATCAACAGTGCCGTGGTATTCTCATTCGGTGAGAAGCCGAAGGAGGTTTATGAGGCGCTTTGCACCATGACTGGAAAGAACGGCGAGCCCTACGTAGCAGCGGAAGTGGAAAGCTCCGCAGAGACAAAGACGGCAGCCTGATGCGTGCAGCATAAAGGAGGACTATGGACATTCAATATCTATTGTTTTTACAGAATCTAAGACAGTATACAGAAAACTACCTGGCACCGATCATGGACTGGGTGACCAAGATGGCCGTCAGCTTCTGGCCCATGACCATCATTTTCCTGATCTACTGGGCCTTTGACAGAAAGGCCGGCAGAAGAATGTTCGCCGGTATGTCCCTGGGATTTTTCATGAATGGCTTTCTGAAGCTTACTTTCTGTGTATACAGACCCTGGATCCGGGACAGCCGGATCCTCCCCTACGGCGACTCCAAGGTAGCGGCCACCGGTTATTCATTTCCCAGCGGACACAGCGCGGCGGCAACTATGAAATACGGCAACATCGGCATGTGGTTCCGGAAATACAACAAGCTGATCACGGCCATTATGTTTGCCATGATCGCACTGACGATGTTTTCCCGCAATTACCTGGGTGTACATACACCGCAGGATGTCGTGGTTGGCTTTGCCTCCACTGCGCTTGTGCTTTTCCTGGGAAACCGGCTCGAGAGATGGAGTGACCAGGACAGTGCGAAAAGAGACCGCATCATTCTTGTGGCGGGCCTGATCCTTGTCGTGGCAGCCTTTTTCTACTACAGATTGAAATCCTATCCGATGGATTACCAGGCAGACGGAAGCCTGCTGGTGGATTACAAGAAAATGATGCCGGATTCCTTCGAGGGTCTCGGCTTTATCACTTCCTATGTCATCTGCAGAATTTTCGAAAGAAAGGGATTTGCCTTTGACGAGCTGATGGACTGGAAGGAGCGCTTCTTTATCGGCGTCATCGCATTGATCCCGTATATCTGGTGGGACAATCACATCATCGGTCTTTTCGCCTCTCTGGGCAGCAAGTCAGCCGGCAAGTTTATCTGGTCCGCAGGCGTCATGGTCTATGTCATGCTCATCGTTCCGTATATCATGAAAAAGGTATATGAGTCCGGTGTGCTTAAGCGGATCAAAACAATCGCATAAGTCTCTGATACAAAAAGAAGCCTTTGCTATGCAAAGGCTTCTTTTTTCTAATCCCGGCACGATAGCCAAGCTATCGCTGAGCCCGGTTCATGGTACACATATCGTGTCGGGCGCCCCGATAGCCAAGCTATCGCTGAGCCCGGCATGATAACTTATATAACTGTGGTGGTGTGACCGCGGCCTCTTCCAGGGCTGCAGTCTCCCGGAAGACTTCCGCCGGGGTACCGTCGGCGAGGATCTCACCATGGGCCATCACCAGCACCCGCTCGAAGCAGGCGGCCACAAAATCCATGTCATGCAGGATGGCCAGCACCAGCTTGCCCCGGGCGCGCAAATTTTCGATGATTTCCCGGAGCTTCGCTTTTCCCAGCATATCCTGGGCAATGGTGGGCTCGTCCAGAATCACCACCTCGGTATCCATAGCCAGCACCGACGCGATGGCCACCAGCTTCCGCTCCGAAAGCTCCAGATCGTAGGGATTGCTCTCCGCCTGCGAAGCCAGTCCCACCTGCGCCAGCGCTTCTCTGGCCTGTTTTTCTGCCTTCTCCTTCGACATACCGATGTTGAGCGGCCCGAACATCACCTCATCCAACACCTTATACTTAAAAATCTGATCGTCCGGATTCTGGAACACATAGCCGACACGGCCACTGAGCTCCGCCACCGTATGGGTGGTAATGTCTTCGCCGCCAAAGTACACGCTGCCGCTCTCGGGCTTCAGAAGCCCCTTCAGAATCCGCACCAGCGTGGTCTTTCCGGCGCCGTTCTGACCGATGATGGCCGTGGGGCGGTGATCCAGCGTCAGGCTAAGGCCCGGCAATACCGGTTTTCCCGGAATATAGGAAAATTTCAGATTCTCCGTCCGGAAACTTTCCGCAAGAGACGCTTCCTGCGGGCTTTCCGGTGCCTTTTCCAGCGCTGCCGACAGAGAGACACAAAGCTCGGCTTGCTGCGCCGAAGACATTGCCCCAAGCAGCGCCGAAAGCGTTACGGGATAGCAGCCGTTTGCCAACTTCAGTCCATACTTCCGGGCAACGCTTGTATAGACCGGCGGCTCCACGTGTCGCTCCGCAAGGTCGTCCCTGGAAAAAATTTCCTCCGGGGTGCCGGTGGCGAGGAGCTTGCCGTCCTGCATCAGCAGCAGACGGTCGCAGTAAGCAGCCAGCTTCTCCGGTTTTTGCTCAATCATCAGGATGGTGATGCCGGTTTTGGTCAATTCTTCCACGATACGGAAGACTTCTTCGGAACCGGCGGGATCCAGCTGGGAGGTGGGCTCGTCCAGGATCAAAAGCTCCGGCTGCATGGCCAGCACCGACGCAATGGCCACGCGCTGCAGCTGTCCGCCGGAAAGGTCGAAGGGATTCCGGTCCCGGAATTCCCAGATGCCCAGCTGCCGCAGCACCGTCTCGACGCGCTGACGGATCTCCTCCGGCGCGATGCCCAGGTTCTGCAGGCCGTAGCCCACCTCGTCAAAAACGCAGTCCTTAGCGCCGGACAGCTGGTTGAAGGGGTTCTGGAAAACGAGTCCAATTTTCTGACAGAGGGTGCCCACCGGGGTTTTGGCCGCCTCCAGGCCGTCGATGCGGACCACGCCGCCGTAAGCGCCCTTATAGAACTGGGGGATCAGTCCGAGCAGCGCCTGGGAGAGGGAGCTTTTGCCGGCACCGTTTTCGCCCACGAGGCCGATGAATTCGCCCTTTTCCGCCGTAAAGGAAATGTCGTCCAATGCCAGCCGCTTCGCCCCCGGATAGCGGTATTTGAGATGTTCTACTTCGATGAAAGCCATAAGAATCCGATCCTTCCGAGAATGCTGAGCAGCAGCGCCAACAGTGACAGGGTTTTCACAAGCTTATCCTGTTTGGAATAGGGATGCGTGTAGAGATAGGTCTTGCGGCAGCCACTGCCGAAGCCCCGCACCTCCAACGCCACGGCACGCTCCCGGGTGGAAGTCAACGCACTCATGACCACCGGACTGATGAGGGGCAGAAAGGCCCGGATGCGGACAGAAAGCTTCCCCTCTGTCTCCATGCCGCGGCTCCGCTGGGCATCGGAAATGGTATGCATGGTGCCCACCATTTCGGGGATGATCTGAAAGACAGAATTGATGATGTAGCCGAAACGAGGCGAAAAGCCCTTCTTTTCCAGCTCCTCCACCAGCTCCGAGGGCTTGGTGGTCAGGACCAGCACGGCGAAGGCCAGCAGCATATTGAGGATGTTGAGACCGATCCGGGCCGCATACAGCAGGCCCTCCTGATAAAAATGCACCGGCCCCAGTGAAAAGAGCACATTGCTGTTGTTCTGGTTGAAAACGCCCTGAATGATCACCACCGTCAAGATGATGGTGAAGGAAAAGGCGATCAGCGGCAGCGTCCGTTTCACAAGACGCGCGGAACGGAGCAGCAGAAGGCTGAGAAGGATCCACAGGAGAAAAGCCGTCAGCTTCCCAAGGATCAGCGGTGAGAGAATCGCCGCCAGCAGATAAAACAGCTTGCTGAAGGGATGCAGCCGACAAAGCCAGCTGTTGTTGTTTTGATACAGACTGATAGATTTCATAGTTTTTTTCCCTTCCCGTGGGCTTCGCGACAGCTTGGCTGATATCGAGCGGGATTCGCGATAGCTTGGCTATCACGGGACCCGCTCGATGAGGTGCCCACGGGATGGTCCTCCTGGTTCTTTATTGCCCACGGGGCTTTATATTTCCAACTATTATAGCACAGTCTTGGAAAAATAAGAAAGGCTCTGCATAAGCAGAGCCTTTCTTATACGCTCGCCGCTAAGGCATCATGCATTACAGCACTCGCCGAATGGCAGTGATCCTATTGTAGGTTGCAGAGCAAATGGTGATGCCCTTTTTGGAATTCAGCGCGCTCAGCAGCTTGCCGTTTCCGATATAGATGCCGCAGTGTCCAGGATATACCAGAATGTCGCCCAGCTTCGCCTCGGAAAGACTGCTCACCGCCGTGCCCACACTGTTCAGGGCCTGAGAGGAATGCGGCAGTGAAATGCCGAAGTTCTGGAAAATCGACATGACGAAACCGGAACAATCGGTACCGGAGGTCAGGCTGCTGCCGCCGTAGCGGTAGCTGTTGCCGATGTACTGCCGTGCATAGTTCACTACCTGTTCACCCAGGGAGCTGTCGCCGGACTTGGCTGCTGCCGTGGTGATCTGCTGCAGCTCATTCTCCACTTCAAGAATATTGTTGTCAAAGTCAAGATCCACCGTCGCATTTGCGGTACTTGCTGCGGAAGCGGCGCTGGTCGAACTGGTCTTGGTCGCTGCGCTTGCGCTCGTTGTGGCTGTCGTTGTTGTCGCCGTGGTTGATGTTGCTGTCGCTGCAGTCTTCGTTGCGCTCTCTGTGCTCTCCTCCGGTGCAGAATAATCAATGGTCTGCTCCTGGGCATCAAAAACCAGCGTCTCTCCCGCGCTGCTCTCCGGTGTCGCCAGGGCACAGGTGCTGAAGCTCAGACTCATAAGGGTCAGGGCCAGCAGCATTTTTCGAAGGTTTCGGGGATTTCGTCTCAATAAAGTCATTTTAATACAATTTTCTCCTGTTCTTACTTTCAACTCCTATAGTATACAGGAAAAATTGTGATCGAAATGAGAATTTATTCTAAATTTCCCCTGATTCGCCTTACATAAAACGAAAGATTTTCTTAAGACAGAGCCTTTTCTCTGCCAAAATACAGCTCGAAGTACCAGTCAGCCTCAGGCCATCAGCAGCATCATCCCGTAATGACAGGCCGATCCTGCCATGACAAAAAGGTGAAAAATCTCATGATTTCCGAAATAACGATGGGTGTGACGCAGCAGCGGCAGCTTCAGTGCATAAATGATGCCGCCCACGGTATAGATCACGCCGCCCGCCACGAGAAGCGCAAATTCCGCCGTGCTCAGAGCACTGTGCAATTGGCTGATGGAGAAGAGGCAGACCCAGCCCAATGCGATATAGATCGCCGAGGACAGCCACTTGGGACAATTGATCCAAAGGAGATTCATGAGCATCCCCAGCACAGAAATCGCATACACCGCGAGAAGCAAGAGCTGTCCCTGCCGGTTCCCCAGCGCCACGAGGCACACCGGTGTATAGCTTCCCATGATCATGACAAAGATCATCATGTGATCAATTTTCCGTAATATCCGATTCACCCGGGGTGAAATATCAAAGAAATGGTAGCTGGCACTGGCCCCATACAACAGAATAAAGCTGATGCCAAAGCAAAGAAATGCGCCGAAGCGTAAACCCGAAGGATCCCGCATCACCCGACAGAGCAGGGGAACAAGCGCCAGCATAGACAGCAGCATCCCGATATAATGCGTCAAAAAACTTCCCGGATCTTTTATGCGAATGGTCATAGTTCTACTCCTTTCTACGCCGTTAAGGCGTCACATATCGAGCAAGTTCAACGATAACTGACTTATCGGGGCACTCGCTCAATGATGCCTCGTTCCATTAAACGAAACCAAGCTCTCTGATCAACGCCGGCACGGTGGTCATTTCCCGGAGGCGGCCGACATTGGCACCGGTAAAGAACAGCCCTTCCTCCCGGTTTCCCTTCACCGCTTCAATCAATGCATGGGTAATGCAGTAGGGCACCTCCGAAGGGACGCAGCTCGTAATGCAGCGGCTGCAGTGCTGCGGCGGAATGCGTCCGTCTTCTGCGAGACGCCGGATGAGATTCGTCCGCACCGCACGACCCGGCATACCCACAGGGCTGTGGATGATCTCCACATCCTCCGCCGTCGCCTCCAGCAGCACATCCTTATAGCCCTGGGAGGCATCGCACTCCTCTGTGGCAATGAAACGAGTAGCCATCTGCACGCCGTCAGCGCCCGCCGCCATAATCACTTCAATGTCTTCACGATCCCAGATGCCGCCGGCACAGAAGATGGGGATGTGTCTGCCGCTCTTTTCTTCATAGGGCTGCAGTGCCTTCCGGACCTCCGGCAGAATCTCTGAAAGCGTCTGACAGCTGCCTTCCAGAAGCTGTTTCTCTTTAAAGCCCAGGTGCCCGCCGGCCTCCGCGCCCTCGATCACCACAAAGTCCGGCTGCCGCTCATACTTCTGCTGCCATACCCGGGCAATGAGGGCCGCTGCGCGACCGCTGGAAACGATGGGCGCGATCAATGCTGCGCCCTCGGGAACATATTCCGGCAGGGCCAGCGGAAGTCCCGCGCCGGAAATTACGGCGTCAATGCCGGCTGCCACCGCTGTCCGGACCGCATCCGCATACTGCCGGGTGGCCACCATGGCATTCACCGCCAGAAGGCCCTGGCCACAGGACAGCTGCCGGGCTTCCTCAATTTCCTGCTTCAACGCCCGGAGATTGGCCGCCTCCGGTGCCCGGTCAAAGTCCGGCTCCCGGTAACCGCAGTCTGCTGTGCTAATGCAGCCCATGGCGCCGGCAAGTGCCACGGCACCGGCGAGCCTTTCCAGGGATACACCCACACCCATTCCGCCCTGAATCAGGGGAATGCGCAGCTCCCGTCCGTGAATTTTCAATATTGCTTCCTTCTCCATGCCCATGGGCCTCCAATTAGTTCAATTTTTTTATCCTTTTTATGTTTACCATCATATTCACTTATCTTCTCTTTGTCAAGTAGTTTTGAAAACTATGTGTAGAGTTAGAAAAAAGGGCTCGCTTACGCAAGCCCCAGCATCACGTGGGCATCCGACAGCCTAGCTGTCGCACACCCCGGCATAACGGGCACTTTGAGCCCGTCATGCAAGACCACATTCCTTCAGTACTTCCTCCACGCTTTCCACGGGGATGATTTCCAGTTTTTCCCGGACCTCGGCCGCTACATCCCGGAGGTCGTCTACATTATCCTTCGGGATAAAAGCCTTCCGTACACCGGCCCGCTCTGCGGCCATGAGCTTCTCCGGCAGACCGCCGATGGGATTCACAGCACCCTCAAGAGAAACCTCACCGGTCATGGCGATGCGGGGTGTCACGGGAATGCCGGTCACCAGAGAGGCCAGCGCTGTCGTCAATGTGATGCCCGCTGAAGGACCATCCTTGGGGGTAGCCCCGTCCGGCACATGGATATGCAGGTCATTCTTCTTGAACAGCTCTGCCTTCTCCGGGAAGATGGACTTCACCAGGCTCACCGCGATCTGCACCGACTCCTTCATGACATCACCAAGCCGTCCTGTGATGGTGAGCTTGCCGTCTCCCTTGGTGAACAGGGTCTCGATATAGAGGATCTCACCGCCCACAGCGGTCCAGGCCAGTCCGGTCACCACACCGGGGCGCGCACTGTCCTTCACCTCCCGATGGGGCAGCGGCGACATGTCGAGATATTCCCGCAGCTGCTCCTTCTCCACCTGAATCTCTGCGCCCTTGCCCCGCACCGACTGCACAGCAGCAATACGACAGAGGGTGTCGAGCCGCTTCTTCAGGCCCCGGACACCGCCCTCCCGCGTGTAATCCGAGATAATGCTTTCCAATGCCGCATCCGAGACACGCACATTATCCTCTGTCAAGCCTACCGAAGACAATGCCTTCGGCATGAGATGCCGTTTCGCGATTTCCAGCTTCTCCGTCGGGGTATAGCCCTGGAACTGGATCACCTCCATACGGTTCAGCAGCGGTCCCGGAATGGTCTCCGTGCTGTTCGCCGTGCAGATGAACATCACATCCGAAAGATCATAAGGCACGTTCATGTAGTGGTCCGTGAAGGTCTTGTTCTGCTCCGGGTCCAGCACCTCCAAAAGGGCCGCGCCCGGGTCTCCGTTGTAGGAGCTGGAAAGCTTGTCCACCTCATCCAGTACCATCACCGGATTGGATACGCCGGACTTCTGAATGCCGTCCAGAATACGTCCCGGCATAGCGCCCAGATAGGTTCTCCGGTGGCCGCGGATGTCCGCCTCATCCCGCACGCCGCCGAGACTCACCCGGATGTACTCCCGCCCCAAAGCTCTCGCGATGGATTTGCCAATGCTGGTCTTGCCGGTACCGGGCGCACCCACGAAGAGGAGGATGGAACCGGCCTGGGCCTTCTTCAGATTCATGACAGCAATCTGCTGGATGATCCGGTCCTTCACCTTCCGCAATGCAAAATGGTCCTCATCCAGAATCTTTTCTGCCTCATCGAGATCGATTTCCTTCGGCTCGGCCTTCTTCCAGTTCAGCTTTGTCACAAACTCCAGATAGTCATAGAGCATGCCGGCCTCCTGACCGCTCATGCCCTCCTGCTTCAGGCGATTCAGAAGCTTAGTGGCCTCTGCCTCCGCCAGAGCGTTCATGCCGGCTTCCTGGATCTTCTGCTCAAAGCGCTGGATGTCCGACTGCTTCTCCGGATGCATCTCATCCAGTTCCTGCTGCATATAGCTGATCTGCTTCTGGAGCGCCTGCTCCCGCACCATCCGCTGGTAATCCTCCTGCTGCCGGCTCCGGGCATCGCCGGTGACCTTCGTCACCTCGATATACTCATAGAGAATGTGCTCCAGCATATCCGTCCGAACAGACATCCGGTTTTCCTTCAGCACCGCATATCTTTCCTCGTTGGAAATCGTGAGCCAGGGCGACAGAATGGAAGCCACCTCCTGGATGGAGCTGTACTGGTCGATCATGGTTCGCATGAAGGAACCGCCCCGGAAACGTCCCGCCAGCTCCTTCAGTTCACCCTTCAGCTTCTGCAGACGGATATGTGCATCCTCCGGATCCTGATCTTCAATGTCGTAAAGCTCAGAGGTGCGCACGTCAATGCCGCTTTGATCCTCCGCAATATGGATCTCCTCCACATAGGCCCGGTTTGCGGTATGGATCACCACATAGCCCTCCGGGTTGATCTCGGCCACCTCGCCCTCCAGGGCAATGGGATAGAAGCTTTCTTCTGTGATCTTGTCCCGCTCCGTCTCTTCCTTTAATGTCATCAGCAGTACCGCATCATCCTGCTGCACATCCGGTCCCGCCAGCGTACGGAAGGTCTCGGTCTGGAAATATATATAGGCATGCGGCAATGCCATCACATTGTAAATGGGTATTACGGTCATGTTTTACCTCCTTTTTATTAGCAGTCCGCACAATCGAGTGCTAATATTTGTTGCTTAGCGTACCACCCGGATGGAAGTCTGTCAATAAGGAAGCCTCTGCTGACGCAGAGGCTTCCTTTTCTAGTTCTATTCCTATTTTTACTTACTCAAACCCTTGTCTGTCTGCTTCTGCACGTTTGCATTCTGCTTTTCGATAAAATCTGTCTTGACCCACTCCTGCTTCTTTCCATTGAACTTGATATTCAGCTCTTCTACATTCATCTTAATGCCCAGCTTCTGCTCCTCATTCGGCACCTTCCAGCCATTGCGAGGCCGCTGCTCTGTCGCATCAATCTTGTGTCCGTTACGCTCCGGATTATTCATCTGTGAAATGATTTCCTTAACACTCTTCGAGCTTGTCTCCGCCTTCGGTCTCTCGTTCTCCAGCTGCTCCAGCTCTTCCAACCGCACCTTATTATTCCGGAAATCCCGCAGCGCTTTTCTTTCCTCCTGGATCGCATCGCTAAGATTCGTCAGCTCTCCCAGAATATCCCTTGCCGCATTCAGACGCTTGCGTCCGGTGAAGCCCATCTTCATAAAGGATTTCTGATCGGCATAGGCAATGTATTCCTGGGTATAACGGATGGCCTGATTCAGGTTGTTGACAAGATCCTTCTCCTCGCCCTCTGCCACCAGCGTATCAATATCCCGATAACCGACTGTGTTGCGGAGCTTGGTCAGAGAACCGAACATCCTTCTGAACTCCACGGAATCCTTTTCTGACAGCTGAAGATCTGCAGCCTTTCTGTCCAGGCGTTCCGGCTTGTTCACAAAATATCTATGCGTCCAAGTGTTATGATCCGCTTTTGCCCGCAGCTCCTGCTTCAGCTCTGAAATCCCCTGCTGATAGGGATGCGGCTGCTGGCGCATTTCTTCCAGCCGATTGGCTGCCACAGCCTGACGAATCTTATTTCTCTCATCCGGAGACATATTCACAAACTGATCCGGATCCTGCTTCAGTTCTTTGGACTCCTTCCGCAGTGCCTTCTCCGCCTCCGGCAATGCATCGTAAGCTCTCTGCTTTTCATCCTTCTTTACCTTCTCACTGACTGCCTTCATGTAGGGACGAACCGCATAAGAGTTGCAGAGCTTCTTCCATTTCGCCTTTTCCGCCTCTGTCTGCTCCGGCTTCCGGTACTCTTCGTACAGGGACTTCAGGCTCTTGGAGAAATTGCCGTCCATCTCATGGTCGGTGTTTGTCAGGAAATTTCCTGCCTCACCATTACTGAACGCATTCTTCAATTCCTCTTTGTCCTTCTCATTCAGAACCCGATCATACAGGTCTGTCAGGGCAATGGCCTGATCCAGATATTTTTTACGTGCGCTGGTATTGTCGCGGTCCAGATCACCAGCCATGCTGTCGTACATATCCAGCAACATGGTACGCATCAGCTTCTTCAGGAATGACTTCTCTTCCTGCTGGATGGTGTTCAGCAGTTCCTCAAAGTCCTGTGCTTCCTCATCGTTCAGTTTGCCGCTCTTTTTTTCATCATTCGTGAACATCATCGATTCGATGAAACGCTCAAGGTTCTCATGCTGAAGCGGGATATAGATGCTCTTCATGCTGCCGCCATCCTGAAGACCACCGTAATACTGCTCGAAGTCCTTGATCTGACCCTTATACATTCCCTTGTCAGCGAACTTCTTTAAAAGATCGTACTGTGACCGAAGATCATTGATTTTCTTTGACATTTTGTTTTCCTCCTTGTTTTTCTCTTATTTGTGTTTTGAATTGTTTTTGTTGTTCCGTTTGTTATGGCCATACTGTAACATGACAAGAGACACAGATAAGACACAGTGAAAAACAAAAAAGAAAAAACTACATATCTCTGACAATTCCCGCAAAGATCCTGCCACAGGCCTCCGCGAGCTGCTCCACCCGGTGGATCCGCACCTGATCCTTTCCGTAGATCTGCTGCAGTGCATCCATATTTTCCGTCCGCCCCAGAAAGAGACCGTATACCAGAAAACCCTTCTGCCGCAGCGCCTGCACCGCATCTCGGGCATCCATGATCGCCGGTGCGCCCTCATAGGTTGTACCCAGAGGATGCTGCGGCGATGCCGCGATCCGCACGGAATCATCCGGGCTGGCATCCGTCAGCACCAGTAGGATATGCTTTCCCGGGCGTCCTTCCCGGAGAATCTCCTCCCCGGCAAGCCGCAGTCCCAGCCCGTCCCGGTTCCATCCGGCCGTGTAGAAATGAAAGAGCTGCCGGGTGTCCCGATCCTGAAAGCGCTTCATCCTCTGTAGTACTGTATACCCTCGCGGAGACCGAAAGCTCAGCACTGAAAAGTCCACCTGACAATGCCGCAGACTTTCCGCCAGAATCCAGGCCTCGAGACAAAGCTGCTCCTGTACCTGCATCCGGGAGGCACTGGCATCCAGCAGCAGGGTCACCGTCAGCGGCAGTTCCCGCTCCGGGCGGCGTTTCTCAAAAACCGTCGGATCCTGCAAAAGAGGGAGCCGCCAGCATTGCCCTGTCCGTAGCCGTCCGTCCCTCGCTTTGACCATCACCGGTTCCCGCAGCTCGGAAAGACATTGCATGAGGGAAGCGCTGAGCCGCCGCACCACAGACTCCGGCAGCGCACCGGCGGCCTTTTTGTAGCGGAGATTTTCCAGCATCTGCCGTTCACTGTCCTCCCGGGTTTTCAGTGAATCCTGGGGCAGTCTGCCGTTCTCCGGCAGCTTCCCGTCTGTCACCCAGCAGTGACAGCCCCGGTGCTTGTCCCGGCAAAGCTGCGCATCCATCTGTGAAAGTAAGGCCGGAGGATAGGCCGATAGGCCGAAGCAGGCTTCAATGTAGTCCCGGTCTGCCGCCTCTCTTTTGCTGCTGTGCTTTCCGTCCTCCCGAAGGGCCTCGCCCGGTGCTTCCGGCTGCCCGTTTCGGGCAGCCGGATTCCGCATCATCACGATGTCCGTGTGCTCGTACTCTGTTTTCACCAGCTTCCGCAATAACCATGCCTCCGCACCACGCAGAGAAATCCGGAAGGGCTTCTCCGCCTTTGCGCCCTGAAAATGAAAAAAGTGCTGCAGCATCTCCCGCAGCGCCGCCACCGCTGCCTGCGGCGACAATTCCCCGGAAAGATTAAGGGCCGCAGCCAAGGCCCGGCGATCCGGCGATACCATCCCCACCCGCCGGTGCAAGACAGCGCCCCAACGCAGACGCTGCTGGTCCAGCAGCCGCTTGTTCTCTGCCATCCACTGCTGCCGGTTCAGGTTCTGAATACGCGTAAAAAAATCCCGGGCATGCTGTTCCCGCAGTTCTCTCAGCACCGGCCGTTCCGGCAGCTCCCGGGCATAGACATAGGACTCGATGCCCAGCCAGAGGACGTCCAGAAGCTGCGCCGCCCGGCGGCTATCGGCTGCATCCGTCAGCAGCGCTTCCGCTTCCGGCAGCCATTTCCGCTGCAGACCGATGATCAGATTCATATAGGTCTCCGCCGTCCCATCCTCCCGGAAAGAACAAAAGGACGGCGCGAAGGCATAGTCCCCCGCCGCCGTCCAGATCAGATTTTCCGCGCGTTTTCTCTCCGCTTCCGAATTTTTCCGCATCACTCGGCTCCCTCTCTCATCCAACGGGCGCGGTAGCATGCCCATTGGATGCTTTCGCAGCAATTCACAGAAACAGCTCCGGCCCGGCATTCTCTGAAATCCGGGCAAACACGACATCCGCGATGAGCTTCTGCTCGTAGGCATCAAAGCATTTGTTTACAATGCCCATGCGGAGCGCCGTTCCCGCCGGGATGCCCAGCTCCATCATGCGAAGCGCATCCAGAAGTCCCCGCAAATCCACAGCCCGCTCCGAAATCTCCGCATGCTCCGCCTTTTCATTGAGCTCATAGAAGAGCCGCACAAACTGGGAAACTGCCTTCTTTTCCAGATTCGGGAACTGGCCCAGGAGAATGCGCCGGAGATTGTCCTCGGAAATGATGGGCATGCTGATGACCAGGAAACGGGAGCACAGGGCCTCGTTCAGTTCCCGGGTGCCGGCATAGCCATAGTTCATGGTGCCGATAAAACGCGACATGGGATGCACCGGCAGACGCTCATAGCCCGGCACATCGATGACGCGTCGGAAGTCCAGCACGCTGTGAAGCACCGCCAGGGCCTCGTTCTTTGCCATATTGATCTCGTCCAGCACCGCAAATCCCCCATCCCGGGCCGCAAGCCATACCGGCCCCGGCTTAAACACCACCCGGCTGCCATCAAAGCTGTCTGCCCCGATGAGATAAGACGCATCCATGCCCACATGAAAGGAGACATCCCAGGCGGGTCTGCCGAAGAGCGCCGCGAGATTCTCACAGAGCACATTCTTGCCGGTGGCCTTGGGGCCGGAGAGCAAAAGATTCTTCCCGGCGAGCAATGCCGCCAGGGCTGCATTCCAGACCTCTGCGCCATAATAGGGACAGTCCGGTCGGGGAATCCGGGCCGCCAAAGCCTCCGTCACCGGATTTTCTTCCCGCAGCCGCTTGACCTGCTGCAGCAGATTTTCGTCCACACCGTCGCCCCGCAGGACCGAAAAAAACGCCTCTGCCTCCATTGTCCTGTACCTCCCGCTTCGCTGCTGTCCTTACTGATATGCCGCCACCAGAAACATGGGCTTGATCTCCACGACCTCGTCATACTCCTTTTTGGATACAGTGACCTGGGCATTCAAGGCCTGCAGATCCTGCTTCACCAGCTGCAGCGCGCCTTCTGCCGTTTCCGTCCGTCCCTCCCGGATCACCCGAATCATACGGGTCAGCACAATGGGATGCGCATACCGCGCAGGCACCGGAAAGCTTTCTCCGGTAAGCGACATTTCCATATCCTGCACCGCATCCTCATATTCCTTCGTGACCGTGCGCAGGTTGTTGGAAGCACTGGGCAATACCCGGGAAGCCGAAATCAGGAAAATGACGGCGAGTCCGATGAGCACGATATACATCCCATCCTCCCGGCCCTGCAGGAAACGAAGGACACCGAATCCTGCGGCAATGATGGCAAAGACAAAGACCACCAGTGCCACCCATTTGTAGCTGGGCTTCGTCCGCTGCACCATCCGGAGACGCTGGGCCCCATCAGAAAGCCGCTGGTACTTCTTCGCTTCCTTCTCCAGCCGCTGCTTGTCCTTCTCCAGCCCCTGCACACAAGCCTCTGCTGCCGGGCTAAGCGTCTTCACATAACGTGCCGCTTCCTCCTGCTCGGCTTCCCGCAGCTTCCGGGCGGCCTCCTCGCTCTGCAGGGGAACCGTCGGGCACTTCCTCCCGAATGCCTTCAGCAATGTATCTGCATCAGCCTCCAGCGGCACCGTACAGGTCACGGTACGGCCATCCTTCAGCTCCACCACAATATAGGCCATGCTGCCGAAAATGCCCTTGCCGCTGAAGCCGCCTTTGGACATGGCCACCCGCTTAAAGATCCGGCGGATGTCCGTGAAACAGATATAGCGGCTCCGGTCCAACATGGCCGTAGACAGAAAAACCGCCTTCTCGCCGATTCCCATCCTGCCGATTTTCTGCAGATTTTTCTTTTCCTTTGACAGCGCCTCCGCACTCAGGCTTGTGGCCACTGCCGAACAAAACATACTCATACCATTACTCCTATCGCATTCATTTCCCCGGCCCACAAATGGACGCCCCGATAGCCACGCGCTGTCATCTATGGGGATCCACAGATATTCGTTTCCAGGGCGCCCCGATAGCCAAGCTATCGCGATGCCCTGGAAACGAAAGGCCCCGAACAGGCACCGGACAGCCAAGCCATCGCGAAGCCCATTCGGGGCAATAACCGGAGAGGTATGCACCTTTATGCCATGCCATATCCTTTTCCGGAAGTTATCCTGCTCTATCCTTAAGCTTCAGACGCCGGCTTCTTGGTTGCCCGGATGAAAAGACCCAGGAACAGAATGGCCACGATGATGCCGATGGGATAAGCAAGTGCAGTGTTGTAGATCGTAGCACCCTCAGCGGTCTTGCTGTTCAAGATACTGCCGAGACACTCCGGTGCCAGAATGAAATAGGTTGCGCTGACGGCACTCATGAAGGTAGCCGGAACCGCTGTGATCCAGAAGTTCTTCTTCTCTCTGAAGAGGAACATGGAGGCGGACCAGAGTACGATCATAGCCAGTGTCTGGTTTGTCCAGCTGAAGTATCTCCATACAACAGTGTAGTCCAGCTGAGAAATGATGGCGCCGGCACCGAGTACCGGGATGGTCAGGATCAGACGCTTCTGCCAGCTCTTCATATCAATGCCGAACCAGTCAGCCAGTGTCAGACGGGCAGAACGAAATGCCGTATCACCGGAGGTGATGGGGCAGGCAATAACGCCCAACATCGCCAGGATCACGCCCACGCTGCCCATGGTCTTGATGCAGACATCGTATACGGCTGCTGACTGACCATCTGCAATGATGGCGCTGAGTCCTGTGGACAGTCCGTTGGTCTTCTCATAGATGGCACAGCCTGCGGCTGCCCAGATCAGGGCGATGATACCCTCGCCGACCATGGCACCGTAGAATACGAAGTGTCCCTGCTTCTCGCTCTTCATACATCTTGCCATCAGCGGTGACTGTGTGGAATGGAATCCGGAAATGGCACCGCAGGCCACTGTGATGAACATGAAGGACCAGATCGGGGTTCCGCTCGGATGCATGTTGTAAAGGCTGTTCCAGATCTCCGGAATCGTGTAACTCGGGTTGGTCATAATACCGAAGGCCACGCCGACCGCCATGACGATGAGACAGAATCCAAACAAAGGATAAATCCGTCCGATGATGGCGTCAATGGAGATAAAGGTAGCAATGAAGTAATAGGCCAGGATCACAACGAGCCAGAAGGTAGCATTGATCAGGATGCCGCTGACACCCGCGCTCTTCAGCATGGTCACCAGCAGGCCTGCCGGGCCCTTGGCAAATACGGTACCTACCATGATCAGCAGTACCACAGAGAAGACACGCATGACATTCTTCATGCCCTGGCCGAGATACTTGCCGGTTACCTCGGAAATGGAAGCACCGTCAATACGCTCACTCAGCATGCCGGAGAAGTAGTCATGGACGCCGCCAGCAAAGATCGTGCCGCAGGTGATCCAGAGGAACACTGCCGGTCCCCAAAGGGCACCCTGCAGAGCACCGAAGATGGGACCCAGACCTGCGATGTTCAGAAGCTGCACCAGGAAAAGCTTCCACTCGGGCATAACCACATAGTCGACACCATCGTTGATGCGTACTGCAGGTGTCTCACGATCATCCGGCCCAAAGGTGTTCTCCACAAGCTTTCCATAGGTGAAGTAACCCGCGATCAGTGCGATGAAACATAAAAAGAAACTAATCATAAAATCCCCCTGAAGACAGGAAGGCAACAGACGGCATGGCCGGTGCGTCTGCCCTCGCATCCACGTCTTTCATACGCCCCATATTGTACTCTTTTCAGTACAAATTTCAATAGAATATGTTAAAAATTTCCATGCTGTCTTATGATTTAAAAGATTATTTCTCGGGAGGATTTTTTCATGTTCAGAGGTATCGGTACCCTTGCCAATGTTCTGGCAGTCATCATCGGCGGACTCGCCGGACTCCTTTTCAAAAGCGGCATGCAGAAGCGCTTTCAGGAAATTCTGGACCAGGCCCTAGGACTCACCGTCATCTTCATCGGCGCCGCCGGCACCCTCAGCGGCATGCTCAAGGCCGGTGCTGACGGCAGCCTGGAAACCAGGGGCACCATGCTCCTCATCGGTGCCATGGTCAGCGGTGCCCTCCTGGGCGAATGGATCAATGTGGAATACTGGATGGAGCAATTCGGCATCTTCCTCAAGAAAAAGGTCCACAGTGAAAATGACCCGAAGTTTGTGGACGGCTTCGTTTCCACCTCTCTGGTGATCTGCGTCGGCGCCATGGCCATTGTCGGTGCCATCCAGGACGGACTCGCCGGGGATCCCTCCATGCTCTATGCCAAGGCCGTGCTGGACGGCTTCATTGTTCTGGTCTTCGCCTCCTCCTACGGAAAGGGTGCCATCTTCTCCTGTCTTCCCATTGCCCTGTGGCAGGGAAGCCTGACCTTCTGCGCCCGGCTGCTCGCACCGATTCTCTCGGATTATGTCATCGCCCAGCTTTCCTTTGTGGGTTCTTCCCTGATCTTCTGTGTGGGCGTGAACCTCTGCTTCGGCAAGCGCTTCCGGGTAGGCAACCTTCTGCCCGCGCTGCTCACCGCCGGAATCTTCGCGCAATTCTTATAATGATTCAGAGCGCTGCGCCAGCAGTGTCTGCAGCCGTTCCTTGAGTCGCGCCCGGCGCTTCGTGATGTCCGGCTCGCTCTGCTGCAGCGCCAGTCGGCAGCGTCCCATTTCCTCATTGATTTCGCCGATGCCCGTCGGCCAGATCTCCTGCAGCAGCTTCTTGATGTGCTGGGTCACCAGGGGGCTTCTGCCGCCGCTGGAAATGCCGCAGACCACCTCCTGCTCCCGCACGATGGACGGAAAAATGAAGCTGCAGAGCTCCAGATCATCCACCACGTTCACCGGGATATGCAACGCCCGGCAGCATTCGCTCACCGCCCGGTTCACGGCCCGGTCATTCGTGGCCGCAATCACCATGGCAAGTCCTTCCGTGATGTCGCCATCCCGATACCTTCTCTTCTCTATGTTGCAGGGCAGCGCCGCAAACCCTTCGTCTAATGTCGGCGCGATCACATGACAGGCGGCCCCAAAGGACAGCATCTGCTCCGCTTTCCGAAGGGCTGTTACCCCGCCGCCGATGATCAGTACCTTCGCATCCTGCAGCTCCACCATCATGGGAAAATAGGCCATACTTTCATTCCTTTCTGCAGGCATGTTTCAGAATACAGTCTGCTATACCTTCTGCGCTGTGGGGCCGGGCCGTGAGATACCGGTGATAGCCGCAGGCTTCCAGACGCTCCGCCGTATACTCCCCGATGCAGACCGGCAGGGTTTCCGCCGGAATGCTGTTTTTTTTCAAATAGGCTTCCACGCCACCGGCACTGGCGAAAACCAGATAATCCTTGCCATTCGCCGGGCTTTCCGGCCCGAAGGCATTGGCATAGGCAACCATAGACCGCAAAGATTCCGCGTCCATAGGCGTCTCTTCCGTGCGGTAAATGGCCCGGTCTTCGAAGGCAACACCGGCCTCCGTCAGTGCCTGGTTCAGCATCCGGCTGCCATTCTCTGCCCGTAGAATCAGCAAATGCTCGCCGCCCTGCAGCTGCGCAGGAAGCTCCCGTCCCAAGGCCAGGGCCGTAAATTCCGTCGGGACAAAGTCCGCAAAAATGCCATGCCCGGCCAACTCTTCCGCCGTGCCACTGCCGATGCAGGCAATGCGAAGTCCGGAAAGACAGCGAAGATCCTGCCGACGCCGATGCAATTCTTCAAAAAAGATCCGGATGCCGTTCCGGCTGGTGAAGAGGAGCCAGTCAAAGCGCGCCATCTCCGCTGCTGCGGGGATGTTCTCCGGTGTGGGCAGGATGCGGATGGACGCCACGGTATCCACTTCTGCGCCCTCACGCTGCAGCCGCTGCCGACACAGGGCCGTAAAGCCCTCTGAACCGACAACCCGGATCCGCTTCCCCTCTAGGGGCTTCCGCAGCGTCCGTTCGAAGTGCAGTCCGGCGGTTTCGCCCACCACGATAATGCCGGGCGTCCGCAGCTTTCCGGCGGATACCGCCGGCAGCGTCTCCAGCGTGCCATCCACCCGTTCTTCGTCAACTCCGTAGCCCCGGAACAGAATGGATGCCGGTGTGTCCTTCGCCTTGCCGTGAAACATCAGTTCTTTGCAGATTTCTGAAAGCCGATGTACGCCCATGAGGAACACCAGCGTGCCCTCCAGCTTTGCCAGGGCCTCCCAGTTCTCACTGCTGTCGTCCTTAGTGTGTCCCGTCACCACGGTGAAGGAACGAGCAAGGCCCCGGTGGGTCACCGGCAGTCCCAGATGCTCGGGAACAGCCACCGCACTGCTGACCCCGGGAATCAGCGCATAGGGAATCCCGGCCGCCTGCAGGGCCTGCACTTCTTCCCCGCCCCGGCCGAAGACGAAGCTGTCGCCGCCCTTTAAGCGCACGACCCGCTGTCCCTTTTCCGCCTCCTGCACCAGCAAGGCATTGATCTCCTCCTGGCGCATGCTGTGCTTTCCGCTCCGCTTGCCCACGTAAAGACAGCGGGCCTTCGTCGCCTCCCGCAAAAGCGCCGGGTCCAGCAGATCATCATACACCAGCACCTCTGCCTCCCGGATGGCCCGGAGCCCCGCCAGGGTACACAAATCCCTGCCGCAGCCGGCCCCCACCAGAATCACTTGTCCTTTACCCATGCTCTTCCTCAGTTCTTCTGTTCTCGTCCGGCTTCTCCGCCGAAAGCAGTTCCTCCCGGATTTCTGCACACAATGTGCGGTACGCAGTGACCGGACCCTTCCGCACAGCCTTGCTGTTCCGGAGCATGGCAGAAATCTCCACCTGCTCGCCTTCCACCTCCGCATGGATGCCCACAGGCATGCTGCAGTCCACCTTCATGCTACAGAACAGCTCCCGCTCGATCTGAAAGCGCAGCCGCGTCTCCGGATCCGAAACCTTCTCCAGAAGCGAAAGCATTTCCCCATCATCCCCACGGCACTCCACGGCAATGATGCCCTGACAGCCCGCCGGAATGAATTCTGACGGCGAAAAGGTGCGAATGTCGTATTTCGAAAAATCCGTGCCGATGCGCTCCATGCCCGTCCGCGCCATGATGATGGCATCGTATTCCCCGCTCTCCAGCTTCCGGAGCCGGGTGGTGATGTTGCCACGAATGTCCCGGAAGCAGGCCACCGGAAAAAGTCGCCGGTACTCCGCCTGCCGCCGGGGACTGCCTGTACCGATCCTGGCGTCATCCGTGAGCTTCCGGCCCTTCATGGTGATGAGGCAGTCCCGACAGTCTCCCGCCACCGGATTTCCCGCAATGACGAGACCCTCCAGCAGCTCATAGGGCAGATCCTTTCCGGAGTGTACCGCGATATCCGCCTCGCCGGACAGGAGCGCCCGCTCGATCTCCCGAACGAAAATGCCCCGTCCGCCGATCCGCACCAAAGCATGGATCCTATCCCGGTCCCCCGCCGTCGTATATTTCTGAATCACTGTCTCATAGCCCTCTGCCTGCAGCAGCCCGGCCACAATTTCCGCCTGCCGAAGCGCCAGGGCACTGCCCCGGGTTGCCAGCCGAATCCGTCTCTTGTTCATATTCTGCATTCCCTTTGTTGTCCTTCTCGTTTTTCCGCCTGCATCCCGGGCTATGCCCGCCAGTCTCCTTTTTTACCGGGAAATGGCCGGCAGAAGCCGCCGCATGGTGATGGTCGCCAGTACGCAGAGGCAGAAATCCGGCACCACAGTGCTCAGGAACCATACCTCGATGAGCTTCACAAGCCCGATGGTCTCGCCGTTCATCAGCAGGAAGTTGAAAGTCAGATAGTAGTAAATCAGACCGCAAAGATAGTAGGCCATCTCACCCCAGAACGCCGCAAAAAGCAGTGTGCCGAAGCTCCGGCTGCTGCTCCTCTCCAGGATCCATCCGGTAATGAAGGCTGCCGCTGCGAAGCCGATCAGGAAGCCAAATGTGGGCTTCAGAAGGTAACCCAGCCCGCCGCCGTGGGCAAAGACCGGCACACCGCAGAGTCCCACCAGCAGATACGCAAGAACGCTGAGGAAACCATTTTTCGAACCCAACACCATGCCTGCCAGGAGCGCAAAGAAAAACTGCAGCGAAAAGGTCACCTGCCAGACGCCCAGGGGAATCATGATCTTGATAAAGGCTCCCACCGCCATCAGTGCCGTGAACAGACCGCAGGTCACCAGTGTCATTGTCTTGTTCATTTGTAAGCTTCGTTCCATACTGCCTCCTGTCGCCGGGCCCTTTGTCCGGCTTTTGTATACTGTTTTTATTATACTCAATCGATTAAAAAAGGGAAGCGCCGTGAGACGCTCCCCTCTTCTCATGCTAATGTCTTCAGCCCTGGCTGCCGGGTCCCGCCGTCTGGTGGTCCTCCGGGAACTTTACGTTGAAGTTGGATCTCCACTCGGTCTCATGCCAGAAGATCTGCTCAGCAACCTGACACTCCGGATTCAGCTTCACGCCGTCCAGAATGATCTCCTTGAACTTATGATAACCGGCACGGTCGATCAGGTGTCCGCCATGGAGGTAAACCGGCTTGTAGTCCAGTGCCCATGCGGAGAACTTCTGCCAGTTGTTCAGCATGCCCAGAACCACATCCTCGGATGCCCAGTTCAGGAACATCTTGCCGGCTCTCGGCGTCTGTCTTCCGGTACGGCCGCCCAGGATAACTCTGTAGAACTTCTGGGGCTTTCTGGTCCATGCACTGGCCGGGCAGACTCTTGCACACTCACCACAGCCTACGCAACAGCAGGGATCCTTCAGCGGCATATTGTTGGGGCCCATGGAAAGCACGCGGGTAGCGCCCTTCTTGCAGGCCTTCACGCAGGCACCGCAACCGATACAGCGATCCGGATGGAAGTCGATCTTTGCCACGCCGATGATACCGAAGTCACACATGTTGGCCTTGATACAGTCATTGGGACATCCGGCAACATTAACCTTGATATGGTAGTTGGACGGGAAGACGATGCTCTCCACCTTTCTCGCCATATCCTGGGTGTTGATGTTGGCACAGATACAGTGCTTGTTACCGATACAAGCGGGGATGTTTCTGGCACCGATGGTGGGATAACCACCCTCGCGGTCCCACTCCTGAGGCTCATGCGCCACGGTATCCATATTTACACCGCAAAGATCTTCCTCAACGCCCTCGATATAGCCCTTCAGGTACTCATTCACTGCCGGAATGTTCTCATACTTGATGCCGGGGAAATCCAGGGTCAGTCTGGTTCCGATATGGAAGTTGCCGTCACCCCAGGTCTCCGCAATATGTGCGGCCATCGACAGGAACTTTACCGGAATTTCAGCGCCCGGTACACGCAGCTGCAGCATAAACTCTCCCGGCACCTTGGACTGCCGGTAGCAGTTCGTCTGACATTTTTTAACATTAATATCTTTATTCATATTCTGCCTCCATCAGTCCACGAGCTCTTTGGCTACTGTATAGTTGAACACCGGGCCGTCAAGACAAACATAGGTCTCGTCAATACGGCAGTGTCCGCACTTACCGATGGCGCAGGACATCTTTCTCTCGAAGCTCATCCAGATGTGATCTTCCTTCACACCGTTCTTCAGCAGCTCGAGGCCGGTGAATTTCATCATAACAGGAGGGCCCACAACGATCACTGCATAGTCATCGCCGAAGTCCTGCCAGGGGATTTCCTTCACAAAGGCAGTTACCATGCCGGTACGGAAGCCGGCCTTCTCATCATTGTCCAGTGCGTAGATGGTGCTGAACGTATCCTTCCACTGGTCCAGATTCTCTGTAAATACGATGCTCTCATCGTTCTTGAAGCCGGAAATCACATGGACATCCTTGACCTCATCCATGTGTGCGGCATAATGGTTCAACAGGCTTCTTACGGGCGCCAGTCCGGTGCCGCCGGTGATCACCACCAGGTGCTTGCCATCCAGCTCTGCCTTCGGCCAGCCATGGCCATAGGGCCCTCTCAGGAAGAGGGTGTCTCCTGCCTGCTTCTCAAAAATCTCGCTGGTCACCTTTCCTACCGGACGGAGGGTAAACTCCAGCCAGCCATCGCCCTGGGCGGAAACGGAAATGGGTGCCTCACCCACTCTCGGAATGGAAAGCTGCATGAACTGACCATGCTGTACCTTCGCCTCTGTCTCTACCCGGAATGTCCACTCGTGTACGGACTCATGCTTTACGCTCAGGATTCTGCAAGCCTGCGGCTGTAATTCGTTTCTCATGGTCTCAGCCCTCCTTTCCCTGCTCGGCAACAATCTCGGCAACTGCTGCGGACATCTTCTCCACGGTAGCGGACAGTGAGATGAACTGCGGGCAATGATCGGTACATCTGCCGCAGCCTACACACATATGTCCCTCATGGAAGCGGGCATCATAATCATGGAACTTATGCAGCACCTTGAAGCGCATGCGGTCTCCGGCTGTTGAACGGAACTCTCTCTGTCCGGCCATCTGATCGAAGCCTGCGATCTGGCAGGAAGCAGAAACTCTGCGACGCTCGCCATTCTCCGCATTCTCGGTGTATACAAGATCTGATGTGGTGAAGCAGGTACAGGTGCTGCAGGCCATGGTGCAGGCACCACAGGAAATACAGCGCTTGTTGTACTCCTCCCACATGGGATGCTTCTTCAGTGCCTGAAGCACTGCCTTATTGGGGATCACCGGCGGCTTTACCTCCAGCTCGTTCTTCTCGACGAACTTCACGGTATAGTCGTTCTTCTCCGCTGCAGACAGGTACTTCTCAAAGTCTCCGTCCTTCAGTTCGATCTCCAGGCCTTCGGCACTGAACTTCACAGCGAAAACATAATCGTCTGTCTTGTTGGCATTCATGGAAACGCAGAAGCAGGTATCGGTACCGCCGTTGCACTCCATCAGCACGAACTTCGCCATCTCATGACGGCGCTGATAATAAACATCGCTGAAGCCGCCGTTGCCCAGGAAAATTCTCTCCTGGATCTTCTGGGCATTGATGTCGCAGGCTCTGCCGAATACCAGCATCGGGCGCAGCTTCTTCACGGCCTCATGATAGTCCTCATCATTGAAATAAAACAGGGTCTGGTGAATGGGGTTCAGCACCTCCTTCATCGGGTAGAGAGACTTCGCCTCATACTCGATTTCCTCCGGTGCTGTCACCTTCGCATACTTCACCACATCCGTATCCGAATATCTGCCCTGCTTCGGAAAACGCTTGGGCGCATAGATATCATAGGTTTCCTGCAGGTCTGCGAAAAATTTCGCAGCCTGCTCCTTGTTCAATTTGTATCCCATATCTTACATATCCTCCATGGAGCTGTTTCAGTTTCAGCAAGTCACCTGAACACCGGTCTCGTATTCCTTGTCGTCTACGATGACGCGGAGATCGTATGTGCCCTTCAGGCCGGCCTTGTTGACAAAGGTTCTTGTCTGACGGGCATCGGCGGTCATGAATGTAGCACAACACATAGCCTTCAACTGCAGTGCGGTAGTGGAGATAAAGTAACGGTGTACCTCCTCACCCTGTTCAACGAGGAGCTGTACCATCTGACCCTTTTCGAAAGTGGCATTGAAGGTGAAGCGATCTGCCTCTTCAATGACCTCTCCCTGACAGCTCTCCGGCAGAAGCTCTCCTGTCTTCTCTGCCGGTACCTCGATATCAAATTCCTTTGTCGGCGCAAGCTCGCCCAGAAGCTGACCCTTTCCGAGCTCAAGATTGATGCCGTCGCTGTAAAGCTTCAGCTTCTCAGCGCGATAGAAGTTGCCGTGAACCTGCATCTCCAGCAGCTTCACATCGTTGCAAACCTCGATGGTGGTGGAGTACATCTTGCCGGAGCCGTCACGAAGTCTTGCCGGAAGCACCTCACTGGGCTCGCCGTTGTTCAGGAAGCCGATGCCGCCGGAGTGCACCATGTAGTGTCCCTCGTTGTAATACTCCACGTTACAGATATACGGAGAGAAGAACTTGGCACCCAGATCCTTACCATACTCCCAAACCTGCTCGATGGTACGGTTCTTCATGTTGAGATGGTATCTCACGCCTCTGGAATAGTTGTCCTTTGCCTTCAGATACTTCTCCGGATCCTTGCAGCCCCAATGATGGTTATCGAAGCACATCACATCACCGTTCGGGGTGATGACATTGGCATGCTGCTCATACTGCCAGCCGAAGTTGCTGCCGATGGGAGTGAAGAAATACTTCTTCACGAAGTCCTCGGGCCATCCCTCCGGATCGCCGATTACCCAGTTCAGCTCGCCAGTCTCGAAGTCAATGTTGATCATCGCATCCATATGCCGTCCGGAAAGGGTGATGGAGTTGGTGTTCTCATCATACCAGCAGGCGTTGTTGTGGAACCAGTCTTCATCGGACCAGCTGCCGGACTTGCCGTAGCCCTCCGGAAGGATCTTCCGGTAATCATAGGTCTTCAGCACCTTACCGGTTTTTCTGTCGATCAGGGCCAACTTATCCTCTACGGTATCGGACTGCAGATCGTCGGTGTTCACCAAAAGGTTGCCATCCGGCAGCTCGAACTCATCGTGATGATAGCCGCCCGGCAGACGATACTCCTTGTAGATCTTACCTACCGGAGAAATCTCATAGAGACCGCTCATGTAGTAAGGAAGACGAAGCAGACGGTTGGTGCCCATGATCAGGTTGCCGTTCTTCAGTCTCTTCACGTCGAATACACAAGGGGTATTCATGTGGAAACGGCAGTCGCCTCTGTAGTCGAAGGCAGAGGTCAGATCCTCACCTGCCGGAGAAACCATGATCACCTGATCCTGCAGGTACTCCGGTGTGGTATGCATCGCGATCATCGGATCGCCGCCTTCGTCGGCGAAAACGTCCGGGGTCTTGATGGTGATGACATTCTTGTCACCGCGGTAGAGCTCGATTTCCACCTGGTTCTCATAGTTGGAATACAGACCTACGATGGGGAGCACATGCTCCTTGGCCGGCTTAAAGGTGTGATACATATCACCCTGCGGTCTCTCCTTACCGTAAACGCGAACGGTAACGGCCACAGCCTCTTCGGTATTGAAGCAAACCACTGCGGACAGCGGGTTGATCAGATAGAGATTGTACTTCACCAGCGGATTCTCCAGGGTGTAATTGCCGGCATGGAACTCATCCAGCATTGCCTGCTCAGCCTTGTACTGCTTCTCGATCAGATGCTCATCAAAACTATACTTTACAGCCATGTTTTTTCTCCTTTTCTCCCTAATTTATAAGTTCTTCTTAATCATGTTCAGAACCACCGGCTTCTGCTGCAGACCGCCGAGACGCTGCACCTCTTCACCGTCCTTGTAAAGCACCAGTGTCGGGTAGCCGGTAACGCCCTTCTCTGCCACGAAGTCCCGGTTCTCATCGAAATTCACCTTCAGGATCTTGACCTGATCTCCCAGCTCCTTGTCCACATCCCGGAGCACGAAGGCCATCATCTTACAGGGACCGCAGGTGCTGGAATAGAAATCGGCCAGTACCAGTCCGCCCATGTCCTCTGCCTTGAATTCTTCTGCATTGACTTCCTTAATCATTGTCTTCTTCCTCCCTATACGCTACAGGCTTACGCCAGCTTCTGTACATAATGTGCGGCTTCCTCTGCGGCAATGGCGCCGTCTCCGCAAGCCGTGATGACCTGACGCAGGTTCTTCACCGTGCAGTCTCCAGCCGCGAAAATGCCCGGCACAGCGGTATGCATGTTCCGGTCTGTGGTCACATAGCCCCGATCCAGAATGCCCAGCTTCTCCGCAAACGCCGTGGTGGGCTCCAGGCCGATGAACTCGAAAACACCGTCACAAGAAACGCTGCGCTCTTCGCCGGTCTTTGTGGAACGGAAACGAACACCGTTGAGCTTTTCCTCGCCCATGAACTCCAGCACATCCTGGTAAGGATAGATCGTCACCTTATCCATGGCCCGCAGCTTGTCGCAAACCATAGGATCTGCCGTCAAATCAAACATGGTCACAATGGTGAGGCTCTTCACGATACCTGCCAGATAGATGGATTCCTCTACCGCAGAATTGCCGCCGCCGATGACCACCACATCCTTGTCTCTGTACTGCTCGCCGTCGCAGACCGCGCACCAGCTGATGCCGTTGCCCTTCCAGCGCTCCTCGGAGGGAAGCCCCAGGGTTCTGTGCTGCGTGCCGGTGGCGATGATCACCGTCTTTGTGGTATAGACCTTCTCATCCTCCAGACATACCACTTCCTTCACGCCCGCGCTGACATCCCGGATCTCCGTTACGGTGCGGTAATCAAATTCCACGTTCAATGCCTGGGTATGCTCAAACATCTGCATCGCCAGCTCCGCGCCATTAACAGACTGAATGCCCGTGTAGTTGTTGATCTCGTTGGTGTTGATGATCTGTCCGCCGGGCGCCAGCTTGTCCAGCAGCAATACGTGCAAATCTGCTCTCGCCGCATAAACCGCCGCCGTCATGCCTGCCGGTCCGGAACCGATAATGATCAAGTCGTAATCTGTCATTTTGCCTATGCCTCCTCTTCTTCGTCCCTCTATTTTCGTCAAAAGCTTAACAAATTCCCATAACTTATGTTAGCATTGCAGAAAAAATTTCTGCAATGCTATAAATTTTTAGACGTAGTTTCCTTTTAAACGATCATCAGATTGGCAAGAGGCACACCTACCACCAGGACTACCGCCAGCATGATCAGGGCAAAGATACCGCCGTACTTATAAATGTCGCCGGCATCCAGCCACTCCTTGTTGGAGAACATCATCGCTGCGAAGGGTGAAGCGGACGGGGTCACCATGGCGCTGCCCAGTACGAAGAAGATGGACAGGGTCACGATGGGCGCTGCATTGACACCGCTCATGGTGCAATAGGTCAGAATAACCGGCTGCATAATCATACCGATGACCAGAGAGTTGCAGAGGTTGGTCAGCACCAGCATCACCACCAGAAGCACGATCACAAAGGTCATGGTGCTCATATTGGAGAAGATCGGTGAAAGTACCTGATTCAGAAAGGCGGTAATGCCGGTGTTCTCTGCTGTGAGGACAGAGCCGATGAGAATGGCTGCCGTACAGAGATAGTAAGTACCCCAGGCCACGTTCCTTTCCAGAACCTTAGCGAACTTGATGACCGGCTCACCGTCGATCTGGACACCGCAGAGCACGGCCACAAAAAGCACGGCAAGTCCGGTGCTGTTGGCCTTCAGGAAGGCCATGCCCGGCAGATTCGGGAACCAGCTGGGAAGCAGCATAGCCAGCACGAAGATAACGAAACCACCGGACAGCAGCTTCTGACGAAGCGTCAGCGGCGGCAGCGGATTCTGATCGAAATCCGACGCCTTGATGGCCTTCAGCTTCTCCACATCCGGACGCAGCACAAACTTACAGAAGAGAATCACCACCGTGATCACCACGAGACCGATGATCATGGTGCAGATAAAATACATACCGTCATTGATCATGGTCGGATTTTCCGCAATGGTCCGATAGTTGGTCAGCAGGGCGAGACCGTTGGACTGATAGGGCGGTACCGGGAAGCCGCAGAGGGCAGCCAACACGATGAGAATGATGGCCAGCTTCGCATACTTATCCTTCCGGGTAAAGCCCAGCTGCTGGAAGATGCCATAGAATACGGGCCACAGCAGGAAGATCGGACAGAATGCATTCATGAAGATGGACATGTAGAACGCACCATAGCAGATCACCGCTGTGAACAGCCAGGGCTTTCCTTCTGTAAACTTCCGGGTCAGGAACCAGCGGCCGATGTAGATCGTGATCCGCTCATACACCAGCGCACCGGTGAAGATCATGAGGAAGAGCATCTGTACCACCACCGGATTTCCGAAGGCGGTCTGGAAAACCTGAGAAAGGGGCGCATAGCTGGACATACCGATGAGGACGATGCTCAGCAGACTGGACCAGATGATGTCTACGGTGGTCCATAAATAGAGCGTGCCCAGGAAAATACCAACCACCTCCATTCCGGTGGCCGTGATGGGTGCCGGGGCCGGCAGTCTACTGATCACGAACATCAAAACAACGCCTATGACGGAATGGATCATCGCCACAGGCAGCTTTTTTTGTGCATTTGACATAAAAAACCTCCTGACTCTTCAACTTTGTGTGTGCAAAGTATCATAAATCCAAAATTGATAAAGCCTTTATAACACAGGTTAGTTATTCCGTTATTTTTTTAACATTTCTAATCAAACAAATCTGTGTTATACTTAACAGGCATTAAAAGAGGGAGTATCTACTATATAAAGTTATGTCCAAGGATATTTTTCAGAATATGACCCGTCTCGAGGATCTCTATCCCTACGGGCGCAAGATACAGGTTGAAAAGGGTAATGTCATCGGCGGAAGTCTGATTGACAACGACACGGACGCCATTTACATTCTGGCAAAGGGCACGGCGGCCCTCAGCACATTGAGCAGCAACGGCAATGAATTCATTTACATGTACTTTCACGGCCCCCACTGCATCTGCTTCGCCCCCTTCTTCTCCAAGCACCATCATGATGATGAGAGTCAGCTGCGTTTCACCCACCATCATTTCTTTTTCATGATCACCGCCAAGACCGGCTGCACCGTCTACCGCATCCCCAAGTCCCAGTTTGACCAGCTCTTTGAGCGCCCGGATGTGAAGGATTTGATACTCCACGAACTGATGGACAACTATAGAAATGTGCTGGATCACTATGCGCTGAATCAGGATGACTCCGCCGTGATCCGACTCTGCTATCTGCTGGATGAGCAGTCTTTCCCGGATGCCGATGGACGTCTGCTGCTGGATTCCTGCTTCAGCTACAGCGAATTGTCCAAGTATCTCGGCGTTCACGATGTGACAGTGGCCCGGATCATGAGCACCCTGAAAAAACAGGGCATCATCGAGAAGGAAGGCCATCGCACCTTTCTGAAGGATCGGAACCAGCTCCTCCGGATCATCAATCGTGAATTGGACATCAAATATTAATCATACTCTACAACACCGCAACTCTCCTGATTGCGGTGCTTTTTTTCACCTCTTTTTACCTCCTTGCGATTGCTAAAGCCTATCATGTATACAGAATACCGTCTAATACCAGAGTTTTTGATTTGGCTATAGATTTGATTTATAATCAAAAAAGCGTGTCGGCAAGCCGACACGCTTTTGCTTTTCTACTCATACTTCAACGTAAACTTACAGCATGTTCAATCCGTAGTGATTGATGATGCCATCCAATGCCTCGTGCTCTGCACACTGCTGGCAAGACGGCTCCTCCACGAGATGGAAGTCCGGTAGATCCTCACTGGTAAAGAGGCTGTTCACCGGATGTCCCTCGATCTCATCCACAAGAGAGAAGATCACGGAGATGCCCAGGATATTGCCGCCGTATTCCTCCACGGTCTTCAGCACCCGCTTGATGGTCAGACCATGCATGGCGGTGGCCAGAATCACCAGGACGTTCTTTCCCTTGAACTTATCCTTAACGGCGTCCCGCACCACCAGTGTGCCGGAAGCATCGAACTCCGGTGTCAGAATATTGAAGGAATGATGGAAGTTGTTGGTGGAAATACCGCTCTTCGACAGGGTATCCGCCACATAGGCACCCATCAATTCGCAGCCATCCAGACAGAGAATGGTATCAATAGGCTTGGTCTGGGAAAGACTGTTGGCCAGGCCCGCATAGTTCTCACCCAGGAAATTGGTGGTGCTGACATTCACCTTCTGGATATAACGGGCAGCCATGGTATCCGCCGCCAGCTTCGCCGTCTTCTGTCGGATCTTCATGGGATTCATATCCAGGTAATAATTGGTATGAAAACGATCCGATGCGAAGTGCCCTTTGTATACATTGATGTAAAGCTCCGGATTATATCTGGAAAAAATTGCCTTTTTTGCTTCCATAGATGCCTCCTCGTCTGCATTTATCGTCATTTTATCCAATATTATAGATTTATTTTTGCCCGAAAAGAATAACACAGGTAAAGTCTCCTTAAAAAATGAATTTTAGCGGTCGAAACGAAAAAGTGGTCCGGAGATTGGGGCCCGCTTCCAGCCAAGCTGTAAGCTAACCCCAATCTCCAGGCAAAACAAATCTGTCTCTGACTTTGTCAGAGACAGATAAAGCGCGAGTGGAGAAGTTTGCATCAGGCAAACTTCGGAACGATCTGACATGTCCCCACAGGGGACATGCCTGCGCAGCAGGTTCATTGAGAGCTACAAGCTCGAAATGAATCCACGCGCTCTCAAAGAAAAAGAGCACTGCGACTGCAGTGCCCTTTTCGTTGAGAGCGCGAGACGGGAATCGGACCCGCGACCTTCTCCTTGGCAAGGAGACGTAGTACCACTCTACTACTCGCGCA
>CAVFNN010000014.1:0-49335 GCA_963623925.1 bacterium | reverse complement strand
CGGTCTATGAGCGCGGAAAAATACTTTACCGTATTGCTGCGTGCCAGTCACACACAAAGTGACTCTTGGCGAGATTGCGGATTTGCTGGAACAGTTTATCGTAGTGGCAGGACACGGACTGAATAAGCCGGATACGTTTTTTGAGAAGGTGTGAGCGGACACGCTGCAAAAACTGCCGAAATATAATTGTTTCTGCACTTGAGTGCAAAAACTTTGCTTTTCATAGTTTTGTGCTATACTATCGAAAAAGGAGAGTGATAAGGCATGATTGAATCGCATGAACTTAAGGGTCGAAACAGTTACCTGAATAAGCTGATCGGTTTTCAGGATACCGACCCCATCAAGGTGATCACGGGCATTCGCCGTTGTGGGAAGTCCAGTCTCTTAAAGTTGATGGTTCAGCATTTGAAGGAGACAGGTATTCTGCCGGAACAGATCATTGAAATGAATTTTGAGTCCTTTGATTTCCGTGGGATGAGCGCCGATGATATTTACCGTTATGTGAAAGAGCGTATCGTCTCCGGAAAACGGATGTATCTTTTCTTTGACGAGCTGCAGCGGATTGAAGCCTGGGAGGATGCGGTGAATGCCTTCCGGGTGGATTTTGACTGCGACATCTATGTCACCGGATCGAATGCCTACCTTCTATCTTCGGAATATTCCACTTATCTCTCCGGGCGGTGCGTGGAAATCAAAATGCTGCCGCTCTCTTTCCGTGAGTTTCTTGATTTTCATAGCTTTGAGATTCGTGAAACGCAAAGTGCCCTTGGAGGGCTTCGCAAGCAGGTATTCGATAGAAATGGTGAACGCTATGAACTGCGGGAGGCCTTTGATGCTTATATGCGCTTCGGGGGAATGCCCGGTATTGCCGATGTTGGACTGGAGCAGGAGAAGGCACTGTCTCTTCTCGACGGTATCTATTCCACAGTAGTCATCCGCGACATTCTGGAGAGGGAAAAGCGCAGAGGACAAAAACAGATTACAGATTCTACATTGCTTCGTAAAATCATCCTGTTCCTTGCGGATAATATCGGTTCCAGCGTGTCGATTTCGTCCATCGGCAACACACTGGTAAATGAAGGGCTTCTGGATGATGGCAAACGCAAAGGTGTACCCAGCACGCATACCGTGCAAGCGTATGTGAATGCACTTCTGGAGAGCTACTTCTTCTATGAGATTAAACGCTTTGATATTAAGGGGAAGGCATATCTTCGCACACTTGGAAAATATTATATCGTGGATATCGGTTTGCGAAACTACCTGTTGGGTTTCCGTAATCGTGACAGCGGTCACGCCATTGAGAATGTCGTTTACTTTGAACTGCTTCGCCGGGGTTATGATGTAGCCATCGGCAAGATCGGCGATGCGGAGGTGGATTTTATCGCAACGACCGCCGATGAGAAAAAGTATATTCAGGTGACGGAGTCTATGATGAGCGAGGATGTGCGCAGGCGTGAGCTTGCACCGCTGCAGAGCATCCGAGATAACTACGAGAAAATCGTGTTGTCTCTTGAGCCGGGGCTTGATGCTTCCTATGACGGTATTAAATCTGAAAAACTCATAGACTGGTTGCTGGAAGAATAAGAGTATCCAGGCCATTGGTGACAGGCGCCATTAAGTACAATATCATAATGAGAAAAACAAAGGTGCATGAATGCGCTATCGAAAGGTACGAAAAAGAAACTTAAAAGACAAGTCATGCTGGGTCAGACAGTTGCGAGGTGAGGATAGAGGGATGATTTCGAATCAGGATATCAAGAAATTCAGCAATTCTGCGGTCTATGAGCGCGGAAAAATACTTTACCGAAATGGATATGTAGAAAATCTGGAAGTCCTTACTATCGGTAAGCGCGACAATGTGTCAGCCATGGTGCAGGGGAGCAGAGGCGGCCAATACTTTGCGAGTCTGAAGCTGAACCATGATACCGGGGACCTGGAGACGGATTTATGCGACTGTCCGGCTTTTTTTAGTTATGAGGGGCTTTGCAAGCATTGCGTAGCGGTATATCTGGCATATCTGGAATATAGAATCATGAACAGTCAGGCGAATGCGCAGACAAACTTGGAGCAGATTCCGGGGGTTCAAAAGGGAATCAAAAGGCAAACATCCCGGGAACTCTCGGAGCTATTCCGAAAAGAGGCACTGAAACAATCACTTTCTGTCATTCAGAGGGATGTCTATGGAAAGGTTAGGTTGGAACCGGAATTTCTTTTTGATGGCTACAGTATGCGGGTGGAGTTCAAAATCGGTGTGACAAGAATGTACGTCATGAAGGATGTCATGGATTTTGAAGAGCGGATGAGACATGAAGCGGAATACAGCTACGGAAAGAATCTTCAGTTCTGCCATACGCTGCAGGCGTTCGAGGCGGAGAGTCGACCACTGTTGGAATTTTTACTTCGCTGGACAAAAAGCTATCGCCAGGCGCATACCCATGTCAGCTATAGCGGCTATAGGATAGATTATAGCGAAAAAGTGAGAACAATTGCATTGCAGGGAAAAGAAATGATTGATTTTCTTTTTTCTTGCGGAGAACGGGGGATCACAGGAAGTGTCCTGTCAAATCACAGTCAGCAATGGACTGTGACGAAGGGAATGCTTCCGAGAAAGCTGTCGATTCGCGGAGATAAAGACGGCATTGAACTGCAGGTTTCGAAATTCACGTTTGCCGGAGAGTCAGAGGACTATAGAGTTTGCTTTCATGAGAAGCAGATTTATGTGGAGGATAAAACGGAACTTGCGCCTATTCTTCCTTTTCTGAATAGCATGACAAGTTTGAGGGAAAGCAGTGCCTATATTGAAAATAAAGACGTCCCGCTGTTTTGTCGGGACTATTTGCCGCATTTAAAGCGATTTTATAAATGCAGCATGAAAGACTTTCAGCCGGAGGCTTATCAGCTGGAAACAGCAAAGCTGAGGATTTATCTGGATGCGCCGCAAATGAATATGATTACGGCGAAACCGGTGGCAACGCTGGAAGAGAAGGAAATCTCCTTGTACGGAACGGAAGAGTTGACGAGACGAAGCATACAGCAGGAGTCTGAAGTAAAGGAAATTCTGGCGAATTATTCCAATGCCTTTGATGCTGCGCAGGGCAGTATGGTGATTGCTGATGATGAAGAGCTGATGTATGAATTTCTGACGGAGGGCATCCCTCTCTTGCAGAGCAAAGCGGAGATCCTTATTTCGGATGCTTTGAAGCGCTTCGAGGTGCGGAAGGCACCGAAAGTGGCGGTGGGCGTTTCGCTTGAGGGAAATCTTCTGGAACTGAAGCTGACGGCAGGAGAACTTTCGCGGGAAGAATTGATCGATATTTTATCACGCTATCACCGGAAAAAGAAGTTTTATCGCCTGCGAGATGGCTCCTTTGTGGATGCCGGGGATTCCGGGATGGACACGGTGAGGGAGCTGCAGGATGGTTTGGGACTCACAAACCGGCAGCTGGAAGAAGAGAATATAGCTGTGCCGAAATATCGCGCGCTTTACCTGGATCACCAGCTGAAAGAAGCACCTGCGATATCAACATGGAAAAATAAAGCCTTTCGTTCACTGATTCGTAACATGAAGACAGTAGAGGACAATGACTTCGAAGTTCCCGCAGAGATGGAGAATATTTTTCGGGAGTATCAGAAAAAGGGATTTCTCTGGCTGAAGACATTGGAATACAATGGTTTTGGCGGAATTTTGGCGGATGATATGGGCCTTGGCAAAACCCTGCAGATCATTGGTCTTTTAGTATCGGATGATGCGGAGAGAGATGGAAAAGAAGCGGCTGTTGGAGAAAGAGCTGCTCTCATTGTATGCCCGGCTTCACTGGTTTATAATTGGAAGCATGAATTTGAAAAATTTGCGCCGAAACTCCCGGTGGTTATGGTGACGGGGACAGCAGCGGAAAGAGCACAGATTATAAAAAATACAGGATGTCGTGACATTTTGGTTACATCCTATGATTTGCTGAAAAGAGATATCGGGGAATATGAAAATTGCTGTTTTCAATGCCAGGTTATCGATGAGGCGCAATATATCAAAAATCACAATACACAGGCAGCGAAGGCTGTGAAGACGGTCAAAGCGGCTTTTAAGTTGGCTTTGACGGGTACACCGGTGGAAAATCGCCTGAGTGAACTCTGGAGTATTTTTGACTATCTGATGCCGGGATTTCTCTATGGCTATACCAGATTCCGTCAGGAGATAGAGATTCCGATTGTTCAGACTGGTGACGCGGATGCAACGAAACGACTGCAAAAATTCATTGCACCGTTTGTCTTGCGGAGACTGAAAAAAGATGTATTGACGGATTTGCCGGACAAAGTGGAGGAAACGGTGGTGGCACAGCTTTCCGGGGAACAGCAGAAGCTGTATGACGCACATGTCAAGCGGATGATGCTGATGCTGGACAAGCAATCCGAGGAAGAATTCCGTTCTTCGAAGATTACGATTTTATCGGAACTGACGAAGCTTCGACAGCTTTGCTGTGATCCGGGACTTCTCTATGAGGATTATAAAGGGGAATCCGCGAAGATGGAACTGTGCATTCATATGGTTCAGAATGCAGTGGAAAGCGGGCATAAGGTGCTGCTGTTTTCACAGTTTACATCCATGCTGGATCGTCTGGCCGAGAGACTTTCTGCAGAAAAAATCGAATATCATATGCTGACGGGCGCGACGGATAAGGCAAAGAGAGCAGAATTTGCGTCTTCTTTTGCGGAGGATACCGTTCCGGTTTTCTTAATTTCTTTAAAGGCTGGCGGAACCGGACTGAATCTGACAGCGGCAGATATGGTGATTCACTATGATCCATGGTGGAATCAGGCTGTTCAGAATCAGGCAACAGATCGGGCACATCGGATTGGACAAAAGCATGTGGTTAATGTTTACAAATTGGTGATGAAGGATACCATTGAGGAAAATATTTTGAAGCTGCAGGAGAAGAAGAGAGCGCTGGCAGATCAGATTCTAAACGGTGAGAATCTGAATGGCAGCAGTCTCACCAGAGAGGACTTGATGGAACTTCTGAAGGTGTGACGATGTTGCCTCTACGATAAGAAATATGACAAAATTAATTCATTGCGCAGATTTACATTTGGATTCCCCGATGGAGACGCACCTGACGGCGCAGCAGGCCTCCGTGAGAAATACGGAAATCCTCCGTTCTTTTCTGCGGCTCATACAGTATGCAAGGGATAATGCCGTCAGCGCGGTGATCGTTGCGGGAGACTTGTTTGACGGGGAGCGTGTCAGAAACAGAACGGTGGAGGAAATCCTCGACGCTATGGCCGGGACCCCGGAGGTGGATTATCTGTACCTTGCCGGGAATCATGATGCGGCGAATGTCTTTGCGGGGCATGCACTGCCGGAAAATCTCAAATGTTTCGGCAAGGAGTGGAAGTGTTATCAATATGACGATCTTGTGATCTCCGGTATCGAGATGACAGCGGACAATGCGCTGTCTCTGTACCGGAGTGTTCCGCGTGTGCAGAATGCGGTTTCCATCGTGACATTGCACGGACAGGTGGGTACTGCCTCCGGTGTGGATCAGATAAATCTGAACCTGTTGAAAAATCAGGGCATTGATTACCTGGCCCTTGGCCACATTCATAGCTATGCCGCGAAGCCTTTGGACGATCACGGTATTTACTGCTATTCAGGCTGCCTGGAGGGCCGTGGCTTTGACGAATGCGGTCCCAAGGGCTTTGTTTTGCTGGAGCTTGAATCAGGCCATCTGCGGCATCAGTTCGTGCCCTTTGCCTCTCGTACGTTGCACCGCATCCCGGTGGACATCAGCGGCCTGACAAGAAATGCCGAGATTTTCGGGACAATGCTTACGGCGGCAGAGCAGATCCCCGCGGGGGATATGGTGGAATTCGTACTGACAGGGGCTGTGGATCCGACGGCGAATATTGCGGTGCCCTATCTGGAGAACCGGATGACGCAGCAGGACTTTTTCTTTTCCCGGGTCAAGGATGAAACCCGTATGGCGATCCGTCCGGAGGATTACCAAAATGACATCTCACTGAAGGGCGAATTTATTCGGCTCGTCCTGGCGAGCGACGCCAATGAGGAGGAGAAGGCGGCCATGATCCGCACCGGACTACAGGCATTGATGGGGGAGGAGATCACACTATGAAGCTGACGAGATGCCATATCGAAAACTTCGGTGTGCTTTCCAATTTTGATTTCACGTTTTCATCGGGACTAAACACCATTTGCGAAGACAATGGCTTCGGGAAAAGCACCTTTGCAGCCTTTATCAAGGCAATGCTGTATGGATTTCCTCGTACCGGCGCCCGCAACATTGTGGACAACGAGCGAAAGCGCTATGATCCCTGGCAGGGCGGCAGCTACGGCGGCTTTCTGGAATTTGAGGCCGAAGGCATTGGCTATCGTGTCACGCGATATTTCGGGAAAACCGCGGCAAAGGACAGCTTTTCACTGATGGACCTGACGCATCGACAATTGTCCGGAAGATTCACGGAGAAGCTGGGTGAAGAATTGTTTCAGCTGGATGCAGATGCCTTTTCCCGCAGCACCTATATGGCCCAGTCCGCTTTTCGGGACATGGAGATCACCACATCCCTTCGGACGAAGCTCAGCCACCTGGTGGACGATACCAACGATTTAAACAATTTCGATACCGCAGAGAAGAAGCTGCGGGAATATCGTGCCCATTACCGGGCCTATCGCGGCGACAGCGGCAGAATCCGGGAACTGGAGAATAGGCTGCATCGACTGGAGGAGGATAGAGATCAAGCGGCGCTGCAAAGGCCGCGGCTTGCAGAAATGGATGCAGCGCTCGCGGCATTGGACCGGAAGACGGCAGAAAAGAAGCAGCGCATAGAGACCTTGCGGAAAACGATGCAGCGGTCTGCCGCATCGGAGGCGTATCATGCACGCCGGGAGCAGCTGGCGGATTTACGGCAGGACTTGGCAGCGGAAGAAAAGCGGATACAGACACTGGATCAAAAATATCCTGCGGGCTATCCAAGCATAGAAGAGATCCGGGCACAGAGAAAAAATCTTTCGTTGATCCTAACGGAATCTGCGCCGGAAAGCGCGACAGAAGACGCATCGGCACGGATGGATCAGCAGTTTCGTCTGATAAGGATGCTCACCTGTGTGGGGATTTTTTTCCTGCTTGTGGCAATTCTTCTATTGCTTCTGAGAAAGCCGGTGTCCGGTATTTTGTTGGCGCTTCTGGGACTGCTTTCGTTCTTTATGGCGCTTTGGCTGCGGAGCAGTACGATGCAGCCAAAGCGTAGGACGAGCAGAAGAGATGATGCCTTTATGGCACGCAAGGCGCGGGCGGAGGAGGCGCTGGAAGATTTCCTGGAGCAGTATCGCCTGCCCGGGGACACACCGGAAAATCTGCTGTATCAGGCGGAACGTGACCTGGGCAGCAGAGAGGACCTGGAGAGACGGCGTTCAGAAGCCAAGCAGAAGCTGCGCGATTTTTTGCTGAGGAATCCGGACCTCAGAGAAAGCGATACGCAGAGAGCCGCATTGCCGAAGCTTGCTGCGTTGCAGGCAGAGGAAAAAGGACTGCAGAAGGAACTGGAGGACATAGCAGCGCAGCGCAGCGCACATCAGAAGGCGCAGGAAAAGCTGCGGGACATTGTGGAGAAAATCCCGGCATGGGAGGACGAGATGGCCCGCGTGCAGACAGAGCTGCAGGAAGACCGACAGAAATGCGCACTGGCGGAGCAGACATTGGCATTGCTGCAGCAGGCCAAGGATAATCTCGCCAACGGCTATGTGGGAAAAATCGAAGCCGGATTTCGAAAGTATGCGGATATTCTGCTTGACGGTCGACTGGGAGATGCTATTCTGGACAAGGATCTGCGGCTGCACATTGATGAAAAGGGCGCGGCCCGGGAGCTCGGCAGCTTCAGTGCCGGTACCGCCGACAGCATTGCCCTGTGCCTGCGCTTGTCTCTGATTGATGCACTGTTCGAGAAGGAAAAACCTTTCCTGATTCTGGACGATCCCTTTGTGAATTTTGATGATACACGCATGCGGCGGGCGCTGGAAATGCTGCGAAAGCTGGCAGAGGAGCATCAGATCGTGTATCTTGTATGCAACAGTAACCGACGATAGTCGAAATATCCTGTAATGAGGAATGGTGAATGACATTTATATGAGAAGAAAGAAGACGAAGGCGTGGCTAATGCTGCTGGGCCTGACAGCATTGGCCCTGCTTACGGGCTGTGGAAATTCTAAAAGTCTCAGCCGCTACCAGACATCTTTTCTGGATGTTTTCGACACGGCGTCGATGCTGATCGGCTACGCGGAGAGCGAGGCAATATTTGATGCCCAGGCGGCACAGGTCCATGAGGAGTTGCTGGAATGCCATCAGCTTTTCGACATCTACAATGACTATGAGGGCATCAATAACCTGAAAACAGTCAATGATGCGGCCGGTCAGCACTCGGTTTCTGTGGATGCGAAAATCCTAGAGCTTCTGAAGTTCGGGCAGGAGGTTTATGACCTGACGGATGGAAAGGTCAACATCGCAAGCGGGGCGCTCCTTTCTGTCTGGCATGACGCGCGGGAGGCGGGGATTGCGGATCCTTCTGCAGCACAGCTGCCGTCGGAGGAAGCACTACAGGAAGCAGCGAAGCACATGAACATTCAGGACATGATATTGGATGAGGAAAACAATACGGTTTACCTTGCAGATCCGGAGATGCGGCTCGATGTGGGCGGCATTGCCAAGGGCTTTGCGGTGGAAAAGGCGGCAGAGCTGGTGCAGGCGTCCGGTGCAGAGCAGTTTCTTCTGAATATCGGGGGTAATGTCAGAGCGCTGGGCACAAAGGGTGACGGCAGTAGCTGGGTATGCCCGGTGGAAAATCCGGAATATGCGGACACGGGAAAGGGAGAAGAGTATGCGGTGGTGACGGCGATTCGGGATCTTTCTCTGGTGACCTCCGGCGATTATGAACGTTACTATACTGTAGAAGGGAAACGTTACCACCATATCATCGATCCGGAGACGCTGTATCCGGCGGATTATCATCGCAGTGTGACCATTCTCACCCGGGATTCGGCCCTGGCGGATGCGCTGTCCACGGGACTCTTCCTGATGAGCGAAGAAGAGGGGCGGGCGCTCTTGGAGAAGCTGAATCGGGAGAAAAGTGATGCGGACGTGGCGGCCATGTGGATCGATGCGAACGGAGAGATCAGCTATACGGATGGGTTTGCGGACAATCTGCAGAAATAAAGGCGGAAAAGAATTTCTGAAAAGTGCTTGACAAACAAGCAGGAACTTTAGTATTATATGCGAGTCGCTTAGAGAGCGGCTCACGCATAGGGCTATCGCCAAACGGTAAGGCAACGGACTCTGACTCCGTCATTTGAAGGTTCGAATCCTTCTAGCCCTGCTTCAGAGCAGGATGCTTTGAAAATTGAATAGATAGGGCTATCGCCAAACGGTAAGGCAACGGACTCTGACTCCGTCATTTGAAGGTTCGAATCCTTCTAGCCCTGCTTCAGAGCAGGATGCTTTGAAAATTGAATAGATAGGGCTATCGCCAAACGGTAAGGCAACGGACTCTGACTCCGTCATTTGAAGGTTCGAATCCTTCTAGCCCTGCGTAAGAGACTTCCGAAAGGGAGTCTCTTTTCTGTTCCGAGGGAATCTTAAAAGTGTAGGAAAGACGTAAGATTTTTTCTATGGCTTTTTACGGCGAACGGGTGTTATAGTAGATTGACATCGAGAGGGAAACCAGGAGGTTGACATGACAGAATTATTTGCGAATCGTTGCACAGTGCGGCGAACAAAGCTTTGGCAGCTATTGCCTGTGCTGTTTCTTTTCCTGTTCTTATTTGCGGGAAGAGCCTATGCCTACAGTGCGGCAACAACCATCAATGCAGTGACCATTGATACCGAGACGAAGAAAAGCATACAGGTGAGCATGAGCTCGTCCAATCGGGATATGAGCGGCACAGACGGAAAAATTTATGTTTTCGAGATCAAGCCCTACCAGACCGATCTCAGCATGCGGAAGGATCCGCTGGCTTCTGCGGATGCAGCAGACCAGATGAATGTAAGTTTTAATCTGGATGCGGGGCCCGGCGAGAAGCGGCTGTACAGTTCCTTTGTGGCGGCAGTGAAGGTTGGCTCTACTTATCAGATCGTATCCGATCGGTACTATATCACCAATCCGGAGGTACTGGCGGAGAACCAGGATGCGCAGCTGAACAGCGGCAAGAAGGGACTCCGGGTGGATCCGAATCTATTGGATGATGCGCTTTCTCTGAACATCAAGCATGCGGGCGTGGACATTCCGACACAGCGTTTCTTCGGCGAGGGTATCAGCTACAGCTTTGAGGGAAAAACCTATCAGATCAATGCTTCGCTGATCAATCAGCTGGATCAGGAGGTGAAGCGCCTTTCGGATTCCGGTGTTGCCGTAACGGCGATTCTTTTGAACGGATGGAACAAGACCGTGACGGAGCTGAATCCGGTGGGCGTTTCCGAGCTGCCGACAACCCAGGCCATGTACTATCAGTTCAATGTAGAAACAGAGGGCGGCTTCCGTGCCGTGAAGGCCATGGCCTCTTATCTGGCCAAGCGCTACAATGGCAAGAATGGTCACGGCAAGATCACCAGCTGGGTCATCGGAAACGAGATCGACAACCAGTACTGGAACTATGCGGGAGACTATGATGTGTCTACCTATGTGCATAAGTTCCAGAGAGCCTTCCGTGTGTTCTATACAGCCATCAAGTCGGAGAGCGCCAATGACAATGTGATGTTCTCCATTGATCATTACTGGAACATGTATCCGGAAGCAGCGCCGGTGGGCAAGTACAAGGCCAAGGACGTTGTGGAATGGTTCAATAACTGGGATCATACCGAGGGCCGGATTGACTGGGGTCTGGCATTGCATCCCTATTCCTATCCCATGAGTAAGGCGGCCTTCTGGGATGATGAGGAAACCGGCAAGGTGACGCAGAATGCGGATTCTCCCATCGTCAATTTCCAGAACCTGCATGTGATCACCGATTTCATGCAAAACGAGTCCATCCGGAACCCGAAGGGCGAGGTGCGGACCATCTTTCTGACAGAGCAGGGCTTCACCAGCACGTATCAGAACCAGAAGGACACGCAGGAGGAGCAGGCAGCAGCCGTGGCATATTCCTACTATATTGTGGAGAACAATCCCTATATTAAGGCATATCTTTTGAGCCGGCAGGAAGATTCCGCGGATGAAACCACCAGCGGCCTTGCCTTCGGTCTGTCCTACTTCGAGGGCACCACGATGCACCATAAGCAAGCTCATGAGGTCTTCAAAAACATCGACAATCCCGGCCTGACCCTGCAGACTTCAGAGTTTGCAAAGGCCGTGATCGGCATCACCGACTGGAATCAGGTGATTCCGGGCTTTAAAGCACCGGGACAGAGCTGATGCTGATTGTCTATTATCTTATCATAGTGAATCTGACCGCCTTCCTGATGTACGGACTGGACAAATGGAAGGCGATACACAAACGTTGGCGGATCCCGGAGGCAGAGCTTCTCTGCATTGCTCTGGTGGGCGGTGCCTTCGGGGCTTATGGGGCAATGCTGGCCTTTCGGCATAAGACGCGTCACCCGCAGTTTTCGGTGGGCGTACCGATTATGATGCTGCTGTGGGCCTTAGGGCTTGCGTATTTTATCTTCAACTAGGACAAGGGGAAAGGTATGAAGGGTTTTATCAAGGAATTCAAGGAGTTTGCGTTTAAGGGAAACATGATTGATCTGGCAGTCGGCATGATCATCGGCTCTGCATTCACCGCACTGGTGAACGATCTGGTGAACGATCTGGTGATGCCGCTGATTTCTCTAGTGACCGGAAAGATCGATTTTGAAAATATGTTCATTCCGCTGGCCGGTCAGACCACAAAGGTATATGCGGAGGCGGCTGCGGAGGGTTCCGTGCTGGCGTACGGCTCCTTTGTGACAGCGATTATCAATTTCCTGATCATGGCATTTGTGGTGTTCATGTTTGTGAAGCAGATGAACAAGCTGCGGAAGCTGGGAGAGAAGACGGAGGAGGCTGCACCGACAGAGAAGAAGTGCAGTTACTGCAAGACCATGATTCCCATCGAGGCGACACGCTGCCCGCACTGCACATCCAAGCTTGACGGATACGACGGAATCGATTAATATAACAAGGCGCGCTGAGGAAGGCTGCGGCAGACGAAACAGGACGGAATGACAAAGCAGAGATTATGCGGGATCTTCAGGACGACCTGGGGGTCCCTTTTTGGTTCATTTAATGCCTTAGCGGCGAGAGTGAAGAAGTTTGCATCAAGCAAACTTCGGAACGATCTGACATGCATCGAAGATGCATGCTTGCCGACGGCAAGTTCATTGAGAGCTTCAAGCTCGAAATGAATCGTATCAGAGGCTTTGCGAGGCAAAGCCTTCATTGTTATCCATTGGGAGTAAAAAATGTACGAATTCAACGATAGAGTACGCTATTCGGAAACAGATGAAACGGGGAGACTGCGGCTGTCCGCGTTGGTGAATTACCTGCAGGACTGCTCCACGTTTCATTCCACGGACGCCGGTCTCACCGTGGAGCGGCTGACGGAAGAAAAGCGGGCCTGGTTACTGGCCTATTGGGATATTTATGTGGATCGGGTGCCGGCGCTTTGTGAGAACATCGTCATTGGCACCTCGCCCCATGATGTGAAAGGCGTGATGGCACATCGAAACTTCTGGATACGGGAGCCGGCGGGGCAGTATCTGGTGCGGGCAGACAGCATTTGGTTCTGCTACGATACCGCGCGGCAGCGGCCGGTGAAAATCACAGAAGAGATGATCAGTCCTTTCGGGGAACGCCGGAATGTCTTGACCCTGCCGGAAAGCAGTCGAAAGATCGGCCTGCCGGAGGCGATGACGGTTGCTGCGCCTGTGCTTGTGGCACTGCATCATATCGATTCCAATCATCATGTCAACAATGCCCAGTACATCGCCATTGCAGCAGATGCTTTGGCAAAGGCCATGGAAATTGATGTAGCGCGGCAGCTGCCGGAGATCCACAGGATTCGCGCAGAATACAGCAAAGCGGCGGTGTTGGGAAATACGATGGTTCCGCATATCGGAAAAACAGAGGGAGGCTATTGTGTGAGCCTTCAGAACGAAGAAGGAGAGGTATATTGTAATGTTGAAATTGGGTGAGATGCAGGTGCTGACCATCATGCGGGAGAAAGACTTCGGTGTGTATCTGGAGGATGCAGACGGGGATGCCGTGCTGCTGCCGGCGAAGCAGGTGCCGAATGGCAAGAAAGTCGGGGATACTGTAGAAGTATTTATTTACAAGGATTCCCGGGATCGCTTCATTGCCACCACGAGACGTCCGCTTATGCTGGTGGGCGAGATTGCCAAGGTGCGGGTGAACGATGTGGGTGAGATCGGTGCTTTCGTGAACATTGGTCTGGAGAAGGATGTGCTGCTGCCGCACAGGGAAATGCGTTATGCCCTGAAGAAGGGAGATGAGGTAGAGGTATATCTCTATGTCGATAAATCCAATCGTCTCGCTGCCACCATGTACACCAAGAAGCATGAGGAAGCGAAGCACTTGGATCAGACAGCGGTAAAGACCTACCACTATGAACAGAATGCGGATCAGGTGCTGAAGCTCATGAATGAGAAGTTTGAGGGTCATGTACCTTATACCGACAAGACCGTGGATGCCGAGACGGTGATGCGGGATTTCGGCATGTCCAAGGCGGCTTTCAAGCGCGCCGTGGGAAAACTCCTGAAGGAGGAGCGGGTGAAGATCACAAAGACCAGCATCTTCTGCATTTATTAAACACACGTTCATTTACAAGCTGCTTTACAAAGCCTTTTCTTGACAGAAGCCCCGGGTGATGGCAATCCGGGACTTTTTCATGTCAAAGCGCACAAAAAGAACGGCAAAAGCTCGCGTCTAGGGCCAGGAGATGCGACATCTTGTATAAGCGTGTAAAACAAATTGTTTGATCTCACAAAAAAAGTCTTAAAACTTTGGCGCTATTGCCTTCTGGACTGGCGAAATACTGATTTTTGAGACCAAAACAGGAGCTTTTGCAGGCCGCTTTTGTGGATACTGACATGCCCCTTGCCAACTGTTTGCATAATTCATAAATTCTGTTAACTATTTTCAGGAAACAGTTCTGTAGAACCGAAACGGCAAATGAAATACAATGTTCTCATGAAATGCAGCATTGCTGCTGGGCGAGTTTTGCTAAGGAGAAAATATGGCAGGCGTACAACTCAAGAACATTGTGAAAAGATATCCGAACGGCTTTATGGCGGTGAAGGATTTTAATCTGGATATTGCGGATAAAGAATTTATCATTCTGGTGGGCCCCTCCGGCTGCGGAAAATCCACCACACTGCGAATGATCGCCGGGCTGGAGGACATCAGCGACGGCGAGCTGCTCATCGACGGAAAGCGTATGAATGAGGTGGAGCCTAAGGACCGGGACATCGCCATGGTGTTCCAGAATTATGCTCTGTATCCGCATATGAGCGTATATGACAATATTGCTTTCGGCCTGCAGCTTCGCAAGGTGCCGAAGGACGAGATCGACAAAAAGGTACATGAAGCCGCGCGAATTCTGGATCTGGAGCAGCTTTTGGACCGGAAGCCGAAGGCCCTGTCCGGCGGACAGCGGCAGAGAGTGGCCATGGGCCGTGCCATTGTCAGAAGACCGAAGGTGTTCCTGATGGATGAGCCCCTGTCCAACCTGGATGCGAAACTGCGGGCACAGATGCGGGTAGAGCTGGCAAGACTCCATAAATCCCTGGAGACCACCATCATTTACGTGACCCATGATCAGACCGAGGCCATGACACTGGGTAGCCGCATCGTGGTAATGAAGGATGGTGTGGTGCAGCAGGTGGACACACCGGAACGGCTCTATGACGCGCCCTGCAACCGCTTCGTGGCCGGATTCATCGGTTCTCCCCAGATGAACATGATCGAAGCTGCGTGCGAGGAAAAAGATGGCAGGACGGTGCTTTCCTTTGCGGGCTGCACGCTGACCCTGGACGGCGAAAGAGCTGCCGTACTGAAGGAACAGGGATACCTGGGGAAAAACGTGATTCTTGGCATCCGGCCGGAAGATCTTCACGAGGCGAAAGAGGGTGAGGCCAATGCCTTCACCGCGGAGACCCGGGTTTACGAGATGCTGGGAGCGGAGGCGCTGCTGCATTTCGATCTGGGAGATGCCTCCTGGACTGCAAAGGTGCGTCCGGAATTGAAGGTAGAGGTGGGAGATGAAATCCGTCTTCGCCTGGATGAGAAGAAGATTCATATTTTTGATCGGGATACAGAGAAAACTATCACGAATTGAGTCTGTTAAATGGATACAGAAAAAAGCGGCGGGGCGGTATCGGCTTCGTCGTTTTTTTATGTTCAAATCTTGTCAATTCCAAAAAAATATTCTATAGTTAGAAGCTGAAAGAAAACAGACTGTGACAGATTTCATGAAGAAAGCAACGCCGGTCAGCGGTCAGGAAGCCGGAGAAATGGAGTTCAAATGATTTCAAATCAGATTTTACAGAGCACAATCGATTCTCTCAAGGGAATCACAAGAGTGGATATCGCGATTGCCGACGTGGACGGAAAGGTATTGGCAACCACCTTTTCCGAAGAGCAGGACATCATGGAAATGGTGACCTCCTTTGCAAGCTCACAGGCGGATTCTCAGGCAGCCGGCGGATTCCAGTTCTTTAAGATCTTTGACGAGCGCCAGCTTGAGTATGTTCTGGTTGCAAGAGGTGATTCCGACGACATTTATATGGTAGGAAAGCTGGCGGCTTTTCAGATCCAGACCCTGCTGGTGGCCTATAAGGAGAAATTTGACAAGGACAATTTTGTCAAGAACCTGTTGCTCGACAACCTCCTTCTGGTGGATATCTACAACAGAGCGAAGAAGCTGCACATTGAGGTAGGTGTACGTCGTATCGTTTATATCGTAGAAACGAAGAATGGTGCAGACAATGGCGCGCTGGAGGCCCTGAAGACGCTGTTTGCCACCCGGACCAAGGATTTTGTGACGGCGGTGGATGAGAAAAATGTCATTATCGTAAAGGAACTGAAGGCGTCCGAGGGCTATGATGACGTGGAGAAGGTGGCGGAAACCATCCTGGATATGCTGAACACAGAGGCGATGATCCAGGCCAAGATCTCCTACGGCACCATTGTGCATGAGATTAAGGAAGTTTCCCGTTCCTATAAGGAAGCCAAGATGGCACTGGAGGTCGGCAAGATCTTCTACGCTGACAAGGAAATCATCGCCTACAGCAATCTGGGCATCGGGCGTCTGATCTATCAGCTGCCGATCCCGCTCTGCAAGATGTTTATCCGTGAAATTTTTACCGAGGTATCGCCGGATGAGTTCGATGAGGAGACATTGACCACCATCAACAAGTTCTTTGAGAACAATCTGAATGTGTCTGAGACCTCTCGTCAGCTGTATATTCACAGAAATACGCTGGTATATCGTCTGGACAAGCTACAGAAATCCACGGGGCTGGATCTTCGGATCTTTGATGATGCCATCACCTTTAAGATTGCACTGATGGTTGTGAAATACATGAAGTATATGGAGTCCATCGATTATTGATGTATTACTTTATTGTGAATCCGCATGCCGGTGAGGGCAAGGGGCTTCGCGTCTGGAAGCAGGTGCAGAAGCTCCTTCTTCGTATGGGAGAAGCCCAGCGCTACGAGGTCTTCATCACAAGCCAGCGGGGCGATGCCCGGGAGTTTTCCAGGCGGATCACGGAGAAGTGCCGGGAGGAGAAGCACATCATCGTGATCGGTGGAGACGGCACATTGAATGAGGCAGTGGACGGTAGCTGTCTGGATTCGGATTGCGTATTTTTCTCCTTTATCCCCACAGGTAGCGGCAATGATTTTGCCAGAGGACTCAAAAAGCGGCTGATGCTGCGTAAGCGGCTTCGACACATTCTGGAGCAGCGTAGCTGTACAAAGATGGACTATGGCGTGTTGAGTACGGAAGGCATCCATCGCCGTTTTGCGGTGAGTGCCGGCATCGGATTTGATGCTGCTGTGTTCCGGGAGTTCTTTCTGGAGCAGGGGAAAATGAAGTCGGGCCTGCATTTGCGGTCCCGGCGTCTTTTGTATATGTTCACCTTCCTGCGGGAATTGAAGCGGGCAAAAAAATGCCGCGGTTACCTGCTTCTGGACGGGGACCAGCGCATGGAGTTCAACAACATTATCTTCATCACGGCACAGGTGCACCCCTATGAAGGGGGCTATAAGCTGGGACCCCATGCCAACTACGCGGACGGTTATCTGGATCTCTGCATTGTCAGCACGAGGCGGAAGAGTCGGATTATCCGCATCATGCTGAACGCCATCACGGGGCGGCACCAGAAGATGACCGGCGTGCATTGTCTGCGCTGCCGCGAGGCGGAGATTCATGTGGAGGAGCCCATGCAGGTGCATACGGACGGCGAGAGCTGCGGAGAACTGCGGGATCTGACGCTGCGTTGCGTGCCGGGCAAACTTTTCGTATTGGGATAAACGGAGGTAGTATGAGAATCGGAACAGGTTACGATGTACATAAGCTGGTGGAAGGCAGAAAGCTGATTCTGGGGGGTGTGGAGATTCCATTTGAAAAAGGACTCTTGGGACATTCCGATGCAGATGTGCTCACCCATGCCATTATGGACAGTCTGCTGGGCGCAGCGGCGTTGGGAGACATCGGACAGCATTTTCCGGACACGGATGCGCGTTATGCGGGTGCGGATTCCATCGCGTTGCTGCGGGAGGTGCGGCGGATTCTGGCAGAGGCCGGGTATAGTGTGGGTAATGTTGACGCCACCCTCATCTGTCAGAGGCCGAAGCTGGCGGGATTCCTCCCGAAAATGCGTGAGAATATTGCGGTAGCACTGGGCATTGACGTGGGACAGGTGTCTGTGAAGGCCACCACGGAGGAGCATCTGGGCTTTACCGGCAGGGGAGAGGGCATTTCTGCGCAGGCTGTGGCCCTGCTGGTTTAGTGCAACATCGTTGAACAGTCACACAAAGAACAAATGTAAATCACAAAATAATCACATTCGCCCCTTATGATACAGGCATCAAAGGAAAAGAGTAGTATCTCTTAAGGAGGTTTTGGTTATGAAACGGGCAGCAACAGTAGTGGCAAGTGCTTTGGTATTTGGTGTGGTGGCAGGCGGCTCCATGGTCGGCGTCAATGTCGCCGCGCAAAAGGCAGGTGTGGTGCAGACAGCCCAGGCCGTACAGGAAACGGAAGCGGTGCAGAGCAGCACGGCAGCCAATGAAACAACAGCGGCGCAGCAGGAAGTGACTGCATCGGTTTCTGCTGTCAGCAGCAATTCGGTTTCCGATGTGGTGAAGGAGGCGATGCCTTCTGTGGTGGCCATCACCAATATGGTGAAGTACCAGCAGAACGGATATTCGATCTTCGGAAACTATTCTTCACAGGAGTATGAGGCACCGGCCAGTGGCTCCGGCGTTATCATCGGAAAGACGGATACGGAATTGCTGATCGCCACCAACAACCATGTGGTGGCAGATTCCAGTTCTCTCTCCGTGACCTTCTGCGATGACCAGTCGGTGGATGCCCAGATCAAGGGCACCGATGCCAGCGCGGACCTCGCAGTGGTTGCCGTGAAGATTGCGGACATCCCGAGTGAAACCATGGATGCCATCAAGGTGATCACCATCGGCAGTTCTGACGATATCGAGGTAGGCGATCAGGTAGTGGCCATCGGTAATGCCCTGGGTTACGGTCAGTCAGTAACCACCGGCATCATTTCCGCAAAGGATCGTGACGTGGAGACCAGCTCCGGCACGGAATCCGGACTGATGCAGACGGATGCCGCCATCAATCCCGGAAACTCCGGCGGCGCACTTCTCAATATGAAGGGTGAGCTGATCGGCATCAATGTGGCGAAGTACAGTGCCCAGGATGTCGAGGGTATGGGCTATTCTATTCCTTCCTCGAAGGCCCAGAGCGTATTGGACAGTCTGTCCAGCTTGACAACGAGAGACGAGGTGCCCGAGGATGAACGGGGCTATCTGGGTGTGCAGGTAAAGAACATTGACAAGACCACATCCCAGAGCTTTGATATGCCCCAGGGCGTGTTTATCTACAAGTTCACAGAGGGCTCCAGTGCCGAGAATTCCGGATTGCAGGAGAAGGACATCATCACCAAGCTGGATGGCCAGGGCGTGACAGATTACGACGGCCTGAAGACACTGCTCACCAAGTATCGTGCCGGTGAAACGGTGAAGGTGACGGTACAGCGTCAGGACGGCAGCGGTCAGTATCAGGAGGTCGAGGTTGATGTGACCCTGGGCTCCAACCCGTCGGCTTCCAATTCCGGCAGCAGCACGGATAAGAGCCAGAACAATGCGAATGGCCAGAATCCTTTCCAGAAGGGCGATGGTCAGAATGGCGATTCCGGAAATGACAAGAACACTCCGGAGCAGGGCCAGGGAAACAATAACAACGATGAACTTTGGAAGGAATTCCAGAAGTTCTTTAACCAGTATCAGCGTTAATCATGAATATTCCCGGAAGGCCGGAGGCATTGCCTCCGGCCTTCCTTGATTCATAGGAAAGTGTATCATATTTATGCATGACAGATATGCATAAAAACGATATAATGATAGTCCATTGAATGGAAGACCAATCCCACGGGCGGCACCCCGGTAGTCAAGCAACCGCTGAGCCTATGGGATCCTGATTCAGACATAAAGTATGAGACTAAAGAGGTAAGACATGAGTCGGAAAGACAGCTACAGTGTGAATGCTTTACGGAACGGCAGCATTGGACAGGAAGAAGCCCTGCTGCAGCTTCTGGAAGAGAAGCGGGATGGAGAGCAGCTTCTTCGTAATATCGCGCCGGAGTATCTGGGAATTTATGTGGTGAATCGGGAAACGGACCGGTTCCGGGATATCATTGCACCGGATTTTTTTCGGGAGATTGTAGGCGAGTACAAGGGGTGCTATTCGAAGGCCATCAAAACCTACCGGGATCGCTTTGTGGCGGAGGAGTGCTGGGGCATCATTGATTATGCACTGGACTATGAGGAAATTTATGCCCAACTGAAGCGAGAGGGCAAGGTGGATCTTTCCTATCACAAGAAGGATGGCACCAATGTGCAGATCAAGATCCGACCGTATTCCGACCGTGCGGATGAGGCGCAGCTGTCCATCTGGTTTTATGCGATGGAAATGCTGGCGGATCAGAACAAGGAGTACACACGACAGAAGCTGTTGAGTGAAGCGCTGGCTGCTGCGCAGCGGTCCAATGATGCTCTGCGAAAAGCGCTGGAGGAGTCGGAAATACGGAACGAGGTCATTGCTTCTATCGGAAAAACCTATCAGTACATTTCCCGCGTTGATCTGCAAAATAACTATTATGAGGAGCTTACCGGCGGCGAGGCCTTTCATGTGGGGACGAAAAACCGGAAGGGAAATCCCGGTGACAATGCCCGCCTGATGTGCGAAAAGCGGGTGGCGCCGGCGTATCAGGAAGGTTTTTTACGGTTTACGGATATGTCCACGTTGCCGGAGCGTATTGGAAACGCAGAGTATATCGAATATGAATACCGTCTCAAAGACGGAAACTGGGATATCATGCGTTTCATCGTGAAGAAGAGAGACGCACAGGGGCGGGTCACCCATGTGCTTTGTGTGATTCGCTGCATCAGCGACAGCAAAAAGAAGGAGCAGAGCCTGGTGAAGCAGGCAGAGGAAGCTTCGACAGAGGCGCGCTTCCTTTCCAACATGAGCCATGATATTCGTACACCGATGAACGGTATTCTCGGTATGCTGGATCTGGCGGAGCATTATCCGGATGATCCGGAAATGCAGCAGCGTTGTCACAGAAAGATTCGGGAAATCTCCAATTACATGCTTTCCATGCTGAATGATGTTCTGGATATAAACAAGCTCCAGACCGAGGGATTGGAGGAGCCTATCATGACCTTCAATTTTGCGGATATGCTCCGCAAGGCCAATGAAGATGCGGAGCGAAAGGCGGCAGAAAAGAACATCAGCTACATTGTTGACTGGGGGAAGGGAAGCCATGAGCACCAGTATTTCATTGGCAATCCCCTGTATACCATGCGGATTCTCGGCAATCTGGCGGACAATGCCATCAAGTTTTCACCCCGGGGCAGCAGCATCCGGGTCTGGTGCCAGGAACACCCGGTTGATGCGGAGAATTCTATCTATGAATTTGGTATTCAGGACCACGGCATTGGCATGAGTAAGGAATTCCTGAATCAGGCCTTTGATATGTTTTCCCAGGAAAATGCTGGTAGTCGGACCAATTACGAGGGAACCGGCCTGGGGCTGGCCATCGTGAAAAAGATGCTGGACAAAATGCACGGGACGATCGAGATGCAGAGTGAAAAAGGCGTTGGCACCACGGCGGTGGTGCGTATTCCCTTCCGCATCGGCGAAAAGATGGATGAAGCGCTCGAGACGGACTATGAGAATGTTCCGTTGAATGGAATGCGCGTTCTGCTGGCAGAGGATAATGAACTCAATGCGGAAATTGCGCGCTTCATTCTCGAGGACAACGGACTCATGACGGAGTGGGCAAAGGATGGGGTCGAGGCCCTGGAAATGTTCAAAAAATCCGGTCCGGGCTACTACAATGCGGTGCTCATGGACATTATGATGCCGCGGATGAACGGGATGGATGCTGCTCGACAGATCCGGCTTTTGCAGCGGAAGGATGCGGAATCCGTGCCCATCATCGCCATGTCTGCCAATGCTTTTTCGGAGGACATCATTGGCAGCCGTCTGGCTGGTATGGATATGCATCTGGCGAAGCCTGTGGAAGAGAAGAAGCTGCTGGATGCGATACGGAGATGCACGGCGCTTCATAATCAGATCATGACGATGCGAAAAATCTAGGAGGACTTATGCTGAAGGGGAAAAATATATTGCTGGGGGTGACCGGCGGCATTGCGGCCTACAAGGCGGCGGATCTGTGTTCCCGCCTGGTGAAAATGCATGCAGGTGTGGATGTCATCATGACGAAGCATGCCACGGAATTCATTACGCCGCTGACCTTTGAAAGCCTCTGCCATCGGAAAACCGTGACGGATACCTTTGACCGGAACCATACCTGGGAGGTGGAGCATATTGCGCTGGCGGATAAGGCGGACTGCGTGGTGATTGCACCGGCCACCGCCAACATCATCGGGAAACTGGCCAACGGACTGGCGGATGATATGCTGAGCACCACGGTGCTGGCCTGTCGCTGTCCCAAGCTTCTGGTGCCGGCTATGAATACCAACATGTATGAAAATCCGGTGGTGCAGGACAATTTGGCGAAACTTCGACATTACGGCTGGCAGATCATGGAACCGGTAAGCGGGCATCTTGCCTGTGGCACCAGTGGAAAGGGCAAGCTGCCGGATCCGGAAAATATCCTGGAACAGGTACTGCTCTGCTGCGCTCACGAAAAGGATATGACAGATATCCGGGTGCTGGTGACGGCAGGACCCACCCAGGAAGCCGTGGATCCGGTGCGTTATCTCACCAACCATTCCACCGGCAGAATGGGCTATGCCATTGCTTCTGCGGCAGCGATGCGGGGCGCAAATGTCACACTGGTGAGCGGTCCAACGGCACTGAAGCCGCCAGAGGGCGTCATATTTGTACCGGTCACAACGGCAGAAGAGATGTTCGATGCGGTGATCACCCGACAGCAGGAAAATGACATGATCATCAAGGCGGCGGCCGTGGCCGATTACCGGCCGAAGCACACAGCGGATGAGAAGATCAAAAAGCAGGATAATGAAGGCGAGCCGACGATGCCGTTGGCCCGCACGAAGGATATTCTTCGCTATCTCGGGGAGCATAAGCCTGCAGGACAGATTCTCTGTGGCTTCTCCATGGAAACCGAGCATATGCTGGAGAACTCCCGGAAAAAGCTCGAGAAAAAAAATCTCGATGTGGTGGCCGCCAACAATGTGAAGGTAGAGGGTGCCGGTTTTGCGGTGGACACCAATGTGCTCACGCTGATCACAAAGGATACGGAGCAGGAACTTCCGCTGATGTCCAAAACGGAGGCGGCTATGCAATTGCTGGATCTTCTGCTGAAGCTGAAAAAGCAGGCTTAAACGCGACATTGTATACAAGAAAGCACAGCATGACTGCTGTGTTTTCTTGCATTTCGGACAAAATCGTGTATGATGATTCTTGCGCGATATCTGCAATAGGGCAGAACCGCAGCAGGAGGAAAAAATATGAATAACATGAACACACAGAATGTGCAGGCAGCACACGCAGTAGGCTTCGGCGCAAGAGATCTGGCCATCATGGCGATGTTTACCGCCATTATTCTGATTATGGCCTTTACGCCCTTCGGTATCATTGATCTGCCGTTGATCAAAGCCACCATTCTTCATGTACCCGTCATCATCGGTTGCATCGTTTTGGGACCGAAAAAGGGTGCATTCTTCGGATTTTTATTCGGACTTACCAGCATTATCAAAAACACAATGGGACCGAGCTTTCTGTCCTTCGCATTTACCCCGGCGGTACCGGTGCCGGGCCTGGATCATGGCTCTGTATGGGCTGTTGTGATTTGTTTCCTGCCCCGTATTCTGGTGGGCGTGACCCCCTGGCTTTTCTATACGGCTTCCGTGAAGGCACTGGGAAAGCACGTGAATCTCGCTGTACGGACCATTCTTCTGGCAATTAGCGGTGCCATCGGTGCCATCACGAACACCGGCCTTGTGATGGGACTGATCTATCTGGTGTTTAAGAATGCGTATGCCATCGGCAAGGGCATCCCGGTGAATGAGGTGCTCGGCGTAATCCTGGGCATCGTGATGGCAAACGGCATTCCGGAGATGCTGGTGGCCGCAGTGCTGGTGCCCTTTATTGTGATCGCACTGCTGCGGGCTAAGGTGCTGAAGACAGTCTGAGCGATTTCACGGGCGCAGCGATGGCTTGACTATCGTTGCGCCCGTGAGGTGCCTTTTGTGAGAGGAAAACGGAGACCGATGGGAAAGATCTTTGCGATAGATGTGGGAAACTCCAATGTTGTGGCTGCTGTCCTGGAAAACGGGACCTGTTTTTTCACGGAGCGCTTCAAAACCCACGACAACTGGAAGGAAAATACGGTATTGGATGCCTTGCGGGACATTCTGAAGCGGAATAAGCTGCAGGAAAAGGAGCTGGAAGGGGCCATCATTTCATCGGTGGTACCAGAGATGACACCGCTTCTCATGCAGGCATTGCGCGTCATGACGGGAAGGACGCCCTTGATTGTGAATGCCGCCATGAAGACGGATTTCAAGGTGCGGAACTATGATATGTCCTGTCTCGGAATGGACCGGGTGGTGGACATGACCGCGGCGAAGGCCCTGTATCCCTTTCCGCTTATGGTGGTGGATCTCGGCACTTGCACCACGATTTCCGTAATCGATCATGAGGGCTATTTTGTGGGTGGCATGATCTGTGCCGGCATACAGCTGTCATTGGACGCGGAGGCGGAGCATACGGCCCAGCTGCCGGCGCTGCGGGCGGATGGTGTGGATACCTTGATCGGCACGGATACTGTATCCAATATGCTGAGCGGTGAGATCATCGGCACGGCAGCCATGATTGACGGCCTGGCAGATCGGATCTGGGAGGAACTCAGCGGCCCGGCGGCCCGGAAGCTGAGCATTGTTCTGACCGGCGGACTTTCCAATCAGGTCCTGCCATGGCTTCGGAACGATGTGCATTTCGAACCGCAGCTTCTTTTGAAGGGATTGGAGCTTTTGTATCGAAAGAACTGTCCGGATTCCGAGGATAATGTCGGCGGTTCCCACTAAGCGGAGGAGATCAGATGAAAACAGCAGAGCAAAGTATCGGAAGCTACATTTCAGCATTGTCGGACAAGGCAGCGGTACCCGGGGGCGGCGGTGCGTCGGCCTTGGCCGGTGCCTACGGCGTGAGCCTGGGACTTATGGTCTGTGAGTTAACCACGGGCAAGAGGAAATATGCGAATTTTGAACCGGAGCTTGCCCGGATACGAGAGAAACTCACGGCAATTCGCGCCGCCTTCATTAGCCTATCTGACGAGGATGAAGCGGTTTTCCTGCCGCTTTCCAAGGCCTACGGACTGCCGAAGGAAACGGAAGAGGAGAGGCTTCTGAAGGAGCAGACGTTGGAAAACTGTCTTCTGCAGGCGAGTCTCACACCCATCAAGGTCATGGAAAAGGCCTGCGAGGCGCTGAATTATATGCAGGCGCTGGCGGAGAACGGTTCCCGACTGGCGCTTTCCGATGTGGGTGTGGGGGTGCAGTTTCTGAATACCGCATTGACAGGTGCCATCATGAATCTTTATATTAATACGAAGATGATGAAGGACGTCGGAAAGGCAGCGGAGCTCAACGATTATGCAGAGCGTCTCCTTGAGGACGGCACCCATCATGTGTACGCTGTTTACGAGTTGGTGGAAAAAACCGTGAAGCCGTTTTTTGAATTCACAACACGGCAGCGCAGGGATAAGGTGGATTTCGAGTAAAGCGGAGGGAAAAGCATGCAGGAATTACGGGGAAAGAAGATCGCGGATAAGCTGAAGGAAGAGTGTCTGGCGTTTACGAGCCAGCATAACGGACTGCTGCCGGCATTGGCCATTGTGCGGGTCGGACAGAAACCGGCGGATCTTGCCTACGAGAGAAGCGTCAAGAAGAGATTTATTGACTATGGCCTTGAGGCTAAGGACTATGAATTTCCGGAGGACGTGACGAATGAGGAATTCCAGAAGGCCTTTTCTTTCATCAACGACGATCCGGAGATCAACGGTATCCTGGTGATGCGCCCTCTGCCGAAGCAGATCAATGAGCAGGAAATGCTGGAGACACTGCGGCCGGAGAAGGATCTGGACGGCATCACGAAGGCCAATGCGGCCGGCGTCATGATGGGATTGCCGGAGGCCTTCGCGCCTTGCACAGCTCAGGCTGTTGTGGAGATGCTGAAGGGTTATGACATCCCGCTTGCCGGTAAGCACGTGGCGGTGATCGGACGCTCCATGGTGGTGGGAAAGCCCCTCAGCATGCTGCTTTTGAAGGAAAATGCCACGGTGACGGTTTGTCATTCCAAGTCCGAGAACATCAAGGAGATTACCTCCCAGGCAGACATTCTGGTGGCTGCCATCGGCAAGGCCCAGTTCATCGGTTCCAGCTACATCAAAGATGATGCGGTGGTCATCGATGTGGGCATCAATGAGAATGCCGAAGGCAAACTCTGTGGTGACTGTAACTACGAGACCATGGCCACCAAGGCCAGTGCCGTGACACCGGTGCCCGGCGGTGTCGGCACCGTGACTACGGCGGTACTGGCAAAGCACCTGGTGCGGGCGACGGCGCTGCAGCTGGAACTGGCGGAGACAGAGGCGTAAGCATAAAGCCGAACAGAAAATGAAATAACTATGAAAAAGCAGGCGAGTACTTGTGCTTGACCTGCTTTTTTGTTATGATTCAGGTATTCAAATTCCTGCTTCCCGCAAACCATGGTTTCATCAGACCATGCAGAAAAATCAATATCAACAATACAAAAAACTGATTCGGATCCGCGATATGGTGATTGTTGCGGTGCTTATTTTCGTTGGCATTTTTTACTATCTTGGCCTTTCAGAGGAGGAAAAAAACGAGCCGGAGATATACCGGGCAGAGACTGTGCTGCAGGCGGAAGAGCAGAGTGCTGCGGTTGAGACAGGTGCAGTCGGTGCAGACACTGCTGCGGCGTCTGCAGAGGCGGTATCGGAAGCTGCGGGTGTTGAGACAGCAACAGAAGGGACGGCCATGCCGGAAAGCGGTGCAACGGAGACTGCGTCGGCAAGCACAGCAGTAGCGGAATCCGGCGCGGTTACGGCTGCGAATCATGCAGCAGAAACCGCAGCAGCCGACGGACGGATCAATCTGAACACAGCGACCCTGGAGGAACTGGACAGCCTGCCGGGAATCGGACCGGCGACAGCGAAACTCATTCTGGAATATCGTCAGCAGTACGGTGGATTTGCAACGCCGGAGGAAATTAAAAACGTAAAGCGCATCGGCGATAAGACTTACGAGAAGCTGAAGGACCACATTCGTGTATAAATGAATAAAGACATTTCTTTTTATACAGCTTTGTGGTAGAATCGGCGTATAAATGTGAATTGCTAGCATGACGGAGGTTCATATATGGAACAAAACGAAGAGAAGAAGGGTCAGGCTCTTGAGCAGGGCGAGGTGGTAATTGCCGATGAAGTGGTCGCCATCATTGCCGGTATAGCCGCTACAGAGGTAGAGGGTGTGGATTCTATGGATGGCGGATGGTCCGGGGAGATCATTTCCAGAATGGGAATCCGTGACTTGTCGAAGGGCGTGAAGCTTGAGATTGAGGATGGTCATGTATCTGTTGCTCTTACCCTGAATGTCAGGTATGGCTATTCCATTCCGAAGGTTTCCAGAAATGTGCAGGACAAGGTCAGCCAGGCCATCGAAAGCATGACAGGCTTGAACGTACTGGACGTAAATATCAAAATTGCCGGAGTTGTAACAAAAGAAGATGAATAAAAGAGAAGAAAGAGATCATAAGTTTAAACTGCTGTTCAGCGCACAGTTCTACCCGGGCACAGAGGTGCCGGAACAGCTGATGCATTATTTTGAGTCCCCGGACTATGAGGACGGCAATCAGGTGATTCATATCGAAGAGCTGTCCGAAACAGACGAGTGGAAGCTGAAGGATGATGTGGAGAAGATCCTGGCTGTGCTGCCGGAGCTGGATGCCCGCATTGACAGCATGACCGAGGGCTGGACAATACGTCGTATGTCCAAAACCGATCTGACCATCCTTCGGCTTGCACTTTACGAGATGGAGCATGATGAGACCGTTCCGGAAAAGGTATCCATCAACGAGGCCGTGGAGCTTGCGAAAAAGTACGGCGGTCCGGAATCCGGATCCTTCGTCAACGGCGTCTTGGCGCGTATTCTCCGGAACGAGCAGCCGGCAGCAGCTTCTGACAAAAAGCCCGGTAAGGAAAAGAAGGGTGAGCTGACAGAGAAGCAGCAGGGCGGCAAGAAGATGCATATTCTGATCAACAAATAATGAAGGAAAATGTATATTCCGTTTCACAGGTCAGCCGTTATATCAGCAGAATGCTGCAGGAGGATTTCCTTCTCCGTGAGATTACCATTCGCGGTGAGATTTCCAATCTGAAGTACCATACATCCGGACATATTTATTTCACCTTGAAGGACACAGCTTCGCAGATTTCCGCCATCATGTTTGCCGGGGATCGTGCGGGGCTTCCCTTTAAATTGGAAAATGGATTTCAGGTGCTTTGTACCGGCAGGGTTGCTCTCTATGAAAAGGGCGGCAGCTATCAGATCTATGTGAAGCGAGTCAGCATGGATGGCATCGGGGATCTGTACATCCGTTTCGAACAGCTGAAAAAAGAGTTGTCGGAGATGGGCATGTTTGATGACATGTATAAGAAGCCGATTCCACGCTATGCCATGCGGATCGGCATCGTGACAGCCAAAACCGGCGCTGCTGTGCGGGATATCGTGCAGATCGCGAAACGCCGAAATCCCTATTGTGAACTGATTCTGTATCCGGCACTGGTGCAGGGAGAGAATGCAGCGGATTCCATTGTCGAGGGAATACAGACCCTGGATGGGATGGGGCTGGATGTTCTGATCGTGGGCCGGGGCGGCGGTTCCCTGGAGGATTTATGGGCTTTTAACGAGGAAAGTGTTGCGAAGGCAATCTTTGATGCGGATACGCCGATTGTTTCGGCGGTGGGACACGAAACCGATACCACCATTGCGGATTTTGTGGCAGATCTCCGGGCACCGACACCTTCTGCCGCGGCAGAGCTTTGCGTTTTCGACTATCAAAAGCTGGAACGGGATATTCGCTCCTATGCGGCGACACTTTCTGCGGAGATGCGGGACCATATTGCTGAGAAACGGCAGCAGCTGAATGGACGTCGCCTGCTTCTGCAGCGTTCCAGTCCGGATACGTTGCTTCTCGAACGGCGGCAACGAGCGGCAGAGCTTCGGGAAAAGCTGCGGCGCTGCTTTTGGGCACAGCTCACGGCGAATAAAGAGCGGCTGTATCCTTATACGCAATTGAAACATGATTTTTCCGGGAAACTGCAGGAGAAGCGGTATCATCTGGCGCTCCTTACAGAACGGCTGGAGGCAGCATCTCCTCTGAAACGACTGGAGGCGGGATTTGCCTGTCTGGAAACGGAAGATGGCAAACGGATACGGACGGTGACTTCTCTAAGGCCCGGAGAACTGGTGGTGACCGCGCTTTCGGACGGCAGCTTCCGCAGCAGAGTCGAAGATATTACAATCAGAGGAAACTATGGCAGCAGCAAAGAAGAAAAGTCTGAATGAGATATTTGAGGCATTGGACGCATTGCTTCAGGACATGGAGCAGGAAGACAGTCTGGAAAAGTCCTTTGCCTTGTATAAGCAAGGGGTAGACCTCGTGAAGCAGGCAAATGACAGTATAGATAAAATTGAAAAACAGGTGAAGGTGCTGGATGAAGACGGAATTCTTGCTTGAGCTGGATGAAAAAACCAGGGCATGCGATCAGATTGTGAGCAGACAATTGCCGGATGCGGAGGGACTGCAGAAAACGGTTCTGTCGGCCATGCGGTATTCTGTGGAGGCTGGAGGCAAGCGGATACGACCGCTGCTGATTTCTGAGTGCTATGCACTGCAGAAGCCGGATGACGAGAGAGACCGACTGTTGCGCCCGGTGATGGAGGCCTTCATGGCGGCGATGGAGATGATCCATACCTTCTCACTTTGCCATGATGATCTTCCTTGTATGGACAACGATGCCTACCGACGGGGACGGGAATCCACCTGGTATCACTTCGGGGAGGACATGGGAACCCTGGCGGGTGATGCGCTTTCGCTCTATGCTTTTGAACGAATCGGTGAGGCATATGATGTGCTTTTGGCGTCAGCAAAGCAGCAGAATGTCCCTGCGGAACGGCTTCTGCGCTATTCCGGGGACGTGCTTTCGGCCATGGGATTACTGGCAAAATGTGCCGGTGTCTATGGTATGTTGGGCGGACAGGTTGTGGATGTGGAGCTGACGGGGAAGCCTCTGACAGAGGAGCAGCTCGCTTTTATTTATCGGCTGAAGACTGGGGCGTTGATCGCCGGTTCCATGAAGATAGGCGCTTTGCTGGGCGGTGCAGATGCGGAAACGCAGCAGAGCCTACATGACATCGGAGAAAAGATCGGCATTGCTTTTCAGATTCAGGATGATATTCTGGATGAAACTTCTACGACAGAGGTGCTGGGCAAGCCCATTCATTCGGATGAGGAAAACGGCAAGACCACTTATGTATCACTGCATGGACTTGCTGCTTCAGAAAAAGAGGTAGAGAGGCTGTCAATGGAGGCAGTGGCGGCGTTGAAGTGCCGGGCAGAGCAGTGGGATGCAGCGCATTTGGAATTTCTGCTTTCTCTGACGGAATACCTCATTCACCGGAAGAAGTAATTCTTAAGTGAGGACGTTGAAACGGAAATGTTACTGGACAGTATACATGGCCCGGCAGATCTGCGGGGGCTGACAGAGGGAGAACTGAAAGAGCTTGCCGCGGAAATTCGGCAGTTTATCATCGAGAAGACGTCAGAGTATGGCGGCCATCTGGCTTCCAATCTGGGTGTGGTGGAACTGACGATCGGACTGTATTTGGCGTTGGATCTACCGACGGACAAGATTGTATGGGATGTGGGTCACCAGGCCTATACCCACAAGATTCTTTCTGGAAGAAAGGATAATTTTGATGGACTGCGGCAGTACGGCGGCATGAGCGGCTTTCCGAAACGCTCGGAAAGTCCATTCGACTGTTTTGATACCGGACACAGCTCTACGTCTATTTCTGCAGGGTTGGGTATTGCTCAGGCACGGGACATTCAAAACGAGAAATTCACTGTGGTTTCTGTCATCGGAGATGGTGCACTGACCGGAGGCATGGCTTACGAGGCGCTGAACAATGCGTCCCGTATGAAGAAGAATTTCATCATTGTACTGAACGACAACAACATGTCTATCTCAGAAAATGTCGGCGGCATGTCGCGCTATCTGAACGGCATTCGTTCGGACAGGGGATACAATCAGCTGAAGCTGTCTGTCAGTGCTTTCCTGGGATCGGTTCCGGTGATCGGTAATGCGCTGGTGAAGCAGCTGCAGCAGACCAAAAATTCCATCAAGCAGCTGCTGATTCCCGGTATGCTGTTTGAAAATATGGGCATTACCTATCTGGGACCCGTGGACGGACATGACATCCAGGCTGTGGAAAAGGTGATTCGGGAGGCAAAGCAGATCAATCATGCGGTTCTTGTGCATGTTCTGACCAAAAAGGGAAAGGGCTATGCGCCGGCAGAAAAGTTCCCCGGACGATATCATGGTGTTTCTCCCTTTGATGTCAAGACAGGAGAGCCGAAGAAGGCGAAGGCGGGTGACAGCTACACGGATGTCTTTTCCAGAAAGCTGGTAACGTTGGCCGAGAAGGATTCCCGCATCACAGCCATCACAGCTGCGATGGCGGACGGCACCGGTCTTAGTGCCTTTGCCGCAAAATTCCCGCAGCGTTTCTTTGATGTGGGCATCGCGGAGGCCCACGCTGTGACCTCGGCAGCCGGCATGGCCAGCCTCGGCTTGAAGCCGGTGGTGGCAGTGTATTCCAGCTTCCTGCAGCGTGCCTATGATCAGATTGTGCATGATGTTTGTCTGCAGAAGCTGCCGGTGGTGTTTGCTGTGGACCGGGCGGGGCTTGTGGGTTCGGATGGCGAGACCCACCAGGGGATTTTTGATTATTCCTTCCTGACCAGTATTCCGAACATGACAGTTATGGCACCGAAGAATGCCAGAGAGCTGGAGGATATGCTGGAATTTGCCTTCGGCTTCGGTATGCCCATCAGTGTGCGTTATCCACGGGGTACCGCTTACCAGGAGCTTCGCGAGCTGGAGGCGCCGATTGTGCTGGGTAAGTCGGAGCTTCTGTACGAGGGAAGGGATATCGCTATCCTCGCGGCGGGCTCCATGGTTTCCACCGGCGTACATATCCGGGAGAAGGCGGAGAAACTGGGCTGTCAGATCACGTTGGTAAATGCACGATTTATCAAACCCATTGACACGGAGATGCTGGACAATCTGGCAGAAACCGGCCATCGTGTATTGATCACTATGGAAGAAAATGTGCGGCAAGGTGGCTTTGGCATACAGGTGGTGGATTATATTCACAGAACCCATCCGGAGATCAAGGTCATTGTCATCAGCTTGCCCGACTGCTATGTAGAACATGGCGATGTGGGAAAGCTGAGAGCAGGACTTGGCATTGACTCAGATTCCATTATGAGAAGACTGCAGGAAGAAGGAGTGCTTCATTGAAGAAGGAAAGACTGGATGTCATGATGGTGGCCCGGGGGCTGGCAGAGTCCCGGGAAAAGGCCAAAAGAACCATTATGGCGGGAATCGTATATGTAAACGGAGAAAAAGAGGATAAGGCCGGCAGCAGCTTCCCGGAGGACGTGGAAATTGAGGTGCGGGGGAACGCATTGAAATATGTCAGCCGGGGTGGTTTGAAGCTGGAAAAGGCCATTCAGGAGTTTGGCGTGGATCCGAGTGGGAAAACCTGTCTGGATATCGGTGCGTCTACGGGCGGTTTCACCGATTGCATGCTGCAGAACGGTGCGGTGAAGGTTTTCGCCATCGATGTTGGTCATGGCCAGCTGGATTGGAAGCTCCGAAACGATGAACGCGTGGTCTGCATGGAAAAAACCAATATCCGTTTTGTAAAGCCGGAAGACATCGGTGTACACGCCGGATTGGTTTCCATTGATGTTTCCTTCATTAGTCTGCAGCTGGTGCTTCCGGTGGTGAAGACTCTGTTGGCACCGGAGGGTCAGGTGGTTTGCCTGATCAAACCACAGTTCGAGGCAGGAAAAGAACAGGTCGGTAAGAAAGGCGTTGTCCGGGACAAAAAGGTGCACCGGGAGGTGATCGAGAAGACGCTTACCGTGGCCTACAGTATCGGATTCCAGTTGGAGGGCCTCACCTTTTCACCGATCAAGGGACCGGAGGGAAATATTGAGTACCTGGCCCTGTTGACACTGCAGGAAAACGGCGAGGGCAGCAATCCGCCGGCCTGGCTCTCGGACAAGGCTTTGGAAATTGTTGCGCTTTCACACGAGGCCCTAGATCAGGCCGCTGGACAAAACTGAGTATGAAGATTGCGTTGATCGTCAACAGAACCAAGGATGCGGCAGAAGAATATGCCGCTTTCATTGAAGCCTATCTTTCGGACCGAGGTGCTGAGGTTCACTGCCTTTACGACGTTTATCGCCAAGAGGATCTGCTGGGTTCGGACTTCTTGATCACATTGGGCGGAGACGGCACGATTCTGCGGGCTGTAGGTATCCTGCGGGGGGCAGACATACCGATTCTGGGCATCAATGTGGGGCATCTCGGTTATTTGACTGAGGTGACGGAGAAGGAGCATATTCCGGCGGCCCTGGACAGTCTTTTGTCGGGAGAATACTGCCGCGATGAACGTACCATGTTGCGGGCGGAGGTGTTACGATCCGGACACGTTGTGGCGTCGCAACTTGCCTTGAATGAGGTACTCATGTCCCGCTGCGCCGGCATTTCCATCCTGCACTTTGGTGTTTATTGCGACGGACAGGAGTTATTGCATTATTCTGCGGATGGCATCATCGTCTCGACGCCCACCGGTTCCACGGCCTATAACCTTTCTGCCGGAGGGCCCGTGGTTTCACCTACGGCACCGGTCTACATTATGACACCGATCTGTCCGCATTCTCTGAATGGACGTGCGGTTATATTGGATGACAGCAGTGTGCTGGAGATCCGATCGGAGTCTCCGCGGCAGATCGTGGCCTTTGACGGAGAAAATGTGACGCCGCTTGAAGAAGGTGATGTGGTACGGATCTGCAAAGCGCAGGAAAAAACCACTCTGATCAAAATTCGGCGCAGCAGTTTTCTGGAGGTACTGCGGGAGAAAATGGCAGGGGTATAGAACCGGGAGGAAAAGATGAAGAACGGAAGACATCAGAAAATAGTGGAGCTTGTGACACAGCGGCAGATCGAGACCCAGGAGGAGTTGGCGGATCTCTTGAATGCCGAGGGATTTCGTGTGACGCAGGCTACCGTATCCCGGGACATCAAAGCGCTGCAGCTTTCCAAGGCACCCGGGCGGGGCGGTCGTCAGTATTACCAGATTTTGAAGAAGGACAGTTCTGAGGGAGAAAAATACACCCGTGTGCTGCGGGAGGGACTGCTTTCTATGGATGTGGCCGGTAATCTCCTGGTGATCAAGACCATGACAGGTATGGCCAATGCAGTGGCGGCGGCGCTGGATCACCTGCAATTGGACAAAATTGTCGGCACCCTGGCGGGAGATGATACCATCATGTGTGCCCTGAAGGATACGTCAGATGCCCGGGAGGTGCTGGACAGACTTTCTCAGCTCTTGAATGGACAGGACTGAGGGAAAGGATTTTCATGCTCAATCATCTTCATGTGAAGGATCTCGCCTTGATTGACCAGTCGGAGGTGGAATTCGGCGGGGGACTGAATATTTTGACCGGTGAAACCGGTGCCGGTAAATCCATACTGATCGGCTCCATCAACCTGGCGCTGGGGGCAAAGGCCAGCAAGGATCTGATTCGACATGGTCGGGAATATGGCTTTGTGGAATTGATTTTTTCAGAGCTCACCCAAAAGCAGGAAAGCAAGCTGCGGGAATTGGATATTGAACCGGAGGATGGTCAGCTGATCATCCGTCGGAAGATATCGGAGAAGCGTTCGGAGATCAAAATCAATGACCAGACGGTGACACTGGCAAAGCTTCGTGCTGTCACTGAGCTGCTGATTGATATCCACGGACAGCATGAGCATCAGAGTCTTTTGAAGGAAGACGCACACCTTAACATATTGGATGCTTTTGGTAGTGCGGAAACGAATGCACTCCGGGAAAAGATTGCGACTCTCTATCAGCGCTATACGGCAGCCCGGAAGAGACTGGATACCTTTCGGTTGGATGAGGCGGCGCGGCAGAGAGAACTGGATTTTCTGGCATTTGAGATCCGGGAAATCGAAGATGCAGCGCTTGTGCAGGGAGAAGAGGAGCAGTTGGCAGAGCGTTGTCGCTTTTTTCAAAATGCTCAGCATGTGGAGACATCGGTTTCCGAGGTACAGACAATCTTGTCCGAAGCAGATTTTTCTTCCGCGGTGGCTGCCATTGGAAAGGCACTTCGTTATGATCCATCCTTAAAGAGTATCAGCGACAGCCTGTATGATTTACAATCCATCGCAGAGGATACGTTGCGGGATGTGGAACATTATTTGGATCAGAACGAGTACGATGAAGAGGCATTCCGGAAGGCAGAGGAACGCTTGGATCAGATCCGGAATGTCATGATGAAGTATGGCGGCACGGTGGAGAAGACAGAGCGGGCGCTTTCCGAGAAAAAGAAACGACTCCGAGAGCTTTCGGATTATGACAATGAAAAGAAGAAGTGTGCAGAAGCGACAGAACAGGCCAGAATGCTTCTCCTTAAGAACTGCGCAGCATTGACGGAGCGGCGAAAGCAGGAAGCAGAGCAGTTGGTGCAGCGGATTCGGACGGAAATGAAGGAAATGGGCTTTCTGGATATCCGCTTTGAAATGTCCTTTTCGCCGCTGACAGCGCCCACGGCAAACGGTATGGATGAAGCCCATTTTGTGGTGAGCTTAAATCCGGGAGAACCGTTGCGACCCCTCAGCGAAGTGGCTTCCGGCGGTGAGCTGTCCCGCATCATGCTGTCCATCAAGACGGTACTTGCGGATCGGGACGAGATACCGACACTGATCTTTGATGAAATAGACACCGGTATTTCCGGCAGGACGGCAGAGAAGGTTTCTGACAAGCTGAAGAAGATTGCAAACAATCACCAGGTGATTTTGATCACGCATCTTCCGCAGATTGCCGCGAAGGCGGATCGTCATTTTGAAATCCGGAAATCGGTCAGCGAAGGTCAGACCCATACGGAAATCCGGGAACTTGACTTTGATCATTCCGTGGAGGAGCTGGGCCGGCTGCTGGCAGGTGATCATCTGACCGCGGCAGTGTTGGCCAATGCAAGGGAGCTCAAACTTCTTGCACAGAAAAGGGTTTCAGAGTAAAATTGTATATATGTAGCATCGCGAAGCGATGTAGCGATTGAGCGGTGCTAAACAGGAGAATAATTACCGAACTTTAATCCTATTGGAGGTAATGATATGAAGAACATCTTGTTTCTCGCTTCCGAGGCTGCGCCTTTCATCAAGACTGGCGGCCTTGCAGACGTTGTCGGCTCTCTGCCGAAGAATCTGGACGGACAGTATTATGACTGCCGCGTTATGATTCCAAAGTATATGTGCATTCCCTGGAAGTGGCGGGAGAAGATGGAATATGTGACCAATTTTTACATGGACTATCTTGGGCAGTCTCGCTATGTGGGAATTCTTAAGTATGCGCATGAGGGTGTCACCTATTACTTCATTGACAACGAGTCTTATTTCTCTGGAGATAAGCCCTACGGCGACTGGTATTGGGATCTGGAGAAGTTCTGCTTCTTCTGCTATGCTGCTCTGAGTGCTCTGCCGCTTCTGGATTTCCATCCGGATCTGATTCATTGCCATGACTGGCAGACCGGTCTTGTTCCGGTGCTGCTGAAGGATCGTTTTGCCGGTGGCGAGTTCTATCGTTCCATCAAGAGTGTCATCACGATCCACAATCTGAAGTTCCAGGGCGTCTGGGATGTGAAGACCATTCAGCGCTTTACGCAGCTCTCGGATTATTATTTCACACCGGATAAACTGGAGTGCAAGAAGGATGGAAATCTGCTGAAGGGTGGTATCGTTTATGCCGATGCCATCACCACAGTATCGGATACCTATGCGGAAGAGATCAAGATGCCCTTCTATGGAGAGGGACTGGATGGTCTTCTTCGGGCGCGGGAGCATGATCTGCGGGGTATCGTTAATGGTATTGACTATGATGAGTGGAATCCGGAGACCGATGCGTTTCTGACGAAGAACTTTAATCAAAAGAATTTTCGCAAGGAAAAAGCAAAGAACAAGAAGGCACTGCAGCAAGAGTGGGGGTTGCAGGTGGATCCCGGTAAGATGATGATCGGTATTGTTTCTCGACTTACGGATCAGAAGGGCCTGGATCTTGTGCAGTGTGTGATGGACGAGATTTGCCAGGACGACATTCAATTTGTGGTTCTGGGAACCGGAGATGAGCGCTATGAGAACATGTTCCGTCACTATGATTGGAAGTATCATGACAAGGTTTCTGCGCAGATTTATTATTCCAATGAAATCAGCCACAGGATTTATGCTGCCTGCGATGCCTATCTGATGCCTTCGCTCTTTGAGCCCTGCGGACTTTCCCAGCTGATTGCCATGCGCTATGGTACGCTGCCCATCGTTCGCGAGACCGGCGGATTGCGGGATACGGTACAGCCTTTCAATCAATATGATGGTACGGGTACCGGCTTCTCGTTTGCGAATTATAACGCCCATGAGATGTTGAACACCATCCGTTATGCAGAATCGGTTTATTACGATCACAAACGCGACTGGAACAAGATTGTAGACAATGCCATGTTAAAGGATTATTCCTGGCGGAGTTCGGCCCTGAAGTATCAGGAACTCTATGACTGGCTGATCGGATATTAAGGAAAATATAAACACGGTGACAATCATACAAAATTTCATGCTGATGGCTTCGGTCATCGGCTGGTTTACGGCGCAGGTTCTGAAAACAGCCATTGACGCCTATTTCAACAAAGGAATTCATTGGGAGAGAATGACTGGTTCGGGCGGCATGCCCTCCAGTCATTCCTCCACTGTTGTGGCACTGACAACGGCAGCAGGCATTCAATACGGCGTAGGAAGTGCGATTTTTGCGATTTGCTTTATTCTTTCCTGTATCGTAATGTATGACGCCATGGGTGTGCGGCGGGAGACCGGCAAACAGGCAGTGATTCTGAACAAAATCCTCTTGGACAATCCTTTTAACTGGACCGGAGAGGAATTTGAAAAGAAGCTGAAGGAGTATGTGGGCCACACGCCGCTACAGGTTTGGGCCGGTGCAATTCTGGGCTTTCTGGTGGCCTGTGCCATGGCTCCTTTTTATGGCTTATGAGCATGATGAAATTTAGCTTAAAAAAGGCGACATGGCTGTTGGGCCTTGCGTTGTCAGTGTTCCCTTTAACATCCTGTAAGGGAGTAGAGATCAGCGGAAAAACTGAAAATATTGCCGGCTATACGGAAGCGCAGACTATGTTGGTATTGGGCTCTGAGCGAAATCGATATCAGAGTGTCTTCGGTTCTGAAGTCTGGAACCTGCCCGTGAGCGGTGAACGACAGGATAGCTACGGTCCCTACTTTGTGGATAAAATGAAGGAATTCCTGCAGGATATTCGTACCTTGAATCTACTGGCAGAGGAAAAGGGCATTGCGCCAGGTTCTGGGGATATGGAACGGTTGCGGCAGCTGACCACAACTTTTTACAGCGGACTGACAGAGGATGATTTTGCCTTGATGCGGAATTGCACGGAACAGGATGTGCTGACCATGTACACCAGCTATTTCACGGCTTGTCAAACGGCGGAATACCTGCTGCAGGATGTGGATGCCGAAGTGCCGGATGCGGACGCGAAGGTCATAGAAGTGCAACAGATTGTGGTTTCTGATCGGGATCAGGCGGATCAACTATGGCAGGATGTGAATGTAGAAGGCGCAAATTTTGCCTACTATGCCCGACAGTCCTCGGAGGAACCGGATGTTACGTTGACACTGGCGAAATCGGAAAAGGATGACCTTTTCTATCAAACGGCATTTTCCCTGGAGGAGAACGAAATCTCCAATGTTTTCGAGCAGGATGGTAAGTTCTATATCCTGAAGTGCACCAATGCCTATGATCAGAAGGCAACGCAGGATCGGAAGGAAAAACTGGAAAGTGCCATTCGCAGCAGTTCCTTTCAAAATAGCTATCAGGAATATGCGGATCAGCATATCATCCGCTTTCGGGAGGATTTCTGGGATAACATTGATCTCTCAGAATATCCGGACAGCACAGCAGACAACTTTTTTGCGCTGTATGATGAGATGATGAATTAATACCGGGGGGCTCGGCGGGGCGCCCGCTCGATGAAGAACCCACAGGATGGGATGGCGAAGCCCATGGATAATGCAGGTAAGCAAATAAAAGGCGGATGGAAACGCTAATTCCATCCGCCTTTTATTTGGTGGTTCTCGATACCGAAAAATTTACACTGCCAGTACGATGCCGCCGTCGTTGGCATAGACTGTCGCAACACCCTGGGCGTTTGTGATGACGATGTCCCGGAAGGGGGCGAGGGTCAGAAGATTCTGCTTCACCAGCTCGGCGCGATCCGGGCAGTTCACATGGGTGATGACTGCACGCAGATCCTTGGTCTTTTCGGCACCACCGGCCCGCTTCACGGCAATCTCTGCCATTTTCTTCAGAGCACGATGCATGCCGCGCTGCTGATCCCGCTTCACGATGACACCGCCGTCGGCACCCATCACCGGTTTGATGTTGAGAGCGGAGACCAGAAGATACTGCACAGCGGAAAGTCGTCCGTTCTTCCGCAACGTCTCCAGAGATTCCAGAACAAAATAGGTCTGCATGTCTTTTCGCAGTGTTTCGAGATAGGACACCACTTCCTCAAAACTCCGGCCTTGCGCCTTCTGTTCCTGAATTTCAAGACAGATCTTGCACTGTCCAGCAGAGGCACTGTCGGAACCGCAGACATAAATTTTCTTGCCCATAAGGTCGGGGTGCGCTTCCTCGAAAAGCTGACGGCCCACCACGGCGGACTGATAGCTTCCGGAAAGATGCTCCGAAAGTGTCACCACATAGAGCTCCTTCGCTTCGGATTTCTCCATGGCCTGCGCAAAAGCCTCGGGTGAGGGGCAGGCTGTTTTCGGCTCCGTGGGGGATGCCTTTACATGCTTCAGAAATTCCGCCTGATCAAAATTATAGTCATCAATCACAGAATATCCCGGAAGCTCCAGCGTCAGCGGAATGGAGACGAAGGCAGGATCCTTTTTCATTTCTTCGGTATAATCACAGCAGCTGTCACCAATAATTTGATAGTCCATAGTCTTATGTCGAAAGATCGACCTCTCCTAACGTAGTTTTTAATACTACTTATTATAGCAAAGACTATGCTTTTGTCAATCATTCCGGCTTGCTTTGATCCGGAAGTCCCAGACGGGAGAAAACCATGTCGTAGCCATCGGCACCGTAGTTCAGGGAGCGGTTGACGCGGGAAATGGTGGCGGTGGAAGCACCGGTGCTTTTCGCGATGTCGAGATAGGTATGCCCCTCCCTTAACATTTTGGCCACCTCATAGCGCTGGGCCATGGACAGTAGTTCGTTGATGGTGCAGACATCCTCAAAAAACTGATAGCAGTCTTCCTTCGATTTTAGGGTCAGGATGGCATCAAACAGATGGTCAACTTCCTTTGTTTTCAATTTATCGTTCATATTCGCTCCTGCAGAAAGATTTAACGTTTTCTTTACACTTTCACGCTTTAATTTGTGCGCTTTTTTGCTTTAACATTGGAAAGTATTCTATCACCTTTAAAAATGATTTGCAAGGGATGCGGCTTCTGCTGGCAGGGAACACTTGGGTATGGTAGAATTGTGTTGAAACAGAGTCAAAAACGTGTGAGAGGAAAAGGAGGTATGAGATGCAGGACGACGAGAACAGAATGACAGATGTGCAGGAAAATGCCTTCGAGTCGCATACAGAGGAAGAGGAGGCGACACTTCGACTTCGACTGGCAGAACGTCGGGAGGCCCGCAGAATACGACAAGAAAAACGAAAGAGAGCAGAGCGCAGAAAACGTTTTTTGCTGTTTTTGGGGATCTTGATGATTTTGGGCGTGGTCGGCTTTTTTTGCCGAAGGCATTACCCGGAAAATACAGAGCCGGAAACTGAGGTGGAAAATACAACACCGGCCGAAACGGAGCCGGCAAAGAATGAAAAGCAGGAGCTTCTGGCGCAGGCGGTGCGGCAGGCACAGCAGTATGATTATGATGGTGCCATCACGCTTCTGACGGATTCCGCTTATGCGGAGGATGCGGAGGTCCAGGCCATGGTGACAGAATATACGGATACCAAGGCTGCTTGTACAGCGGCAAACAATCAGGAAATCACGCATATTTTCGTACATTCTTTGATCGTGGACAAGGCGCGGGCCCTGACGGATGACCGGTTGGGACATAACTTCAACTCCACTATGACGACGATCTCGGAATTTGAAGCTATTTTGGAGCAACTGTATGAGCGGAATTATGTGCTGGTAGGGCTCCATGATATTGCAGCGACGGAGAGTGCGGACGGCACCGAGCGGATGGTGCAGAAGCAGATTCTTCTGCCGGAGGGAAAGAAGCCCATAGTGATTTCCCAGGATGATGTTTGCTATTATGAATATATGAAGGGACGTGGATTTGCGGATAAGATGGTATTGGATGATGCGGGAAAACCAAAGCTGCAGTACACGGACGCAGAGGGTAATGTCTCCGTCGGCGACTATGATCTCGTACCGATACTGGATGCTTTCGTCGAGGCACATCCGGACTTTAGCTATCACGGTCACAAGGCGATCCTGGCCTTCACCGGATATAATGGCATTTTGGGCTATCGGACAGACGAGACCTATGATCCTAATTCGGAAAATTATGACAGTACCAATACGGCAAATGAAAACATAGCGGCGGACCGGGAAACGGTAAAAGCATTGACGCAGGCGCTGGCAGAGGATGGCTATGAGTTTGCTTCTCATTCCTGGGGACATATCAATTTTACGGAAAGAAGTCTGGAGGATCTGACACGGGATACGGAGCGTTGGAAGCGCAATGTGGAACCATTGTTGCCAGAAAGCTGTGATATCCTGCTGTATCCCTTCGGTGCAGACATCAAGGACTGGCATGCCTATGATGAGGCATCGGATGCCAAATATCAGATGTTGCACGATAGCGGCTTCCGCTATTTCTGCACGGTGGATTCTACCCAGTACTGGGTGCAGTTTGGAGCGGACTATATGCGGCAGGGACGGCGGAATCTGGATGGTTACCGACTCTATGAATCCTATTCCGGCGCGGCAGATCGGGTATCGGACCTCATGGACGTACAGCAGGTATTTGACACCGATCGTCCCACCCCAATCACGTGGAACTAGTCATCTATGGGCTTCGCGCAAGCTTGGCTTGCGGGTGCCCATAGATGACAGCCAGTTTAGTTGTATGGTGCGCCATATAATATAATTAAACCATCGAAAGGAGGCGAATTGATGAGCAAGAATAGCTCATCGACAAGGATATGAAAAGAACAAGCATGAAAATCTTAACGGCTGCATGGGTGATATTCTTCGCAACGGGGAGGAATATCGCAGGAAGCATAGTGCTCATATTGGCAGGCATATCCGCGCTGAGTGATGTCGTGCCACGTATCTGGAGGAGGTGGAAGAAATGCCGGTAGGAAGTCCGAAACCGCAAACGGTGGCAAGCAAGAAGTACCAGGAAAAGACGGGATGGATAGCGAAGTCATACAAGCTTAAGCGCGAGACAGTGACGTCGTATGCAGAGGCATGCGAAAAAGCAGGGGTCAGCGCAGCGGGACAGCTTACAAAGATGATGGAGGAATTCATAAAAGCAACAAATGGCTGCGATGAAGTTTAAAACGAACTGGAGCAGTTGATGCCTCTTCGGTCGGCAGGAGTTACCATCCATGCAGGAAGAGATACGTTCTTGCGAACGACAATTGATTATAATGATCCAGGACAATAAAGAAAAACGTCTTGCTTTGGCGAGTTGCCATAGGGATTTTTAGGAAACAAGAAAATTTCATAGGCTGACACGCCTCAACATCAAGATGACCGTTACCCCGGATTTGGTGATAACATTATCAATAGTCAATAAGGAGGGAAAATGATGGGAGAAATAGAAAAAGCCCTGAAGGACTTAGAAAAAGCGTTGAAAAATAACGACTCCGTCGCAAGAGTAACCGTTACGATAACGCTTGTGAAACCTAAGGCCAACAAGGGCGAACAAAAGGAATAATCCTTTAGGCAGGGGCGAGAATAATCGCCTCGTAAGTCCTAATATAACATAAATGAGAGGAATGGCAACGGGGAAAAAGAGAGGACTTACAATGGAAATCACAAAGAACGGGAAAGCGTATAAAGTGGACGAAACAGATTTGAAATGGATCATCAAAGCTATGGATGGTAAGGTGAAACTGGTATACGAGCTACCGAAGAGCGATTTTGAAAGTATCGATGACATTCGGGAATATTTCGAAAATCTCGAGATTTAAGGAGGCACGCAGATTATAAAGGAGGCTATAACGCTTTTTTTAGGCGCGAACGATAATTGATTATAATTTCAAGTATCGGTTCTTGACAATATGTGATAGTCTATTACAAAATCGTAGAGGGAGGTGAAAAGTATGCGCAAGCTGGAAAATAAAGAATTGGTTCGCCTCGTCGATGAATTTGCGGTCATGGCAAGGAGGGCAATTCTGGGAGACGATCCTGAGAACGGAAGACTATTTGATAAGGTCCAGGAGAGCGGGGTTAGGCTATTTGGAATTCGCGATGATAAGTTTGACGGAATGTGCTTGTGGAATGAAAATGTAAAGAAACCGGAAATCTATTTGAATGTTGATCAGCCAAAAGAGCGACGGCTTTTTACTTTGGCACACGAGCTTGGGCATCTCTTTCTGGACTATGGATGGGCGCCTGGGAAAAGTGAGATTGAAAGGGATGGGAAAATATTGTCTGTCAGTTTCAGAGACAAAGACAAGCTGAAGGATACCGAGAATATAAACGAAAGACTGGCCAATGAGTTCGCAGGGGCTTTCCTGATGCCGAGGGATTTGGTCGATAAAGTGATCAGAAACAAACCTGATCTAAACGCCAAGTTGGATGGTGTTACAAAATACTTCGGTGTGACAGACAGAGCTGCGGTCAATAGGCTTATTATGCTGGGGGTCATAAATGAATCAAAGCAATAAGACCCTAAACAACGAACAATTTGACGAGTATTATAAGAAAATAAAAGAAAAGAGCAATCGCGATGAGGGAAACCCGACCACCCTTGCGGACGATGACGAAAATGATATTTATCAAGCGTCTAGCGAGGCTCAGAAATATAATGACATCGAGAAGAGGGAACAGACCGCAAAGGCTCATCGGCACGAGCTCATCAATAAATTGATTGAGGACCTCGAAGAGCCACTCGAAAAAGAGCAGAAGAGCAAGAATACATTCAGATTCGTGATTCTTATCAGTTTCTCAATATTCTTTTTGGGGATAACAGTAGCAACATTTGCGCTTCTCTTTAAGCTTTCGGCAGAAGGGTTCACGGAATACAGCGCGAAAGTATCAAGCATTCTGATTTCAGGGCTATTTGTAAACATCGTCGGCCTGGCGGTTATCATTTTTAAGTATCTGTTTGATGACAAAAGCTCACTGCTGAAAGATATGATACAGTTGGTGGCGAATACATTAAAAAACGGAGAAGATGGCCGGGGAGAAATAAAGTGAGATTGCCGGACAAGAGAAACGGTAGCCTGGAAATCTGGAGTATCTAAGGTGGAAGAGCATCCTGCGTGAGGCGGGGTGCTTTTTCGTGCCATTTTTCATGCCATTTTTTTGCGAAAACATGGTAAAACGATGGGAAAATATTACTACAAAAGAGATAATGAAAATATAGAAAAGTCCCGAAAATCCTAGAAAGCACGCGGCCTCTGGGGTTTTCGGGACTATGACGAAAATATTATCTTAGCAGGGGATGAGGGATTCGAACCCCCATCGGCGGTTTTGGAGACCGTTGCTCTACCATTGAACTAATCCCCTCTGCTTGCTCGTCTCTCGACGACTTGCTTATAATACGATATTTTGAATTGCCTGTCAATGAGAAATTAAAATATTTTCTGAGAGAGCGGATTCGGAAAGTATGATATAGTATAGAGTATCGATGCAGTGCATCCAACAAAGAAAATGAGGTGTTATGATATGGAATACGAAATCAGTGGTGGGAATCTTCCCTATGTAAAGTGCCATATGTCTGCCGGTGAATCCATTTATTGTGAAAGTGGTGCTATGGCCTGGCGGGATGACTGCTTTGAAATGACCACTCAGGGAGGCGGCATCGGGAAAATGTTCGGCAGAATGTTCAGCGGAGAATCAGCCTTCAGAAACTGCTATACAGCGCAGACGGATGGCGAGATTGCCTTTGCCTCCTGCTTCCCCGGTACCATTCAGGCCTTTGCGTTGCTTCCCGGTCAGGAATTGATTGCACAGAAAAATGCCTATCTTGCCAGTGAAACAAGTGTGGATATGAGCATTTACTTCCAGAAACGCATCGGAAGTGGTTTTTTTGGCGGTGAAGGCTTCATTTTGCAGCGATTTACAGGAAGCGGCATTGTTTTTCTGGAGATCGATGGATCAGCGGAAACCTATCATCTTGCATCCGGTGAAAGCAAAGTTATCAGCACGGGGAATCTTCTGGCCATGGACGGTACCTGCAGTATGGATGTGCGGAGCGTTGGTGGCCTGAAGAACACGCTGTTCGGCGGTGAGGGATTCTTTAATACAATTATTACCGGACCGGGACGCATTGTGTTGCAGTCCATGCCCATACAGGGCACCGCAAGGGTATTGTACCGTTATATGCCGATACCGAGTGGTTCATCCGGATCGAGCAGTAAATAAATAGACAAAAATATGAAAGGTAATTTGAAGCATGACAGAAAATCAGGATCAGGTGCTTTGCGCTGCCAATTCCTATATTGAAAAGTTTTATTTGAATGAAGACTATAAAAATTTACCGGAGGATGTGAAAAAACAGCTACAGATCATCTGTGTGGAATATACCGAGGATGTCGGCGGCGTATTGGTGATGAAGTTTTCTGAAGAAGGGAAGCTTCTGCTGGAGTCCATCTCCGATGAGACAGACTATCTTTATGATGAAATCGGATCGGAGCTGAAAATTCGTGAAATGACAAAGAAGTACGCAGAGCTTTTCGAAAAACTGGAGGCATACTACCAGGGCATGCAGCTACTCCGGAAGTCGGGACAGCTAGGACAATGAAGGCGGTGCGGAGATAGCTATGAAGGACATTATAATTGGCTCCCTCACGATACACGGCGGTGTTTTTCTGGCGCCTATGGCGGGAGTGACTGACCTTCCTTTTCGTGAGATCTGCGCAGACATGGGACTTGGCATGGCCACTACAGAAATGGTCAGTGCAAAAGCCATATTATACGGCAATCGAAACACAGAATCCCTGATGCAGACCGGACCAGCGGAGGTGACTTCTTTACTGAAGTCGGAAGCAGCGGAGGTGTCTTGTGAGAAGAGGCTTCCGTTGGCGGTGCAGTTATTCGGTTCGGATCCGGAAATTATGGCGGAAATTGCACATCGCATCGAAGATCGTTTCGACATGATTGATGTGAACATGGGTTGCCCGGTGCCCAAAATTGTACGGAACGGAGAGGGCTCTTCGCTAATGACACATCCGGAACTCGCCTACGACATTCTGCACAGGATGGTACAGACCTGCCGGAAGCCTATTTCTGTGAAATTCAGAAAGGGCTTTGATGAAAAGCATGTGAATGCGGTGGAATTCGCGCAGCTTTGCGAGGAAGCGGGCGTGTCCATGATCACCGTACACGGACGCACCCGGGAGCAGTATTACCACGGAAAAGCCGATTGGGACATCATCCGACGCGTCAAGGAGGCCGTGCATGTTCCTGTCATCGGAAACGGAGACATTTTCCAGGGAGAGGATGCTGTGCAAATGCTGGCGGAAACCGGTGTGGATGGCGTGGCCCTGGCCCGGGGCACGAAGGGAAATCCCTGGCTCGTACGGGATGCTGTGCAAATGCTGGCGGGGCACGGTAAGCCGGAACCGCCGACATTATCCGAAAAGATCGCCGTGATGAAAAAACATGCGGAGTTGATGATTCAACACAAGGGAGAACATATGGCGGTGCTGGAAATGCGAAAGCACCTGTCCTGGTACACGGTCGGTATGCCAAATTCCAGCCGACTTCGGGACGCAGTGAACCACATGGACTCCACGGAAGCGCTGTTTTCCGTGATCGACAGCTTGACAAACCTGTAAGGGTTCATTAAAATACATTGAATCCAAATATTAAGATGAGGAAACGGCTCCCGGGAATCTCGGAAGCCGCTCTTGTGTGTGCCAATACACAGAAAAGGAAGATAGTCATGGCAGAAGCAAAGAAGAATTTATTGACAAGAGATGGTCTTAACAAATATGAGGCAGAACTTCATGATCTCAAGGTAAACCGCAGAAAAGAAATTGCTGCGAAGATCAAGGAGGCCCGGGAGCAGGGCGATCTGTCCGAGAATGCTGAGTACGATGCAGCGAAGGACGAGCAGAGAGAGATTGAGGAGAGAATCGTACAGCTGGAAGCGCTTCTGAAGAATGCTGAAGTGGTGGATGATTCCGAGGAAGGCACCATTAACATCGGCTGCACAGTGAAGCTTCTGGATGTGGAGTTTGACGAGGAAGTGGAGTATCTGATTGTTGGCTCCTCAGAGGCAAATTCCCTGCAGAACAAGATTTCCAATGAGTCTCCGGTGGGTATGGCACTGCTGCATCATAGAGTTGGCGATGTGGTGGATGTGGAGACCCAGGCGGGCGACCTGCAGTTCAAGGTGTTGAGTGTAGAGCGCGTAAAGACAGACGACTGATAAAGGAGCGGCAATGGCTGAAAACGAGAACAAGAATCAGAATCAGGGAAGTGCACCGGCTGTGGATATGAACCACATTCTTCAGGCGCGCCATGATAAGCTGTCTGAGCTGCAGGCTGCGGGCATGAACCCTTTTGAAATCACAAAATTTGACCAGACACAGCATTCAGAGGAAATCAAGCAGAGCTTTGAGACATTTGAAAACCAGCAGGTTTCTATTGCCGGTCGCATCATGTCGAAGCGCGTGATGGGTAAGGCAAGTTTCATGCATATTCAGGATCGTCAGGGGACCATCCAGGCGTATGTGACCCGGGATGCGCTGGGCGAAGAAGAGTATAAGCGCTTTAAAAAGCTGGATCTTGGTGATATTGTTGGCGTGACAGGCTTTGTTTTCAAGACAAAGATGGGAGAAACCTCTGTGCATGCCGAGACTGTGACACTGCTTTCTAAGTCTTTGTATCCGCTGCCGGAGAAGTTCCATGGCCTTCAGGACACGGATACACGTTATAGACAGAGATATGTTGACCTCATCATGAATCAGGACAGCAAGGAAACCTTTATGAAGCGGTCCCAGATCATTCGTGAGATCCGCAATTTCCTTGCAGAGAGAGATTTCATGGAGGTGGAGACACCGATGCTGGTGAGCAATGCCGGCGGTGCAGCAGCACGTCCCTTCGAGACGCACTACAATGCATTGGACGAGGATGTAAAGCTTCGGATTTCCCTGGAGCTGTACCTGAAGCGATTGATCATCGGTGGCATGGAGCGGGTATTTGAGATCGGTCGTGTGTTCCGTAATGAGGGTGTTGACACTCGTCATAATCCGGAGTTCACATTGATGGAGCTGTATCAGGCCTATACCGATTACGAAGGTATGATGGAGCTGACAGAGTCGATGTTCCGTTATCTTGCGGAGAAGGTATGTGGCAGCACAACCATTTCCTATCAGGGAACAGAAATTGATCTCGGAAAGCCTTTCCGTCGCCTGACTATGACAGAGGCGGTCAAGGAGCAGACCGGCATCGATTTTGATGCCATCAGCAGTGATGAAGAGGCGAAGGCATTGGCCAAGGAAAAGGGCATTGAATTCGAGGATCGTCACAAGAAGGGCGACATCGAAAATCTTTTCTTCGAGGAGTTCTGTGAGGAGAAGATGATTCAGCCTACCTTTATCATGGATCATCCGGTGGAGATTTCCCCGCTGACCAAGAGAAAGCCTTCTGATCCCAGCAAAGTGGAGCGTTTCGAGCTTTATATCTACGGACGTGAGATGTGCAATGCCTACTCTGAGCTGAACGATCCCATCGACCAGCGCGAGCGTTTTGCTGCACAGGATGCTCTGGCAGATGCCGGTGATGAAGAGGCAAACCATACCGATGAGGATTTCCTGCATGCCATGGAGATCGGCATGCCGCCCACCGGAGGTATCGGATACGGTATTGACCGTCTGGTAATGTTGCTCACTGATAGCCCGGCAATCAGGGATGTATTGCTGTT
>CAVFNN010000013.1:0-53704 GCA_963623925.1 bacterium | reverse complement strand
TCTGTGCCTTGTTGTATTCCTTTGTCGTTGTGGACAGGGAGATCATGTTCTTATGTAACGCAGCTTCATTCTTCAGATTTTTATCAACTTCGGTCAGCCCTTTTGCTATAGCATCCAAATACTCGTCGACGCCTTTATCGTCCTTATCGGCATTTTCAACAGTATATAAGACTTGATTGAGCAGATCCATGTCCGCACTAATGTTCAGATTACTTGAAATGGATTTGGCTTTCTTGCTGATGTCCCCCTTCTTCTTATCAAATGCCTCAGCCTTTTTCTTTTCTTCTTTATTTTCTTTATCTAACTGTTCAAGCTCGGCATCGATTTCCTTTGCGTCTGCCTCATTCTGATCTCCGTTATTTTTATTTCCGTATTTCTTATCAAAAGCCTTCCCTAATTCTTGGTAGTTTTTAAGGGTCTTACCGGCAGCCGCTATAGCCTTCCTCACATTATTTTCTTCAATAAGTGAATCTAATCCAAGTTTAATGTTTGTTGCAACCGTTTTTGATTCCTTGAACAGCTCCCTAGCCGCCTTACGCTCCTCTTCCGATAATTTAGGGCCATTTTTTTGGTTCTTTATTTTATCATACAACAGAAATTTTTTTATCTCCTGTTTAACATGCTCATCTGATTTGTCAGTATACCGTGTGATTCTTTTTTTTAATGTCGCGACGATATCTTTCTCATCCATCTCATAAAGCTGCTCGTAATTTGTATGTTCCAGATCCACTCCAAATCTTTTCTTCGGCATATTTCCTTCCTCCTATATCCAATGCAGTACGTGTATCCTATTGCTTCTTTTCTATTTCTGGCCATATCTTAACACAGTACGAGACACAAATGGGACACAGTCCATAAATTTTCGCGCTCATAGGATGTACTTTCCTATGAATCAAAAAAAGGAGCCTGCCGCAGCAGGCTCCCTTCTGTATAGTCATTCTTTAACCCATGGTGCTTTTCCGTTTCAATTCATTCTGCTCTGCCGGCTTCTGGAAAACGGTCTTTCTGCCGGGGGCCTGGTTCTGGATGCCAAACTTCTCATCCAGATCCTTTACCGAGATTCTGCCCCGCTGCGGTTCCGCTTCCAGGTCTCTCTCCGCCGCCATCTGCTTCTGACGGGTCATCTGATGCGCTTTCACCAGCTGAAGCTGCTCCAGCTTCTCCTCGGTGAAGGCCTTCAGCTTCTTAGCAAAGTCGATACGATTCTTCTCGTAATCATTCTTACCCTCGGTTCCCTTGTTACGCTTCACGATATCCTTCTGCTTCTTCTCAAGATAGATCTCCGTCTTCTTCTTCAGCGCCTCGATACCTTTTTCAAACCGATCCAGTTCCTCACTGGAGGGATTCGAAGAAAGTGTGGTATTGCGCAGTCCCTTCAGCTCATCCTTCATTTTATTGAAAGCCTTGGAGCTGGTCCACTTGTTCCGGGCATCGCACATTTCACAGAAATCCTCGATCTCGCTTCGGAATCTTTCGCCCACCAGATCTCCTGCTGCATCAAGTTCCACCTTCGTCGAGATCGGTGATCTGGAAACCACCTCATTCTTGGTGACCAGCACATCGCCATCCTTTTTGTAGATCTTGAAAAACAGCGAATGCTCCTCTCCCCTTGCATCTCTCATGCCCAGACGGTTCAGCTCTGTCTTGAAATCCTTTTCGACTTCACCAATATTCGTGATGAGCTCCCCGCCTGCTTGAAACTGCGCTTCATGACAAAATCTGGCCAGAGGTGAGAACGTCAGCTCCTCTCCCTTTTTCAGTGTCGGTTTATCAAACGATCCCATCAGCTCCACCGGATCCAGGATGGCAAAATAAGGATTGGCAACATTGCTGACCAACCGCGCTGCCCGGTCATTCGCACAGCCGAAGTCATCCATGTTTGTCTTGATCCATCTTTCTTCCTCCGGTGTGAAGTCCCATCCATAATGGGTTTTGGCATCATTCATGGCGCTATTGCCACAGCGCAGCAGACTACATGTCGCAGCATCCACGATTTTGTAGGCTTTCTTGAGCTTTTCAGGATCCATTTCCTGCACATTCATAATGTCCTGCAGCGCCTGTTCAAATCCCTCTGCTTCCTTATGCAGTGCTTCCGCCTTCTTCTTCATTAACGAAAAAAGTGCATTGGCCCGGTCGTTCAGTTCATTGTCAGCAATCTCTGCCGCGTTCGGCACCTTCTCCGTCAACTGCTTCACACGGAACTGACGGTACTGCTCATCTGTGATATATCCCTCGTTCAGGGCCATCAGCATGACCACATGCTCGTTGTGATCCTTGGCCTCCGGTGTCTTGCCCGTTTCCATAAGATCCCACATACAACGCAGCACATTCAGGCTCGCATCCTTCCCCAACATGCGTGCGGTGGTCTCATCCAGGCAAACTCTTTTCTGCGCCGCCTCTGCCGCTACATCCATCATAGCGTCAAAGCAAAGAGAAGAATGACGCATCCGCTCCTGCAGCTCCTCCTCTGTAGCCGTCAGGAACTTCGCAGCAGAATGTCCCGGATTGTTATTTCTGTATTCCTTCAGCGACTTCTTCAAGTTCTTTCGATCCGGTCCGAATTTCAGAAAGCTCTGCCGTGCGTTTTCCTTTGCCTTCTCCGGCGTATACAGCTTGTCCTCCCGGCAAAGACTTCCTGTCCCCTTCGTACTGTCATAAATTTTGTACATAAGGGCCTGTACTGTATTTGCGTCGATGGTATTTCTCTTATGCACCGCTTCTTTTACGGACGGCTTTTTCTTCTGTTCTTCTTTGTTCACTACCTTAGGCATTGTTATTCTCCTTTTTCCCTTTGTTCTTTTTTTCGTTTGTTTGGTTTATCCCAGTATTCTTGTTTTTGTTAATGTATTTTGTCTTTCGAGTACCGGATTTTTCCTATTTTCATTCAGCTTTTTTTCTGTAGACTTTTGCACATTTGTTTCCTTATTAACTGACTGGTTTTTCGCATCAGGACTCTTCTGAGCTGCTTCCTCACGCTTTCGCATCGCTTCGGCGGCCTTCAGTTCCTCCAACTTTTTTTGCTGCAGCAGCTTCATCAGGAAATTTTTGTAGACTTGCACCTCATCCATGAGTTTTTTATTAATGATTGCATTCTCTATTTTATTCTTCTGCAGCGCCTTAATCTCCTCGCTTACCTGCTGTCTTGCTGCAGCCATCCCCCTCTGATACGCCTCCGTCTGCGCATCCTGGAACGCTTGCTGGTTCTGGGCCTGGGGCTGTGTTCGGTCTAATTGCGCTCTCTCCACTGTCGGCAGATTGTGATAGAGTTCTTGTACCAGCGATTGGCCGAAGGCCGCCATCACCGCCATACCGATGGCCATAAGAGGGTTAAGTCCCATAAGCAGCAAGCTGACAAACAGCAGTTTCGGATGTCTCGTGATGCCCATCAGGACATTGTCAATGGCATCCAGTGTATCGATCTTTTCCACCAGCTTCGGCGTCACCTCTCGTTTTTGCTGATATTCTTCTCCGATTCCCTGCAGATTTTCTGCCCGCTGACCCATCAGCTGGTCCTCAATCAAGCCGTTATTTTGCTGATTCTGCTTCCGCAGTGCTTCCAGCTTCTGCATGAATGCCGGTATCTCTTCCTTGGGAAGCATCCCCTTGTTCATCAGTTTAGCCTTTGCCATCAGATCGTATAGATTTATATCCTCCGACTCCAATTCCTCGTCATCTTCCTCTGCATCGACCATTTCCTTTTGCTGGCTCTGGAGCTCTTCCACATTCTTCGCAAATTTTTCGGCATTTTTATCAATCTCTTCCGCGACCTTCTCTTCTTTCTCCGACTTCGTGGTCTGACTTGCTGATTTCCCCTCTGTTTTTTCGTCTGCCTTTTTCTCTTCGGCCTTCTGTTCTTTCTTCTCTTCGACCTTCTCTTCCTTTTTCTCTTCCACTTTCTTCTGGATGCTGGGATAAAGCTCTGCCAGCGCTTTTGGGATCCTATCCTTGAGCGCTGCATCCAGTTTTTCCTTATTGTTCTCGTCGAAATCTTTTTCAGTATCCGTTAGCTCTTCTTTATTCGCCTTTTTCAGATCCAGAAAATACCGCTCCATCTGTGTATAAGTCAGATTATCAATCTTTTCTCCCAACTGATGTAGAATTGCATAATCCTCCACATCCTTAAGCCCATTCAAATCCGGATGCTTTTCTATCTCGATATCAACATTAAACAACTTCTTCGGCATATACGTACCTCCATTTCGGATAAAACACTTCGTTCATCTCTTTATGCCCGTATACTAGCACGGAAACAGACACAAAAGAGACACAGGCGGCTAAAAAAATCCGCCGAGAGAGCTGTGCCCTGTCGACGGATACATCTGCATATCTATTTTTTAAACGCTCACAGCGCCTTTCCGCTTTCCTTGCTCTTCCGGCTGCTGTTCGCATTCCGCTCGCTCAAGCTGCGAGGGATTTGCTGATACTTCTGTTGCTTCGTCGCATTGCGAAGCTTCCGCGGCTTATGCCGATAGGAGGCCTTGATCTCGTTGCCCCGCTGTTCCAGGCGAATCTCCACCACATCGGTGGGAATCTGGCTGCGCTTCAAACCGCTGGCCTTCGCAATGCCCTCCATTTCCAGCTTCTGCTTGGTATCCATGGGGAGCTGGTGGAAACGCAGCACCACCAGCGGCTTGTTCATGGCCACATAGCCCGCCATGCCGTTCATCATCTCCGGTCGCCGACTGGATGCCAGAAGATCCGGCATTAAACTAAGAGGACGCGGTGCGATGGCGCACAAAAGCCTGTCCGTGGCATGTATCGCCTTATTGAGACCATGCAGAACGCCGGTGATCATCGGATTCTCCGCGAAAATATCGCCCAGCTTCTGTAGCAGATTGTCATGATAGCCCAAAAGCTTATCCGTGAACATATCCTGCTGATCACCGTTTCGGATGTCCATAATCGTGATCCGGAAGGCTTCGTCCTCATCAGGATTCAGCAACCCTTCATCCTGCAGCACCTGCTGCCGGATCAGATCCTGGGGCCGCACACCGCTAGGCAGCGGCTTCCAGTCCATATGCGCTGTCATCCGGTCCTGCGCCGCCAGGAATGCTTCCGTGCGCTCCTGCAACAGCGCCGCTTCCTCGCTGCTGAGCTCGCCATTATCCAGGGCATGCTTTTGATAGATCGTATCAAAACACTGGCAAAGCCCCTTCAACGACTTGTCAAATTCCCGGGCCAGCGTTGCCTGATCCACTTCTTTTTCCGGTTCCGGCTCCGGCTTCTTATACTCTCCAAATCCCAAGGCCTGAAAAATATCCAGATCCGCAAGATCCTCGCGGTCATCTACTTCAAATTCATTTTGCTGATTATCGGGCTTCGGCATACTCCTACCTCCTCGTTATCGAATTGCTTCTTGTGCCTCTATCCTAGCAGTCGAAGAGGCACAAAACAGACACAAATCTAGTTCAGACTGCTCTTCAGTCGATCCCAGGTCATGTCCGCATAATTCCGGTTCTCTTCCTCCGGCGCATCCTGCTGAGGATTAAAGTCCTTCGGAATCCATACTCTGCAATGGGTTCCCTTTCCCGGTACGGAATCAATCTGCAGTTCACCGCCGCACATGGCCTTCAGCCGATCGCCCACACTTTCCATACCCGTATGGGAACGGCCGTCGTCCTTCTTCGCATTCTTATCGAAGCCCACGCCGTCATCGTCGACGAGAATTTCCGTGCCGTCCGACAGGGCTCTTGTGGTAATGCTTACGGTGCCGCCTTCGATTTTCTTCCCGACACCATGGCGCACCGCATTTTCCACCAGCGGCTGAATGGACAGCGCCGGTAAAATGAAATCCGTCGTACCGATATGATACTCGATTTCAAGATCCTCTTCAAAACGCATCTTTTCCAGCGCGAGGTAGTTCCGGATATGCCGAAGCTCAAATTCAAAGGGCACCAGCTCGTTCTGCCGGAGACTGTCCAGATTTCCCCGCATATAGTCCGAGAAACGGGTAATGGCTTCCTGGGCTTCCTTCGGGTTCTTATCACAGAGGTAGTAAATCGCATTCAGGCAGTTGTACATGAAGTGCGGCTGAATCTGGGACAGCATCACCTGAATTCGCATGTTGGTCAGCTCCTTCTGCTGCTGCACAATCTGCCGCTCCTGCCCGTACATGGCGATCGCCTGCTCCACCAGCGTCTGCAGGTACAGAAGCAGTACCGAGACAGTGATGGCAATATTCAGGAAGGAAATACCGTAGAGGAAATACTGTATCACCATGGCCACCACCGGCAGGGTGATGTACAGCAAAAATGCCGTCAGCTCATTCAAATTAAACCGATCTCGATTGTCTATAATACAACGAATATTTGCGGCAATGCCCGCAACCCCCACCAGCTGGGTCAGCCAGTACAATCCTGCCCGGTGATAGAAGTTCTGCGCATCAAAGTAATAGCAGATGGGGTAGAACTGGGTCAGCACCAGTACCGTGAGATACACAATACCCGCAACCCGCAGTACCCGGAGATTCCGCTGGGAGGGCTTTCCTCCCATCTGTAGAATTCGCTCGTTCAGATACTTTGTGAAGATATACATCAAAAGATACGTCAATGAAAATACGCAAAAATTGCTGATCCGCACCACCCAGAAGCCCAGGGAACTGTCATTACCCCGGAACAGCCAGGCGGCACTGTCCGCTGCGAGCAGCAGGGAATTAAAGAACAGCAAGAGCATAAACAGGCTGTTCTGCTTCCACTGCTTCCGGCTGCGGATCCAGGACATGCTCACCGCTGCAATAAAGCAGAACACACATCCCCACAGCTCCATTGCCACATGGGCATAGCCAATGATTGTCATGCCATGTCCTCCGCATTATCGGCAATTGCGGATGGTATAAACACCCTTTCCGCTCTCCGCCGTTACCTTTACCTTTGCATCACCGACATTCAGGGTCTGGAACAGGGTCAAACCATAGCTGTTGGTGCCCTGCCAGTTCTCCACGATGGCATCGGTGAGAAGCTCCGGTCCGTGACTGATCTTCGCAATGAAGAACTGCAGCACCGCATAATCATAATTCAGAATGCTGTTGCTGGTGCCGTTCCGGCTGCCCACCCGGGTTTTCAGGTCCAGTTCATAGCCGTCGGACAGCAGCGTAAAGGTCATGATTTCTGTCTCATTCTTGTTGTCGTCCAGTGAATAATAGTGCACAGAACGATTGTAGACATGAAAGGCACGCTTATTGGGGAAATCCTTCTGCAGTTTTTCATTGATGCTACTGAGCTCCGTCAGGAAGGACTCGGTGTTCTGATACTGATAGAACTGGTCCGGTACATTTACCTTAACCCCCATGATGTCGATGGTTCGCTTAGTCCAGATGCCGTTGCCATCCACAAGATAGCCGTCCGGTGTGACACCGCCCTGCTGCACATTGCCGTTCTCATCATAGTAAACAAAGCCGTTGGCCACCTTCTGCCAGCCCGCGAAGGCCGGCATCGTCATGGCAATGCTCATCATCGCTGCCATCAGCAGCATTTTTCTATGTTTCATGGATTTTCCTCCTCATTGTCTTGCTCAGCTCTTAGCCGCTTCTACAATCCGGGTCAGCATCTTCTTCCAGTAAGCCTGCCACTGCTCGTTCCAGCTATTGCCGTAGCTTGCGGACAGCAGGGACTTGGCGTCATAGGCATCATAGAGATTCTTCACAGCATCCTGCTTTGCATCCTCGATGCAGTTCTGCCGCCTCGTTTCCAGTTCCGCAAGTGTCTTCTTCTGCTCGTCACTCGGATCCTGCACGGATTGCAGCATATTCAAAGTGATCTTATCCTTGTCCGACATACGATAGTAACCGATCAGCTTCTCTGCATCCTCCCAGCTCTCACAGCGCCGGATCTCTGCCTGCATATCAGAAGTATAGCTCAGATTTCCCATCCTTGCAAAATACTTATACAGCTGTTCACGAATGTACGCGTTGAGCGATTCTGCCGGATGGAGATTTTCGAGCATCTCCGCCACCAGAGCATCCCACTCCGAGGTCTGTATGCCCAGCGCCTCACAGCGAAGGCTCCGCAGCTTAAATCTCGTTTCAGTATCCTGATAACTCTTTTCCACATCCACCGAGATCGTGATTTCCTCTGTTGCCGCAGTGCTCTTATCACTTGCGGTATTGTCATCCTTCAGGGTCACAGAAATGCTTTCCGTGCTAGCCGGCACAGTGGCTTTCGCAGCGGCTGTGGTCTCCTTCGAAATCTTAATACCGGAACCATTTCCCGTATTTTCCTTCACCGTCGCTTGATCCTTCAGCGTCGGACAAAGCTCCAGAATCAGATTCTCCACCGCCTTCTGGTCATAGCAGTCCATGAGCTTTGCCGTGTTGAGCTCCGTCAACTCGCTCTCCTGCAAGCCGGACAAACGGCAGAACAGAGTCTTTCCTGTGGCCACACCAGTCTCCACCAGCTTTTTGTACTGCACATACTGCTTCGCGAGGCTCATATCGGCCTGATAGCTGCCAAGACTCCACTGGTTCGAAAATCTGGACAAAAAGGCATCGCCGTCGCTCAGTATGGATTTATACACCGTCGGATACTTTTTCGCGAGACTCGCCACCATATTGTAGCACATTTTCTGGTCAAAAAGACTGCGATGGTAGAGCTTTGCCCGGTAGATATCCGCCGTGCTGTAGCCATATTCCTGGGTATCATAGCCGATAATATCCAGCTCCTTGCCGTTATCTCTCGCATAAACCGCGTAACAAGGCATATCCGAGAGCTGTGCAGAGGCCAGCTCCTCTGTGCTACCGGCGATACGGAGATTCTCTTTTGTACTGTCCAGATCCGTCAGCACCAGGCCACTGTTGACACCGGCACTGAGCAGCCAGGTATGCTGGTTGCTGCCCTGCATCACATCCACACTCTCCGTGCTGGGCGTATCCAACAGTTCCTGTTCCTCCTCAGCTTTCTCCTTTTCCAGTACCGATCTGATCCTGTTTTTATAAAAATTCAGCGCGATTGTATACCCTTTTTCCGCACATTCCTTGAGCTCCGATTTCAAATAGTTTTTCGTTTCATCACTCCAACTCGTAACCTTATCCACATCCTCTGCTGTGACATCCTGCTGAACGTTTTCGTTCTGTCCCTCCTGATTCTCCCGGCTAAAGTTCAGATAGTCGTTGCTGGCTGACCATGTCTTATTATAATCGACATTTTTGGTCGTAATAAATTCCATCGCCCCGGGATACCGGAATACACGCATATATCTTTCCGAAATAAAGATTGCATAACTGCTCCCTGTCTTCAGCTCTTGGGAACTGGGCGGAATAAAGAGTGCACGCTTCACTGTACCATTAAACGATGCCTGACCATAGTCTACGGATCCACTCTGTCTTGTACCGCTGCACTTTCCAACCCCTAGCAAATTTGCGGACACATGATAACGCAAATAGCCGCTGCCCATGGACGGAAGCATACCATCACTTGTCACCTCATTGGTATACCAGTTGGCCGCACTCGGCTGCAAAATACAAAGCTTATAGCCCCGTACAAAGGTAACTGTCTCGACTCGCTCATCCAGCCGGTACTTTTGCTCCCCGGTATCTGCATCACTTCCGGTGCCTTCTGTTTTTTCGCTGTCGTCCGCGTTCTCAACGGTTTCAGCAGCTGTCTCCTCCATATCTCCGTCAAGCGATCCAGTATCTGACATACCATCACCGCTGTCTTCTGTATCTTCATCACTGTCCACCGGAATGGACACCCAATATCTGCGTGTCAGCTCCACCTTGTCTTCTATGATATCCACAAGCTTCGTACTGGAAACCGGAAAAATGAAAAATCGATTTTGGGCATCCTGACTCTCATAAGAAATAGCGGCCCCCAGCGCAACAGGAAACCCATCCAGCTTGGTTCCCCCTCCCATCTCGCAAATGTTAAGCGCCGCCGTGGGATCCATATCCTGATAGCTGTCTATATCGGCGGAAGATCCGTTGGACTCTTCAAACAAGCCGGAATTAGAGCTTATCACTTGTCCGATTTCCGTTGACGAGGCCCACTTGTATGCCGCATCCGTCGTCGAGTATTTCAATGCCACCTTGAAAGCATTGTTTGTTCCATTAAAGGTAAATGGCGTTCCCTGGTAGAGATTGCTCTCATACAGCGCAGTGACATCATCTGCTGTTAAAAAATCCGCTGCATTCGCCTCGCTTTCACTAATGGTCTGCCCATCTACGCGCATCCACTCTTTCGCCAGCTCCTCATAAGTCACCCAGTGATCACCTGACGCCGTTCTCCGATTGACCAGACTGTTGCTATAGAATCGTTTGTTGTCGTCCGTGGCAGAATCGAAGTTGATGCCGAAGCAGCAGGTAATGTAGCGGGCAGAGGTATTGTTTGCGCCCGACCGCTCCAGCTCCTTCAGCTCTTCATCGGACATTTTGCTGAGATCCTCGGTACTTTCATTGTTCCAGGTCAGATAGAGAGAAAAATATTGATCCATTTCAGAATCCGCCGTGACCTCCAGAATGCTGGTGGTCACCTGACTTTCCTCTTTTCCCGTTTTCTTAATGGCGTCTGAAATGGCCAGCGACAGCGCGGAGCGAATGTTGCTGGTGAGATCAAAAACGCACTTCCCGTCATCACTGTCATAGTGCCAGAAATAACCCACGCCGCCGGCATACATATAATAGGCATTGATGAGATTGTCATCATTGTCCCGCATGATGATTTTCTGGGCAAAAATAGTGGTGAGACTGTCCTCTACCTGCACAGCTCTGCTGCCGCCCCGGAAGGTGACATCCTTGTGCGCAACACCATTTTCATCCTGCGTATCCGTGACCGTCACTTCATCCGTCCAGGAGTGAATCACCTGATACGCCTGGGTTTCGGTGTTGTACATCATGATCACCGTCGCCAGATCCGTATTGCCTGTCAATGCCTTGCTGTTGATCTTGCTGGTGCTGCTGCGCACGGCTTTTCCGGATTCCGGCATGCCGCCCCGACCGCTGATGTCCGTCAGGCCATAGAGACACTGGTATACATAAATGGTGATCTTGCCGTCGATGAGGTCCAGCAGACGAAAATTCAGCATACCCTGGCTCAGGTCCGATCCTGTGGGCAGAATGTAAAAGGCGTCCGTACCGTCGATCTGGTACTTTTCCGCCTCCATGGCATCCATATCCAGTTCTTTGGAAGCAACGGTATCCTCTACTTCTGCGTCCGGCACGGTCTTTCGCTTGGTGCCGCTTCCCTGCATATTGGCTACGGTACAACCCGAAAGCATGGACATGACAAGGGCTATCGCCAAAAGACAAGCTGTCCATCTGATCTTTAAAGGTCTCTTCATTTCTGTCTCATCCTTCCTGTCTTTCTCCGCAAAAGCGGTACGACGCCAGATCTCTGTCTGTCATCCTACGGCTTTTGCAGAGAAGCTGACCGGGATATCCCGGCCAGCTTCTTTTATCGTACGGGCTTCGCGACAGCTTGGCTGGCGGGTGTCCGTACGATGGCTTTGTGTCACCGCACATAATGAATAAAGGTCTTCCGGCTGATCATCATGAGGATCAGTGCCCCGGCCAGTCCCAGACAGGCCACCGCCTTCAGGAAGGTGGGCAGCTGACTTTCACTCTTGATGTAGACAATATAGCTTCGGCTGTTGCCGGCGTTATCCTGGGCCGTGAGGCGGAAGACACCCACACCACTGAGACTGTCCTCGATCTTCTCCTGGCTGTTCTGCTTCAGATTGTAGGTTTCCGAACCATGCATCACCTCCGTGGTGCAGATTTCCGGCGAACTCACCTGAATACGGCCACGTCCAACATTTTCCGCATCCAGTCCGGTGAAGCTGAGTCGCGGTGCTGTGGCATCGAAGGTATACCGCAGCTCATAGGGCAGATTTCCTTCTTCTGAACGGAATTCAAAGACATAACTTCCGTCTCCCGGCAGGAAATAATGGTTTTTCTCCACGGTCTGCCGCACCCCGTTCCGTGTCACCGCCGAAAGCACAAAGTCCTCCGGTGCCTGCACGAACTCCAATAAATTGTTTATGTTGTCACAGATCTGGAAATGCAGATGAAAGCGGTAGTTTTCTCCCATCTTCACTTCTGACGGATTGCTTTCATCAACACTGCCTTCTCCGATGGAAAGGATCGTGAGATCATAGGTAGCCGCATCCTTGAAGGAATTGCTTTCCTGATAGATACTGACACCATCCTGCTGACAGCTTTCGATCTGCATATTGTCCGGCAGAAGCAGCTGCACCGGCTGGGTCGTGACTGCCGTATTGGGAATGCTGAGAGAAAAACTGCTCTGGTCCGGCAAGGTATAGGTATACCGCTGCGTACTTGCATTGTAGCTTAAGTGCAGCGCCGGATCCTCCGTCACCTCAGCATCCAGGCTTTCATCCCCTGTTCCCGCATAATAGGCCTGCAGAAGCTCGTCATCGGACAGCATATCTTCCTCACTGAGAGAAGAACTTATGCTCTGCTCCTCCGTCAACGCCGAAGCGTAGTCCTGCGTAGAGGAAGCATCCGGCGCGGCCAGCGCGGGCACGCTGAGGCCGAGACTCAACAGCAGAATCATCGGCAGGACAGGGCACCTCACAGCTCGCCGAGAGCGCGCTCTGAAGAAAGCGCTCTCCCCTCCATACGTCTCTGCTCCGCATTGCGTTGTCTCTCCGCCGCAAGTTTCTGCTCCAGCTGCCGGTAGGTAATGCGAATGCGATGGGGATTGTTCTCCGCTGTGATCCCCAGCGCCTCCATCTCCTTGGGCTGGTAGCCCCGCTGCTGCCGGCGCTGCTTTTCCGCCCGCAGATTGTCCAGCTCGGCCCGCCAGAATGTTCTGTTTTTCGCACTGTCAAAATATGCCATATTTCCTCGCTTACTGCTCTGCTTCTGTTGTATCTGATGAGAGCTCGCTGACCACAGAATTGATGCCGCTCAGGAACTGACTGTCCCCATTGGCCACCACAGCCACATACTGCTGGGGATCCTGATCCGTCAGCACCTGGGCCTGGAGACTGCCGCCGGCGCTGCTGAGGAGGTACTCGGCTTCACCGCGGGTGCAGATAAAGCCGTCCACACTGCCGCCCAGAAGGGATGCGGAAATGTTGTCCGTTGCCGTTTCCGTCATCTTACCGGTGCTGATACCGGCCAGAGCGAAGCTGCTCTGATCGTTCACCAATTCCTGGGAAACCGCAAGGCTCCGGTCCTCAAAGGCCGCCACGCAGTCGGAATAATCTCCCCGTTTGGTAACCACAAAGATACGGCTCTGAAGATAGGAATCACTTGCCGAAATGGACTTGGATTCTGCAGAACTCATTACCGTTTCCCCGGTGATGGCACCGATGGCGATATCCGCCTCGCCGCTGCTGAGTTTGGCAAAGGCCTCCTCGGGTGTGTCAGTGAAGATCACATTGCCCTCTGCCCCCAGGAAAGCGCTGACCCGGTTCAGAAGACTCTCCTCCGTCTGCTCCAGCGTCTTCCACTTATGGTCTGCGTTGCAGACGGCGATGTTCATAACACCGGCGCTCTGAATCCGTTTAATGGTGGTCTGCTTTTTACCGCCGCAGCCGCCCAGCAGCAGCGCCGAAAGCATTATCCCACTCAGAAAACAAATGGTTTTTCTTTTCATGATATCTCATCCCTCCTACATGGTAAACAGTCGTTCAATGTCCGGGCTGGCGATGATGTCCACACAGCAGCGTTCCGACGGCGAGGTGATCAGGAAGGCCCGACCACGGCCGTTGTTCACAATATCCTGCTGCTCGCTCTCGTTGATAGCACCGGACTTCTCGTACAGCTTCACCAGATCATGCATATCGTTGGGTGCCAGCGGGAAAATGAAGCTGTACTGGGACGCATTGATGATGGCGGTGGACTTCCGGGCAATTTCCTCGGTGCCCACGAAGTCACGGATGTTCTGGGTGATGACGATCTGCATACCGTTGTACTTTCGGATACGCTTGGCCAGCTGGAACATGAAGTCAAGGGCGATGGGATACTTATCGTCAATGAAGACGTGGGCCTCATCGATGACAATGATGATCTTTCGATTCTCATTGTACTTCATGTTGTAATCCCGGTTCTTGATGATCTCGTTGTCAAGCCACTTCAGCACCAGCAACATCTGCGCGTTGGCGATGGTGTTGTTCTTATTCGCCAGGAGCGACTGGAAGTTGAAAACAATGAAGTTCTCCTGGGTGGAAATGCTGGCGGCGCCGTTCCAGAGCTGGGCGTTTCGTCCGCCGGTGGCAAACTTTGAAACGTAGTTGATCAATACACGCAGCAGATTTTTACTGTACTCGCCGTTGGTGAGCTGGAAGTCGTTCAGCAGCTTGTCGTAGAGGTCATCAAAGGTGGGGAAGTCCTCCGGCTTCAGTGCGCCAATGTCGGTTTCCGCGTCTATGCCTTTTTCCTCGTACATACGTACTGTGATATTATTCAGATACTCCAGTGCATCCGCCTCAATGCCAGGCAGGATCTGGCGGTAGAACTCCTCCAGGAACTGCAGGTGGGTGTTGAAGCTGGTGCGGCCTTCCTCCTCTCCCTCTTCATCCGTCAGATTCGTGATGATATGGAAGGGGTTCAGACGTCCCTGGGTGGCAGAGCCCACATCAATGATCTTTCCGTTGAAGTTCTCTGCCATCTTCGTGTACTCGTTCTCCGGGTCCAGAATGAAGATCTTGCTGTTCTCCGCCGCGAGGTGGGTCAGCATGGTCTTTGTCGCATAGGATTTACCGGAACCGGACTTTCCGACGATGACCATGTTGCTGTTGACACGTTCGCTGCTCCGCATGAAGAAGTTTACGAAAGCCGGCACACCACTGGAATTTCCGATATAGATGCCGCCCTTGTCCAGCAAATGCTTATAGACATAGGGGAAAACTGCCGCCACGGAGCTGGAGTGGATGGACTGCTCCTCCGACTCCAGGGCATCTCTTGCGGACACACTCGCCGAAAGGTAAGCCTCGAACTGCTGCAGGAACATGTCACTCACGCGGAAGCCATCCTCCGCGAGATCCCGACGTACTCGTTTCTTGAGATCAGAAACGGGTTTCTTCTCTCCCTTTTCGCCGGTGAGCTTCGCCATCTCGTTCCGGAGCGGATAATCATAAACCGTCACATAAAGGTTCGCACCGAAGAGAATCTCATTCTCGCCCTGGAGAAGCCGCAGGGTCTGGGCCAGGGAACGCATGTGGGTATTCAATTCGATCTGCTTACTGGCCTTTCCGGTATTGCCGCTCTGCTCGCTGATCTCCTCCATGGCCCGGTCAATCTGCCGGATGGACTTGTAGCGGTCCAGCGGCTTCAATTCCATGACCACCCGGGTGTTGGGCATATTGAAGAGCCGCGCACCCCAGGCATTGCCCACCAGTGTCGGATACTTGGTGACCCGGAAATTGTGGGTGATGAGGTCATCGTACTTGGTGGTACGGGGTGTAAAGGTGATGTTCTTCGGCAGGATCCAGTCCAGATACTGCTCTGGACTCAGCTCGTAAGCCTCCCGCTCATTGAATTCCACTGTATAGTTATACTTCAGGAAGATGGCAAGCTCCGGTCCGGAAAGGATCTTCGCATCCATCTCGACACTGTCCAGGGCCTCTTTGGCATTCTCCACCTGCTTGGCCAGCTGTTCCCGGTCCTTCATATAGAAGCAAATATAATGGAAGGGCACATATACGGCATCCTTGTCGTTCAGATCCTGGATCTGCGTGATGCGGTCCTGAATGATGCCCACCCGGCGAGTCAACTCGTCATCGGTATAGAGACCATTCAAATAGGCTTCCTTCACTGCCCGGAGCTTCTCCTGCTCGGAACGGATGTAGCTGTCGAACACGATGGGCTGGTCCAGCTTCATGAGGGTGATGGTCTCGTCCGGGGCGGTGGAACGAAGCACGCCGCTGAACACCCGGTCGATGATCATGTTCTGCTTCTCTTCTGTATAGAAGCGGAACTCCAGTGAAGACACCCGCAATACCATGCCGCTGTAGCTGTCTCCGTATTCGATGAATTTTCCGTTGATGCCGGTGAAGGGGGTAATGTCTTTGACCGAATGTACCTTCTTCGCCTGCTTCGGTTTCTTGCGGAACTTTTTCTTCTTATCCCCTTCCGCTGCTTCTTCCTGCCGGGGAAGTGCACCGAACTGCCGATCCCTGGCCATATAGACCAGAAGATGCAGCAAGCTCATGTAGCCTTTCTCATCCTCAATGGGAATGACGATGGCAATGGTGATCAGCAGCACAGCGCCAAAGAGAACGGTATGAAAGGGAAGATCCGAGAGCAGAAAGGCTGCTGCCAGGCCGCCGCCAATGGCGAGAACAATCACGTCTGCCACGCCGATGCCCCGGAAAAATTCCATTTTTACATTGATCTTTTTCGGTATGATTCTCATAAATCCTTCTTACCCGACAGCATGTTCTGCCATCTCCCTTTCTGATCCCTTGCTGTTACTGCTTTTTTTCTTTATCTTTCTCGTGCAGTTCTTTTTTGACCTTTTGATAGGTCTCCTTTGTGTCTAATTGCTCCTCACGGACCTCTTGTCGGACACTTGCCTTCGGAACGATACCGTTTTCCCGGTAAACTTCAGTAGCGTTGCCTCTTTCTTCCATTCGAATGGTGTTGCTCTCCCTAAAGTTTTCGCGCACTACCTCGTTCACAGCATCAGCGACACCTACATGAGAAGATGCACTGGTATTCATATTGTTATAACTGATATCGCTGTTGTTTGTAAATATACCAGCGCCTGAACGATATGCTTCTGCCTGCTGGCTGCCATAGTTAATGCTGCTGTCGTCCTTCGCATGGTTCATGCCGCCGGTCTTCGCGCCGCCACTGACACTGCCAGCCTGCGGAGATGCCTGCTCATGGAACGTGTTCGGTGTCGGATTTGCGGCCGATCTCGTGCCCTGAGACATATCTACAACAGTATCCTGACTGATCTTTCCGGCACCTGATGCATTGTTATTCACCTTCGTGGTTGTTTGACCTGTGTAAGTATTGCCTACGACATCCTGGATTTCAACTCTGCCACCTGCGCCGCCGGTTTTCGCGCCGCCGACTGTGGTATGCACTGTCTGACTGCCCATACCCTTTTCTGTTCGGTATGCTTCCGTCCACGAGCTGCCATAGTTAACACTACTGTCGTCCTTCGCATAGTTCATGCCGCCGATCTTCGCGCCGCCACTGACGCTGCCAGCCTGCGGAGATGTCTGCTCATGGAACGTGTTCGGTGTCGGATTCGCAGCCGATTCCGTGCCCTGAGACATATCTACAACAGTATCCTGACTGATCTTTCCGACACTTGATGCATTGCTATTCACCTTCGTGGTTGTTTGACCTGTGTAAGTATTACCCACTGTGTCTACGCTGCTTGCTTTCGCGCCGCCGATGACGCCGCCGCCCTGCGGAGATGTCTGTTCACGGAACGTGTTCGGTGTCGGATTTGCGGCCGATCCCGTGCCCTGAGACATTCCACCAACAGCACCGCTGTTGATCTTTCCGGCACCTGACGCATTGTCATTCACCTTCGTGGTTGCTTGACCTGTGTAAGTATTACCCACTGTGTCTACGGCATCCTGGATTTCGACCTTGCCACTTGCGTCTACGCTGCTGGTTTTCGTACCACTGCTGACATTGCCGCCGGCTTTCGTACCGCTGCTGACGCCGCCGCCCTGATAATTTGCTTCGATGCCGGGAATTGGCTCATTCATCTCATTCGTCGTCGCTGCCTTTGTCGGCTGCACAGGCTCGCTGTATTTGATGCCACCCTGCGCATCCAGCTGCGGCCGCCGATGTACACTAAGCTTTGTATCATCCTGGCTTCCACTGCCGAATGTATTCGGCACATCGTCGAGGCTTTCCAGGGTCGGGCGCTGCGCCGTCATGCCGCTGTTATTTCTTGCCTTGCTGACGCTTGCCCCTGCGCTGCCCTTCTGTTCCGTCTGATCAGGCGTAAAGGCCTGCTTGTTGCCTTCCGCTGCCTCGCCCAAAGGCGCAGTGCTTGCTGCCGCTTCGGCATCGTTGAGACCGAATTGCGTACGCATTGCATCCAGCTTCTTCTTGCCGGGAGTTGTCTTCATGGAATCCATGGTCTTGACACCAGCGCCTTCCTGGAATGCGCCCGAAGCCTTCTCGCCCGGCATTTCCTGGCTGCCCAGCTTGGACGTCTCCATAAGATCACTGTCATCCTTTGACTTCATGCCGCCCTTTGCCTTGCTGCCCGCGATCTTTCCGGTGTTCTTCTTATTGAGATCCGTTTTATTGTCGGACTTATTATCGTCATTCGGCTTCTTGCCCTCAGCCGCCTTGTCCATCGGATCCGCATTGGCTGCCTCTTCGGCATCGTTGAGACCGAACTGTGCACGCATCTTATCCAGCTTCTTCTTGCCGGGAGCAGTCTTCATGGAATCCATGGTCTTTGCACCCTTACGTTCCTGGAATGCATTTCCATTCTTGCCGTTTGCCGATTGCTCTTCCATATCCTCCAGCGGTGACAGACCGGCCTGATTCCGCATCTTGTTCGTGCTCCGTCTTGCGGCACTGTTCTTCAATGCATCATCGGTCTTGGAAATGCCTGCGCCAAAGCGATTCTTGTCCTTATCTTCTTTATCCTTATTCTTCAGCGCGCCTTCCAGCTTATTGTTGCTGTTCCGGTTGTTGCCTAAGAAAGCATTATCCGCACCGTGGCTGCCTGCACCGCCTGCCGGGCCGGAATTTTTGCCATCGAAGCGCTGACTGCCGTCCTGTCCCAATGCACCGTTCTTTTCCAGCTCTCTCTGCTGCGCCAGCTTCTGCCGGTTCTTATCTGCATTTTTCTTGAGATGATCGCTCACGGTCTTGAAGCCCCACTTTGCTAGGGATTCTCCGGTATTCTTGGCTTCATTCTCCGCACCGGCTGCATCACCGCTGATGAGACCGGTGATCATGCTGCTGGAATTATAAACCGCCCAGAGTCCGCCCATAAGGAAGACGATCCGGCAGACAAAATCCAACTCTATACTGTCCGTCAATTGCAATTCGGATCCCATGATCATCGGACAGATCAATAGGTATAGCTTCATGGAGACCAGCATGCCGTAGCCGGTGAAGCAGGTACCGATAAAGAGATTCCGCCACTTTCCGAAGACTTCTCCGTCGTCCAGCGGAATGGTGGCCGCAAAAAGCGGTGACACAATATACAGAAGCAGCATGTTGAAAATTCTGCGTACCGCCACCAATAAGCCAAGCAACAGCAGCAGCGCGAAAGCAGCACCTACCGCGATGAGTACAAAGTAATCCAGCTTTCGCAGATTGAAATACAGCTGCACATCCTTCAGATTGTAGGCACTCAGATCCTTCAGCCCGTAAAAACGTTTCCGAATGTCATCCCCGGGTCCAATCACGATGCGCCCGTTAACGACTGCATCGCTGGTCATGTTGTAATCTCCGTTCAGGGCCGCATTGAGCGTACCCATGATGAAGATCATGCGTCCCAGGGTCGTGTTTTCCGTGCTGCCGTTGGCCAGCGCCACAGCCGAGTTCAATCCCGTCAGAATGGCCTCCGCCAGATAGATGATGCCAAAAACCACCAGCTGAATGGTAAAGAGATTCAGAACAGAATTCAGCAGGGAAGCCAGCACCCTGGAAACCGGACGCTTATTTTCAAAGTCCATGTCCATCATGGAACGCGCCACACCGTAAACGGCAAAGATCACGGCCAAGCCCAGTGCAAAAAAGTTGATATACCAGAAGGCCTTCCGTACGGCATCTATATTCAGAAATGCCCGGAGAAGTGTCATCTCTTCCCCTCTGAACTTCACATTCGTGACACCAAGCATCGTGTCAAAAAGATCCGCCAGACAGTCCAGAATCTGCAGCACATATTTGGAAATGTAGAACAGCCCCTGAAAGATAATGTCTATGATCCAGTCCAGAAGCGACCTCGCCAATTTTCCAATGGTGGCATCCAATATCGGGCCAATGACATTTTTATACAGGAAGGTAAATACGCTATTCAAAACCGACTTCACCCAGTCAAAGACGGGGCTAATGATTTTATTCAATACCCAGTTGTATACGCTATCAAACAAGCCGCAATAAACGAAGCTCATCTATCTGCCTCCAATCTGTCCTATCTTCTTCGGCTACTGACCACCCTCGGAACCACCGGATCCGCCGCCGGAATTACCGCCACCGGAATTGCTGCCACCGGGATTGCTGCCACCAGAATTGTTGTCGCCGCCTCCCTTGTTGCCATCGCCATCCTTATTCTTCGCCGCCAGAGAGTCCGTGACGCTATCCTGAATGTAGCCTGCAACAAGCGCATTGGCCTGTATATTGCTGTCTGCCACTTCCTTGCTCGTCAGCACCCGCATCAGCGTCTCCTGTGCCTTGTAGATGGACCAGGCGCCGCCCAACAGCATGATGGCATAGAACAAGTAGTTCTTCAGCCAGAAATCCGATATCACCAGCTCATTCTTCTTGGTCAATGTGGGAACAATCAGAATGTAAAGCCGCATGGTAATCACCGAAGCGAAGCTGGCGAAGTATTTTCCCACAAACAGCTCTCTCCACTTCTTGAACATCGCACCGTCATCCAATGCAATGGTGCTGGTGAACATCGGTGAAATCACATACAGCACCAGCAGGTCATAGAGTCTGCGGATAAACTGCAGTCCCGAAAACAGAAGAATCAACACCAGGGGAATACAGACAAAGTATCCCATAAAATAGTGGATTTTCGTGATGTCCATATTGGCGGTCACCTTTTCCAGGGACTGATAGAAATATTCCTTGTTGACCACCGACATGTTGGCATTGGTTTTTAAAGCATCCTGACTCACCGCCAGGAAAATCTGGTCCGCCATCTTGGTGGAGCTGTCCGAAATGGCCAGACTCATGCCGCTGACAATACCGGACAGCACCGCTGCCGCGAGATGCTGCACCAGGAGGCAGAAAAAGGGCACCCAGGCAAAGCCGATGGCTGCCTTCAGTCCGGAACGAAGCACCTTACTGAGAGGATACTGCTCCCCTCCCACCGAGGAATCCGCAATGGAGCGGGCCGTGGCAATGATGGCGAAGATGAAGCCCAGCATGGCCGCCAGAATCGTGATATAGATCAGAACCCTGGTGATCACAGAACCGCTCATCATGTAATCGATCAATGTCAGGTGCCGCGCCTTGCCGTTTTCCACGACAGTAACCTTGCTGATGCCGGAGAAGACATTGAACATCTTCTCCATCAGATCCAGCACATTCAGCTCCGCACGAAACAGCTTGTAGAGCATCAGGCAGAACTGGTACCAGAGCCAGTCGCAGAACCTCACCCACATGGAATTGAAAAGATCGGTCAATGCATTGACAAGAATACCGCCCATCAGCATTTTCAGGACAGTTTTTAATATCTCAACAAATGTATTCATATCCTTCCCTTCCTGTGGTTTTCGTTGTTACTTGATGCCGCCGTTCTCCCGGATTCTGCGAACGAAGATCACGCCCGTCGCACCCAGTCCGATGACCAGAAGCACGGCAATGATGGCTGCGAGATTCAGTCCTCTTCTCACCCGGAAAGTAAGCGTCGTCACATTCCCCGCCGCATCATAAATTCTGGCTGTATAGTGTCCGGATTCGGTCACATAGTTCAATTCTGTGCCGTTATAAACGCCTTCATCAACGCCGTCCTTCGTCAGTACCACATGATCAATGTCCTGGGAGACATAATTAAAGTCTGCCCGGTTGGTCTTTGTGGTGACGTAGCAGGTCGGTGCCGTGTTGTCGATCTGGACCGTAAAGTGATAGGTATAACCATCCTCTGCCCGGAGCACCAGATCATAGTTGCCTTCCTTCGAAAAATCAATCTGCGGTACACCCGTCTCCACGGAGAGGGTTCCCAGGGACTGCGTCGCACCATCGATGGTCAGCGAATCGACTGTCAGTCCCTCCGGCACGGTATAGAGCCCCATGTCTGCACTGACGTCACCGATCAGCTTGAAACTGTATGTCACAGGCTTTACGCTGTCCTTCTCCCGGATCAGCATGGTATAGCTGCCGACCTCATTGAAGCTGCCGTCTGCCGGCACGTCATAGGCTTCACCATCCTTTAATACAGAAACCGTTGCACCCATAGCGGCCACATTGTCCGGATCAAAGGTAACCGATGTGTTGCTGAGCATGCCGTTCGGTACATTGATACCGAGAAGTGTCCGCAATGCATTGTCACTATCCGTGCTTTCTGTCTCCGGCAATACCAGCTCTGTCTCTGTGTTTTCCTCTTCAGTTGTTTCCTCCGGTACCTCAGCATCGGAAAGACCGATATCCAGCAGTCCGCCGACATTGTCGGCAGCGTTTTCCGCAGACTGGCTAATGTTGTCAGCCGCAGAGCTTACACTGTTTGCAGCGGAACCGATACTGGTGGCTGCGCCATTGGCCGCATTCACCGCATCCGTCACAGAATTCAGCGCATTGCTGATGTTCTGACTGGAACTATAGACACTGCTGCTGTCCAGGTATGGCGTGGAAGGCAGTGTGCTGCTGGCAGAAGAACTGCTGCTGCCGCCGGATGAGCTCTGTCCTGCGCCGGGCAGCTTCTGCTGAATACGGAAATGGAAGGTGGCTTCGGAAATGGTCTGCTCTGACAGAGGCTTCGACTTATCCTTCACCACGTAGATATGAAAGACATAAGAACCGGACTCGGAAAGATAGGTTTTGTTGTTATAAACCTGCTCTACACCGTCCTTCTCCAAGGCATATTCCAAATTCTGGGGAAAATCCAGATATACCGGCTGGTCTGTCATGCCACCGTTCGACACGCTGGCGTAGAAGAAGGCATCATTGTTGATGCTTTCCATATACAGACCATAGTCCTGATAGCTGGTTTCCGACAGGTTGGTGCTGGTGACATAGGGTCCCAGTCCTTGACTTTTCTCCTGCTGACTGCTGCCTTCAATCTTCAGCTGTGTACTGGAGCTGGAGCTGGAATTCGTAGAGCTGGAGCTGCTGTTCACGATATTCTGTCCCGGCGAACTTCCCACAATGGCCATCAACGATGGATTCCAGAGGCCCTGCGCTTCTGCCGCGCCGGGAGCCCCCAGGGCAAGCAGAGCTCCCGCGCCGATGCCTGTTAATGCAACACAGGCTTTATGATTCTTCCTCATCCAGATCCTCCCAAATATCTCCCTCGTCTGTCAGCTCTTGATTTTCTCTCAGCTGCCGCATCGCTTCTTCATAAGCACTCTGCATGGCTGCATTCAATTCTGCCAGACTGGAAACGTGCTGATCCACGTCCTCACCATCCGCATCATCCGGTGTTTCATCGGACAGAAGATCCAGCTCCTCGTCATCATCGTCCTCCAGGAAATCCAGCAAATCATTCTCGTCGGCATCAACCGGCGCTTCAGCCACCGGTCTCTCCTTACGAATATTTCTTGCATAAGACTTCCGCAGCAGGTTCTTCAGCGGTGTTCCGCCGGATGATTGTGAACTGTCGCTTTCTTCCTCTTTATCATCCTCCGGCTCCTCTTCCATAGAAAGGAGATCGTCATCGTCGGAAAGAAGATCGTCATCCTCATCATCCACAAGCGCTTCATCATCTTCCTTGACGCCGCCAAATTTCAATTCTACGGGATTACCGGTCAGCGGCGGAAGCTCCTCATCCTCGGCACCGCCTTCATTATTCTGCTCCTCCATCACGGCGAAGTTTCTCTCTTCGAGGTCATAGAAGATTTCGTCAGCATAGAAGCCCTGTTCCTTCACATCGGTCATGTCGATCTGCGAGAACTTGTACAGAGGACAGCGATAGGATGGCGTGAACTTCGTCCGCATGGGATAGTTACCAAAGGTAACGATAATAGCATTACCGGTATCCGTCTTGTTGTTCAGCTTCATGAGCTCGGAAGGATAGATCAGCGGTCGGTTCTGCACCTGGGTGGAGATGCTGACATTTTCTTCCTTTCCGCTGGCCGCGCTGGTGGAAATGCTGGAGGTTGCCACAGACATGTTACCGCAGAGCTTACTGAACTCCTCACAGGTCTGAATATCGTTGGAACCGATGAACATCTTCATACCACAGTTGGACTTGATGATGTCCGCGATGGTATTGCCGTAAACGTTGTTCAGCTGGGCAAAGGACTGCACCACCATGTTGAACCAGATCTTACGGCTTCGACCTACGGTGATCATCTTGTCGAACTTGTCGATCTTCGGCATGTTACCGAACTCATCCAGCAGGAAGTAGACGTTTCTCGGCAGGGACAGGTCCTCACGGGAGGAGGCCACCTTGATCAGCGCCTTATAAATACTCAGGACGAAAACGGCCGCCAGGGCATGTCTCGTGTCCTTCTCATCAGGGATCTTCAGAAATAGTGCCACAGGCTTGTTCGCAATGTCCAGCGGGTTAATGTCGGTGGCGCTGGTCAATGCGCAAAGGCCTTCATCATTGAACATCGACAGCTTATCGAAGGCAATGGACATGTAGGATGCCAGTGTGGTATCTGCTGCAGAAAGCACCTGCCGGGAAAGTCCTACCGCCTTGGACAGCTTGGATCTGCCCATGAAGTACTCTTTCAGCACCCGGAACTCTTCCTCGGAATTGGAAATCGCTTTGTTGATGTTGAAGAAGCAGAACTTCTCCTTGGTCATGCCGAGCTTCGGATCCTCACTGTCCTCCAGCATGGCGAGCGCGACGGCCATGATGATGGAACGGGCACCCTTCTCCCAAACAGGGTCCTTTTCGGACTCGATCGGGCAGATAACGGAAATCAGGTCATTGAGATCCTCGTAAATCTCATCATAAATCTTCTGTCGCTGGAGCTTGATCTTCCGGAGAAGCGCAGCACCGTCGGCATAAGCCTTGCCCTCGAACTCGTACCACTCGCTGCCATACTTTTCCGGCGCGTCTACCAGTTCCAGGCCGCTGCCCTCTACCTCATCATCACGCTGATAAATCTCGTCACCAGTATGCAGATAGATCTGGTACCGATCGTAAAGGTCGCCCAGCGGATTCCAACGGAAAGAACTGTAGGGATCACGAAGATCCAGTACCATGGCCTTGTAGCCTTTGCTTGCCAGATATCCACTGTGCATCTGGAATAGCTCGCCCTTCGGGTCGGTACAGATCATGGAGGAGCCTGCCGATGTCGCTCCCAAAATCTGGATCATCGGGTTAATGAAGGTGGTTGTCTTACCGGAACCGGTGGCACCGATGATGACGGAATGCATGGGAGAGGCGATGTTGATGTCCAGCTCCTTCCGCTTGTTGCTGTATACCGCATACACGGGGATACCATCCTTCTTCTCCGCGGCAAGCTTGGTGAACTCCTTGTGGGGGAAGTTGAAATCCATCTCCTTCTTCGTCATGAAGCGGGAATTTTCCAGAGCGGAATCCACGGTGTCCTTGGCGGAACCTCTCATGAAGCGCTTGGCTTGCTTGAAGGTCAGACGATGGTTCACAAGATAGAGTGCAGCAATAAATGCCACGATCACAAATCCGGAGATCCAGGTCTGGGGTTCGATCAGCAACACCGGATCCAGCGCGGCGATGATGCCTTCGTTCTGAATTTCCGAGAACCGTTCTGTGGCTACACGAAGAATGTAACCGAATACCAGAGATCCCAGCAGAACAGCCCCTGTATACAGGGCAATCCGCTTTTTCAGATTCTCCATAGTTCTTCCTCCCTTTGTATGTTCTGAAGCATCAGGTATGCACCCGCTGCCCCCAGAAGTCCGTAAATCAATATCAAGAATTTACTGCCGAAGAAAATTTTTTCGGCACCGAAATTCAGGATCAATGCGTTCAATACCGAAGGTGCATTGAAGCCCGCATGCATCAGCATGCTGTATAAAATGTTGTCCTCTTGTATGGCCAGCTTTGCCATCAGGATGCCCAAAAAGAAGGTATACAGCACCCACAATGGCTGGACATGAAAGAAAGCAAAGAACAGCGCTGAGATTACGATGGCCTGCTGATCTGTAAAAAAAGTAAGAAGACTGTTCAGCAGGTAGCCGCGCAGCAGGATTTCCTCCAGCAAAGGTGTGAGTACACTCAGGCTCAGCAGCACCAGAACCAGGTCTGTCCGCTGAAACATTCGGGTGCTTTGTGCCGTATAGCCTGCCGTCAGGAACTGCGGCAGCAGGGTGATCAGCGCCGCCAGCATTAGACTGAGAAAGGCACCGAAGGCGGCACAGTAGCCGCCCAGCTTCCACCGGGCACCCTTCCATTGCAGGCCAACTGCCTCGTTCAGCTTCTCGCCTCTTTTTTTGGCTCTCCGGTAGAAAAAATACAGCATCAGAACCTGCGCCAGGACGTAATAAAAATTCCCGCTAAGCTGTATGAAACGCTCGGTTCCCCCGGTAAAGCCCCGGATGACCATGCCGACATAGGCCAGCAAAGGGGCCAGCAGGAGGTACAGGATCATAGGACGGATACCGCGGAAACAGACAAGCAGGCCCTTGAATACGAGCTGCTGTCCAGTCTGTCCCTGATAGCCGTTCCGGGGTTCCAGGGCTTCCTTCAGCCATTCCCGCTTCTCTTCCGGTATTTTGTTCAGGAAATCCCGAAACCCATTCATGCCTTAGTTCTCCGCAATGTTCAGAATGCCGGTGAAACCGGTCACATCAAATACTTCCATCACCACCGGGGAAACATTGGTGAGCAGCATCTCACCTCCCTGGGCAGTTACTTTTTTCTGGGCTGACAGAAAAACGCGGAGGGCTGCAGAACTGATGTACGCAGTATCGCTCATATCTACCGTAAAATGATAAATACCCTTGGTAAAAAATGCCTTCAGCTCCGCCTCCAATGCCGGGGCACTCTGTGTGTCCACACGCTTCGCTGTCTTCACTACGTAATCCATTTTTCATCCTCCTCCTGCAGCTTCCGACTGCAGCATATTCTTCGTCCCATTTTGTGGTCCAGTATAGAAAAGCCAGGGACACAAAAGAGACACATTGACGGTAACAATACGATTTTTGTCAAAAGAACGTCGGCTTGTACTTCTGGGACAAGCGGGCCTCCTCCAAAAGACCGTGGGTTCCTTCGCTCCAGCTGTACTGGGACATGTATTCACCGAAATAGCTGTCCAATGCATGGGGCTTTCCGGCCATCCAGTCGAAGTAATCGCAGTCAAAGTAGCTGGGCACAATGCCCAGCATGCCCTTCTTCTTGGCCAGGGCATCCGGGATGCCAATGCGTTCAAACTCCGTCTGCAGGTCCCGACGCATGTTCTTGAAATAGGACACGTGGGACATATAGTCATCATCGTCCTCCCAGAGCATGCTGAGGATCTGCTCAATGGAGCATAGCGCGCCCCGGCGGTCGATCAGGTACGCCAGCATTTCCTTGGTCTTGTTGTAACGGAAACGCAGGGGCTTATCTCCCTCAAAAACCTCGAAATCACCGAAGGTCTGCACCCGAAGCTTTGTTTTCTTCTCCTCTGCCGGTGCGTCCTCGGCCGATTTCTCCGCCTTGCTCTCCAGCGGGAAACGCAGCTCCTGTAATTCCGCCTTAACCTTATCCACTGTAATGGGCTTCATGATATAGCCGCTGGCATGCAACGCCATGGCATTGCCGGTATACTGGCTGAATCCCGTGGTGAAAATAATGTTGATGGTGGGATTTCGCTTCTTCAGCTCCTCCGCCGTTTCCACACCGGAAATGCCTCGCATCTCCACATCCAAAAAGGCGATCACTGCCTCTGGCACTGCTTCCGACTCCAACAATGCTTCCCCGGAACGGAAAGCCAGGATCTCTGCCTCCGGCAGGACCTCCTCCAATACGCCTACTATGTTCTTCAGCGCGATTCTCTCGTCATCAGCTGCAAGAATCTTCATCTATCGTCATTCCTCCATGCTGTCAAAGTGCTTCTTGATTCTCAAAATATTCTGTCCGTTTTCATAGCGATAGCTGATCTGATCCATGGAATTCTTCACAATGAAGATTCCCAGACCGCCGATATCCCGGTCATCCAATCCCTTCGTGATGTCCGGATCCTCGTTTTTCAGAGGATCATAGGGCTTGCCGTGATCAATGAAAGTCACATTCACCCCCAGGGGATTCTCACAAATGGAAATCCGCACCGTCGCCGGTCCTACCTCGGGGCGATAGGCATAGCGGACAATGTTGCCGAAAAGCTCATCAATGGCGACATCCAGCTGCAACTGGGCCTTCTGCGGACATTTCAGCTTATCCAGCTCCGCATTGACAAAATCCGTCACGCGGGCAATGTTTTCCACCGTGGCTTCCAATGTCACTTCTGCTATACATCTTTCCATATCCGTATCCCCTTCCCAACGAATTGAAAGCATAGTCATATCATCGAACTGCGGTGCTTCACCCACGAAAGCATCCGCCGCGGCCTTCACTCTGCTGCAGAGGTCATCCATGGAAATGTCTTCGGGCGCTGTGCGCACGGTTGCCAGCAAACGATCATCACCGAAAAGCTCCTGCTGCAGATTCGTATCCTCGGTGATGCCGTCAGTATACAGCATCAGAACATCGCCCGGCTGCAGCTGCAGAACGCCGCTCTTGTACGGAAAGCCCGGCATACCGGCCAACACCAGACCCGGCCTTGTTTTGAAGAACTCCGTCGTGCCATCCCGATGCTTCAGCACCGGCGGATTGTGCCCGGCATTGACGTATTCCACCTTGCCGTCCCGAAGATCCAGAATACCCATCCAAGCCGTCACAAACATTTCCTCGGAATTGTTGCTGCACAGCCGGTCATTGGTCTTCTTGAAAATTTCCGAAACCGAAAGTCCCATCTCCGCCAGCAGTTTCATAATGGTTTTTGCCGCCATCATGAACATGGCCGCCGGTATGCCCTTGCCGGAAACATCCGCGATCATAAAGCCGACATGATGCTCTCCCAGCATATAGTAGTCGTAGAAGTCCCCGCCTACCTCCTTGGCCGTGTCCATACGGCCGAAAATAGAAAAGCCCTCCTGAACCGGCAATGCACCCGGCAGTGCCGAGAACTGTATGGCATGCGCGAACTGCAGTTCCTTCTCGTTTCTCTCCTCGGCCTCCGCAATGTACTTTTTCAGCGTGGCCACGGTAAAATTGATGTCATCCGAAAGCTCATCGAATTCCCGGAAGGAGCGAACATTCACCTCTTCGTCCAGCTTGCCCCGGCTGATATCATCCAGCCCTGCATTGATCTTCTTCAGATTCTTTTCCACAAAACGCTGCGTGATGAAATAGATCACAAAAAAGAGGCCGGCAAAAATCAGCAGTTCGGAGAAAACGGTGATATACATGGAAACCTGACGGTAGAACATGACCTCCGTCTCCGGAATATAACCGAGGAAATAGATTCCGCTGTCAAAGGTATAGAGGCAGTAGGAATTTTCTCCGTAGATCAAAGCCTGAAAGCAGCTGTTCATGGGCTGTTTGGCTAAGTCTATATTCTGAAGCGTTTCTGTCTCCGTGATCCGCACACCAGCCCAGGCGCTGTTCAGCAATATCATGTCCTCATCGCAGAGAAGTACATTTCCGGTTTGCCCGACCCGCCAGGGCGAATTGTCTATAATGGCACCCCGGACACCGGTAGAGGACATATAAATGTCTCTTTGCACATCCTGAATGGAGGTTCTGATGTTGCTCTCTGCCTCCCGGACAGCAAGTCTTGTCTGCAGTCTGTGGTTCAGAACGCAGGTGCCCACGAAGGCCACCAGGACAATGCAGAGAAGCCAAAACTGAATGGCCGCCGAAAGCTCCGGTTTCTCCGTCCGCCGGGGCAAGCGTCGGTACTGCCAGATATACAGGACGAGGGAACAGAGAATCAGACAAATACTCACGGCCAAGATCATTTTCCCTGTATACAACTCTACAAAGTCAAAGGCCTTGCTCAAGTCCTGACTGTTGCACATGAGAATCAGCTGCATGTGCATAATTTCGGTCACAACTGCAATAAACGCACAATAAAGCCAGTTCGGTCTCCGCCGCGTAAAGAGCAAATGTCTCAACAGCGCGGCAACCAAACCAGCCAGCACACAAGCCAGACTGCAGGGCAACCTGGTGAAATTCACAAGGCCATAATTGTATCGATAAGCGCCTCCCAGGAGTCCGGCCAGAATTCCCGCCGGGCCACCAAAAAAGAGGCCGGCCACCAAGGGTGCCGCATCCCGTACATGCACGTTCACCAGATCACCGCTGCCGCTCCAGGCAGAACAAATGGTGGCGACGGCAGCGGAAAGCCCAAAGCCAAGTCCAATGATCAACTGCTGCAGTCCATATGAAATTTTTGAAAATTTGGTGTTGCGCTGCAATGTATCAAAGAGCAGCGCAAGCAGAATGGTCAGTCCTGCAGAAAGTATCAAATGCAAAATGGGTAATCTCCTCCAAGCTAACACTTACAATCTCAAAGAAGTATACCATCATTCTTTCGCAATGTCTGCAGTAAAATAATGCACAAAAATTTATTATTTATAGAGCATATACCTGCTATTCTATCTGATTCAACGGTTGATCTGCCGTTCCTTGGCGGGTGCTGTCAGGTCATGACGCAGTTTTTCGGTCTTCTGTGCCAGTCCCAGTCTCGCCATGAGCCCCTGAAAACCGCCTACACGCATTCTGGCATCTTCCGCCTTCTTCTCCTCTGCAGTCTTCGCACTCTCCCGTGCCCGGGAAGCGCCGAGAACCTTATTCTCAAATTTTGCGAGATCTGCAGCCACGCCGTCCTTCACAACGTTGTCCTGCGTCATCACATTGGCCGCTTCCTGATAAGCGCTCTGGTAGATCTCCATCCTCTCTGCATTGCCCAGGGCAGCAAAACTATCCTTGAAGGCCTCACTGCGACGATTCTTGAAGCACTCCAGGCCCCGGTTGATGGCAGCTGCCGTCTCCCGTGTCAGCACCACGTCCTTCTGGACTTCCTGGAGCCACTGATTGGAGAGTTCAGCCATTTCCGGATGCAGACGTCCGGCACGCTCCAGCATCTGCATGGCGGTTTCAGCCCGAAGTCCCGGTCCGCTGAGTAAGGCTTCCATCTCTGTGCCGGCCTCAGAACGGTTCCCCACCTGCTCCAGTGCCAGAAGCTGCTGTGCCATCACACCCTTAATATTAACTTCACCCCAGTTGGCAGAAGCATCGCCGCCCGAGGTCGGGTCGAAGGCGCGGTCTGCCCGCTGCTGAAAATTCTGCGCTGCATCCTCGGAAACCTGTCCGAAGCGGCATAAAATCTGTGCTGTGATCAACGACGCAAAGCTCAGGGTTGATCCGGAAGTCAGCTTCTGCATCCGAAGCTCATTCCGGTCCTGTATTGCCTGATTCATGGTATTCATCTTGCGTCTCCTCTCATTTGCTTACGTTTATTTACGTTCTGTATTTTATGTCCATACTATAACGAAAGCATGGACACAGAAGAGACACACTTGACACAGTTTTTACAAAGGAAGCCAGAGAAAATCATTCTCCGGCTTCTTTATAGGGTCTGAGCACTGCCACGGTAATGGGGTTTTGGGCGCTGCGCATGTGATACTTACCCAGCGGTCGCAGTTCGCTTGACATCATCGTCAGCATTTCGAGATGATGACTTTCCGCAATTTCCGCCGCGATGCCAAGGATTTCCTGTTCCGTCTCCATTGTAATGGCATGGACAGCGATGGTACAGTCTGGACTTTGCTCCAACACTACCTTTATTATAGAAGAAAGTCGTCCACGGCTGCCGCCGATGAACACAAGATCCGGCTTTCCGTCAGAAGAATCCGCCGGCGGCAGCGTATCCGGTGCAAGCCCTGGTACGATATGAAGATTCCCACAAAGGAAGCGGCGGCGATTTTCCTGTAGCACCCTAAGGGCTGCTTCTTCAGATTCAAAAGCCAGCACTCGGCCCCGCGGCACATGAAGACTTAGTTCCACAGAAATGGAACCGCTCCCGGCCCCGATGTCATAAACAAGTGCATCCTCCCGCAGCGGAAGCTGTGAAAGCGTGAAGCTCCGGGCCGCCTGTTTCGTCATGGGTACAGCCTTTTCCCGGAAAAATCGCACGTCCTCTATACCGAAGCGACAAAAATCGCCTGACTGCAGCTTCGCCTCTCCGCTCTCTTGCCGAAAACGAAGATAGAGAAGAGATAAGGGATCCGCCTCCGTGTCAAGAAAATCCGCCGGCCTTCCCCGCCGGATCTCCTCCTCCGGATAGCTCAAGCGGCTTCCCAGCACCAGCTCCGTCTCTGAAAGCCCGAATTCCAGCAGCTCCGCCGCAATATCCCTGAGTTGTCCCCGGCCCCCCAATAGAACGAGCAGTTTTCTCTCCCTGGCAAGGAGCGGAAGGACCGATCCCGTGCGGCCATGGAGACTCAATACCGCCGTATCTCGACGCTCGCCCAGTTGGTCTAGAAAATAGTCCAGCGAAGAAAGCCCAGACAGGAAGTGCATTCTTTCCCGGGATACGCCCGCTTCTTCCAAAGCAGAGGTCAATGTCGTCGCGCCGGAGTACACCGACAACGCTCCGGTAAAGAGAAACCCCACTTTCCGGCAGTTCTCCCGCAATGCTTCCAGAAATTGAAGCAATTCCATCGTGCGAAAGCTCTCAAAACAACGATCCGCTGCCACGCTGCCGCCAATCTCCCGATAGAGCGCCAATGTCCGTGCAGCGCCTGCCACGGCATCCAACGAAAGTAGGCAATCTCTGGCTTCCTTTGTCAGCAGAGAAGGACTTCCCGGCCCCATGCCGATGAGATAGATTTCACGATTGTCACACATGCTCGTCTCCTGTTTTCTTTGCGCCTTCACAAATTCCTCGCAGTTCCTCCACCATCATCGCCTCTCCCATTGGCGGCAATGGGCACGCTTCCGGGCGTCCCACCAGCAAAAGAGGAACCCCTGCCGTCTCTGCTGCCTCCCATTTTTCCGTGAATCCACCCCGCGAACCGCTCAGCTTGCTGACCAGAAAGCGCGCCTGACAATGCCGCAACAGGGCGAGATTCATTTCCTTGGAAAAGGGTCCCTGCATGAGAAAAAGGTGATTTCCCGGAAGTCCCAGCTTTTCTGCGGTCTGCAGTACCGCCGCAGTGGGCAGAGCCCGGAGAAAGCAACGCGTCGAAAAATCCGACAAGTCCGCAAATTTCGGCAAGTCCTTCGCCCCACTGGTGATCAGGACATTGCCTTCGGTGTTCTGCAGGAACGCCACCAAAGTCGTAAAATCCGGGAATAGCCGCATCATTTCGCCGCTTCCCGCTACCGGGGCCGAAGACATTTCCCTCTGCAAACGAAGGTAGGGAAGCGAAAGCAGTGCGCAAACCCCAGTCAAGGTCTCGGTGATATGGGTCGCATAGGGATGGGTCGCGTCGATCACCAAGGCCGGTGGATTCTGTCGAAAGGACTGCAGCATATCCTCCCGCAGAAAACAGCCCACATGCACCCGAATTCGTTCATTTTCAGGAAGAGAAGCTGCACCGTAGTCTGTGGTGACATAGACATCCATATTATTCTCGGCATACAAGGATTTTGCATACATTTCCGCCACTTCCCGACCCTCTGAGGTGCCTGCAAACAATGCGATCCGCCCCTTAATTTCGTGAAATTTCTGCATATCTACCCTCCGGCTTTGTTCATGACATATTGCTGCGCGTCGCCTGTTCTGCAGCATTCCGTGCAAGCAATGGCCAGGGTCACGCCGTCATAAATCTGCTTGCGGAGCAGAAGCCGCGCCCCCGGTCCCGCCGCCTTCATGGCAGACCGCTCACAGACATTGTCAACGCCGGTCACGGAACGCACAAAGGCAGATTCTGTATATGTCCCCGGCAGGGCCAGCAGTTCTTCTCTCCCATAGGTCCGGAAGGGCAGCTGATGTGTTTTGGCATAATCCAGAATGCCAGTTTCATCCTTTTTCAGGTCAATGCTGGCGAGTCCGGCGATTGCATGACTTGACAAAGAAAGCGCCGCCAGTCCATGTTCCACAGCATTGGCAATGGCGCCTTCCGAAACATCCTTCCGCGCGCCAATTCCGATCCAAAGACAGCGGAGCGGCAGAAAAAGTCCGATGCCGTCATATTTTGCCGCCGTTTCCTGTGTCCATGACTGCTTTTCAAGCGCTGCGCAAGCTGTTGCAAATTCCAAATCCAATGTATGGATGCCGATCAAAATATCCGCCGCATATATCTTTTCCTGGGTTAAATATTCAAGCTGATTTTCCGGCGGCAGCTGTCGAAGAAAATGGCGCGGCAGTTCCGAATAGATCCGAATAGGAAGCCCCTGCAGAGACCGGGCCGAAACCTTCTTTGCCGCTGTAAAGTCTGTGAGTGCCAAATTGTTTGCCGCGGCAAAAAGATCCGCCGCGAAGCCATGGGACACATCCGTTGCCGTAGTGATCACTGCTTGGGCCGTGAGCAAATTCGCAACACGACAGGTCCAGGCATTGGCATGGCCCAGATGCCCGGAAAGAAGTGAAATACAGAACTGTCCCTGCTCATCCAGCACCAGCACCGCCGGATCTTGCGCCTTATGCTTTAGCCGCGGCGCGATCAAGCGCACCGCAATGCCGGCTGCTCCAACAAAAATGAGAACATCCCTGTCCCACCATGCCGCTACGATTTCCTTTGCAGGGCGGCTGTCTGAAACCTCCCCCAGGGCCTCGCATTTAACGGCCCGGGCAATTTCCAGGCAGCTATCCTCAGCAAGAAGCCCTTCCGCAAGACGCGCAGAAAGCGCCCATCCCCGCTGCGTGAAAGCGAGCATACCGATCCGCGTGCTCATGCCTTCCCCCGCCGATATTCTGTCGTGAAACTTTCATCATACAATTTGGACAACTCTGCTGCACTTCTCTTCCGATTCAAAACTTCTCCCACCACAATAAGGGCGGTTTTCGTGAGGCCTTCCCTTCGGAAGAGCGCCGGCAGCTCTCCCAAGGTACTGCGGAATACCCGTTCCTCCGGCCAGCTGGCCTTATACACCACGCCCACCGGCGTTTCCTCTGGCAATCCCGCCGCAAGAAGCTCCGCCTGCACCTTTTCCGTGAGTGAGGAAGAGAGATACAAAAGCAGCGTGGTCTTATGGGCAGCCAGAAGCCGCAGCTGCTCCGCCGAAGGCATTTTCGTCCGGCCCTCTGCCCGGGTCAAAATCACCGTTTGCGTGACGCCCGGCTCCGTGTATTCGACGCCCAGTGCCGCCGCGGTGGCCTGCATGGCACCGAGGCCCGGACAAATGTCCCAGGCGATGCCGTGAAGTGCCAGCGCCTCAGCCTGCTCCCGCAATGCGCTGTAGAGGGAAACATCCCCCGTCTGCAGTCGCACAATCTCCGGCCCACCGTCATTATCCCATGCCAATGTCTTCGGCGCTGCTTCCTCGTTAAGAAGTCCTCGTTCCCGGTAGGCCGCCACAATGATTTCCGTGATTTCCGGAAGACTCAGCTTCGCCGAATCATATATCTTCGCCTCCGGCTTCGCATACTGAAGCAGTGCCGGATTCACCAGCGATCCTGCATAAATCACGATGTCCGCTTTTTCCAGCAGCCGCAGTCCCCGCAGGGTAATGAGATCCGGTGCCCCCGGCCCCGCTCCCACAAAATGTACCATAGCTTTTCCTTTCTCCTATCCCGTGGGCACTAACATGGGTTACCGCTTTCGACGAAGCGCATCCAGCACCGTATCAATATCCGCACTCGCCGCCAGTAAACCATAGATTTCGGAATAGACCATGATGGAAACCGGCAAGTCCTTTACCCGACGTTTTACATGCCGCTCCATCTCCGAAAACAGAGAATGCATCACACTATCGCGTAGTCCCCAGTCCGTCAGATGCCGGAGCATTTCCTCCGTGGTCACACAATTTCGCAATATCTGCAACTGCTCTCGTTTCGCTCCGAGAAGCGCAGCATGGGCAGCGAAAATCTCCCATCTGCCGTCAGCATAACGAGAGTGGGTATTCATGATCCCGGCGGCGAGCTTCACAAGTTTTCCGATATTACCGATGAGCATAACCCGTGAAAATTCGAGACTCACCGCAAGATCCAGCGCCTCGCCGATAAAGTTGGAGCACTGGACAGTGTGCACCTCCTGCGGCAGCTGCAGGGATTCTCGGACATAGCGCTCTCCGTAGTTCCCCGGCACAAGAACAGCAGTTTCTATTCCCAGGTTTTTCTCCTGCTGCAGCAGAACTTCTATGGTATCCACAATGGCCTGCTCCGACATGGGCTCCACAATGCCGGTGGTGCCCAGAATGGAAATGCCGCCCGCAATGCCCAGAAGCGGATTGAAGGTATGCTTTGCCAGTTCCTCCCCATCCGGCACCGAAATCTCGATTCCCAACGTGCCCGGATAGTCCGAATGCTCCAGCACCTCAAAGACCGCTTCAAAGATCATATGCCGGGGCACCGGATTGATGGCCGATTCTCCCACCTTCTCTTTTAGTCCCGGCTTCGTCATCCGGCCAACGCCCAGTCCGCCGTATAAACAAATGCCCGGATAGTCCGGATCCGTGAAATATTGCCGCCCTTCCATCCTTTCCGCTTCCGCATCTGACGAAAGCGTGAAGGCCCGGGCGCAGATCCGGGTGCCGTTCGTGACATCGGGATCATCCCCCGCATCCTTCAACGTATAAAAGCCGGTATCTCCCCAGGGAAAGACCGGCTGTGATACCCGCTCACCACCGGGAAGACGCACCCCGGCGGCAGCCTCTGTTTTCTGCATCAGCAGCTTTTCTGCCGCTGCCTTTGCCGCAATGGCGGCGCAGGTACCCGTTGTGAGCCCCCGCCGCAATGTCTTCTGATTTTTTCTGACAGTGCTTTGCACCTTCTGCTTTCCTCTCGCTTACACGGGTCAGCTCAGCTTCTCGCCTAGGGCGAAACTGAATTCTGTGACATAGCCGTCATTATCCTGCTGAATCTTCTGCATGCCGATTTCCTTCAGGAAACTGAAGGCATCGGAGGCAATGATATCCGGCAGGTTGTTGTCAAGATAGTGCACTTTGGCATGCTTCAGCACCTTCAGGGTAATGTCGTAGGATTCACCGGTGGGCTTGTTATCTGACTTCTGATGGTAAACCGAAGCGGACAATTCATAATAGTCTCCCTTGTCCACCTTAGTGCTAATATGCGCCTGGACGATAGAATTCGGATAGTTGGCGAATTCAGACGCCGCATTGAAGCCCCTCTGTCCCCGGGAATTGACATAGACGCCATCCGGTGTGGTGGTATCTGTCAACATGGCACCATCCTCACCCACATAGTACTGATTGTCAATCCAGGTATTGATGAGCATCTGGCCCTTCTCGTCGAAGAAATACCGCTTGCCATCCTGCTCCTGCCAGCCGGTGGAAAGCACACCGTCCGCATCGAAGAAATAGCTGCTGCCCGCAATGGTCTGTAGACCGGTCAGCATATATCCCTTTTCATCAAAATAGTAGGTCTTGCCATCCTTCGTCATCCAGCCGGTCTGTACGGCACCGTTCGCATCCACGTACTGTCTGCCATCGGCGGTATCCACGAACTGATCCAGTGAATACTTTTCCGGATCCAGCTGAATGGTATAATTCATATTGACACTTTCGCCCTTGCCGCCATCAGAAGCCACAGCATAGGCCGACAGCGTAAACGTACCGTTGGTGGACAACAGAATCTCGTCATCATAGGTCTCTTCCGGCGCGTCATTCAGCTGGTAACGAATCTCATAACCCTTTTCGTTGGACAACGTAATACTCTGCGGATCACTGTAGTCACCAGAGGGCACACTGACGGTTACCGTAGGATTCAGCTCCGCCAGCTTCTCCAGCAATTCAGCATTGTCCGGATATGTCGCCTTGGCCTCCTCCAGAAGTGCCACCGCCTGGGTATGCTGGTCTGTGTTGGCGTAGGCGTCAGCCAGAAGCAGGTGTACCTCCAGTGAATCGGGCTGTTCCTGCAGCAGCTTCTCCAGCACCGGTACCGCTGCCGTGAAGTTGTTGCTTTCGATATAGCTTCTGCCCTTATGCAGAGCACGGCTCGTACGCTGGGCAGGTAAGTTCAGGTAAACCACGACGGCACCAGCTGCCACAGCGCAAACAGCCAACGGGATCAGGAAACGCTTCGGTTTTCTGCCACGCTTTTCGCCGCGGCTATGGTTGAGACGCTCGTACTCTGTCTCTGTATCTTCTGCCTCGTCAGATTCTGCTTCCGCGTAAAGTTCGATAATCTTTGCGGTTTCTTCAGCCTCTTCTGCTTCCGCTGCTCTTTCTTCAACTTCTTCTACTTCATCAGCTTCTGTGGTTTCTTCGGCCGCTGCTGTTTCTTCGGCAACTGCTATTTCTTCGGCCGCTGCTTCTTCATCGACTGCTGCGGTTTCTTCGGTCGCTGCTGTTTCTTCGGCAACTGCTATTTCTTCGGCCGCTGCCTCATCGGCTTCTGCCGACGCATCCAGTTCTGCAGGGCGTTCTGTTTCATTTTCGGCTTCCAATTCAACTGTCTCTGTGTTTTCCACTGCAGCCGGAACATCCGTTGCAGGTTCACTTGTTGTATCGGCTGCCGTGGTCTCTTCGTCCTTAACTTCGGGCTCAAACACTCGCTTATCCGACTCTACTGCCGGTTCTGCTTCTTCTTTCGGCGCGTCAGCTTCTGCCGGATCCACTTCGGACGCTTCTTCTGTGGCAAAGTCGCCCACAAACTTCTCGCTAACCGCTTCCATGAAGCTGATATGCTCATCCCAGACGAAGGCAGGATTTCCCTGCTCATCCACCTTAGCAGAATCCAGTCCGTCATCCGGCAGCAATTCAGCAATGCGCTTCTCAAGATCTGAATGCACATCCACAATTTCAGATGCAACGCCTGTCACGTCGACAGTCACCGTTCCGGCCCCATTGCCCATTCCCAGTGTTTCAAACGCCGGGGACATGGTCTCTTCTGTCGACTCCATCTCAACAGATTCTTCTGCTTCTTCTGCTTCTTCTACTTCAGTAGTTATTTCTGTTGCTTCATTTTCTGCACTTGCTGCTTCCTCAGCGGCTGTTTCTGTTGCTTCAACTTCTGACGGACTTTCTGCATTCAGTGCTTCCTCAGCAGTCATCTCTACTGCTTCCGATACTTCCTCAGCAGCTTCTTCTGTCCTTTCGGTTCCCGTCACTTCTGCCGCAGTTTCAGATGTTTCCGCCTTTTCAGCTTCTTTCTCTTCAATCTCAACAGCATTTGCCGTTTCTGTCGGCTCTGCTTCTTCTGCCTCAGTGCTTGCTTCGGTTTCTTCGACCGCCACAGCGTTTGCTGTTTCTACCTGCTCTGCTTCTTCAACCTCAGTGCTTGCTTCGGCTTCTTCAACTTTCGCCGGACCATCTGCATGCGGTTCTTCCGGTATTTCGGCAGCTGCTCCCACTTCTTCCTCTGTTGAAGTCTCCTCTGCCGCTTCAGTTTCTGTCATTTCCTCTGTCGACGCTTCCGCTGCTTCCTCCGTCGCCTCAGCAATCGGCTCCATCTGCACTTCTTTCACTTCTGTGACATCAGACGTCATGGTCACATCGGTCGCTTCCACAGCTTCTTCTGCCGCAGTTTCCGCATTCACAGCTACTGTCGCTGCCGTCTCCTCTGCATCAGAACTCAGCGCCTCTTCACCGGAAACTTCCGCCTGCACCTCCACTTCTGCAGCCGCAGACTCCGCTTCCTCGGCCTTCGCCGCTTCCTCTAAAGGTGCAGCTTCCTCCAACTCAATGGCATCCGGCATGTCATCCTGTTCTACCCGGGCATAATCCTCGTCGGAAAATTCCACGGCCTCCGTGGGCTTTTTCTCCGCCACCAGAGCACGGGCATCTCTTTCCAACGCCTTTCTGAGCTCCAGTTCCAGACGCGCCTCCGCCTCTTCCGTACTTTCCTCATGCTGAGGCTGCAGAAACTGCTGCGTCGTTTCCGGCGCAGCAGATTTTGCCTCCTCAGGTTTCTTTGGCTGATATTCGTATTTCGTGATCGTGTATTTCCGCTCCGGTGCCGTAAACTTCTGTCCAAGATCCAGCAGCAGCCCACAGTTCGGGCAATAACGATAGCCCTCCGGAACCTCCATTTTACAATACTTACAATTCATAGAATTCTGCCCTTATATTTCTGTCCTTATTAAATGCTTATTATGCTTCGGCCTGCTCTGCCGTTTCCGCTTTCTTGCGGCGACCGCCTCTCTTTTTTACCGGCTTTGTCTCCGTATTTCCAGCATTAGCGGCTTCATCCGCTTCGGTTTTAGCGGTGGATTCTGCCTCTGCACCTTCTGCTGTTTCCGCCTTCACCTTCTTACGAGTGGTTCTTTTCCGCACCGGCTTTTTCTTTTCCGGCTCTGCAGATACCGCAGCAGCCTCAGACGTTTCTGCCTTCTCCGGCTCCTCAGTCTTCACCTTACGGCTCCGTCTTTTCCGCGTTGTTTTCTTTGCAGATGCATCCGTTTCCGCTGCCTGCTCAGCCGCATCTTCGATCTCAGCCGCCTGCGTCTTTTCTTCTGTCGGCACATCAGCAGTTAATGCATTGATATCTCCATTCTCAGCGAAGTCCATGCTGAGCTGCACATAACGACCGTACTGTGCCGCTGCAAGTGCTTCCTCCTCACTGACTTCAGCAAGCTCTGTATTCTCTGCTGCTGTGTTTTCTTCCGGCTTCCGTTCTGTCGCTTCTGCAGGAACTGCTGTATTCTCCTCTGCTGCTTCGACAGTTTCCGCTGTCACCGGCAATGCCTCCACAACCGGATGCTCTTCTTCCGCCGTTTCCGCTGTACTTTCTGCAACTACCGATACCTCCGCAATCTCTGCGTCCGCTTCTGCCGTCATTTCCGCAGCAGACACTGCATCTGCCGCATCCGTTTCAGATACGGTAAGCGCAGCAGCCTCAGCAAGCTCTACGGACTCAGCATTCTGCAGCTGCTTTCTCCGCTTAAACTCTGCCTGCATTTCCTTCTTTGTGGCATTGAAGATTTCCTTACCCACTGCCTTGCCAAAGGTCTTCACCAGTTTCACATAATACTGATGAGAGGTGTTGACACCGGGACCATACTTTTCAAGCACCTCCATCGGCACGATACCCAGCGCTTCCAGGGAAACCACTTCGTTTTCTATAGAAGACGCTTCTTCCTCAGACTCTGCTTCTGCTGCAGACTCTGTCTGCTTCTCTTCGCTTAGCTCTGCAATTGCCTCCGCCTTGCTTTCCTCGGCTGTCGGCTCTTCTGTCGCTTCCGTCGTCTCCGCTTCCGGCTCCAGCTTCTTCATAGTGCCGGTCTCCGGATCATAAACAAAACGAATCTGATTCTTATTGATCCGGGGCAGTACACGCTCTGTGTTCTTCTTTTCGTTCAGAATGGTGGTTTTCTTTTCCGCCTCAGACGCCAATGTCTCCTGCGCAGCAGTCTCGGCCTTTTCCTCTGCTTTTTCTGCCTTCACAGCATCCTGCAGCTTCTGCTGTTTTACCTCTGCCTGATCCTCTGCATTCTCCGGCAGCCGCTCCTCACCATAGAAAACAGCCTCATTCTGATTGCGTCGCTCATTTCTGTTTCGGTTGCTTCGATTCTCTCTTCCCGACTTCCGGGAGCCATTCCTTCTGTCATTTTCCGGTCGCAGATTGGTATAGCCGCCGCGATTCAGAGAACCCGCACCCGACTCTCCGGCAGAAGCGCCGACATTATCCACGGAAACCGGCAGCGCCTCCTCGACCTGCAGGCTGCCTGTCACAGCAGAAGCACTCTCTTCCGGCATTTCTGCTGCGACCGACGTTTCCACCGGCGTCGGCAGGGCCGGCACCGACTTCAACAGCGGGTTCGGCAAAATGGCCACCGGCTCCAGATTCTTAGAAGTGTCCAGCTCCTCATTCCGTCTCTTCCGCGCATTCGCACGGCTCAATGTGGGGCGGGTCGGAATCTTGTTCATGGTTTCAAAGGCATTGGTCAGCAGTGCCTTCTGACTCCGCTCCTTCACCCGACGGATGCGCGGATCATCATTGGCCACGGAATGCAGGAAGCACTCCTCAATGGTCTCGCCCAACAGAATTTCAGCGCCGCGCAAGCTGTGCCAGAAATCCCGCACTGCTGCATAGCCCTTATCCTTTGAGACAATGCAGATCTTCTCGCCGGTGTCCAGGAACATGCCCGTTGTAGATGCAATGTACATATCCAATGCATTGGCATGCTGCTTCAACAGCTTCACCATGCGCACGTTCACATCCCGGCTCTTCAAATCCTCTACCATGCCACGGGTGATTGCTGAATTTTCATCGCTGTAATATACCACAACGGTATCTGTTTCGTTCAAATAGGTATAGCCTTCCATACCATTGACATGTGTGTTTTCAAAGTCCACTAAAATAATCACTGATTCGTCCTATAGAATGCACAAATCGATCCCGCCCTTTTCTACGTCTCTCATCTCCGGCGGAAAATGCATTCCCCTCTCTTTTTTATTATGTTCTCCTGTTCCGATGGCAGGACATCCGCAACGGCGGCGGCATCGTGCCTGAGTCCTGACCTTCTGAACAATCAGTGTTATTGTAAGGTATCTCTGGAGATTTGTAAACAAGGAAGGCTCTGCTGACCCCGGGGCATAAAAAAGAACAGATTCACCGGCATTTCACTGGGAATCTGTTCTTTTGCATGAAATCAGTCTTTATTTGCTGCGGTTTTTCAGCAGTGCAAAGATACTCTGCAGCAGGATGAAGAAGCACAGCAGTGCAGCGGTCAGGATATTGGACCAGCTGGACAGAAGCTTACCATTTGTCATGACGAGCTGATCGATGGTGCCGGTGATCAGCACGCCGAAGAAGGTACCGATAATGTTGCCGACGCCACCGGTCAGCAATGTACCGCCGATAACGGCTGATGCAATGGCATTCATCTCGAAGCCCTTCGCCTGGGTCACAGCACCGGTCATGGTATTCAGACAGAACAGCACGCCGCCGATGGAACACAGGAAGGAGGAAAGGATATAGGCCTGCATCTTTGTCTTCCGCACATTGAGACCCATCATTCTGGCAGACATTTCATTGCCGCCTACGGCATAGAGCACACGGCCGAATTTTGAATACTTCAGTACCAGGAAAATGATGACAGCCACCAGAAGCGCCACAATTACGGTAGGACGAATGAATGGAATGATCATCTTCTTTTTACCCATATAGCCGAGGCACTCCGGAAGAAGGATCTTGGCATTGGCCCAGCCATAGAACAGCTTATTGGCTGCTTCCGTGATGGACACCTGCTCCGTGTTGATAACAGCGGTCATACCACGAGCAAAGAACATACCCGCCATGGTCACGATGAAGGGCTGAATCTCCAGGTAGGCCACCAGGAAGCCCTGAACGGTACCGAAAACGAGCCCCATCACCAAGACAAATACCACAGCAAAGATGGCATTCCATCCATGATTGGTCATGCCGTCTGCCAGAATCATACAGTCCAGTGCAATCAGAGATCCCACCGAGATATCAATGCCGCCGGCAATCATAACGCAGGTCATGCCGCAGGCCACACAGATGAGCCCCGCATTGGTGATCAGCAGATTCAGGAAGGTCTGGAAATGCATAAAGCCCTTTCCTGCGTAAATCACACAACCACCGGCATACATTGCCGCAAAGAGAATGATGGTGATCACCAGCAGGAGATTGTTTCCGCTGAGCTTTTTCTTTTTGATCAGGGTGTTTTTCATTGCGCTCATCCTGCTACCTCCTTCGCTGCCTGCTTCGCCTGCAGCTTCTTCTCAATCCATGACTTGAAAATCGGTGCCTGAACCACAACGATCAGTACCACGATGATGGCCTTCACCACCGGTGCCTGGTCTGTGGAAACGCCCATGGCCAGAAGAGTTGTGGTGATGGTCTGAATGGTATAGGCGCCAATGATGGAACCTGCCATGTTGAACTTACCGCCACCAAGAGAGTTGCCGCCCAGTGCCACAGCCAGGATAGCATCCATCTCATAGTTCAGACCAATGTTGTTGGAATCTGCGGAGTAAATTCTGGAGGAAGCCACCATGCCGGCGATACCGGCGCAGACGCCACAGATAATGTAGCAGATCCAGCAGATCATATCCGAATTGATACCACAGATCTTGGATGCTCTACCGTTGATGCCCACAGACTGTACATAGAGTTCCAGAGAGGTCTTCTTCAGAATAAGCTCTGCGATGATCAGCACCACAATGGTCACGAGAATCGGTGTGGGAATCGGACAGTTCGGCAGAAAGTTACCGAGGTATTTGTAGGGCTCATAGCGGATATAGGTGATCTGGTTCGAGCAAAGCAGAAGTCCGATGGCCCGGGCCGCCGTATAGAGAATCAGGGTTGCCACCATGGGCTGAATCTTCAGCTTCGCCACCATGGCACCATTCCATGCGCCGCAAAGTGCACCGCAAAGAATGCCGACCACAACGCCAACCCAGATGGGGCGGATAATGCTGGTGACCGAAGTATTACCGAAGCCCGTCAGCATAACACAGCCCGCACAGGCTGCCAAAGACATTACCGAACCCACGGAAATATCGGTTCCGGCAGACACCGCAACCACCAGTGTCATGCCCACCGCCAGAATAGCGATCTCGCTGCCGCGGTTCAGAATATCGATCAGTCGTCCGTATAAAACGCCGTTTTTGATGCCGATGGAGAAGAAGGCGGGATCCTTGAAAACATTGATCAGTAACACAAGGACCATACAGATCACCGGAAGGAAAAGCGGATTCTTCTTCAGCTTTTTAAAGGTACTCATTCGTTCTCACCTCCTGCAATCGCATTCATGACTGCTTCCTGTGTCAGATTCACTTCATGGGAATCCAGCTCTCCTACCTTTTCACCGTCTCGAAGGATGATGATACGGCTGCAGGTACGCAGCATCTCCTCGATCTCTGAGGAAATGAACACCACGCTCATGCCCTGCTCGGCAAACTGCAACACCAGTTTCTGAATCTCCGTCTTTGTTCCGATATCGATACCACGGGTCGGCTCGTCCAGGATCAAAAGTTTCGGATCCGTTGCCAGCCATCTGGCCAGAATCACCTTCTGCTGGTTACCACCGGAAAGCTGTCCCAGCAATGTCTCACGGGATGCCGTCTTAATCTGCAGCATCTTGATGAACTTATCCGCGATTTCGTTCTGCTTCGCCATGGGGATCTTCTTAAAGAGTCCGTTCCGGGCCTGCAATGCGATGATAATGTTTTCCCGCACCGACAAACCGGCGATACAGCCGTCCAGCTTCCGGTCATCCGGCAGATACGCCATACCCAATTTAATGGAATCAATGGGTGCCTTTATATGGACTTCCTTGCCGCCCATCTCCTGTTTTCCGGTCTGGGCCGTATCCACGCCATAGATACAACGCACCAGCTCAGAACGTCCGCTACCCAGAAGTCCGGCAAGACCAACCACCTCACCCTCATGAATATCAAAGTTGAAGGGTTTGATGGTTCCCTTATGGCTCAGGCCCTCAGCACGGTAGGCTACCGGGTTCTTCGCCGCATCCTCTGTGCCTTCCTTCTTAATGGAAGCCAGGTCATCAAAATCCTTACCCAACATAGCCGCCACCAGCTTGACACGGGGCAGCTCCGCGATGGGATAATCGCCCACGAAGGTGCCATTCCGCATGACGGTGATACGGTCACATACTGCATACACCTGCTCCAGGAAGTGGGTAACAAAGAGAATGCCCACGCCCTTTGCTTTCAGCTTATTCATCATGCCGAAGAGCTTTTCTACCTCGTTGTCATCCAGGGAGGAGGTGGGCTCGTCCAGAATCAGTACCCGACAGTCCATGTCCACGGCTCTGGCAATGGCAATCATCTGCTGGATGGCAATGGAATAGTTCTCCAGCGTATTGGTGACGTCCACTTCGATCTGCAGGCTGTCCATCAGCTCCTGGGCCTTCCGGTTCATGGTCTTCCAGTCCACCGTATGGAACTTGGTCTGGGGTGCCCGGCCGATGAACAGATTCTCTGCCACACTCAGGTTGGGACAGAGGTTAACCTCCTGGTACACCGTTGCAATGCCGATGTTCTGCGCATCCATGGTGGAATGGTTATGGATATTTCCTTCCACACCTTCCATGTAGACCTCACCCTCATCCCGCTCATATACGCCCGTTAAGCATTTGATAATGGTAGATTTTCCTGCACCGTTTTCTCCCATCAGTGCGTGAATCTCTCCCTTACGGAGCGTCAGCTGGGCATGATCCAGTGCCTTTACACCCGGAAAGGTCTTTGTGATATTTCGCATTGTGATCAGCACGTTATCTTCTTTAGCCATATCGTTTTATCCTTCCGTAGTTGGAAAAGGGGAGGCGGTTTGATGCGCCCGCCTCCCACTTTCATCAGATATCCCTTGAAAGTATCTGCTTAAGAAGCAACACTCCATCAGGAAATTTTTTCATTAATAACCAGCGTCAACGATAGCCTGATCAACAACGATCATATCTTCTGTTACTTCGCTGCCGGCTGCATTGGTGTAAGTTACGCTCTTTACAGTATCATCATGTGCATACCAAGGCTCGGACATGAATGTTGTCTTCTCGAACTCTTCATCATTGGCGATCTGCTTAACAATGGTTGCACAATCCGGTCCCTGCAGCGGGTTACACTGGAAGTCTGCATTGATGTCGCCGTCCAGAACCATCTGGAGACCTGCCTTACATGCGTCGAAGGAAATCACGATAACGTCGCCGTCAGCACCGTAGGAAACGCCGGCTGCCTTCATGGCATCGATAGCACCGAATGCCTCATTATCGTTCTGGCAAACCACTACGTTGAACTTGCCCTCATAGGACTTGCAGTAGGACTCCATAACCTTCTGGCCGCCGTCCTGTGTGAAGTCACCGGTCTGCTCATCCAGCTTGTTCCATCCCTCGGACTCAACATACTGATCGAAGCCTGTGGAACGTCCGATCTGTGCGGAAGAACCTGTGGTTCCGGAAATTACGAGAATGTTTACGTCCTCGATACCCTTTGCTGCTACGTACTCCTTCAGCCAAGCACCGGCTGCCAGACCCTCGTTCTTGGTCTCGGTTCCGATCCAAGCGGTGTACTTATCAGAATCATCGATGGTACGGTCAATTACGATAACCGGGATATCTGCATCCTGTGCCTCTGTCAGAACGGTGTCCCAGCCAGTGGATACGATCGGGTCGATGATAATGTAATCTACCTGCTGCTGAATGAAGTTACGTACAGATGTCAGCTGTGCCTCGGAATCGTTATCGCAGTCTACGAACTGAAGGTCGAAGCCGTTGGCCTCTGAGAAAGCTTCCTTAACGGAATTGGTGGAAGCAGTACGCCAATCGGACTCATGTCCAACCTGTGAGAAGCCGATGGTGATCAGCTCGCCGGAGGTGTTTTCCTTCGCAGCCTCCGTCACCTTCTCTACAGCTTCCTCTGTAGAAGCGACCGTGGTCTCCTCTGCCTTAGCAGCCTCTGTTGTTGCTGTGCTTCCGGAGCTTCCGCATCCTGCCAGAGCTGTTGTTGCCATTGCTGCTGCGACCATGATCGCGCCAAACTGTTTTTTCATAGTACCCTCCTAAATAGTGCTTGTTTTGGAAGAGCCGCTCTGCTCTTCTTTTGATGTGTTCATTTTCACAAATTCTGGCCATATTTTCAATTTCTTTTCGTCAATATGCAGCAGTTTCATCAAATCAAACAAGACAAATCTCATTTTATATTTTATAATAAAATACAAATTCACAAGAAACGCTGTCTCGATCGCAATCCATGGGGTTTTCTTTGCCTTTACCAAAAGATTTCCTCCATTCCAGAAGAAATTTTTCGCCGTTTCAGGGACTTTGTCAGAAAAATAACGCCCTGTGGACCAAAAAAGGAAAAATTTCCATAAAAGTTTCGAGTGCGGTAAAAAAATTCTTGTGCTTACAACAAAAGAAAAGAGCGATTCAAGCACACACGAAGGAGATACATTGGATGAAAAAATATGAACTGCTTCTGAGGGAGTTGGAAAAAGAAATCGAAAACTGCCTAAATCAGGGAACACTCCATTTTCCCACTGAAAAGGAACTGTGCACGCGCTACAATATGAGCCGCCAGACAATTCGAAAAGCCCTCGGGCTTCTGTCCGATCGGGGGCTTCTCCGTCGGCGTCAGGGCAGCGGCATCTTTCTGACCGGTCTGAAGCCCCATCCCATGGACAATCAGATCGTCGTGATGTTGGCCTCTCCCGAGGAATATATTTTCCCCGGCATCTATGCCGCCCTCAATCGAAGTCTCACCGGCCAGGGATTTTCCCTGCGGCTTCTGGAAAACGGCGGTGATTTTATGCGGGAACGGAAAAATCTTGAGACCCTGCTGCAGTCGCCGCCCCGGGCTCTCCTGGCCGAGGGTTTCTCTGCGCTGCCGAATCCCAATGCATCCCTCTATGATGCCCTGTCCGCAGCCGGCACCTCTCTTCTTTTCCTCTTTTCCAAAAGCCCGAACATCCGTGGCCAGCACTGTCTCCATGAGGATAATGCCGGCGGCGCTGCCATGCTGGTGCGAAACCTTTACGAACACGGCCACCGCCGAATACGAGGCATCTTCCGCAGCGATACGCAGCAGGGCATGGAACGCTGTTACGGCTTTCTCTGCGCTCTGCGGGATTACGGCCTGCCCTTCGGCCGGGAAGAGACGCTGCTTCTCGACGGGAGCAGCTGGAACTTCCTCTTTGATCCCAAAGAAAAAAAGACCAGTCGGCAGCTTTTGGAGCGTTTTCTCTCCTCCTGCACCGCACTGGTCTGTTATAACGACAGTCTGGCTTATGAAATTGTACGCATCGCCGCCGCACTCTCCATCTCCGTACCGGAGGATCTCAGTCTCGTAAGCTTTGATGCCAGTTACCTCCGGGAATCCGGCCCAGTCATCATTTCCTCTCTGGCTCATAAGGCCACGCCCCTGCCGGAAGCCGCCGCGGAGCGCATCTCGGTGCTCCTTCGGCATCAAGCCTGCAGCGATCAGGATCTCGGCTGGCAGCTCCAACCGGGAAATTCGGTGGCCTGGGTTTAGGCAGAATCCTGCGCATCAAGGACATTCGCCAAACAATTAGATGCGTCGCATTACGCACACAACCTCGCAGTTATTCGTCTGCGGGAACATGTCCACGGGACAAACCTTCTCCACCACATAGCCGCTGGCCTGCAGGGGTACGAGGTCCCGGGCCAAACTCTGGGGCTTGCACGCTACATAGATCAGACGCTCCACACCATAGTCAATAATCTTCCGCAGGGCCTTGGGATGAATGCCGTCCCGAGGCGGATCCAGAATAATGAGATCCGGCCGCGGCGCATCCTCGAGGCTGCCGTCCTCTTTTCGAAGCTCGCCGCCCTCCTGGATCACCTTCAGCACATCCCCGGCAATAAAATCACAGTTATCGATGCCATTCAGCCGGGCATTTTCCCGGGCAGCCGCCACCGCTTCTTCCACAATCTCCACACCCACAGCCTGGCTGGCCACGGCGCTCATGAGCTGGGTAATTGTGCCGGTGCCGGAGTACAGATCATAAATCACCGGCTTCTCGCCGCTCTTCTGCATGTCTTCAAAGCCCGCATACTCCCGCACCTTGCTGTACAGCTTCTCTGCGCCCAGCGAATTGGTCTGGAAGAAGGAAAAGGGCGTGATCCGGAAGCGAAGGCCCAACAACTCCTCATAGAAAAAGCTTTCGCCAAACAACACCTCTGTGCCGTCGTCTTTAATGGCATCCGCCAGGGAATCGTTTCTTGTATGCAGTATCCCTGCAAAATGACCTTCCAGCTTGCCGTCTGCAGAAAGCTGCAGGAGAGCATCCTTCCATCCCAGGAGAAGCTGTAATTCCCGGCCCGTGGCCAGTAAAGCCGCATCGCCGACATTATCCTGAGAAGCGATCGGAAGGTCCAGGGACTCCAGCTCAGCCAGCTGCGTGGAGGTCACGAGATCCACCAGAATTTCGCCGGTTTTGATGGCCCGACGCACCAGAAGATGCCGCAAATAACCACTGTGGCTCCGCTTATGGAAGTAACCGATGCCAAGCCGCGAAAAATATTCCCGGGTAATGGTCAGAATTGCGCCGAAATCCGGGTGGGGAAGCTGACAGTCATCGGTGTTCAGAATATTAAAGAAGCTCTTCTTCTGATGCAGCCCCAGAGTCAGCGGCCCGTCCTTCTGCTGATCGCCAAAAGAGAATTCCATCTTGTTGCGGTATCCTGTGGCAATCGGCGAAGGTACAATGGGCTCAAAGAGATAGTCATTTCGAATCACCGGCGTCAAAAGCGCGCGGACGCCCTGCTCCTTGACGGCAAGCTGTTCCTCGTAGGGAACACCCTGGTAGAAGCATCCGCCGCACTTTCCGGCATTAGTACACAATGTCATAGTTTATGCCTCAGGTTCAGGTACGGTATCCTCGTCCGCCTCCTCATCGTAGTCTTCGTAATCCTCCAGATAATCCGGTGCCATGAAGCAATATACCGCATAGGCAATGCCGGCAACGGCTGCCACAGCGCCAATCACAGCCAAAATGGTCAGCACGGTATTTTTGAAGCGATCATCCTCCTTCCGCTTCTCAATGAGTTCGGCAAGTTTTGCCCGGTTCAAAAGCTCCTCCACATGTCCCCGTGCATCCTTCGCGTTGCTCCGCAGCGTCTGTAAATCAAAACGATCCATAGTATCCTCCTTTGGTTCCTGAAATCACCTGCCTTGTGGCAAGTATTCTGTTTTTATCAGTGTATCATATTCGCTCAAGCTTCGCAAAGCGAGCATAGATTTTCTTCTGGCCACAGCTGTCGAACTGTACCGTGACCACGAAATCCTTCTTATCCTTTTCAATCTTCGAGACTGTGCCGCTGCCGAACTTGACATGCTTCACCCGGTCGCCCTCGGCATAATCCAGCTTGGTCAACGCAGGCATTTCCGCGCCTTTCTGCAAATATACCGGTATGCCCGCGCCGGATGTCCGGCTGCTTTTCGCGCCGGCGCTGCCGGTTTTTCCGCTGCCGCCGGAAGAAGACGCGCCGAAGACATTACCCCCGAAGGCAGTAGCACCGAAGCTACCGAAAGCGCTTCTGCCAAAACGTTCCTGACCTTCTGAGGAGAACGAAAAATCGTCGTCCCTGTCCCGGCTTCGCCGCGGCTGGTACAGCAGCTTCTTTTCCACTTCCTCCGGCATTTCATCCACAAATCGGCTAGGCAAAAGCGTGAGATACTCACCGTTCACCATCCGAGAACGGGCTGAGCTCATGACCAGTTCCTGCTCTGCCCGGGTAATGCCGACATAGCAAAGACGACGCTCCTCCTCCATCTCCCCGGGCTCGCCCATGGAACGGAAGCCGGGAAAAAGGCCGTCCGAAAGGCCCACGAGATAGACCTTCGGGAACTCCAGCCCCTTCGCGGCATGCAAGGTCATCAGCGTCAGCGCGTCCTGGCTGTCGTCCTTCCGGTCGAGATCCGCCACCAGCGATACTTCCTCCAGGAACTCCGAAAGCTTCGGTACATCCGCCTGGGCCTGATAATCCGCCGCCTTGGAAATGATTTCTTCAATGTTCTGGAAGCGGGTTTCAGCTTCCACTTCTCCCTCGGCACGAAGCTCCATGCCATAGCCGGTGTCGTCCCGGATGGCTTCGATCAGCTCCCGCAGGGTAAAACTGTCTTCCATCCCCGGCTCTGCCGCCTCTGTCATGAGTCCGGCAGCCCGCAGATGCCGCTTCCATTCATCCGTCATATGCACGAATTTTTCCAACTCCTTGACAGCCTTGCCGCCGATTCCAGCCTCCGCGCCATGGGCTGCTGCCCGCATCAGAGATGTGCCGCTCTGTTCGGCATATGTCCGCAGCTTTTGAATGCTCGTGGCCCCGATGCCCCGCTTCGGTACATTGATGATGCGTTCAAAAGCCACATCATCGGCATCATTGGCCAGTACCTTCATGTAAGCCAGAATATCCTTGATTTCCTTCCGCTGATAGAAATTTACGCCGCCCACCACCTGATAGGGGACATTGTATTTCACGCACTGCTCCTCCATGAGACGAGACTGGGCATTGGTGCGGTACAGCACTACCTGGTCCCGATAGGGGCGTCCGCAGCTCTGGGCCTCGCGAATGACATACTCAGCCTCATCCTTCGCGCTTTCGTATTCCCGGAAGCGCACCGGCGCACCGCCCTGCTTGGCCGTCCAGAGCTTTTTCTCCTTTCGGCCCGCATTGTTGCTGATGACCGCATTGGCGGTATCCAGTATCCGCTGGGTAGAACGGTAATTCTGCTCCAGCTTGATCACCCGCGCACCGGGATAATTTTTTTCGAAGGACAGGATGTTCTCCAGATTTGCGCCGCGGAAAGCATAAATACTCTGGTCATCATCGCCCACCACACAGATATTCCGGTAACGGTCCGCCAGAAAATGCACGAGCTGGAACTGGATATCATTGGTATCCTGATACTCGTCCACCAGAATATAGCGGAAACGCTGCTGATAATACTTCAGTACCTCCGGTGCCTTTTGAAACAGCGCCACGGTTTTCAGCAGAAGATCATCAAAGTCCAGTGCATTATTTGCCTTCAGCTGCTTTTCATAGGCCTCATAGCAGTCTGCAATCCGTCGCATCCGGAGATCACCGCCGGCATCCTTTCGGAACTGCACCGGATCCGTGCCCTCATTCTTGGCAGCAGAAATCAGTGACAAAACCTGTCGCTCCTTAAAAAGCTTTGGATCGATATTCAAATTCTTCAGGACCTGCCGCATCACTGTCCGCTGATCATCCGTATCGTAGATGGAAAAATCACCGGTGTAGCCGATCTGTTCGATATGCCGCCGCAGGATCCGCACGCACATGCTATGGAAGGTAGATACCCAAACTTCACCGGCCCGCTGTCCCACCAGCTGATCCACACGGTCCCGCATTTCCCCGGCCGCCTTATTCGTGAAGGTAATGGCCAGAATATTCCAGGGCTCCACACCGCAGTTTTCAATGAGATAGGCAATGCGGTAGGTCAATACCCGGGTTTTTCCGCTTCCTGCACCCGCCAGCACCAGCAGCGGCCCCTCCGTATGCCTTACCGCCTCTGCCTGCTCTTTATTCAGAATCTTATCCAGATTTTCCATGCACAGCTCCTTTATGCCTTGATGTCCCGCTACTATAACATATGTTCGCCCGATTTGCTACATGGTTTAGAAAACTATGTCTTGCAGCATAAACGCTCTCGTGCTATAATCCGGCTTATGAATAACGATATTTTAAAAGAATTAATCCAATATCTGGAGGGCCTTCAGCACATCGATGCAGACGAAATCCCCTCCATTTCCCTGTACATGGATCAGGTCACAGCCTTTATGGACGAGCATCTCCGCAATATGAAGCGGCACGATGAGGACAAGGCGCTGACCAAGACCATGATCAATAACTATGCAAAAAACAAGCTCCTGCCGCCTCCTGTGAAGAAGCGCTATTCCCGGGAGCATATGCTGATGCTGCTGTTCATCTATTATTACAAGGGCATCCTCTCGCTTACGGATATCGAAACCATCCTGAAACCTCTGAACGAAAAGTATTTTTCGGCTAATGACGGCGCTTCCCACTTACAGGACATCTACGAGGAAGTCTTTTCCCTCGAGGATGCGCAGATGGACAGCCTCATTGAGGATGTGAAAGCGAAGTTTGTCACTGCCGGAGAAACTTTCCGCAACGGAAAGGCCGCTGAACTCTCACCCGAAGACCGGGAGGAACTGCAGCTTTTCGCCTTTCTCTGTGAACTGGGCTTCGATGTCTATCTCAAGCGGCAGCTGATGGAAAAAATCGTAGATCATCTGCAGGCTGAGGAGAACCGGCGTCAGCAGACCGAAACCGAAAAGCACAAGAAGAAGTAAAGATCGCTGACAGGCACCTTCTCCCACGGTGCCCGTCAGCGATCTTCAGTCGGATATTGTTCCGGAATCAAATTGCTGTAATAAGCTGTTTTTCCGGACAGCACATCTGCATAGAACT